>CAWUVN010000040.1:0-78574 GCA_963925995.1 uncultured Pseudomonadales bacterium | reverse complement strand
GATCTTCACCACCCTCACCGGAATTTGAACGACCACCGAGGCCATTCATGGCTTCAGCAAGTGATTCATGAGCTTCGGGTGAAAGTGCACCCAATGACATACCGGCAGAGTCAAAACGCTTAACAATGGCTTCTAGCGGCTCGACAGATGCCAGGTCAATCGGCGTTGCCTTGTCGCTGAGCTTGAGTAGATCGCGTAATGTTGCCACAGGTCGATTATTGACCAGATCGGCATATTGACCCCAGGCTTTGTAATCATTGTTCTGCACGGCTTTGTGCATTGTCTGAACAACATCTGGATTGTAGGCGTGATATTCCTGACCGTGAACATACTTAAGCAGACCGCCTGGTTCAATGGGCTTGCGTAATTTCCAAGCCATTTTAGAGAGTTCAGTCTGGTCTATTTCAAGATCGCCAAAGGTTGCACCTTCGAGGCGACTAACAAGTCCGGGGAAACACAGATTAACCACTTCACTGTTAAGGCCAATAGCCTCAAATAGCAGTGCGCCTCGATAGGAGGCAATAGTTGAGATACCCATTTTTGAAAGTATTTTCAACAGACCTTTGTTGATACCTTTGCGGTACTGTTTGAACGCTGTATTCACATCAATCAGCAATTCACCGCTATCAATAAGATCACAGAGAACGTGATAACTGAGGTATGGGTAGACCAGCGATGCACCACAACCAATCAATGTTGCAATCTGGTGTGAGTCTCTTGCATAACCAGTACTTGCAACAATATTAGCGTTACTGCGCACACCCTGTTCAATCAGGTAATTGTGAACAGCACCCACTGCCAGCAAAATATGAATCGGCTGCTTGTCTTCGCTGATATTGTGATCGGAGAGAATACAGATCACCGCACCGTTGCGAACCGCTTCAGCAACTTCTTCACAGAGACGTTTGATCGCCTGCTGGAGGTTTTCTTTTGCAGCATCGTAGTTAAGGGCAAACTTAACCACTGGGAACTGTTCAAATTCATTGAGCTTTAGGGCGTAGTATTTGCGCGGAGAAAGCACGGGGCTAGACAGACCAATGCGGGTACCCAGATAGGGGTTCTCCTCAAAAATACTCTCTTCGCGACCCAACTCAACACCCAGCGACATAACAATTGCTTCACGCAATGGATCTATCGGCGGGTTGGTTACCTGAGCGAACTGCTGACGGAAATAATCAAAGACATTGCGATGCTTTTTAGACAGCACGGCCATCGGGGTATCGTCACCCATTGAACCGGTCGCTTCCTGGCCACCCTCTGCCAGCGGTCTCAACACCTGATCTCGCTCTTCAAAGGAGACCTGGAACATCTTCATATAGCATTTAATTTCTTCGCGGCTCAGAGTCCCTTCAATCTCGATACTGTCCATATCAAAGCTGGACTCAATCGCATAGCGGCCTTCATTGAGCCACTTTTTGTAAGGGTGGCGAGCGGCCAGCTGATCTTCAATCTCGTCACGGAAGAGGATTTTACCTTCCTGCGTATCAATCGAGAGAATATCGCCGGGCCCCAGCCGACCTTTGGATACCACGTCCTCTGGACGGTAGTCGTAGACGCCGACTTCCGAGGCAACCGTGATCACATCATCATTGGTAATTACCCAACGAGAGGGGCGCAGGCCATTGCGATCCAGAGTACAGACTGCAAAGCGGCCATCGGTAATAACTAATCCGGCGGGGCCGTCCCAGGGTTCCTGGTGCATCGACAGGTAATCATAGAGTGCACGGTGATCGGGATTGCGATCTTCAACATTCTGCCAGGCCGGTGGAATCAGTGTACGAACTGCCAAGTGCAGATCCATACCACCGGTAACCAGCATTTCCAGCATATTATCCAGACTTGAGGAATCAGAACCGGTGCGGTTTACCAGCGGTGCCGCTTCGGTAAGATCTGGTAGTAGCTCAGACTTGTATTTCGGTGTGCGCGCCACAGACCAGTTGCGGTTGCCCATAATCGTGTTGATCTCACCATTGTGAGCCAACATTCTGAACGGCTGGGCCAGTGGCCACTGAGGCATAGTGTTAGTTGAGAAGCGCTGATGGAAAACACAGATCGCTGTCTCGAGACGCTCGTCGGCGAGATCCAGATAAAAGCCCGGCAAATCAACCGGCATCATCAGCCCTTTATAGCTGAGGATTTTGGTGCCGAGGCTGGCAATATGGAAACGATTGTCGTTAATCAGCTGCTGTTCGGCTTTGCGACGACCCATATATAGTCGCGCGCTAAAACGTTTTTCATCGACAATATCGCCGGGGGCAATAAATACCTGCTCAAAAGCCGGCAGTGATTCAATTGCGATGGGGCCCAGGCAGCTATTGTCGGTGGGAACTTCACGCCAGCCAAGAACCTGTAGGCCCTGAGCGGTGAGTTCTTTTTCTAAAATAGTTTTTGCGGTAGCACGCTTCTGGTCGTCGGTATTAAGCATCACCGCGCCAACAGCATAGAGCTCTGGGAGCTCTATTTGCAGTGATTCTTTGACCACTGTGCGCAAAAAGCTATCGGGCTTTTGCAGCAACAGACCACAGCCGTCACCGGTCTTGCCGTCAGCGGCAACACCACCACGGTGGGTCATACAGGTCAGTGCCTGAATTGCGTTAAGTAACAGTTTGTGACTGGTTTTACCCTTGATATGGGCAACTAAACCAAAACCGCAGTTATCTTTAAAATCGTCAAGCCGACATAAGCTCTGAGCCATAAATAAACTCTAATTAATTTCTAAATTAAACTCTCAATTAAGCACTAAAAGAAGTACCAGGATATGCATCGAAATAAGCACAAAAGAGTAAAGTGATGATAGCCAAAGATTACAATACTAGGCTAAACAGACAAAACGGGGGGCATTCTACACTTTGAAGGCAACTTCGACAATTCTCTTATACGTAACAACGGCGGATTTCAGGCTATTGTTTGATCAAAAAAAGTGAATATTTAACCAACTGATCAATCGGTGAACCATTTTTCGAAGACAGGGAACGCTGGAAATCACCCTTATACAATGCCTTAAAAATAAAAAATGCGCTAAAAAATCAGACTGATATACAGGTCTTATTGAGCATTGTATCGAGATCCGCGGTGGAGAACTGATCGCTGACGCTGGCACTGCCAAGGCTTTCCAGCAACACTAGACGCAACTGACCATCGAGAACTTTCTTATCGCGAACCATCAAGCGCATAAAGTCGTCTGCGGCCATTCCACTGGGTGGAGCAATCGGTAGAGAACAGGCAGTTAATAAATTCTTTATGCGTGCCAGATCGGCACCGCACAAATCACCGGCCATCACTGATAACTCGGCGGCCATAACCATGCCTGCAGCTACAGCTTCACCATGAATCCAGTCTTTATACTGTTGGAATGTTTCAATCGCATGGCCAAAGGTATGACCCAAATTAAGAATCGCCCGAACACCCTGCTCAGTTTCATCCGAAGCCACTACTCGAGCCTTGCTGATACATGAGAGCTCTACCGCATAGGCAAGAGCCTGCTGATCTCTATTAAGCAGCGCCTCTAAATTATTTTCCAACCAGACAAAGAAATCCGCATCGACAATCAGTCCATACTTAATCACTTCGGCGAGACCCGCATTAAACTCTCGGTCGGGAAGAGTGGATAAGGTATCTGTATCAACAATGACCGCTTGCGGCTGGTAGAAGGCGCCAATCATATTCTTGCCCATCGCATGGTTAACTGCAGTTTTTCCGCCTACCGACGAGTCCACCTGCGCCAACAATGTGGTTGGGATTTGAATAAAGGCCACGCCGCGCTGATAGCAGGCGGCGGCAAAACCGGTCATATCACCAATCACACCTCCACCGAGGGCGATCAATGTGGTTTTTCTATCATGATGACTGGTGATCAGCTGATCAAAGATTAAATTGAGATTATCCAGATTTTTAAACTGTTCACCGTCCGCCAGAATAACCTTGTCGACCTGCTTGCCGACAAGCTGCTTTTCAACCAGTTCAAGATAGAGCGGCGCGATGGTTTCATTGCTGACAATAAGTACCTTCTGCCCGCAGATATGACTGGCGATATCAGCCCGCTGAATTTCGCCGGAGCCAATATAAATAGGATAGGAACGATCACCTAACTGAACTTGAACTTGTTTTGATACTGCGGTCATGAATCACTCTGGCTTTTAATAAGATGGATAAGGCGGATGAGTAAACACCGTAAAATTAATCGGCTGCCAAGCGACAGCTCAACTTATTCCGCAGAGCTTATCATAGCGCCGACAGTGCTTCAGCCAGTTTTTTTGCCAATTTATTGGGCTGCATTGAGCCGGAGGGAAAGACTATATCTGCCACCTGATTATAAAGTGGGTCACGGGTTTCAACTAACTCGGCAATAACCGCACGGCGATCATCAACCTGTAGCAATGGCCTGCTCTTATCACGACGGGTGCGCTCAAATAGCTGCTCGGCTGTTGCCGACAGATAAATGACCGTCCCACTGCGCTGTAAAACTGCTCGGTTTTCATCGCGCAATACAATGCCGCCGCCGGTGGCAACTACCATTGACTGGCCGTTTTCGGCGAGTTCCAAGAGCATCTTACACTCTCGGTCACGAAACCCCTGCTCACCTTCCATATCAAATATCCATTGGATATCCGCGCCGGCCCGAGATTCGATTTCAGTGTCCACATCGATAAACGGCAGATCGAGAAGATCTGCCAAATGTTTGCCAATAGTAGATTTGCCGGCCCCCATGGGGCCGACTAGGAATATATGTTGTGGTGTCATCGATCCAGTAAGCTATCGTCAATTATTTTCGGTGTTATAAAGATCAGTATTTCACGTTTTTCAATATTTCGCAGTTCATTTCTGAAAAGCCTGCCTAAAAAAGGCACATCACCGAGTAAAGGCACCTTTTCTGTGCCATTAACTTCTTCGGTTTGAAAAATACCGCCTAACACCAATGTCTGTCCATTACCCACCAACGCCTGAGTTTGAATCTGGGTGATATCGATCGAAGGTTCACCGGTTGGAGTGAAAGCACCCACCGAATCCTGAGAGACCAGCAGATCCATAATAATCCGGTTATCCGGTGTAATCTGCGGGGTGACCTCTAATTGCAACACCGCTTCCTTAAATTCAACACTGGTAGCGCCACTTGAGGTGGCTTTTTGGAAGGCGATTTCCGTACCAGACTTAATTACCGCTTGCTGTTTATCTCCGGTTAGCACTTTTGGCTGTGAGACAATTTCACCAAAGCCATCAGATTCCAGTGCACTGAGTTCCAGGTCAATCAGGAAACTATCGGTTAGATAACCCAGACTAAATGAGCCTGCAGCATCAGCCACACCCAGATCTACTGCCAGACTATCACCCAATCCGAAATCATAATTTTGGGTTACTACAATGACATCATCGGCGTTACCAGCAACTCCATCAGGCCCTGTGGTATCAACTTCATCAGCTGAGTAGGTAAAACTCTCTACCACACCAGCGCCTGGCGTCAGACCCGATCTGCGCCCAGAAAAACCCAGAGTTCGGTCACCGCTTGCGCTGGAGAACTGGCCACCAGACAGTTTATCAATACCCGCTAATCCCCAGGTCACACCCAATTCCTTTTTAAAGTCGGTATTGGCAATCACGATTCGCGCTTCAATCAATACCTGCTTGATCGGCACATCAATTTCACTGATCAGCCGTTTAAACTCGTTAATCTTCTCTTCGGTGTCGGTGAGAATAATAGTATTGGTTCGCTCATCGACAATCGCACTGCCGCGCTCAGACAGGATGGTATTAGTTGCATTACCTTCGCGAGATCCTCCAGCGCCGGATTGACCTGACTCGGTGCTGCGAGCAGTAAATAACTCAAATATTTCACCTGCATCGGCATATTTAATTCGCACAAATGCGGTTTCCAGTGGCGCCAATTCCTGCAACTGCTTATTGGCTTCAACCTGCAAGCGCTCCTGCTCGGCAATTTCCGCCGCTGGTGCGACCATTAGAACATTGCCCTCCTGGCGCTTATCCAAACCCTTGGCCTTAAGAATAATCTCCAGAGCCTGATCCCAGGGAACATTATCCAGTCTCAGGGTAATACTGCCGGTCACCGTATCGCTGGCCACTAGGTTAAGAGAGGTAAATTCAGCAATAATCTGCAGCACTGAACGAACTTCAATATTCTGGAAATTAAGGGTTAAGCGCTCACCGTTAAAGGCAAACTTTTTACTCTGCTCTTCAAGTTCGGCATCAGAGAGCGGCTTGATATTAACCACATACTGACCATCTGCCTGATAGGCCAGATAGTCGTACTGTCCAGAAGCCTCAATAGTAATAGTGGTAGTCGTGCCTTCCTGAACTGTATCAATGGTCTGTACAGGGGTGGCGAAGTCGATAACATCCAGGCGTCTATCTAAACGCTCTGGCAGCTCTGCCTGGTAAAAAGAGAGTTTTATTTCACTGCTGTTGCGGTCGATATCCACATTGACCGAGTGCTGGCTAAGGCCGATGCTAATGGTGCCTGAGCCATCTTTGCCGCGACGGAAATCAACCTCGGTAATGGCCAGCTCACTGCCTTTGAGATTATCAACAAAACTCTCACTCTTGTTACTGGCCTGACGCACTGCGCCTGCATTAAATCTGGCGGCTCCATCAGCACCGACTCTCAAAGTCATGCTGTTGCCAATAATATCGGTTGTAAAGGGCGCGGATTCCGTCAAATTAACGATCAGACGGGTTCGGCTGCCATCAGCGATAATCACTGCATCGCGAGCATTTTCGAAACCCAGCGCATATTTTTTTTCACTGAGGCTGCTGCCAACACCGGGAAAATCGAGAATTAAGCGCGCTGGCTTACTTATTTCGTAGGCCTTTGGCTGCGGTGGATTTTCGGAGAAAAGCAGCTTAATTTCAAACTGCTCACCGGGAAGGGATGCAAATTCAATATCAGTTACCTGAACTTCTCCCCAAGCAAATCCAGGTAAAATCACCAATAACAAATACCAGTTTTTGATTCGACTTATCATTTTACTTTTCCCTTGCGAGTTGCTCACTCTTCATCCATGGCCATGGTTCGAGGCCGGTTAATCCATTCACCTTTACCGTCTGGAACGGTTTCCATTATCTCTATTTCAAAGGTGCCAATATTCGTAATTAGACCGTAGTTTCTTCCCACGTAGTTACCGCCTGTAACCCTGTGCACTCTGCCGTTGCCATCATCGATCAGCGCCCAAATATTGCCATCTTTAGCCAATGTACCAACCATATTCAGAGCACTGTAATTAATTAACTCCAGCGGTTCCTTGCGACGGGTTTGGTTGGGGGCAGCTACGGCATTACCTGAAACCTTTTCTTCACCATTCAAAATAACCGGTGCCTCAAATGGGCTGCGCAGTGCGAGAGCAGAGTAGTTAAATCGTTCGGCTGGTGGGTAGGTGGGCAGCGGCTCAATAGTCCCCTGCGGTCTATTTCTGGCATCGAGCATCTTTTGATCCAGATCTGCGTGCTGACGATCACCGGAACAGCCAAGCAGAGCCGAAATGCATAAGGCGGAAAGCACCGATAATCCTATAAGGCGATAAATAGTCATTATTCTGCCTCCGCTTTGTAGCGATAGGTTTTTGCTTCAATAACCATATTCAGCTGCGAGCCATCGGACTCTTTGATTGAATAATCATGCAGGGTTACGATTCGCGGCAGCGAGGCCACGCCGCTGACAAAGGAGCCAAAGTCATGGTAGTCGCCGGTCACATCAATCCTAATTGGCAGTTCGACATAAAATTCAGAAACCTTTTCCGGTTCCAGCGAGATAGCCTTCATACTGAGACCGCTTCCGTAGGCGACTTCGGTTATATCTTCTAGCAGGCCTGGAACTTCTGTGTCTTTGGGCAACTGCTCTAACAGCGCACCAAAGGTTTCATCCAGTTCAATCATTTGCTCGCGATAGGCATCCAGATTTGCGGCCAGAAAAGCTTTGCTCTGATACTGCAGCAATAGCTGGGCTTCCTGGCTCGCGGCACGCTGAGTCTGCTCGCGAATATCCTGTACTTTGAAAAAATAACCCAAAATAAGAATGGCCATTAAAACCAAGACCACTAAAACCGTCTTTAAAGCGGTCGGCCAAATACCCATCTGCTGAATATCCAATTCAGCAAAATCAATATCCTTTAATTCCTTTATGCTTTCTAAAAATGGCATAACATCCCTGCTATAAATTTATTAGTGTTGTCTTTTTAAATACTTAAGGCGCAGCAACTTGAGGCTCGCCGCCAACCAGCTGTTCTATTTTGATCTGCAAATCAAACACACTGCCCTGGTCACCCAAGGTTTTATCCTGCTGAACTTTAGTAAGGTTTGACTCTTCATACTTATGCGAGGTATCCAGATTTCGCATTAGCGCAGAGATACGATTATTCGACTCTGAAAAACCAGACATTTTGACGGTCTCTGCGCTTTGCTCAAGGGTCGCCAGATAGACACCATCGGGCATTGCGCGAACAAGCTCATCAAAGACTTTGACGATTTCCGAACGATTGCCCTGCAGGTCTTGAATCACCTTCATACGAGAAATCATTTCCTGCTTCTTACTTTTTAGTTCGCTGATTTCAGAAACTTTCTTATCCATTTCGGCAATATTCGATTGCAGATAGCTGTTTCGCGAGTTCTGGTTATCCAGACGCGCCTGAGCAAGCGTAATCCAGATAAACACCAGCATAGCGCCCACTAGCGCGGCGGCGATTAACTTACCGAGAAAAGCTTTTCGGCGCTGCTCACGTGACTCTTCTCTCCAGGGGAGTAAATTAATACTGGTCATTTATTCGAAACTCCTCATCGCCAGCCCTACGGCAAGCAATAACGCCGGGGCATCATTGGCAATTGCCGAAGCATTGATAGATCGACTCAACTGCATATTTGCCAGTGGATTGGCCACTGCGGTGGGCAGACCAATCGCCTGCTCAACTTCATCAACCAATCCCTCCAGTGCGGAGACGCCCCCAGCGAGAAAAAGTTGATCGACATAATTAAAGTGACTTGATGAATAAAAGAATTGTAATGAGCGGGTAATATGCTGAATAAGTGCTTCCTTAAAGGGTGCCAACACTTCGCTTTCATAGTCCTCGGGCAACCCCCCTTTGCGCTTTGCTTCACCGGCTTCTTCCCAGGACAGGCCGTAGCGGCGTTGAATCTCTTCGGTTAACTGTTTGCCGCCGAATAACTGCTCGCGGCTGTAGATGGTTTTGCCATCCACCAGAACGGTGAAGGTAAACATGGTGGCACCAATATCAGCGATGGCAACCACCTGATCGCCAACCTGATCGAGCTGACCTTTCATCAATTTGTAGGCGCGCTCTATAGCAAAACCCTCTACATCGATTACCTTGGGTTGCAGCCCGGCCATTTCCAGAGCCTGACGGCGATGCTCAACATTCTCCTGACGGCATGCGGCTAACAATACTTTGACCAGATCGGGGTTATTTTCCACCGGGCCAATAACATCAAAATCAAAGGCCACTTCTTCCATGGGGTAGGGAATGTACTGATCAGCTTCGACTTCAATCTGCATTTCCATCTGCAGCTCTGTAAAACCTGCCGGAAGCTCGATCTCTTTGGTGATAACTGATGATCCGGAAACGGCGGCTATAGTGTCTTTAAGCTTGGTACCTGAACGTTTAACCACAGATTCGATGGTTTCGGAGAGTGCGTCGAGGTCGGCAATATTCTTTTCTACCACTGTATTGGGTGGTAGGGGAAGTACTCTGTAGGCTTCAACTTTAAAGCCTTCACCAGATCGGCTGAGCTCAACCAGCTTCACAGCAGATGAGGAAATATCAAGCCCTATCATGGGTTTAGAGGGGTTCGAGAAAAAATCGAAGAATTCCATATTGTCATTATTTCCTTTAATTCAGCCATTCCCGGCGAAGAGTATCCAACGAGACTTTTCTCTATATCTTCTGTATCTCTGTATTCTGTGCTAGAAACTACATTAACAATCTGCGGTAATCTTGCAAATGATGCACTTCACATTCCCTACACCTTATAATAGACGCTGAATTTTTCCGGTGCCTAAAAATAGTGTCTATCTCAATGCGTAAAATACTCAAGTCGCTAGCCATGTTGGCTCTCCTTGGAACAGGTGGCTTTCTTGTCGTGGCTACCTGCCTGTACCTGTACCTTAGTCCAAAACTGCCATCAGTCGAGGAACTAAAGGAGATCGAGTTACAAATTCCACTGCGAATCTATTCACAAGATTTAAAAGTTATTGCCGAGTTTGGCGAGAAGAAACGCTCACCGGTTTCCTTCGAGGAAATCCCCCAAGCTATGATTGATGCATTTCTTGCCGCCGAAGATGATAGCTTCTTCGAACACCGCGGCATTGTTGTGTCTGGCCTGCTTCGCGCCGCAGCGGAACTGGTGACCACCGGCAGTATTCGCAGCGGCGGCAGCACCATCACCATGCAGGTGGCACGCAACTTCTTTCTCAGTAATCGTCAGGAATTCACCCGCAAATTCAATGAAATACTGCTCGCCTTTAGAATTGAAGAGGGACTGACTAAAGAAGAAATTCTATCTCTCTACACCAATAAGATTTATATGGGCAATCGCGCCTATGGTGTAGGTGCCGCGGCGCATGTCTACTACGGCAAAGATCTTGATGAACTGACCATAGCGCAGATCGCGATGATCGCCGGCCTTCCCAAAGCGCCTTCGTCCTATAACCCGATCGCCAATCCACAGCGTGCCCTACTGCGCAGAAACTGGATTCTTGGGCGTATGCTGTTACTCGAAAATATCGATAAACAGCAGTATCAGGCGGCGGTAACAGAGCAGGACAACGCCTCCTACCACGGCTCAATATCTGAATTGGATGCAGCCTATATTGCTGAAATGGTTCGCCAGCAGGTGATTACTAAATTTGGCCTTAAAGCCTATACCAAAGGTTACTCTGCAATAACCACTATCGATTCAGGTATGCAAAAAAGTGCGGTTAAAGCTCTACAGGCAGGCATTCTTGCCTATGATAAACGCCACGGTTACCGAGGCCCTGAGCAAACGGCCATTGCTGAGAATGAATGGGAAAGCGTACTCCGAAAAACCTCTATTCTCGGCGGCCTTGAGCCGGCCATTGTCAGTGAAGTTGCCGAAGACCACCTAACCCTGCTCAACCGCAATGGTGAATTGGAGGATCTCAACTGGGTCGATGGGCTGCAGGGGCTGCGACTATTTAAAACCGTCAATGCGCGCACGGCACCGATTGAAAGTGCCGCTGATGTATTTAAGCGAGGAGACCTGATTCGCGTGATACGCTCGGCGAATAACTCGCTGCAGTTAACTCAGATACCGGAGGTTCAATCGGCACTGATTGCACTAAACCCTCAGGATAGCGCAATTCGCTCACTGGTTGGCGGCTTCGATTATCGTCACAGCCGATTTAATCGTGTGACTCAGGCGCTTCGTCAGCCGGGCTCAAATTTTAAACCCTTTGTTTATACCACCGCTCTAGATTACGGTTTTACAGCGGCCTCAATAATCAACGATGCACCTGTCGTCTTTAATGATAAAAACCTCGAAGATATGTGGCGACCGGAAAATGATGGCGGTAAATTCTATGGCCCGACCCGTTTACGGGAAGCCCTGTACCGCTCGCGTAATATGGTTTCCATTCGCCTGCTGCGACGTATGGGAATTGATCGCACCCTAGAGGGGCTTCAGCGCTTTGGTTTTGATACTGGCGAGATGCCCCTGGATCTGTCGCTGGCGCTTGGCAGCCATGCAATGACACCACTCAAAGTTGCCAGCGCCTATAATATTATTGCCAATGGTGGCTACAGTGTTACACCCTATGTGCTGGCGACGGTGATAGATCGAGATGGCAATATCATCTACCAGGCAACACCAGCTACGGTTTGTGAAAACTGCGATACCGCTGACCCACAGCTATCTAGCGAGTCTTTTTCAATGACTGTCGATGAAGTCGATCTGCAGATGGAGGAACTACTTGACGAGCTGGCTCGGGAATCACTTCCGCAACAGGAGCAGGAAAGCTTCGAGCTGGTTAAGCGAACCCTTGAAGCAATGCCACAAGCAAACAATCCAAAAGCACCCCGTGTGATCGAGCAGCAGACTGCCTACATTATCGACTCTATGCTAAAGGATGTTATTTTGCGCGGCACCGGCAAAAAGGCCAGAGTTCTTAAACGTTCCGATCTGGCCGGCAAGACGGGTACTACCAATGGTCCCCGCGATGCCTGGTTCTCGGGCTATTCACCACATCTTACGGTTACCACCTGGGTGGGTTTTGACGACAATGGCTTAATCGGCCGCAATGAATATGGAGGCTCTGCAGCGCTGCCAATCTGGATCGATTTTATGCGCGAGGCCCTCGAGGGCAAGGCGGATGAAGCGCGATCCCAGCCCAACGGTATGGTCATGGTTAAGATCGATGCGAAAACCGGCAAGCGGGTAGACCCCAATCAAAGTGGTATATTCGAGTTCTTTAAGGCTGAAAATGTTCCAGAGCTTACCGGTAGCGAAACCCTACCCAACGGCACCGAAAACAGCTTGCCTGATGATCTCTTTTGAGTTCACAATGGTTTTTAACCAGGTTGGATAACAGTTGATTAGATTAAATTGGCAGAATATAGATACGGTACTTCTGGATATGGATGGGACCTTACTCGACCTCCATTTCGACAATTTCTTCTGGCTGCATCATCTGCCAAAACGCTACGCCGAACACAACAATATCTCGGTCGACTTAGTGATCGGCAATCTTCAGCAGCGTATGCTCGAACTTCAAGGCACACTCGACTGGTACTGCACCGACTTTTGGTCCCGTGAACTCAATCTGGATATTATCGCGCTAAAACAGGAAATTAATCACCTGATTGGCGAGCGACCATTTGTGCGTCCCTTTCTCGAGACGCTCGGCCTGCACAATAAACAGCGCATATTAGTCACCAACGCCCATCGCAGTAGCGTTGAAATAAAGTTTGCCCTAACCGGTATAGAGAGCCTTTTAGACTCGGTTGTCTCTTCTCATGACTATGGCCAACCGAAAGAAGATCAGAGGTTCTGGCAGCAGCTGCAAGAGTCTCAGGGCTTTGATCCCGCCCGCACACTGTTTATCGATGACTCAGAGGCAATCCTGCAGTCTGCTCAGGACTTTGGTATTGGGCATCTGCTCTGTATAGAACAGCCGGACAGTAAGGGGGAACAGCGCAAGTCTGGTTACTTTCCGATGATCAATTCATTTGAACATATTCTCAGTACTGAAAAGCAATGAGTAAACAGCCGATGGATAAACTACGAATCGATAAATGGCTCTGGGCTGCGCGTTTTTTTAAAACTCGCTCTCTGGCCAAATCTGCAATCGAAAACGGCAAAGTGCATATAGATGGCAATAAATCAAAAGCCAGCCGCCAACTTGAAGTGGGAACCGTACTGACTATACGCCATGGCTTTGACAGTAAAACCGTTGAAGTCACTGCCCTTTCAGAGCAACGCCGGGGCGCGCCCGAAGCCATGCTGCTTTACAACGAAACCGCAGAGAGCATTGAGCTGAGAGAGAAACAGAGCGCCCAACGCAAAGCGGCCAATAGTACAGTGGTCAGCGATGGCAGACCCAACAAGAAACAGCGCCGTCAAATTCATCGCTTTTTAAGTAAGTAACCTATGCTTGTAAAAACAGGCTTTTAAAAGCGGCCCAAGAAAAAAATTGGCTCAAACAGAAATATGAGTACAATACGCGCCCTATGACTATCAACAACCCCCAAGACAGCCTGCAACGCTTCCTCTTTGATGGCACTGATATACGTGGCGAAATAACCACCCTATCAGCAACCTATCAGGACCTTTTGGCGAACCAACAATACCCGCCACAGGTAGCCTTGCTATTTGGTGAATTTATCGCCGCCGCCAGCCTGCTCAGCACCATGCTCAAAGATACCGGCATGATTACAATTCAGGCCAGAGGCGATGGCCCAGTCACCACCCTGATGGCGGAATGCTCTCAGGGGGATAAGCTGCGCGGCATTGTCCGTGGAGACTTCGACAACCTCGATAATATTAGCGGCCTGCAGGAGCTGCTCGGCACTGCAACTCTGGCTATAACCATTGAGCCTGAGGGCAAAGAGCGCTATCAGGGTGTTGTTGCTCTGGATGGAGAAAATCTCAGTCAGTGTCTGGAGTACTATTTTCACCAGTCCGAGCAATTGCCGACCAAAATCAAGTTGGCTTCAAACGCACAATCGGCCTCGGGAATGCTAATTCAGCAACTTCCCTCATCCATTGATGCAGAGCAAAGTGCCGATGACTGGCAGCACCTGTCAGTGCTATTTGAAACCCTTTCAAGTGTCGAACAATTGGAACTGTCCCATAATGACCAGTTATACCGGTTATTCCATGAACAGCAATTACGACTTTTTGATCCACAGCCAATGGGTTTTTCTTGCAGCTGTTCCAGACAGCGGACCGAGTCTGCACTGATCTCTATCGGGCGCGAAGAAGTGGTCGAGATGTCCTTAGAACAGGGCCTTATTATGATTACCTGTGAATTTTGCTCACACCAATATAGATTCACTGCAGGAGATATTTCCGAACTATTTGACCCACCAAATAATCCGCTACACTAACCTTTACACGAATAGTTTTAGCAGGGAAGAAATACAGTGCCAGCCATATATTAGGAAAATTTATCTGGCATAATTAACAAGCTAATGGAAAAAGCATCCATTTATTTTCGTTCACCTTAGGAAGAGAGGAAGAAAATGCCCGAAGTAGTTGTACATACTGACCCAAGCTCAGCCGAGCTAATAGAAACAGCCATCAAACACGGTGAAGGACACCTCGCTGACACCGGTGCATTCTTAGCCCTCACCGGCAAACGTAGCGGAAGATCACCAGCGGATCGATTTATCGTTGATGAGCCCAGTTCTAGCGACTCAATCGACTGGGGCCCGGTCAACCGCCCCTTTGATGCGGCAAAATTTGATGCTCTCTGGGAACGTGTGGCTGCCTATATTGCAGAGAAAGAGCGCTTTGTATCACACCTTCATGTGGGTCAGGATCTGCAACATTATATTCCGGTAAAGGTCACTACCGAGACTGCCTGGCACTCCCTGTTTGCGCGCAATATGTTTATACGTGCCGAAAAATATAATCCCACCAATAAACAGAAGTGGACAATACTTCACGCGGCAAACTTTGTCTGTAATCCACAGCGGGACGGTACCAATAGCGATGGCGCGGTTATTATTAACTTCGCCCAGCGCAAAGTACTGCTTGCCGGAATGCGCTATGCCGGTGAAATGAAAAAAGCCATGTTCTCAGTGCAAAATTTCCTCTTGCCGGAAAAAGACGTGATGCCTATGCACTGCGCCTCAAATGTCGGTGAAGACGGTGATACAGCACTGTTTTTTGGCCTTTCCGGCACCGGCAAAACCACTCTTTCAGCAGACCCGGATCGCTACCTGATTGGCGATGATGAACATGGTTGGGGGAAAGGAACGGTCTTTAATATTGAAGGCGGCTGCTATGCCAAGACCATTGATCTAAGCAAGAAAAATGAGCCGGTGATATGGGATGCCATTCGCTTTGGGTCAATTATTGAAAATGTGGTTGTATCTGACAATCAGCGCACCGCTGACTATTGTGACACCTCACTGACAGAGAATGGTCGCTGCAGCTATCCTCTCGAGCATGTCGCCAAGCGCTGTCTTGAAAATCAGTCTGGCGAGCCAAAGAATATTATCTTCCTGACCTGTGATGTGACCGGTGTATTACCGCCAGTATCGCTGCTCAGTAAGGAAGCGGCGGCCTATCACTTCTTAAGCGGTTACACCGCACGGGTTGGATCCACAGAAATCGGTGCGGAAGCGGGAATTCACCCAACCTTCTCCACCTGTTTTGGTGCACCCTTTATGCCGCGTCCGGCGAGTGTCTACGCAGAGCTGCTAATGCGTCGCATCGAAGAGTTTGGCTCTAAAGTCTATCTGGTGAATACCGGCTGGACCGGTGGCTCTGGAGGCGTTGGTGGCAAAGGTAATCGCTTCCCGATTCCAGTGACCAGAGCTGTGGTGACGGCTATCACCAACGGTTCGCTGGAGGGCTGTACAACTGAACATCTGGATGTACTCAATCTTGATGTGCCGTTGGCCATTGATGGTGTCGATAGCAAATATCTCAATCCTCGCAATGCCTGGGACAATACCGAGGCTTACGATGAACAGGCTGCCAAGCTGGCTGGATTGTTTATAGAGAATATCGTCAGCTTTGCACCCTCGCAGGAAATAATTGATGCTGGCCCACAGTTAGAGGCAGTTGCTGTCGATTAATTTATTATCTACCCCATTCTGAAAAGCTTCTAAGCATTTTAGAATGGGGCTCATATGATAAGACGGTTATTTATTGATCAATCAAAATCTGCTGAGAAAATTGCGTACGACCTTGAATATCACGGACACCGAATAAAACTGGTCGTCCCGGTGCCTGCCAATCAATCTCAATAAAACCGTAGTTTTGCCCAGTATAGGGCCCCTGCACTCGGTTCTGATTAGAACTCGGATTTTCCTCGATATTCGTCAGCCCGCTGGAAGTCAATTCAAACAGACTATTGCCACTCGCATCAGTGATTTTACTAAGTTCAGCCGAGTGGGTATCACCACTGATAAACAGCACATTTTTCGCTTCAGTAGTTTTAATTAGCTCAAGCATTCGTTCCTGTTCTCGCGGGAAGTTAGCCCAGGATTCAAACCCGGTAAAATAAGAAAACATCTGAATACTCGAAACAATAATACGTAAGTCAGCCGGCTGCTTTAAATCTTGCTCAAGCTGTTGCCATTGCTGCTCACCTAAAATAGTTGCCTGCGGATCTTCACTGGGAACATAAAGGCCCTTATTAAATATCTTGCGTTTGGCCTTATACTCTTCTTTTACAAGGCTGATTAAGGGGGTTCGATTCCAGCGTGTATCGAGCATAATAATCTGCACTCGCTGCTCTTTAGCGCCAAAATAGCTGGCCTTGTAAATACCCCAATCGCGACTGCGTCGCTGTGAGTCTTTCGGCTCATCCCAGAAGTCCAAAAACACCTGGCGTGACAGCTCTTTTGCAGGATAGTCGGCACCGCCATCATTGACACCGTAGTCATGGTCATCCCAGGTTGCGAGAATTTGGCTATTTTCGCGCAGGGTCTGGAAACCCGGCTTGGCGTTTAATTGAACGTATTGTTGCTCAAAGACTTCTCTGCTCTCTGTGTCGGCATAAATATTATCCCCAAGAAATAAAAAGACATCTGGCTGTTCTTTATTGATCGAGTTCCAAATTGGCTGGGGTTTATTTTGATCGGCACAGGAGCCAAATAAAATTTTGCTCGGCCCAACGGGCTTATCCTCAGAAAGTAACTGGGTCATCATTTCTACCGCGAAAAAACCACTAAGTAAAAGAGATACTGCGATCACAAGTTTATTTGTATTTAGAACCATAGCTGGGGCTCCCAGACATTTACAGAGGTGATTTTTAAGAGGTGCTCGGTAATCAATAGAGTAATGACTGAGATTTTAATGATTATTATAAGAGGGGAAAAATTTTGTTCCGCCCTAAAAACCATCGCAGTATTTTAGGGCGGGACAGAGACTAGGATCTACTTGCTGTTATCAAGAATATGATCAATAGCCGATTTCACTTCATCATCGCTACAATCCATGCATGTACCGCGTGCAGGCATAGCGCCAATACCAGCGATCGCATTGGTATAAACCGTTTCCAGACCCTTACCCAAACGGGCAGTCCAGTCGGCAACATCACCAAGAATTGGTGCGCCGGCAACACCAGAGCTATGACAGGCAATACAGTTGGTTGCATAGATATCTGAACCTGAACGAGCCGCACCTGCAGCACTGGTTGAAGACATAGCGGCAACCTGACCAGCCATAGACACATGACCCTCTGGTGCAATTCGCTCAGCAACCTGCTGTTCCTGATTAGCAGTTAGCTCAACAGTCTTGTCGCTGGAGCCACAGCCCCACAAAAGCGAAGTGGCTAAAGTCAGTAATAAAAAACTTTTCAATCGGCGTCTAATGATTATATTCATTAAAGGGCATCTCCAGTAAAAATGTGATATCAATAAATTCTGCGGCATTATAGCGTGCTATGGTTCAATTCTCATTAGCAATAAGTTGAATTTTTATATTTCCAACCATCTCTAGTAAGGAAGCAATCCAAGGCTTATTTCAGCGCTCGTATTCCCACCGCATGACGCAGCTTGGCCAACAGTGCACTGCTCTCTTTACGCGCCTTCTCCGCGCCCTTCTGTAGTATCAGTTCAATCTCTGCAGGGTTTTCCATTAACCTGTCATAACGCTCTCGAGCCTCAGCCAACTGACCGTCGACAAGCTCAAATAACTGCTTTTTAGCCTCACCCCAGGCGATACCATTGGCAAACTCCTCGCGCATCGCAGCCGTCTGCTCCTCAGTGGCAAAGGCCTTCCAAATCTGGAACACCGCAGAGCTATCCGGATCTTTCGGTTCACCCGGCTCAAGCAGATTGGTTTTAATTTTGTTGATATGCTTTTTCAGCTTCTTGGCGGTTAAAAACAACGGAATAGTATTGCCATAGCTCTTGCTCATCTTGCGTCCGTCGAGACCCTGAAGAACCGCTACCTTGTCATCAACCACCGCTGCTGGCAGCACAAAGTGCTCGCCGTAGTGATGATTAAATCGCCCAGCCACATCGCGGGCCATCTCTACGTGTTGTATCTGGTCTCGACCCACGGGAATTTTATGGGCATTGAACATTAAAATATCTGCAGCCATTAAAATCGGGTAACTAAACAGCCCCATATTAATACCAAAATCAGCATCTTCACCCGCCTCTTCATTGGCCTGAACTGCGCCTTTGTAAGCATGAGCACGGTTCATTAAACCCTTGGCAGTCATACAGGTTAGAAACCAGGTCAACTCGGTTATCTCGGGAATATCCGACTGGCGGTAAAATGTCACCTTGTCTGTATCCAAACCCAGCGCCAGCCAAGCGGCGGCAATTTCCATGGTGGATTGATGGACTAATTCGGGGTCCTGAGATTTGATCAGCGCATGGTAGTCGGCCAAAAAGAAAAAAGACTCAAAGTCACCAGTGCGACTGGCTTCAATCGCCGGACGAATGGCGCCCACATAGTTGCCTAAATGGGGAGCTCCAGAGGTTGTAATACCAGTTAAAACACGCTGCTTACTCATAAATACTCTATTTTTTATTTGTTCTGATTATTGATCTGTTTATTTCTAGCATCTGCATATAATAAGCGATACTGGATTAAGGCGCAGTTAAAGCTTACTCCAGATCCACTTTAAGCCTGCCCGCCAGATTGAAAAAGTGCGTTAACACTTTGGTTAAACGCTGGGGATCTGCAGAGCCGGTTAGTTCACGGCATGAGTGCATGGCCAATTGGGGAATGCCCACATCCAGCGTTGGCACACCCAGCTTTGCTGAGGTCATAGGCCCTATAGTGCTGCCGCAACCCAAATCACTGCGCGAGACAAAAGTCTGCACCGGCACATCCACCATTTCGCACATCTGTCTAAATAAACTCGCGGTTACGCCATTGGTCGCATAACGCTGCTTTACATTAACCTTAATCACCGGCCCTCCATTGAGTAATGGGCTGTGGCCACCGTCATGTTTACTGGCAAAATTTGGATGCACCGCATGGGCATTATCACAGGAGATCAACAGCGAACTGCCCAGTACACGAGACTTATTGGCTGTCTGACTATCATTTGCATTTAGGCATAAGCGTTCAACCACTGATTCCAGGAACGGGCCATCGGCACCTACAGAAGAGACACTACCCACCTCTTCATGGTCATTGCAGACAATTAAGGAGGTGCTATGAGTTTCAGCTTCAATCAGTGCCTTAGTGGCAACAAAACAGCTAAGTAAATTATCCAGTCTCGCCGCGGCGAAAAATTCTTTATTAAGACCCACAGTGGCGGCTTGCTGAACATCGTAGAGACACAGCTCATAGTCCATCACCTGCTCGCCATCAATTAAAAAACGTTCACTGAGTAATTGATGAAAATCCTGCTTTTCTTGAGCCTGCATCAATATGGGTGGGATATCTGTTTGCGGATTAATAGTACGCCCGGAATTTGCCTCACGATCGAGATGAATAGCAAGACTTGGAATAACCGCTACCGGGTCTTTGAAGTTAATCAGCTTCTGCTTTAATTGAGCCTCTTTATCCTTGTAGATAAGCCGCCCAGCAATTGATAGATCGCGGTCAAACCAGGGATTTAACAGCGCGCCTCCATAGACCTCAACGCCGAGCTGAAAGTACTGGTTATTCAATAGCTCCGGTTGCGGCTTAACCATCAGGCAGGGGCTATCTGTGTGCGCCCCGGCCATGCGAATACCAGTTTCGGCGAGTCCATCAGTGCCGACCACAAAAGCAATCAGGGAGGAACCATTTCGAGAGACAAAGTATTTTCCGCCCGGCTCCAACGACCATTCTTGAGCTTCATTAAGAGCAGTAAAACCTGCTTCACTGAGCATCTCAGCCATGGTTGAGACCGCATGAAATGGCGTTGGCGATAGGTCTATAAAGTCTCCAAGCTGACGATTAAAGTCGCCTAAATTGCTCTGTGTTGCAGTCATTTATTTAATTCCTTTTCCCATAATTTAATTTATCTAAATCTTTTTATCTAAACTCTCGAGTCGGGCTAATAGACTTGAAGTATCCCACCGATCACCACCCATCTCCTGCACCTGTTGATAAAACTGATCCACTAAAGCGGTTGCTGGCAATGAACTGCCATTCTTCTCTGCCTCTTGCAGGGCAAAGCCCAAATCCTTGCGCATCCACTGCACAGCAAAACCGTGATCATAGTTATCGGCCAACATTGTCTTATAGCGGTTTTCCATCTGCCACGACTGCGCGGCACCTTTAGAGATAACCTCAACAACCTGTTCAGCATCCAGACCTGCGCGCTTGGCAAAATTAAGCCCCTCGGCAAGGCCCTGAACCAGACCGGCAATACATATTTGGTTGACCATCTTACAGAGCTGACCGCTACCGGCACCACCCATCAACTGCACGGATTTTGCATAGCTGTCTATCACTGGAGCAACCTGTTGAAAAATGTCTGCACTGCCACCACACATCACCGTTAACTGTCCGTTCTCGGCGCCCTGCTGACCACCAGAGACTGGCGCATCGATAAAGCCACAGTTAACAGCAGCGGCTTCGGCAGCCAGCTCTGTGGCGAGATCTGCTGAGGTGGTGGTATGGTCGACAAGAATCGCTCCCGGCTGCATATTGGTTAACGCGCCCTGCCCAGCAAGCAACACATCACGTACATCAAAGTCATTGCCAAGACAGGAAAAGATGATTTCAGCATTGGCTACAGCAAGGATTGGGCTATCTGCAGCTGTGCCGCTATATTCTTTAAGCCAGCGCTCCGCCACGATGGCCGTGCGATTGTAGACCACAACATTATGACCCTGCTTGCTCAGCCAACCTGCCATGGGATAACCCATTACACCAAGCCCTAAAAAAGCCACGCGTCTATTCATAATGAATTCCCAAGCTCTGTGCTTAAATTACTGCCAGACGAGATAGATCAAAAATGCGCCCAACAGCATTCTATAAATAACAAATGGCAACATACCGATTTGTTGAATAACTTTCAAAAACAGTTTGATGCATAAATAGGCGGTAATGCCAGACAGCACCGTGCCAATAGCAATCATAGTCCAGTCGACAGATTCAGCACCGATTAATTCCAGGCCTTTTAAACCGCCGCTCAACATAATAATTGGGATCGCCAGTAAGAACGAAAAACGCGCTGCGGTTTCACGATCAAAGCCCAGAGCCAGTGCAGCGGTGATAGTCACCCCTGAGCGGGAGGTGCCAGGGATTAGGGCCAGCGCCTGAGAACCACCAATAACCAGAGCCGACTTCCAGGTAAATTGATTAATACCGCGCTGACCCTTGCCTCTGATATCTGCCCAAGCTAATAACAGACCAAAGAAGATTGTAGTAAATGCAATCACTGACATAGAGCGCAGATGCAACTCAATCAGACCACCGAGAAATAAGCCGGTAAGACCTGCAGGAACAGTTCCCAGAATAATAAACCAGGCGAGTTTGCTCTCAGGGCTATGGCGACGCACAAATACGCTATCCAGCCAGGCTTGAGTCAGATTGACAATGTCGTTGCGAAAATAAATCATTACTGCGATTAGCGAGCCGACATGAACGGCTACATCGAAGGCCAAACCCTGATCGGGCCAGCCGAGTACTTCCGAGGGTAAAATTAAATGGGCAGAACTTGAGATTGGCAAAAATTCAGAAATACCCTGAATAACGGCTAGCCAAACAGCTTGGAAATAGTCCATGGTGTAGATGATCCTTGATTAAACGGCCTGTTTTAGACGGCCCTGATAGGTGTATGTTTTTTCCAGGCATCGGTGCCACGCAAATAAACCAGATCTACCTGATCAATCGGCACAGCCGCACCCTGAGCAAAACCTTCGAGAGCAATATCAAGCAGATCTAAAGCATCTGGATAGAGTTCCTCAACGGAATGATTGGCAATATCTAGGGTATCAAAAAGGTCACCAGCTTCGCCTACGATAACGCTGGGGTTCAAATTCTCATATAAAGACAAAGCATCACTTTTACTCAAGAGCTGATCTTTGATAGTAGCGACAAAACGACCGCTATCATCAAGCTCATAGGCTCCGCAATTAAATTCACCCATACGCGCATCGAGAACCGACATAACCCTACAGGGTGAATCCAATTCCATAGACTGCTTGCGCCTATAGGTCTGAGCCAGAACCTGAAGAGTAGAAGCCGGGAAAACCGGAATATCTGCGCCAAAGGCAAGGCCCTGCGCCGTTGAGAAGCCTATTCTCAAGCCAGTAAATGAGCCAGGGCCTACCGTTACCGCAATTGCATCCAGTTGATCAACCGTTGTGCCAGCTTCGCCTAAAACCTCATCAATCATTGCCATAATGAGCCTTGTATGAGAACGCGGCTCTTCGGAATAACGGGAAAACCTTGCATCGCCGACAATCAGTGCCACCGAGCATGCAGGAGTTGAGGTTTCAATCGCTAATAGTGATGTCATAGTTACAATCCCTAGTTATAGGGAAGCCGTAGAATTTTTTGAGGGCAAAAAAAATCCCCCACCAAGATGGCAGGGGATTTTACAGGTCTACAACCAATTAAACTATTAAGATTTTTTAACTTCAGTTTTCTTGGCTGGTGATTTTTTCGCAGCAGGCTTTTTAGCAGCGGCTTTTTTAGCGGCTGGCTTTTTGGCGACTGCTTTTTTCACTGCTGTTTTCTTAACAGGGGGCTTTTTAGCAGCTGGCTTCTTAGCGACAGGTTTTTTAACCGCAGGCTTCTTGGCTACCACTTTCTTTGCTGCTGACTTCTTAGCGACCGCCTTTTTAGCAGCTGGCTTTTTAGCAGCCGGCTTCTTAGCAACAGCTTTCTTAGCGGCTGGTTTCTTAGAGACCGCTTTTTTAGCCACTGACTTCTTAGCGGCTGGTTTCTTGGTAACTGCTTTCTTTGCTACTTTCTTTGCTACTTTCTTTGCTGCTGGCTTTTTAGGGACGGCTTTCTTTGCTGCTGGCTTTTTGGCAACGGCTTTTTTAGCGGCTGCTTTTTTTGCCACTGGTTTTTTAGCAACAGCTTTCTTTGCCGCAGACTTTTTAGTCGTTTCTACAACTACACCGGTTTTAGCAGCCAGTGCTTTAAGTTTTTCCACAGCAACTTTTTCAGCCGCTTTAACTTTAAGGGCAGCACTTTTCTCTGCCGCTTTCATTCTTTTTGAAGTTACCTTGGCGCGAGTTTTCAACCACTGTTTTTCAAAGCGTTTAACTGCAGCAGCCAGATCGACATCCTGAGCTGCCTGTAATCTCTCTTCAGCATTTAGGATTGCAGTTTTGGCAGCGCTCTCAGCGGCAGCCAATTTTTGCTTAACTTCAGTGACTTTAAAATCACTTTTTAAATTCTTTAACTTCCCGCTCAATACAGAAGTCTGCTTGCGACTGGAACTAGCCTGGGCTCTTGCAGAGGCCAGGGCTTTCTTGGCGGCAGCAGTTGCTTTAACAGCGACTTTTGCTTTTGCCTTATTAACTCTAGTGGTAATTGTTGCGTGCTTTTTATTGTGAGCTGCGAGTTCTTTTGATGCTGCAGAAACACTATTTTTAGCTTTTTGAATTGGTGTAATTTGCGCTTTAGATTTTACTTTTGTTTTTTTAACTTTTCTTTTTACTGGGCTTTTCATTTGCTTTTCCTCAATTAAAAAAGACAACCTGTAAGTTTAATTTACAAAACATCGATACTCGTCGTGCGCGCAGTTTAAGCAAGACTGGATTAATTTGCCAATCAAAAGTGTAAATTTAATGAGAATTCAATAGAGTTTGTTAAAAATAAACTGTTATTTTTTTAAAAATTAAAAAAGAAAAGCAGCGCATTAGAAAAATACACTGCTTTTTTTAGATTTAAAACTGAGGTTTTCAAGGACTTCTTTTAGCGGTTTTTTTTACCAAGAGCTTTCAGCTGCTTTTAAGAAAGTGCAGTTACAATTCTTTCCTGAACTTCATCGAGCCCACCTAAACCATCAACGGTTGAGAAAACCAGCCCAGCGGTTTGTGACACAGATAAATTCGTATAGAACTCAACCAGCGGTTTTGTTTGACCGTGGTAGATAGACAGTCGATTGCGGATTGTTGCTTCTTTATCATCTTCACGCTGAATCAATGGTTCTTGAGTCTCATTATCAAGACCTTCATTGATCGGTGGATTATGTTCAACATGATAAATGCGGCCAGAATTTTCATGGACGCGACGACCACTTAGACGAGAGACAATCTGCTCATCGTCGACAGCAATCTCAATCACATATTCAATCTCTACGCCGGCATCGACCAGAGCCTGCGCCTGGGGAATCGTTCTTGGGAAGCCATCAAATAAAAATCCATTGTTGCAATCAGCTTGCTGAATTCGCTCTTTTACCAGAGCAATAATAATTTCATCAGACACCAAGCCACCCGAAGCCATAATATCTTTTACTTTAAGACCCAGCTCGCTGCCAGCTTTTACCGCTGATCTAAGCATATCGCCTGTAGATATCTGGGGGATTCCGTACTTTTCAGTAATAAATTGCGCCTGTGTACCCTTACCTGCGCCTGGTGGGCCTAACAAAATAACTTTCATCAATAATTTTCCTTAAACTCTAGCCGAAAAAAGGCCGATCACAATACACGGATTAATATAGGCAAACAAGCCTACAGTGGGGTTTGAGCATTTCTAAACGGCTATTTACAACGCTTTCTCTGCGCGCTTGACCTCTGCCCAGAGCAACTCCATTTCATCGGTCGACATCTGAGAAAATTCTCGGGGATTTTTATCGCTGACCAGTATTTCCAAGGCTTCAAAGCGCCGTTGAAATTTATTATTTGCCGCGCGCATGGCGCGTTCCGGATCAATACCTAGATGACGGGACAGATTGACACAGCTAAACAATAAATCACCCAGCTCCTCTTCCATCGCCAAACTATTATCTGCCTCAATCTCAATCTCCAACTCTGCGATCTCTTCCTTGACCTTATTTAATACATCGCTGCAATTATCCCAATCAAAACCTGTTGTCGCGGCTCTCTTTTGTAGTTTGTGGGCACGACTAAGTGCGGGCATGGCTGCAGGTATATCATCCAGAGTACGCCGCTCTCCTTTATCTACGCGCTCCTGCTTTTTAATCTGCTCCCAAACCTGTTTTATACGCGCTTCTTCTTTGGCGCTATTTTCACTATTACTTAAGTCACGCTCACTCTGCAGTGTTCCCAATGGAAATACATGGGGATGCCGTCTAACCAGCTTTTCAACAATGCCATGCACGACGCTATCGAAATCAAATATCTGCTCTTCAGCGCCTAGCTGACTATAGAAGATCACCTGAAATAGTAGATCCCCCAACTCTTCACCCAAGTGGCTGAGATCATTGCGTTCAATCGCATCAATCACTTCGTAGACCTCTTCCAGAGTATAGGGCGCGATAGTCTGGTAGGTCTGCTTTAAATCCCAGGGGCATCCACTCTGAGGGTCGCGCAGGCGTTGCATCAAATAGCGCAGGTCATCGATTGTGTAAGCTGTGGTCATATCTTTTAGAACCCTTTAATCAGTTACCCGACGCGCCTCTTTAACATTGGGTATTTGGTTTAACTGAGATAGCACGGTACTCAGCTGCTCTAAACTGGGCACATCGATGGTCAAAAACATCTGTGAGCAGTTCATCTTTTTATTGTGATTACTATCTTCGTCCGACTGTATTGAGGAAATATGCAGACCGAGGCGATCGATGGTTTTGGTGATATCAAGCAATAAACCAGTGCGATCATAGGTGGTTAAAACAATTTTAACCCGATAGTTTTTTTGCGGCTCACCGCCCCATTCAACTTTAATAATTCTCTGTGGATCAACTCCCTGCAGGCGCAAAAAATTACCGCAGTCTTCGCGGTGAATTGAGATACCTCGACCCTGAGTAATATAGCCGGCAATATTATCCCCGGGGACTGGGCTACAGCAGCGGGCTATCTGGGTGAGTAAATTACCCACGCCGTGAATAAACACATCGGAGGATTTAAACCGCTGTGCGCTGACAGGCTCTCTGGTAGAGATTCTTTCGATAGACTTGCTGCTACCCGGACGCACCTGCGCAGAATTAATAACCTGCTCAACACCCACATCGCCGGCACCTATGGCCGCATAGAGTCCAGCGGCACCCTGTTTGTTGTAACGCTGAGCGACTTTCTCTAAGTCTATATCAGTCACATTTAATTGATTGAGTTCTCGATCGAGAAGCTTTTTACCTTCAATCTGATTCTGTTGCTGATTCTGTTTTCGAAACCAGTACTGCACCTGACTTCGGGCGCGAGTGGTTTTTAGATACCCCATTGAAGCGGACAGCCAGTCGCGGGATGGCTCACCCTGACGGGTGGTGATAATACTGACCTGATCTGCGGTCTGTAATGGCGAGTTAAGCGGCACAATTCGACCGTTTACTTTGGCGCCGCGACAGCGATGTCCGAGCCCGCTATGAACATAGTAGGCAAAGTCCAGAGGCGTGGCACCGACCGGTAGATCAATCACATGACCTTCTGGGGTGAACACATAGATGCGGCCTTCATGAATACGCCCTTCATGAATAGCGGATTGCGACCGATCAACCCTGCCGTTATGTTCAACCTCCTGATCAGTTCTGGCTTCAATCTCATTGGACCAATCGAGTACCTGACGCAGCCATTCGATCTTTTCCTCATAGCTTTTATCCGCTCGCTGCCCATCACTGCCCTTATAACGCCAGTGCGCACAGACACCCAACTCGGCTTCATTGTGCATATCAAATGTGCGAATTTGAATTTCGAGGACTTTATTGTCCGGCCCTATAACGGCGGTGTGCAGCGAGCGATAACCATTTTCTTTGGGTGCCGCTATATAGTCGTCGTATTCGCCGGGAATATTTTCCCAGTGACTGTGCAACCAACCGAGCACTTCATAGCAGTCGGCAATACTGGGTACCAGTACCCGCAGTGCGCGAATATCATAGACTTCGGAAAAGCCGAGATTTTTACGCTGCATTTTCGACCAGATCGAATAAATATGCTTGGGTCGGCCGCTGACCTCCCCTTCAATACTGGAGGCTTTTAATTGCGCTTCAACCTGATGTACTGCCTCTTTAATATAGGCCTGCCGGTCGCGGCGTTTTTCCGCTAGCAGTGCCGCTATAGAGGCGTAATCCTGAGGCTGTATGTAACGGAAAGAGAGATCTTCCAGTTCCCACTTAATATTACCCAGACCCAGTCGGTGGGCGAGCGGTGCATAGATGTCAAAGACTTCGCGGGCAACCCGCACACGCTTCTCTCTGCTGTCATTTTTGACCGCGCGAATAGCGCAGGTGCGCTCGGCAATTTTTATCAGCGGTACACGAATATCATCAATTATTGAAACCAGCATTTCGCGGATTTTACTCGCCTGCTGACCACTCCCATGCCCGAACACTGTTCTGCCATGGCTGTTGTTAAGAGTGCTGACCACGGCCATACGCAAGACTTTGTCGATAAGTCCGGCCACCTCTGAACCAAACTCGCTGCGCACTTTTTCAATTGAGATACGACCCTCACGGACCGCTCGATAGAGAATTGCCGCTTGCATGCCGACACTGTCGAGGGATAAATCCGCAAGGATCTCGGCCATTTCGAGGGCGGTTTGAAAACAGCCAACGGCATTGTTCCAAAGCTTATCCGGGTCAAAGTCTTGTTTTAGGGCATCACTGGCAAAGATGCAGGCCTGAGTTATATCCTCGGCGGCATCGGGTGGAATAGGATAACGTTGAATAAGGCTGGTTACCCAAGCCTGGATATCAATCTGGTCGGCCTCTTCCTGAGGATGCTGTTGACGAACTTTAACCATGATAGTTGACTCGAGTTAGGGCGAGAGCCTGTTTGCTACTTACTCCTACTAACCGCTACTAAACACTTGTTACTAACTGTTAGTTATATATTCCAGTGGACAGATAGCGGTCACCGCGATCACAGATAATAGCAACGATAACTGCATTTTCAACCTGTTGGCTAATTTTCAGCGCGGCAGATACGGCACCGCCGGCCGATACGCCACAGAAAATTCCCTCTTCAACGGCCAGACGGCGCATTGCCAGTTCGGCATCTGCTTGAGAGATATCCATCAACTGATCAACTTTAGCTCCATCAAAAATACCCGGCATATAGGCTTGTGGCCAGCGGCGGATTCCCGGGATGGAGGCGCCATCTTCCGGCTGTAGACCAATAATCTGTATATCTGGGTTTTGCTGTTTGAGGTAAGCGGAGACACCCATAATGGTGCCCGTGGTGCCCATTGAACTAACAAAATGGGTAATAGCGCCACCGGTATCTCGCCAGATTTCCGGGCCAGTGCCTTGATAGTGAGCGAGCGGATTGTCAGGATTATTAAACTGATCCAGAACCCGACCCTTTCCCTGTGCCTGCATCTGCATGGCCAGATCGCGAGCGCCTTCCATACCCTGTTCTTTAGTCACTTCAATTAAGGTTGCACCGTAGGCGGTCATTGCCGCTTTGCGTTCGGCAGTGGCATTGGCGGGCATAATTAAGGTTATCTGGTAACCCATCATCGCCGCTGCCATGGCCAGTGCAATACCGGTGTTACCACTAGTGGCTTCGATCAGATGATCACTGGGTTTAATTTCACCGCGAGCCTGAGCATTTTGAATCATACTCAGGGCGGGTCGGTCTTTCACCGAACCAGCGGGGTTGTCCCCTTCCAGCTTGCCGAGAATGGTATTCGAGCTGTTGCCCGGCATACGTTGCAAGCGCACTAGTCTGGTGTTGCCGACAGTCTGATCTATGGTTGGGTACTGCATAGTTGATACTCTTTAAACTGATATTTAATACTAATCTTTTTACCTGATAGCCCTTTTCTAAGAAGAGCTAAAAATCTTAACGAGTCATTGTGCCTGAACCATTGCGGCTCTGCCCCTTCAAGAGAGTTATAACTAATAATTGTTTTGCATAAAGAAGAGTGCCGCGTCAGATACTCAAGTCAAAACAGCATAAGCCATAGCGTAATGGCGCTCGTCGGCAAGGCTAATCAGCATTTTTGTACCGCCACGATCCTCCATTACCTGAGCCGCGCCATTGGATAATTCCGCATAGGGCGCGCCCTTTTCATCATTGCCAATCACCATATCCTGAAAGCTGACGCCGTGACCTATTCCTGTACCCAGTGCTTTGGCTATGGCTTCTTTGGCAGCAAAACGCTTGGCGACAAAGGCCACGCCATCGCTGTGTGCCTGATACTGTAATTTTTCACTGGGGCTAAGTATGCGGTCGATAAAGCGCTCACCCTGACGCTCTAACACTTCGGCGATACGGGCAATTTCAACAATATCTGTGCCAATGGCTATGCTCATAGTTTTACTTCCTACATTATTTTCGCAAATTAGGAGGCTTGTGACAGCAGGTGCTGCCGATAGAGCTCTCGACTGTGCATTGGTCTGCCACCCAGATAAAAGTCTATCACGCTGCGTAGCAGTTGTTTGGCGGTACGCAATGGAGTGCCCTCGGAGAATTCTCCACAGGCAATACTAATCAGATCGCTGCCAGCATAACTACCCTGCGCAGGACCGCGCTGATTGATCGACAGCTGCAATCCGCGCTCGGGAATATACTGGTAGTAACTATCAGCTTGCAGTGGCGCACCGCTGTGGGCATCAGAGTCCAATACAAGCCCATAGCCGAGCTCTTCGAGCAATGTCATCTCCAAATGGCGCAACTGCACCTCATCGAGCTGACCCTGACAGAGAATGGCAATAAAGTTTTGGTACTGCTGATAGAGGTATTCATGCATATCCTGCTCTTGAAGCAGGCGATAAAATAATTCGTTGAGATAGAGGCCGGTAAATAGACTGACCCCCTGCAACAGAACCGGAGCTCCAGTGGCATCTGCCTGGGTCAGGGTCTTTAACTCGCCTCGACCCTGCCAGCTAAATTGATGTTCTGTGTAGGGAAATATAGGTCGGCTGATGCCCTTTTTATTAGGTTTGCGAAAGCCTTTGGCTACACAGCGAATACGGCCGTGATTTTTGGTGTAAAGATCAACCAGCAAACTGGTTTCGCGATAGGGCGTCGAATGTAATAAAAATCCCGGTTCTGCCTCTACACGCACAATTGATTACTCGTCAATATAGCCAAGGCTGCGCAGTGCTCGCTCGTCATCAGACCAGCCACTGCGAACTTTAACCCAGGTTTTAAGCATCACTTTGCAACCCAGCAGGCTTTCCATATCGGCTCGTGCCTGCTGACCAATATTTTTAATCCTCTCACCTTTGTTACCAATAATAATTTTCTTCTGGCCTTCGCGCTCAACCAGGATCAGTGCACCGATATGAGTGACTTTAGGCTCAACACGGAACTCTTCGATCTCTACGGTTACCTGATAGGGAACTTCGGCACCCAACTGGCGGGTTATCTTCTCACGGACCATTTCCGCGGCTAAAAAGCGCTCACTGCGATCGGTGATTTGATCTTCGGGAAACACATGCGGCGCTTCAGGCATAAAGCTGTTAATTTTTTCTTCGAGTTGCTCAAAGTTAGTTCTGCGCAACGCGGATAACGGAATCAATGCGGCGGCATTAACTTTCTCTGAAATAAACTGCAAATGGGGAAGCAACAGCTGCTTATCTTCAACCAGATCGACCTTGTTAATCGCTACGATAACCGGCACATCATAGTTGGAAATATACTTGGCCACATACTCATCGGCCTCGCTCCATTCGAAACGATCGACAACAAAGATCACCAGATCAACATCGGCAATCACACTGGCTGCCGAGCGGTTCATTACACGGTTGATGGCGCGTTCCTGATTGGTGTGAATACCTGGGGTATCAACAAATACAACCTGCAGGTTGTCTTCAGTCTTAATACCTAACAATGTGTGTCTGGTGGTCTGCGGCTTGCGCGAGGTAATGCAAAGCTTTTGACCAAGCAGATGGTTGAGCAGCGTGGATTTTCCGACATTGGGGCGGCCGACAATGGCGACATAGCCACACTTGGATACAGTTGTAGATTCGGTGGTAGGTTCAGTTGGGGCATCTGTCACTATCGGTTCTCCAGCTCTAGTAATAATTGTTCAGCGACTAACTGCTCGGCCTTGCGACGACTGCTTGCGGTCGCTTCAGCGGCAGCTTCGATATCGGCAATTTTGCAACTGATAGTGAAAAGGCGACTATGATCTTCGCCCTGAGTTTTTACAACTACATATTCTGGCAAGGGCTTGCCTCTGCCCTGCAGCCATTCCTGCAATCCCGTCTTGGCATCTTTAACCGGTGTATCTAGGGTGACAGCATTTAACATATCCGCAAACCAATTAACCACAGCCTGTTCAGCTGCTGACATACCCTTATCTAAAAAGATCGCGCCTATAAGAGCTTCAACTGTATCGCCAAGAATTGAATCGCGGCGATGACCCCCACTTTTCATCTCTCCCTGCCCGAGAAGCAGCTCAGAGCCAAGTTCAAGTGATCTGGCGATATCGGCAAGAGATTCGGCACGCACGATCTGCGAACGGATCCGGCTGAGGTCGCCTTCACGAGCTTCTGGAAAGCGCTGAAAAAGAAAGTTGGATACGGTGAGTCCGAGCACTGCATCGCCGAGAAATTCGAGTCGCTCGTTATTTTTACTACCGCAGCTCCGGTGAGAGAGTGCCAGCGTTAAAAGATTCTGGTCGCTAAATTGATACTGCAAGCGGTCCTGGAGTTGCTGGGCATTCGCCACGGATAATCCTCGGGTTAATAATTTTGCTCGGCACTCTCAATTATCGATAGTATCAACCGCTTGGTATTTATTGCTAAATCTAAGCACTACATCGACATTGCCAAACATTACAATTCGTTTTTCGTAGTCCAGACTGATTCGGGTTCCATTGTCCTCCCGAGCTATAACTACTGTTCTTGTGTCTATATCGCGAATATTGTTAATGGTAAAAAAACCTGCGATCTTTCTACGTATTTGTGAATCTGATTTGCCATTGATATCAGACTGACCCACTTGATCAATGGCTCCCTGAATAATTCTGTTATCCAGATAATGGGGGCCAAGTTTAAAAATAATCGTTAACGTAAATCCAACAACAAACACTGTGAACAGCGCTGATGTCGTTGTGATACCTCTGTGACTTTTAATATTCATATCCGCTTCCTTGAGATATTTTAAAACTGTTGTTTGCTGACAACCTTACTGGATTTTGCCGGCTCGTTCAAAGCTCGGCAGGGATAGGAACTCATTCCAGAACATCCATCGGGCAAAGGCTTTACCCACTATTCGCTCTTCTGGAACAGGGCCCCAGACACGGCTGTCGCTTGAATTATCGCGGTTATCGCCCATCATAAAGTAATGCCCCTGAGGCACTACGGCGGTGAAGTTCTGGCTTAAACGGGTCGGTAGCAGGCGCTTTTGAATGGCGTGTTCGACACCGGTTAAATCTTCAGTCATAACCACCGATCGGGGTGCAGCCTCTTCGTCGGCAAGAATTTTCTGGCTCATCTTGTCGCCATTCACATAGAGTACGCCGCTTAAAACATGAATCTCATCGCCTGGCAGACCAACAACCCGCTTAATAAAATAGCGCTCTTCATGGGGTGGGAAAAACACCATCACATCACCGCGCTGGGGCGAATTGAGCTCAATGATTTTATTACGGATAACCGGCAGACGTATTCCATATGTCCATTTGTTAACAACAATAAAGTCACCGACTTTTAGGGTTGGCACCATTGACGATGATGGAATCTGAAAGGGCTCGATAACAAAAGAGCGTAACACCAACACCAGACCCAAAACTGGGGCCATTGATCCGGTAAATTCGATCGGTCCCTCGGCCTGCTTGACCATAAATTTATTGAGCAGCCAGAAACAGGCTGAAATAAGAAAAATAACCGTCAATATAAGCTCGAAATTAAGATCCATCCGGATCACTCTCCTTTTAGGTTAGAGGCCTACCGGCCACTTCACTGTTAACTTACTACTTTTAACTCTTAGCTTTTAACTCTTAGCTTTTGAGTACGGCTAAAAACGCATCCTGAGGGATTTCAACACTTCCCACCTGCTTCATGCGTTTCTTACCCGCTTTCTGCTTTTCCAACAATTTCTTCTTACGGGTAACATCGCCACCATAACATTTGGCGGTTACGTTCTTGCGCAGTGCCTTAACTGTAGTTCTGGCAACCACACTACCACCGATAGCCGCCTGAATAGCCACATCAAACATCTGTCGGGGAATTAATTCTTTCATTTTATCGGCCAAAACCCGGCCTTTTTGTTGAGAGGTATCGCGGTGGATAATGGCGGCTAGGGCGTCCACGCGATCACCGTTGATCAATACATCCAGCCTGACCAAAGAGGATGCCTGAAAACGCACAAAACTATAGTCTAGGGAGGCAAAACCGCGGCTCACAGACTTGAGTCGATCAAAGAAGTCCATCACCACTTCACTCATCGGCAGCTCATAGCTGATAGCTACCTGTCCGCCGACAAACTGCATATCTTTTTGTACGCCACGCTTTTCAACACAGAGAGCGATCACATTGCCCACATATTCTTTGGGAACCAGAATATTCGCTTCACAGATCGGCTCGCGCATCTCTTCAACATGGGCAGGATCAGGCAGCGCCGAAGGATTGGAAATATGCAGCAGATCACCGGAGGTATTGAGAATTTCGAAGACTACGGTAGGTGCGGTGGTAATCAGGTTGAGATCATACTCACGCTCAAGACGCTCCTGAATAATCTCCATATGCAGCATACCGAGGAAGCCACAGCGGAAGCCAAAGCCCAGCGCATCGGAACTTTCCGGCTCAAAAAACAGCGACGCATCATTGACCGCCAGTTTCGCCAGAGCTTCGCGGAATTCTTCGAAATCATCGGAATCAACCGGAAACATACCCGCATAAACCTGCGGTTTAACCCGTTGAAAGCCGGGAAGAGGATCAACGCCAGAGGTGCTTAGGTTGGTGATAGTGTCACCCACCGGTGCGCCTAAAATATCTTTAATGCCCGCGACCATAAAGCCAACTTCGCCAGCCCGCAATACACCGGTCTCTTTACGCTTGGGGGTAAACACACCAACGCTGTCGACTACGTGGGGCTTGCCGATAGTTTTAGCAACAATTTTGCTTTTACTGGTCAGCGTGCCTTGCATTACACGCACCAGAGAGACAACGCCAAGGTAGTTGTCGAACCATGAATCTATAATTAAAGCCTGTAGTGGTGCATCTACATCACCCACAGGTGGTGGCACCTTTAAAACCAACTCTTCGAGAATATCGTTGATACCCTCGCCAGATTTGGCACTACAGCGCACAGCATCGGTCGCTTCAATACCGATAATATCTTCGATCTCAGCAATCACCTTTTCCGGCTCGGCCTGAGGCAAGTCCATTTTGTTCAATACCGGAATAACTTCCAGACCCTGAGCAATCGCGGTGTAGCAGTTGGCTACGGACTGCGCCTCTACGCCCTGCGCGGCATCGACAATCAATAGCGCACCTTCACAGGCGGCCAGCGAGCGGGAGACTTCGTAGGAGAAATCCACATGACCGGGAGTATCAATAAAATTTAACTGATAAGTTTTACCATCTTTCGCCGTGTACGGCAGCGTCACGCTCTGCGCTTTAATAGTAATACCGCGCTCGCGCTCAATGTCCATAGAGTCGAGAACCTGAGCGGCCATTTCACGCTCAGCAAGACCTCCACAGACCTGAATAAATCGGTCAGCGATGGTGGATTTGCCATGGTCAATATGGGCAATAATCGAAAAATTTCTGATGTGGCTGAGATCGGACAAGGTATTTTCACTACCGTTAAAAAATGCGAGCGGAGTTTAGCCTATTTACGCCTCTTTCGCTATCAACCGCGCGCCTTATTGAGCAAAATACGCGGCTGATAAAGAGTGGAAATAGCGCCTATATAAAGCCCAAAAGCTATGGCTTGATAATAATAGTTCGGGAAATCGCCCGGCCCTGTCGGTAAAAACGAATTAAAACCGGTGTATCCGTGGGTAATTCTCGGACCACCTGATTATATTCATCGACATCATCAATGCGGCTGTATCCGAGCTGTAAAATAATATCACCGCGGTGCAAACCGGATTCCGAAGCGGCGGAATCATCTGAAACCTGCTCTATGACCACACCACCGCGAATACCCAGCGACCTCAATTCCCTCTCACTTAAAGATTCGACAAGCAGGCCTATTCGATCACTGCCATCAGCGCGGTCGGCAACGGTCTGTTCGCCGCCCTTGAGAGTGCCAATCTCGACACTGAGTTTTTTAAGCTTGCCTTTGCGGTACAGCATAACCGGGGCTTTTTTACCTGGGGCGAGCATTCCAACCACATGGGGAAGATCTCCTGAATCAACAATGGTCTGCTGGTTAAAGCGCACAATAACATCGCCGGGTTTAATTCCGCCCTTATCTGCAGGACTGTCGGGCTCAACCGCATTAATTAGCGCGCCCTGAGGCTTATCCAGATCCAGTGAGCGGGCAAGGTCTCTATCGACATCCTGAATAACCACACCCAGCCAGCCACGCTGAACCACGCCATTTTCTTTGAGCTGCTCGACTACCCCCGTTGCAACACTGGCAGGAATCGCAAAGGAGAGCCCAATGGAGCCGCCGGAGCGAGAGTAAATCTGCGAGTTGATACCTACCACTTCACCATTGAGATTAAACAGCGGACCACCTGAATTTCCCGGATTAATAGCTACATCGGTCTGAATAAACGGCACATAATTTTCGCCTTTTTCGGTGGGAATACTCCGCCCTATGGCACTGACAATACCGACACTGGCCGAGTAGTCGAGGCCAAATGGCGATCCTATAGCCAACACCCAGGCACCGACTTTTAACTTGTCAGGCTCGGCGAAATTAAGCACTGGCAATCCAGTGGCTTCAATTTTTAGCAGCGCCAGATCCGAACGGCGGTCTTTGCCAACTATCTCGGCGGTGAATTCTCGACGATCGGAAAAGCGCACGACTATTTCATCCGCCCCGTCGACTACATGGTGATTGGTAAGAATATAACCATCATCGGAAATCACAAAACCTGAGCCCATGGAAAATGCAGGCCGCGGTGCCTGCTGTCTCTCGCGCTGCTGAAAGAGCTCGCGAAAAATCTCCGGAATTTGCCCCGGGGGTATTTGCGACCCGGCACTTTTTCGGGTCTTCAGCACCGTATTAATTTTAACCACCGCCGGTGAAGTCTCTTCAATCAGGGCGGTAAAATCTGGTAACTGGGCATTGGCAGACAGAGATATAAATAGAATGAGAACAAACGAAGTAGCGGCGGCAAATCTTTTAATCACAGAATTTTCTCCAATATTAATAATCGCTTTGGTATAAAAGTGTTATCGGCATTAGTAAAAATAGTCGAACAGAAGATAATAGATAAACCATAATCAGACGTAGTTAATACAGATCATCGAACCTGAATAATCGCCGCATCAGTGTCAGCCGAAGGGTCGACTAAAATCGGGTTGTAACGCAGATCATTGCGCGATTTTTGACTATGGAGTCTGACCAGCCAACCGCCCAATAATAATCCAGTTAGAGCACCAGAAATACTCTGTAAATCACCCCCACCACCATTGATACCGACAATAGCGGCGCCAGCCACAGCCCCAAAGATTGGCAGCAAATAGACCAGCAGAGAGGCCAGCACAATAACGTCTTCAGGAATACCTATGGTCACCGACTGGCCGACAGAAAAATTTTGTTGTGGTTGATTATTCAGCAAAACCCGAATACTGGTTGTCTTGCCCGCCAATTTGGAGAGAAATTTTTGACCGCAGCCTTTTTCAGCCACACAGGCTTCGCAGGCAGACTTCTGAATGGTCTCAACCCATAGCCCATCAGACTCAACAGCGACAACGGTTCCTGTTTCAAGAATCATAAATACTCTGCCCCTTAGGGCGCTAAACTAATAGCACTGGCCACTTGACTGGCTGTGCCGCGAGGAATTTCACCGACCACACAGATCGCATATTGGTGGCCATTGATATCGGCTTTGGTCAACACCGCGACTGTGGCGCCCAGCTTTGCGTCAATCGGCGGCAGCACAGTGCCCTGCACCGAATCAATAAACACCGAAAACACGGCCAGACCATCGGTGAACATCATCGCTTCCTGACCCTGGGCATCCGGTGATTGATGAGAGGCTAAAACAAAGCCGGGCGGAAGCCAATCCATGTGCCACATTGATTTAAGGGCATCTATTTTGCGACTGACCTGAATACAATTAGTTTGGTCAACCGCTCCAAATTCGTCACCCTTAAGTTGAAGATCAATATCCGCCGATGATTCTCCAATATTCACATCGACAAACTGGAAACGTTCAAGAGGCTTGCCGGTATGGCTCATCAATATAGACTGCAGTAATAGACCGGACTCTTTGTCGATTGCGACCACATAGCCATAGCGATACTTATCTTTGGGCAGCACGTGCACCATAGACACATGACGATTGGCAATGCGCCCATCGCCCTTGATATGAAATTCGTAGAAGTCTTCTAAGCGCGAATAATTCTCATTGTTGATTTTGTAGGCATTGCCACGCAAAAGCATATCGCCAGTGCGTACACAGTCAACGCTGTCAGTGCGGCTAACCACATCGCGCTGGGTTCCGTCCATATGCAACAGGCGTTCGTAGATTTTGCCCTCTCGAACCTGATGCATCAGCTTTACGCTAGTCAGGTTGCCGCGGTATTCGTAGGTGAAAACACCGCTGTAACTGAGCTCTCGAGAGGCTTTGGCCATGCGCGCCATCAGATCATGAGCAGATTCCATCGGAGCAGAAAATACCGGCCCATGCAGCAAAACGGCGGCTACCAGAGCCGCCTGTTTAAGCGCTTTAAATGCTATTTTAAATGATGAGAATACAACCATTATGATCTGTTATTCCTTATCGGAAAATGCCTCGCCGATACTTTTGCTTACAGTTTCACTTCCGGTTTTGTTCTCAGTTTCGCTTAGACGGGCGAATGGCATCATTCCCTGATTACTGTTTAGCGCTGCATGGCTTGAGTGTTTGGACATAATATTGTTGAGGTAGGCGCGCATTTCAACCTCTGAATACTGCTGCTTTAACTGTTGCTGAACTTGCTGATTAACCTCAAGCACCGGTACGGCGCGCTGGGAGCTTTTATTGTTACCGCCGACACTGACAGTGCGAGCATTGATGCTCGGCTGGAAGCCTGAGGGAAACTGAATCGCAGGGCCGCTATTTTCAACCGGAGTCTCTGCGCCGGCAAACTCTGATACTGGGCTAGCGGTATCTAAGGGACTATTGAGCTGCTGAACACCAAATACTGCAACAAGCGCGACCGAAGCGGCAATCGCAAAACGTCCTGCCGAGCCTGCAAATACTGTTATAGCGCTTCTGCGGTGCGCAGGTTCTTGGTCTATAGCCGCAGAAATAGCGGCGGAGTAATCTACCGAGGTAGTGACCGGGTCACCTTTGATGGTCGACGAGGCCATATGATAGCGCGTCCATTGACCTCTTAACTTCGGGTCTTCTGCAACCGCTTTGAGTAGGCGATGAGTCTCCATTTCAGTAGCTTCACCATCCATAAGTGCGGAGAGTGACTCCTCTAGGCGTTCCTTGTGATCGCTCATTCATTTACCTCGTTAGTCTAAAATTTTTACAACCATTTATATAACAACTAATCTTCGTAGATTCTTTTATAACAGCTTTAAATTGCCTGTTCATTGCATTAATACTGTGGGTAAGACCGATGATTATTTAAAAGGTTCACCATTAGTTCACTGCCCTTCAATTAATTCTAGAACTCGCACATCAATTGACTCTCTACCACGGAAAATCCGTGATCGAATCGTGCCCACTGGGCAGTTCATCACCGAGGCAATATCCTCGTAACTCAAGCCTTCATATTCGCGCAGGGTCACAGCGGTTCGAAGATCTTCAGGCAACTCGATAATCGCCTGATTGATCACCTCTTCAAGCTGATCGCGAAACAGTTGATTTTCAGGGGTACCAGTGTCCTTAAGTTGCTCGCTGCCAGAGTAGTACTCCGCATCATCCAGATCTACATCTGAGGATGGCGGTCTTCTGCTGCGGGCAACCAGGTAATTTTTCGCGGTATTCACGGCAATTCTGTACAGCCAGGTATAAAACTGACTATCGCCGCGAAACTTGGGCAGTGCCCGGTAGGCTTTAATAAAAGCCTCCTGTACTACATCCCTCACCTCATCACTGTCGCGAATAAAACGCGCAACTATGGCGTGTACTTTGTATTGGTATTTGAGAACGAGCAGATCAAAGGCGCGTTTATCGCCTTTCTGCACCCTGACCACGAGCTGTTGGTCAGTGGGTTCTGTCTTTTTATCTGTCATTAAGGAGTCCATTTATCCTACATTTCCGGGTTATTATTACTATCCACACTTAATATAAATAACGGCAATCAAAGACAGACCACCAACAAGCGATTTAGTTCGCTTGTAATTTGAGCTTATACTATCATGCTGCGTCAACCGATTGTGACCCAACAATGAAACAAACCCATATCTACGATGTTTTAATTATAGGCAGTGGTGCCGCTGGTTTAGCTGTGGCATTGCAGCTGGATTCGAACCTTCGTGTGGCGCTGATCAGCAAAGCCTCAATGCAGGGTGGAGCCTCCTGGTTAGCCCAGGGCGGGATTGCCGCTGTATTCGATAAAAACGACAGTTCCGAGGCACATATTGCCGATACGCTGGTGGCTGGCGCAGGCCTCTGCCACGAAGAAGCAGTGCGCTTTGTGGTCGAAAACGGCCCGGACTCAGTAAAATGGTTGATCCATAAGGGCGTTGATTTTACCCGCGAAGAGGATCAGACCACCTATCACCTGACTCAGGAAGGCGGTCACAGTCATCGCCGCATTCTGCATACCGCTGATGCAACCGGCAAAGAGATTACCGGCACGTTGGTCGATCGAGCCATAGCGGCGAAAAATATTGATATCTTTGAACATCACTGCGCTGTCGATCTGGTAACTCAGGCAGACAGCGACTCGCGAAAAATTCGCTGCACCGGCTCCTATATCCTCGACATTAATAGCGGCGCTGTCTCTCTGTTTAGAGCCAAGAGCGTTGTGTTAGCCACCGGCGGCGCCAGTAAAACCTACCTTTACACCAGCAATCCCGACGGCGCCAGTGGCGATGGTATTGCTATGGCTTGGCGTCGCGGTTGCCGCGTTGCCAATCTGGAATTTAACCAATTTCACCCCACCTGCCTCTACCATCCCAAAGCCAAGTCATTTTTGATTACCGAGGCTCTGCGTGGTGAGGGTGCACTGCTAAAGCTTCCCGACGGTTCGGCCTTTATGCACAACTTCCATCCGGATGCCGAACTGGCACCCAGAGATGTAGTGGCGCGAGCAATTGACCACGAAATGAAACGACTGGGCAGTGACTGTCTATATTTGGATATCAGCCATAAGCCCGCCGACTTTATTACTGAGCACTTCCCAACGGTTTACAAGCACTGCCTAGAATTTGGTATCGATATCACCACCGATTCAATTCCTGTGGTTCCCGCGGCCCATTACACCTGCGGCGGCATCATTGTAAACACCAAGGGGCAGACCGATCTGCTCAATCTATACGCTATTGGCGAGAGTGCGTTTACAGGGCTGCACGGCGCCAATCGCATGGCCAGTAATTCGCTGCTCGAATGTTTGGTTTACGCCCATGCAGCGGCTAATGAAATCAATCAGATGCAAGATAAGATCCCAGAACCGGACTTTGTTAGAGAGTGGGATGAATCGAAAGTCGCCGATTCCGATGAAGATGTGGTTATCTCCCACAACTGGGATGAATTGCGCCGCTTTATGTGGGATTACGTGGGTATTGTGCGTACCGATAAACGCCTGCAGCGTGCCGAGCATCGTATAAAGCTGTTACAAAAAGAGATTCAAGAGTATTACAGCAATTACACCGTGGGCCGCGATCTGCTTGAACTGCGTAACTTGGCAACGGTTGCCGAATTAATTATTCGCTGCGCTCTACAGCGCAAAGAGAGCCGTGGCCTGCACTATACTCTGGACTATCCAGAGCTGGCACCGATCGCCAAAGATACTATTTTAGTACCGATTAATTTTGCCGGACAGGATGTAATTATCAATCGCAGCTAGATTTCTTTAAGTGGTCTTTCTATAAGGATTTCTTGAGATAAGTAACTTTCGCAGTAGCCGATGATCTTCCTCAGACAGGCTGTCTCTGGGGATTACCCTAGTGAGTCTGATACCTTGCAAGTCTCTTAAGTAGAGTACCACTAAATATCCAGTAACAAACTGAGTGGGCTCCAAGCGCAGCTCTACAGCGCACTCCCTCAGCTTGTTTTCACTGCTCGATTGAGAAACCAGACGCCAGCATTCCATTTCAGCATCCAAGACAAAAAGCTGTTCTAATGATTGCCGACAAAAATCATCATAAAAGCGATAAGCAACCGCAAGTACAATAAATAGCCCGACAACTTTAGCCAAAAACAGTATTGGCGCAGCAGCTATAATCAAACTAGCGGCAATCGCCAAACCAAACTTGGCACAGAGAAAATATCTTGAGGGGTAAAGCCTAAATTCAGCTGTCTTTTCTACGTGACTCATGAATAATCTGCACTATCCTTTGCAAATCAGGGTTATCCGCTGGCTCGCGCTTCATCAGCCAAAGAAACAGTGACTGATCTTCGCATTCGAGCAGCGCCTCAAAACGCAGTTGATCACTTTCTTCCAGTGACTCGTAGAATTCTTCAACAAAAGGCTCAAGAAGTAAATCCAGTTCCAACATACCTCGGCGACAGGCCCAGCGCAGACGATTTTTATTCATAGCTAATCATTAATTGTGTTAAAGCCGCATTATAAGAGACAATCGCTCATTAACCTACACTGTGATTCAACAGTGTCACCAAAACCTACGGATTGGCGATGACCGAACAGAATAAAGAAATAACCGACCCACGAGCTTATATCCAACTAACCGGCCCCGACAGCCGCAAGTTTCTGCAGGGTCAGGTGACTTGCGACATGGAAGGCCTAACGGGCGATGTAACTATTAATGGTGCCCACTGCACCCCCAAAGGACGGATTATTTTCCTGTTTAGCGCCAGCTGCGACGATCAGGACAATATTATTTTAGAAACCCATCACTCAGTTAAGGATTTAGCTATAGCTAATCTTAAAAAATACGCGGTGTTTTTTAAGACCGAGATCAGCGATGTTAGCCAGCAGTATTCAGACACTACTGTTCTCAGTAATCTCCAGAGAATCAGAACCGGCAGTGCCGACGTGGTTGCCGAAACCAGTGATATGTTTATTCCGCAGATGTTAAATCTCGATGCACTGGGCTATATCAACTTTAAAAAAGGTTGTTACACAGGACAGGAGATTGTCGCTCGCGCCCATTATCGCGGTGCAGTAAAACGCCGTATGCATCATCTGCAGCTATCCCTCAACAGCCTGCCCAATGCCGGTGATGAACTAAAAAATAGCGAAGGGAAAAGTATCGGCAATATGGCCAGCGCGGCCTGGGCAGACCCATCCACCGTAGAAGTATTAGCAGTGCTGGCCGATAAAGCCAGCGATTGTACGGAGATACAAATTGGTGAACAGCCGCTAACCACATTGCTGCACCTACCTCTGCCCTATGAGATTCCAGCCAGCCCATGAGTAACTTTATCAACTTGGAGAGTCAACAACAGCTACTGGTGTGGATCGGCATTGGCTCTCTGGTTGTGTTTATTATCAGCCTGCTGACTCTCCCCTGGCTAGTCGCAAAAATTCCTGAAGATTACTTTGTCCCGAAAAAGCGCAAGCCAACCAACTGGAAAAACCAGCATCCGCTGATTCGACTACTGACCCTGATTGGGAAAAACCTGCTTGGTTACGGTTTGATTCTGGCCGGGCTATTAATGCTGTTTTTACCCGGCCAGGGAATCCTCACCTTGGTAACTGGCTTGCTGCTGATCGACTATCCGGGCAAATTTCGTATCGAGCGTAAAATTGTTAGAACCCCAGCGATTTTAAATGGGCTTAACTGGCTGCGCGCCAAAGCCAAAAAGCCACCGCTAGTGGTTTGATAATACTGCCGGTTACTTTGTCATTATAGCTTTTTTGTCATCCTGAACGCAGTGAAGGATCTTCTTGCAGTTACAACCAGAATAGATCCTTCACTGCGTTCAGGATGACATGGCCTTAGGTTCAGGATGACATGGCTTTAGGTTCAGGATGATGTGGCTTTAGGTTCAAGATGACAGAAAAAAGTCTCTATTACAGCGAAACCGCAGCCACCTTCCCAACCACTACCTCATTGCCTTCACTGGGCGCCATTGGAATATTTCTCGCCAATAGCAGACTGATTAACGCCATCCCAGAACCCATCAAAAATACCGCCGCTGGCGACACCAGCCACACTAAACCAAACAGCGCGGGAATCACCACCGCCGCAATATGATTAATGGTAAAAGCCACCCCCGCTGTGGAGGCCATATCTGCCGGATCCGCAATTTTCTGGAAGTAGGTTTTGATAGCAATCGCCAGTGAGAAAAACAAATGATCCAGAACATATAATCCCGCCGCCCAGGTCGCATCATTAACAAAAGCATAGGCCGTAAACACACAGAACAGACCGCAGTACTCAAAGGTCAGCGCCCGGCGCTCGCCAATACGGCCCACCAACTTGCCAATACGTCCGGCAAAAGCCCAGTTAAAAAGATGATTAATAATATATAACAGCGCAATATCACTGACGCTGTAACCAAATTTTTCGACCATTAGGAAACCGGCAAAAACAACAAATATCTGGCGCCGGGCGCCACCCATAAATGTCAGCGCGTAATACAGCCAGTAGCGTTTGCGCATCAGCAGATGCTTGCGCTGCGGTGTCTTGGCCTGGAAGCGGGGAAAGCCCAGCCAGACAAATAATGTCAATGCCAGACAACAGCCGCCACCGACCAGATAAATAGCCTTAAAGCTCAGTCCTAGATGCGCTTCGGCTAGCCACAGAAAACTATAGGCCGCCAACGATGCGACCGAACTAACGGCAATCAGTTTGCCGAGCATGGCTGGCGCCTCTTCGATACTCAACCACTGCAGCGATAGGGACTGCTTAATTGTCTCGTAATAATGAAAGCCAACCGACATTAAAAAGGTTGTCAAATAGAGCCCCACTACCGTGGGGAAATAACCGGTCGCGGCAACGCCAATACCCAGCAGTGCCAGAGAAAGATAGGCAAAGGTCTGCTCTTTTAACAGCAACAATACAAACACTGCGGTAAACGCTAAAAATCCGGGCACCTCTCGAATGCTCTGTAACATACCAATTTCCGCACCGGTAAAACTGGCTCGTTCAATCACAAAATTATTCAGCAGTGCCATCCATGTAGCAAAGGCAACTGTCATCGCCACCGACATTACGATAAGAAGATTTTTCGGTGTCTGCCAAGATTTTGTTACCACGTTTTACGCCTCTGTTTGTTCAGCTAGTTATGTTTTAACTGGGGTTTTAATTGGGGTTTTGCCAGAGCCCCTCAGACAGACTCCCAGTGTAGTTCAGAAGACCGTTTAATATTTCGCACTTTGAACTGCATTTTGCAAAACTATCTGCTTTCTTTCGCGATCTGCAATCTAAAAGCACTCTACAAGACAAACAATAACCATACAAAACAATAGGTTAAGTCAATCATTAGCTACTGGCATCATAGTTGCTCTACTTCCCTACAGACGGACTAAATAATTTCAAGGAGCCCTAAAAATGACGACAGCAATTAAGCCGATTGTAGGAACTAGCGGAGATGACCAACTAAACGGTGGCAATGGCCACGAGGTACTTTCAGGGAGAGGTGGTAACGACCTGATCAATTCGGGTAATGGCCACGATATTGCCTACGGTGGTGCAGGCAATGATGAGATACATGGCAATTCAGGTAACGATACCCTCTACGGAAGTGGCGGGCCGTCATTCGTCAACCTCAGCGCCTTTAATATTACCGAGGATTATGAAGGCAGCGTTATCTTTCAATCGGAGAGCGCCGGCTACAAAAACTCCCTAGGCAGTTATAAAGTATCCGCTGAGGGTTTAATCACTGATGTTCAGTTTCATTTTCCCAATGCCAGTCTACCCGGCTCTGGGGGAAGCACCCAGTCCGGAACCGCCAGTGACCTAAGTATGCAAGCTGGCGATCAGCTGGGCTTTTTTATTGTTGCCAACGGCTATTCCTACAACAACAGCTACAGCGATATGAATTTCAACGAGGGTCAGCTGGAATTCCGTAATGCTGATGGCTCAATCGCAACCATCACCTCGGTTAATCCAAGCCTATGGTTTGTGGATACCGACGGCTCTGAAACAAAGTTAGTTTATAACGCCTATCACACCGCCGCGGGTGTTGAGAGCGGCAATTATCAACTCAATCCGGATGGAATTGCCCATACAGTAGGACTCGCCGACACTGATGCGGGTTTGATCACCCTGGGTTTTGAAGACCTCTACAATGGCGGCGATAAAGACTTTGATGACGCTGTATTCTCAGTTGATATTGGCAATTCCAATGCGCAGGTTTTGGATCCAAATATCGCCAGTGGCGATAGCGGTATTGATCAGGATCAGCCCACCTATACTTATCAGACTCTTGGTGATGGCAGCCTTGGCAAGTTCGATCAGGACGGCAATTTTATCGGCATCTCAGAGCAGAACGATGAAATTCACGGTGGCAATGGCAATGACGATATCTATGGCCGCGCCGGCAATGACCAATTATTCGGTGACGATGGCAACGACCTGATTGATGGCGGTTCGGGAAGTGATTCGGCCTGGGGCGGCAGTGGCAACGACACTATCTCTGGCGGTAAAGACAACGATCAGCTCTACGGCGACAGCGGCCATGACAGTATCAACGGCGGCAGCGGCAATGATTCAGCTTGGGGTGGCAGTGGTAATGACACTATCTCTGGCGGTAAAGGGTACGACCATCTCTACGGTGACAACGGCCATGACGATATCAACGGCGGCAGCGGCAATGATTATATAGACGGTGGCAAGGGCAATGATCATCTCTTCGGTGGCAATGGCGATGATACGGTTATCGGCGCATCAGGAAATGACCAGCTAGATGGTGGCACTGGTAATGACAGCCTCTATGGCGGCGATAAAAACGATCAGCTCAAAGGTCGCTCGGGCGATGATTATCTGGATGGCGGCAGCGGCAATGACAACCTTAGAGGTGGTGTCGGTAACGATACCCTGCTCGGTGGTTCGGGTAACGATAATCTTAAAGGCGGCTCCGGCGATGATCTAATCTACTCTGGCGGCAACAAAGATGTGGTTGATGGCGGCTCTGGAATAGATACGGTTTCCTATGACTATGCAGAGAGTAGCGTCAATATTGATTTACACCGCAAAAAGACCACAGGTGGTGATTCCGACACGCTCAAATCCATAGAAAATGCCGTTGGCTCAAACCATAACGACAACCTGCGCGGCAATCGTCTGGACAACCGACTTGAGGGCGGCAGCGGCGACGATACGCTTCGTGGTATGCGCGGTGACGACGAGTTAATCGGCGGTTCCGGTGCCGACTCGTTTACCTGGCGACAGAGCGATATTGATGGCAGCCTTGATCAGATTCTCGATTTTGCTCTTGGCGAAGATAATCTTAGCTTTGATGTCAGCACCTCACTGGCCAACAGAGATATCAGTGAATGGATGCAACTAGAGACTGTTGGCGACAACACTCAACTATATGCGGATCTGGATGCCGACGGTGATTTCTCCGATGCAATTCTGTTTGCAGAACTACAGGGTGTAAGTACAGACTCACTCTCAGACTTGGATATTTCAGTTGCCTAAGCTTCTGTCTAATCGCAAGACTTTTATCGCTGCGGTAAAACGTGTGGCCCGGATGATTCTGGGCCATTCTTTTTTTACCAATCTGGCGGCCTTTTGTGTGCCTCTTTACACGCTGCAAATTTTTGACCGGATTATCACCACCGGCAGCTATGAATCCCTATGGATGTTGGCAATTGGCGCGCTGATAATTTCCATCAGCGGTCTTGCCTTTGAACAGCTGCGGCGCAAATCCATCGTCAATTTTGCAGAGTATCTCGACCAGCAGATTTGCCAACATATCAGCGCTCAGGTACACCGCGGTTATCCGGGTAAAAAACTCTATCGCAGAGTAAAATTATTTCAGCAGCAGCTTAAGGTCGGTGGTATCGCCAGTATTCTCGACGTGCTCTTGCTACCGATTTCAGCCATCTTAATATTCCTTCTATCACCGGTATTAGGGCTTTTTATGCTCGGGGTAAATTTGTGCTTCTGCCTGATTGCCTATGCAAAATTCAAACAGGAAAAACCTTCTCTGGACGAGGGGTTAATCGACTGTTCAAACAAAACCCAACGCTGGCTAAAGTCGGCAAATACCATTCAGCACTGGGAAGCAACCAAACCCAAAGCAAATACCTCAAGTATCGACAAAGGGGGATTGCTAACCGATATTCATCACTGCCTGAGAACTTTATATCAACTTGGCACACCAACCATTGGCGCTATTTTGTTATTGCAAAACAGCCTGACCGCCGGTGGTTTTATCGCTGCCTTAATTATTTCATCTAGGGCCATTGCACCCTTTGATATGCTTTTTGCCAACAGCGCCGTGGTCTCGCTGGGCAGGCAGGTGGTGCTCGACGTATGCGAGTATTTTGATCAACTCAGCCTGCGCACCCCGGGCAGTTATTCCGGCTCTGTGCTGGGCAGAATCGAGCTGCAAAATATCAGTGTCAAGGATCCAATTAATCCCGGCCATAAGAGCAGCTCAACTGTAACTGCACTCGCAAATATAAGCCTGCGGGCAAATCCTGGCGAAATCACCGCGCTAACCGGGTCGGTTGGTGCGGGGCAGAACGAGGTTATAAAAGTACTGCTTGGCGAACAGCAGCTACTATCAGGTAACTGCCTTATTGATGGCACTCGCCACGCCGACTGGTGCCCAGAGAGCTTACAAAATCATATGGCTATCGCTGGCGAAACGGTTAGCCTGCCAGAGGGCACAATCATTGAGCTGATCACAGGCTTCGGCACAGTGGATAAAAGCCAAGCTATAAAAGCGGGACAGATAACCGGCCTCAATCAACGGCTTATAGAGCTGAATATTGCCTATGATTTCCGCTTTGATCATCAGGTTGCTCAAAGCACTGCAATTGGCCGCGAGCTTGAGCGCTTGATTACGCTGACTGCAGCAGTCGCCAGCAAGGCGCAGATTATTCTTTTGGAAAATCCTGAAACCCTCTGCAACTCAACCATGCTCAATCAACTGCAGCAAACATTGCTGTTGCTTAAAGAACAAAATAGAACGGTTATTTTAACCACCAATTCGAGGCAGCTGATCAAACTTGCTCAGCGCAGCTACCTATTCGAGAACGGCACTGTTGTGCCACCGCCACAGCGCTTTGCCAATGCTCAGCGCGTCGCCTGATCAGGAGCCAAAAAAGCCATGCAAGATCAACTAACCCCTCTCCAAGATCAGTCCCTGCGAATCAGAACAGTTATTATTCTCTGCCTTAGCCTGTTGGTATTTTCTCTATGGATTGCCCTTGCACCAGTGGAAAGTGCGGTATTGGCCAAGGGGCATATTCGCACCATGAAAGACAGCAAACCGATCCAGCATTTACAGGGCGGTAAAATCGCATCGATTAATGTGCACTCTGGCGCTCAGGTTGCAAAGGGTGAAATTCTTTTACAGCTGAATATCTCGGAACAGCAGTCCGCATTAAAAGCCAATCTTCGAGACTATCTGATGACATTGTTAGATAGGGAAATCGCCCTAACACATATCAACAAGCGTCAACAGCTGGAGTTTTCAGACAAAGTATTATTGTTAGCAAAGAGACTACAAGAAGCGCCGACATTAGCCATGCGACAACAGAACTTTTCTGAAACCATCACAATAAAAAACAACCAGCTTGAACTGGTCGAACACCGAGAACGGCAATTACAACTCTCTATCCAAGCACAAAAAATTGAAAATCGGGCACGGTTTGAACTACTTGAGCTGCTAAACAAACAGCACAGCGCAGTTGAGGCTCTGGCTGGAAAAAACTATGTTTCAGAAATTCAGCTCGATGAAATATCTCAGCGGCTTATAAATGCCCGTAGCGAAATTGATAGCACTCAGAAAAAAATCGCCGCCGCTGAATCTGAATTACAACAGATTCCCATTCAAAGAAACCTAGTAATTTCCGAACTGAGCCAACAGGCAGCTCAAGACAACAACCGTGCGATGCAGCGTATTATTAGTATTGAAGACAATATTAATCAGCTAAAAAACACAATCGCCAATGCCACCATACGAGCCTCTAAGGATGGCGTGATCACCCACTTAAAAAGAAAAAATCCCGGCGAGACAGTGATGCCCGGAGAAGAAATTATGCGACTGTTGCCCAACGGAGAGGAGCTGTTAATCGAAGCGCGGGTTCGCCCCACCGATATAGATTTACTCTGGCCCGGCCAGATCGCGCGCATTCGCCTGTCGGCATTTAACGCCAGAGCTACCCCACTACTCGAAGGCACGGTTCACTGGGTCTCAGCAGATCGACATGAGGATGCACAAGGTTATTATTTTATTGCCGAGCTACGTGTCGATAAAAATCAATTAGACAGTATTCCACAGCTGCACCTATCCAGCGGTATGCCTGCGGAAGCTATACTGATCACCGACAAGCGCACTATTGCCGACTATCTTTTAGAGCCATTGTTGCGCGGAATTAGTCGCAGCCTGCGGGAAAGCTAAAAGAAAAAGCCTATGTAAAGAGCTAAGGCTAGATTTTTAAATCGTCCAACGCTTCTTGCTCGGTTGGCAACTGCCAATTAATTGGCGTCTGGCCATTTTGCTGAAGATAATTATTCGCCGAGGAAAAATGTTTGCAGCCGAGAAATCCACGGTATGCAGATAAAGGCGATGGATGAACCGACTTCAACACTAAATGCCGCGACTGGTCGATAAAGGCGCCTTTCTTCTGGGCATAACTACCCCACAAAACAAAAACAATACCCTCGCGCTGGTCGTTTAAGGCTCGAATAGCCGCATCGGTAAACTGCTCCCAGCCTTTGCCCTGATGGGCGCCGGCATTGGCCTGCTCGACAGTGAGAGTGGCGTTTAACAGCAGCACCCCCTGCTTTGCCCAGCTGGTAAGACAGCCATGACCGGGCTGCTCAATACCCAGATCATCGGCCAACTCTTTGTACATGTTGGCTAGGGATGGCGGCACCTTAACGCCGGGCAACACTGAAAAACACAGACCGTGGGCCTGATTGGCACCGTGATAGGGATCCTGGCCGAGAATCACTACGCGAACCTGATCAAAGGGGGTGTTATTAAATGCCGAAAACCATTGCGAACCCGGCGGATAGATAACCTTACCAGCGGCTTTTTGCTGAATTAAAAACTCACGCAGTTGGCGCATATAGTCTTTATTAAATTCATCATCCAGCAGCTGATACCAACTCGGATGCAACTTAATCTCACCCTGATCGCCCATCTCAGTCTCCATCATCAAAAATGCCTAAATCTCTTCCAGCTAGTTGGCTGCAAATGTTACCATAGTCACCAATAAAATCTGTCTTCACTCGCAACAGACAACCTCGACTAAATTTTTCCATAAAATCTAGTCCGAATAACCACCGTTTTCGTAAAATTGCTGGCTGTACGACTTAACAGTCACTGAGTTCAAATTAATTTTTGGTACTGATATCTATGTTGGAAAACACCGCAACCCTCGAGCAACAGGCTCGCTATAACCGCCAAATAGCCTATTGGCTGCTGATCTGTGCCGCCGTTATCTTCGGTATGATCCTGCTTGGCGGCGTTACCCGACTGACCAACTCAGGGCTGTCGATGGTCGACTGGAAACCGCTGATGGGTATTATTCCGCCACTCTCAGAAGCAGACTGGCAGGCGATGTTTCTCAAGTACCAGCAATTCCCCGAATATCAGAAAGTTAATATCGGCATGAGCCTCGAAGAGTTTAAACCAATCTTTATGTACGAGTATCTACACCGTGTTCTGGGTAGATTTATAGGCCTGATCTTTGTACTGCCCTTCCTGTTTTTCTTCTTTACCAAGCGCATTAAAGCCGGCCTCACACCCAAGCTGATTATTATGCTGATCGGTGGTGGTTTTCAGGGCCTGCTCGGCTGGTATATGGTTAAAAGTGGTCTGGTCGATAACCCCCGTGTTAGCCAGTACCGACTTACTGCCCACCTCGGTGCTGCGGTACTGATCTACTCATTTATTCTATGGACGGCCTTTAGTTTAATCAGCCCAAAATCGGATCAGCCCAATGAACTGAAAAACTTTTCCTATACATTGAGCGGACTGATCTTTCTGATGATTCTATCCGGCGGACTGGTTGCAGGAACTCATGCGGGACACGCCTATTCCACCTGGCCACTGATGGGTGATAGCTTTATTCCGGTGGGTCTCTATTCCCTAACGCCAGCCTGGTTATCGGCCTTTGAAGATATCACCACTATCCAGTTTAACCACCGCATGTTTGCCTATCTGATCGTTGGTCTGGTCGCTATTTTTGTTTTTAAAGCCCTAAAAGCCGGTATTCAAGGGCCTGCCAAAATCGGACTGCTGTGTCTGATTGGACTGCTGATAATGCAAGTCACTCTCGGTATTAGCACCTTAATATTTTATGTACCAGTGCCCGTTGCCGCCGCCCACCAGGTGGGAGCCGTCGCACTGTTAAGCGCCTCGCTGTTTATCAGCCATTGCCTGCGTCACAGCCTGCGCAACACGAATTAACAATTAAAGACTTAAGTGGAGAACCAAAATGAAAAACCTAGTAATTCCTTTTCTAGCAATAGCACTCTCAGCCGCATCATTCGGCGCCCTTGCCGGTGACCCGGTTGCCGGCAAAGCCAAGTCAATGACCTGCGCCGGTTGTCACGGTCAAAATGGCATCAGCAGCAATGGTATGTGGCCAAACCTTGCCGGCCAGAAAGAAGCCTACCTGGCCAGCCAGCTGAAGATGTTTAGAGATGGTCAGCGCAATAACGCGATGATGACGGCTATGGCCAAAGGTCTGTCTGATGCGGATATTGCCAACCTCGCAGCCTACTACGCTGGGATTAAGTGACAGGCCATACATGGCCTGTCATCCTGAGAGCGCAAAGCGAACCGAAGGATCTCTGTATAACCTCAAGAGATCTTTCCACTCACTTCGTTCGGTCAAGATGACAAATAGGGTAGAAACGACAGGAAAGCAGAAACAAAAAAGCCCAGCATTTGCTGGGCTTTTTTATATCCGATAGGAATAACTTTTAAATTATTCCGGACGCATATGGGGAAACAGTAACACATCGCGAATAGAGGCTGAATCGGTCAGCAACATCACCAAGCGATCAATACCAATACCCTCGCCCGCCGTCGGTGGCATACCGTATTCCAGCGCACGGATATAGTCAGCATCAAAGTGCATAGCCTCATCATCACCGGCATCTTTTTCAGCGACCTGCTGCTTAAAGCGCGCTTCCTGATCTTCCGAGTCATTGAGCTCAGAGAATCCATTGGCAAGCTCACGTCCACCGACAAAAAACTCAAAGCGATCAGTCACATGAGGATCCTGATCATTGCGACGAGCCAGAGGCGAAACTTCAGCCGGATACATAGTGATAAAGGTTGGCTGCTCTAAAAGATGCTCAACAGTCTTTTCAAAGATCTCGATCTGAACCTTACCCAGCCCCCAGATATCCTTTAACGGAATATGTAGATCTGTGGCAATCTTGCGCGCACCGGCTTCATTACTTAACTGCTCAGCACTGATATCCGGGTTGTACTGTAAAATGGAATCAAACACAGATAGACGCGTAAAGGGCTCAGCAAAGTCATAGTTAATTTCTTTAACCACTTCACCCTCAGTATCCTTAATAGTGTTAACCACCTTAGTCGAGCCAAGTACCTCAGTGGTCATCTTGCGCAACATATCTTCGGTCAGATCCATCAGATCATTAAAATCTGCGTAGGCCTGGTAGAACTCAAGCATGGTGAACTCAGGGTTATGGCGGGTAGACAGACCTTCATTGCGGAAATTGCGATTGATCTCATAAACCCGCTCAAAGCCACCGACAACCAAACGCTTTAAATACAGCTCTGGAGCGATACGCATATACATATCAATATCCAGCGCATTGTGATGAGTGACAAAAGGACGTGCCACAGCACCGCCAGGAATTACCTGCAACATTGGCGTTTCAACTTCCAAAAAGTCAGAACCATTTAGATAGCGACGGATAAAATCCACCACTGCCGAACGAATACGGAAAGTATTGCGCACCTCAGGATTCACAATCAGATCAACATAGCGCTGACGATAGCGCATTTCTTGATCAGCCAAGCCATGGAATTTATCCGGCAGCGGACGCAGCGCTTTGGTCAGCAGCTGATAATTGTCCATCTGCACATACAGGTCGCCTTTGCCCGACTTGTGCAACGCACCGGTAATACCGACGATATCGCCCAGATCAATAGATTTGGCAAACGGTCGCGCCTCTTTGGTGACGTAAAGCTGGATAGTCCCAGAGCTGTCTTGAACCACGATAAAAGCACCGCGGTTACGAATAACCCGACCGGCGATACAAACAATTTTCCCCAACTGCTCCAGCGCATCTTTGGTTTCTTCACCAAAGCCGGCCTGCAGTTCCGCAGCACTGTGCTGGGGACGGAAGTCATTGGGAAACGTTGTACCTTCCTGCTCACGGAGTTCGGTGAGTTTGGCGCGGCGTTCGGCTATTAATTTGTTTTCGTCTTGTTGATCAGTCATTTTTTAGTCTTTCTCAAATACTTAATTTTTGTTTTTTGCATCAACTCTATGCAATCAAAATTATCGTTAATGTGATTCTGAATCCCACTAATGTCATCCTGAACCTAGCACATGTCATCCTGAGCATAGCCGAAGGATCTATGAGATATTTCGCTTCACTCAATATAACAATTGGGGCTGCATCCGCGTTTAATTCTCCATAGCCAATTAGCATATTGATTCTCTGCCTGCTGCACGAGATCCTTCGGCTACGTTCAGGATGACAAACTTTGCTAGGACGACGGCTTCGCCGTCGCCTACAATCCCGCTTTTAACGAAGCGACAATAAACTGATCCAGTTTACCATCCAATACCGCTCCCGTATTACGGGTCTCAACACCGGTACGCAAATCCTTAATCCGTGCATCATCCAACACATAAGAGCGAATCTGACTGCCCCAACCAATATCAGACTTAGTATCCTCAGTCGCCTGAGCCGCCTCAGCACGCTTCTGCATCTCCGCCTCATAAAGCCGAGCCCGCAACATCTGCCAACACTTATCACGGTTTTGATGCTGTGATCGCTGGTTCTGACACTGCACCACAATACCACTGGGTTCATGAGTCAAACGTACAGCCGAATCAGTCTTGTTAACGTGCTGACCACCCGCACCAGAAGCGCGATAGGTATCAGTGCGAACATCCGAGGGATCGATCTCGATATCAATATTGTCATCAATTTCTGGGGACACATAGACCGCAGAAAAAGACGTGTGGCGACGGCTGCCAGAATCAAAGGGCGACTTACGCACCAAACGATGCACCCCAATCTCCGTTCTCAACCAGCCAAAAGCATACTCACCAGTAACCTGTACTGTCGCACCTTTAATCCCAGCAACATCCCCCGCCGAGCATTCAATCAATTCAGCTTTAAAACCCTTATCGTCAGCCCAGCGCAAATACATACGCAGCAACATCTCCGCCCAGTCCTGTGCCTCGGTGCCACCAGAGCCAGACTGAATATCCAGAAAGGCATTGTTTTGATCCATCTCACCGGAGAACATCCGGCGAAACTCTAACTTAGCCAACTGCGTTTCTAAACTGGCAATTTCAGCTTCAACATCAGCAACCGTATCCGCATCATCCTCTTCAACTGCCATCTCCAAAAGCTCACGGCTATCGGCAACACCAGAGTCCAGATCTTCAATGGTTTTTACCACAATTTCCAATGACGAACGCTCACGACCCAACTCTTGGGCGCGATCAGGGTCATTCCAAACATCGGGTTCGCCGAGCTCTAGCTCGACTTCGGCAAGGCGGTCTTTACGGTTAACGTAGTCAAAGGTACCCCCTCAACACGTCGGTGCGTGCCTGAAGATCATCGAGGGCGTTATAGAGAGGATTTACTTCCATGGAATTTTAAAGCCAACCAATATAATTAAGCCGCGCATTTTACCCCAGCGACACAAGCACTCCAAGTTAAAACGCTGTTGATTAAGCTTTATAGGAAGCGCACCATAAGGTTATGTTGAAAATATCTCTAAGCGTTATCTTTGCTATCCTCGCTTACCTGCTGTTGTGGCCAGTGGCCATTGACCCAGTCAATTGGAATGCGCCAGAGAATAAAGGCTATGTAGGCGACTTCCAACAAAACACAGTATTGCGTCAGATTAAAACCATTGAAATGAAAGGCACCCATGGCCCCGAGGGCTTAGCCTTACTAGATGGCGAAGTTTATGCCTCTACTCGAGAGGGCTGGATCATTCGTCACAACCCCATAAATGGCGCGGTAAAAAACTGGGTTCACACCCAAGGCAGCCCTTTGGGACTCACCTTTGATCAGGATAATAATTTACTCGTCGCCGACGCCTATCTCGGATTATTGAAAATCGCAGCCAACGGCAACATAACCACCCTCACCAATCAGGTAGACGGCACTCCTATAGCGTATGCCGATGATGTGGATATAGCGGATGACGGCAGAATATATTTCAGTGACGCCTCGACAAAATTTGGCGCCAAAGCCAATGGCGGCACCTATTCGGCCAGCCTGCTAGACATCATGGAACACGGAGGGCACGGACGGCTATTGGTCTACAATCCAGAAGATCAAACTACCAAAATACTCATGCAAGGCCTGAATTTCGCCAATGGCGTGGCTGTGGCAGAGGACAGCAGTTTTGTCCTTATCAATGAAACCGGCAGTTACAGAGTGCATAAATACTGGCTGCAGGGCGACAAAGCCGGACAGTCAGAAGTCATTATCGACAACCTGCCCGGTTTTCCAGACAATATAGTTCGCGGTAAAAACGGCCGTTTTTGGATAGGTTTAGTCACACCGCGCAATGCAATGCTGGACGGCGTTTCTAACTCTGCTTTTACGCGCAAGATAATACAGCGGCTACCAGCTTACATTCGCCCCGAAGCAGAACATCACAGCCATGTATTTGCTATGGATAAACAGGGCAAAGTGCTACTATCCCTGCAAGACGCAAAGGGTGTGTACCACACCAATACAGGTGCCCTAGAAACTGACAAATGGCTGTATATCAGCAGCCTTCATGCCGAAAATCTCGGACGCATTAGCAAAGCCAACGCCGGACTCCAATGACACTTTTCACCGACCGCTTACAACACAGCTTTTTTGATCAATTTAGAGAACAGGGCGACATGCACTTTAGCCCAGTTATGCCAAGTCGCCTCGACGACCCAGTCATCGTTAGCAGCAATCAACAGCTAGCCGAACAGCTAGGCATAGATCCGGCAGAACTAAATCAGCCAGAAATGCTAGAACTGATGAGCGGCAACTTCCCCGTCACCAATATCAAACCCATAGCACTGGTTTATTCTGGGCATCAATTTGGTGTCTGGGCCGGTCAGTTGGGTGATGGCCGCGCCATGACATTGGGTGAGTTACCCGTGGGCAATGACGCAACCCTGTGGGATATTCAACTTAAAGGCGCAGGGCCAACCCCCTACTCCCGATTTGCCGACGGCCGCGCCGTTCTCCGATCAAGCATCCGTGAATACCTCTGTTCCGAAGCCATGCACGGCCTAGGCGTAGCCACCACCAGAGCGCTGTGTTTAATCGATAGCAAAACTCAGGTCTACCGCGAAGAGGTCGAACCCGGCGCCACAGTTTGCCGCGTCGCCCAAAGCCATATTCGCTTTGGCTCATTCGAGCACTTTCACTACCGCAACCAGCCAGAAGCCGTCAAAGCCCTGGCCGACTATGTAATTGAACGGCACTTTCCGGAATCGGTAAACGACAAAGATCGCTACTTGAAAATGTTTGAAAACAGCGTTTTAAAAACCGCCAAAATGATTGCCCAGTGGCAGTCAGTGGGTTTTGCACATGGCGTGATGAACACCGATAACATGTCGATTCTCGGCGATACCATCGACTATGGCCCGTTTGGCTTTTTAGATAACTACAATCCAGACTTTATCTGTAACCACTCAGATACCAATGGCCGCTACTCATTTAAAAACCAACCCTCCGTCGGCCTGTGGAATTTAAATGCCCTAGCCACCTCACTGACCACATTACTCAGCAATGAAGAATTAATTGGCGCACTGAAACAGTACGAACCGGAATTTTTAAATCAGTTTAGACATATTATGGCCGAGAAAATTGGTCTTGAAGAATATCAGCCCGAAGATGAATCGTTGATCAATCAACTACTTGAATTGATGCAAACCGATAATGTCGATTACACCATTTTCTTTAGGTCGCTGTGTGAGTTTTCAAACAATAACCCAACAGTACGCGATCAATTTTTAGACCGCGAAGGCTTTGACAGCTGGGCAGAGAAATATCTACAACGCTTGGCAACACAGAGCTCAACTGACGCTCAGCGCCACGGGAAAATGCTTGCCAAAAACCCCAAATATATCCTTCGCAACTACATGGCTCAAGCGGCGATAGAGCAGGCCTATCAAGGGGATTACACAGAAGTTCAATTGCTGTTAAAAGTGCTGCAGACCCCTTTTGATGAGCATCCAGACGCAGAAAAATATGCCGGCTTGCCACCGGATTGGGCAGAGGCAATATCGGTAAGCTGCTCTTCTTAAAGCCTCACATATGGATGCCGGCATTCGCCGGCATGACAGACGGGTTCTATCTTCTTGCAGTTACTACCTGAGTATCCCGAAAAGATCCTTCGGCTTCGCTCAGGACGACAGGCTTTGCCTGTCGCTTTTCTACAGACGAAAAAAACCCCTGCTGTAAGGAGGGGGAGTGATACAGATCAGCAGGGGCTACAAAGTTTCGGAGTAAAAACAACGTCGATACATTAATTTTTAAACACTAGTCCTTATAAGACTCCGAAACGTGAATAAACCCCACCCTGTAAAATAAATTTCCCTAAAAAATGTCTCAGACCTGATTGAGAAGCCACCCAATCACCAACACTTGCGGCAAGGTTATCAGCGGTAAAAACAGCGCTATCTTCCATGACCTAGTGGTATCTCTAATCACCATCACTTCGGTGTAGTCAGTAGCGACACCGGCCATCAGGAAGGTAAAACCATTGCCGGGTGCCGCGGCGCGGGTGATTATATCGGCGGCAATGGGTGTCGAGCCTTCCGAGCAGACTTCAATAATGGTTGCGGCCAGTAGAGTTAAGAAAAGCCCTGCGACCGTCGGGCCAAATAATGTCTGGTAGGTGTCGAGGGGAATAAATGCACGGATGGCGGTGGCGAGTATGATGCCAAAAAATAACCAGCGAAAGACCATCCGTGAATCTTTAAGGCCGTCCCAGAGTAATTTTCCTATAGCGTTTGGTGAGTAATCTGCCTGCTTTATTAGGACCATTATCTGCGGTGTAATCGCTGGATTGCTATCTCTATTAGTGTGATTGGGATTGGCGGGCAGTACGCCTCTGGCTACCAGTCGATCAAAAATAAAGCCTGTGACTATACCTATGGCCATTGAGAATAGGATAAATGACAGGGTCCACCCCCAACCAATTAAGGTGATTAAAATAATCGTTAGAGACAATGAATTCCACGGACTGGCTATCAAGAAAGCCATCAACTGTCCGAGGCTGGCTCCGCGTTCATAGAGCTTGGTGCCGACCATGAGAATTCCGTGACTACAGAGATCGAGAAGCACTCCAGCTGCGGTGGCGCGAGCAATGCCTTTGAATGTACCGCCCTGTCCTAGCGCGGATATAACTAACTCACGGGGCACTCGCTCCAGCAGGCCGACAAAGACTACGGCCATGGCCAGACCCCACCACATTTTATTGATCAGTTGGTAAATACTGGAGGTCATGGTCACCAGCCACGCGGGCAGCTCAGATAGCAGGTCTGTACGACCGCTCATTAGCAGATAGCTGAAATAGCTTATGGTGACAATGGCAGTCGATATCCAAAGTAGATAATCGGGGCGCGAAGGCACCGCTTGGTCAACTTCACAGCAGGAGGCGGCGGGTTCAGATGGCTTCGGTTTGCAACAATCATTCATAAAATAAGACTAGTTGTAATAACAGTCACTGACAAGTGAGTTTACATGGCTATAATGGTGTCTTGACGATGGCTTTTGAGATACAAAAATTGATTCCAATAAAAAACATTATTGTTACCTGTGCGCTTATCGCCCTGCTCTCTGTGGTGGTGTATAGCCAGCTGGCTTCAGTCGATATCTTCTCGGCGTTCCGCGAAGAAGATGGGGCCACCAACTGGCAGTACGTGTCTAATTTTTCCAGCAGTATGTTAATTATTGCTCTATCTATTACGGCTATTCGTCTTGCCTTTACGCGCCGTACCGCGCGACGTTATAACCGTGAATTGGAAGAGATTCGCGCCGAACTCGAAGACCGTGTTAAAGAGCGCACCGCGACATTGGATGAAGCCAACGTGCTGCTTCAGGATAGTAACAAAGCGCTGGAAGAAGAAATCGACGAGCATCTCGAAACCACTACTCGCCTGCGTCTCTCCGAATCCTATATCACCAGCATTTTGCGCTCTATGCCGTTAATGCTGATTGGTTTAAACAAGCAGGGCGAAATCACCCAGTGGAATAGTCGTGCCGAAGAGATAAGCGGCCTATCTGAGAAAACCGTACTGGGCAAAAACCTCTGGGAAGCCTACCCAACCATGACGGTGACACCGGCACAGATTAAAAAGGCTCAGGATGAAGATAAAACCCTGACGATTAAATACAGCCAGCGCGGTCAGTACCATTTTGATATTACTATCTACCCTCTTCACGATCAGCGTGATACTGGCGTGGTTATTTTGGTCGACGATGTAACCCAGCGCGTGCAGAGTGAAAATATGCTTATCCAACGCGACAAGATGTCGTCGATGGGTGAGATGGCGGCGATTATGGCCCATGATATTAATATTCCACTGCAGGCGATTCTCAAAGATGTGCAGACCGTGCGCCAGGAACTTACCGAAGAGCATATAGATCCAATCGGTATGAATGAGTTACTGGAAGATGCGCTGATTCGCGGCCGTCAGGCAGCAACGGTTATTCAGAATCTGGTCGCATTTTCTGATAGTGGCGCGGGCGAAAAGCAACAGGCAAATATCACTCAGGTGATGGATCACAGTGTTGAACTGGCCGAAGATGTGCTGTCGGTAACCAAGGGTTTGCGTTTTAAAGATGTGGCTATCAATAAGAACTATGCGGATGATCTGCCTGAATTAAACTGCCATGCTCCGGAACTTCAGCAGGCCTTTTTAAGTTTGTTTAGATATGCCTGTCATGCGCTGGGTAAAGTTGAAGACCCCAAACATGCCCCGGTAATCAATATTGAGATCAGTGAGTTTTACGAGGCGATATGGGTACGTGTTCAGCACAATGGTCTGGGCATTAGTATCGAAGATCAGCAGTATATTTTTGAACCGTTTTTTGCCAATGAGAATTCTGTTGCAGCAGTGAATGGTGTAGCGGTCCATAAAGATGATGAGCATTTTAGTGCCGGAAATCGACTCTCCTTTGCTCACTTTATTATTACCGAACAACATCAGGGTCAGGTTGCGGTGACTTCAGATATTGAGATTGGTACCACTTTTCATATTCAGTTGCCGCTTAAGAGTGCGGATGTTTAGTAATATTTCCTGAGAGAGATCCCTCGTCGCTGCGCTCTGTCAGGATGACACACTCTTTGTCATTCTGAACGCAAGTGAAGAATCTCTTGATGCCTGCTGAGATCCTTCGGCTTCGCTTAGGATGACAAATTTGAGGTGCTCTGTCGGGATGATATTGTTGTCATTCTAAAGGCTATTCAAAACCCGCAATGGTGGCTGCGTCACCGCCTTGCGACTGTAGACAACTCCCAACAACCCAACCAACAAACCACCACCCAACGGGCCGGCAATCCACAGCCAGCTGTGCCACATAAAAGGCAGGCTAAACATAAAACGTTGCAGCATAGCCACGGCAAACTCCGCTCCCAGTGCCGCCAAAAATCCGGCCATTACACCCAGCGTGGTAAATTCAACCCACTGCACCCCCAGAATCAACCGTCGCGAACTACCCAGCGTGCGCAGTATTGCGCTTTCCTGCAGGCGCTCATTCATCGACAAACTCACCGCGGCAAACATCACCAGAATACCGCAGCCAAGTATCAGCAATGTAATCATTTCAAGTCCACGGGTTACCTGAGAAACGATGCTGCGAATACGATCAATAATTTTATCCAGTTCGATAACCTGCACCGTGGGATATTTGCGCAGCAGATCATTAACCAATAATTTATCTTCGCTGGGAATATACAGACTGGTCATATGGGTACGCGGATAATCTTCCAAATAGCCTTCGGGAAACAAGAAGTAGAAATTTGGAGTCATGCTGTCCCAGTTAAGACTGCGGGTGCTAGTAATCACTGCATCGAAACTCAATCCACCGACACTAAATGTAACTGTATCGCCAATGGCCAAGCCAAGTTCGTGAAGCAGCTCTTCCTCTAGAGACACTGGTGCCAAATTATTGCTGCTTTCATTGCCTGTGCCCCACCACTGCCCCTGAATAATTTTATTGCCCTCTGGCAGATCCGAGGTCCAGCTTAAATTGAGTTCGCGACGTAGGGACTCATGGCCGTCTTTGGCGACTTCGCTGGGCAGTTGATTATTTAAATGGGTAATACGCCCGCGTACCATCGAATACCAACCGGCGGTTTCAAGTTCGCGCTGATCAACCAGGTTTTTCACCCCTTCCAATTCATAGGCGGCAACATTGACCAGAAAATGGTTGGGTGCATCCTCAGCTAACTGCCAGCGCCACTCATCTACTAGCGATGTTCTAACCACGGTCATAATCATTAGCAATGCGATAGCCCCAGAGAAACCGACCATCTGAATCAGACTGGGTTTCTTGCGCCGCCATAAATTCGATAGCGCCAGTCGCCAGATACTGCCCATCCAGTGCCCGTAGGTTTTACCCAATCGTAGCAGCACAATACCAACCCCTATAGAGGCCAGAGCTGTGATTGCAAAGCCTAATAGAATGGCCATGGATAGGTAGAAATTCTCGCTGTACCAAAACAGCAACATTGCCACCGTTAATACTCCTAAAGAGCCACGTATCAAACTATTCAGGGATTTAACCTGAGTATCACGGCGCAATACCGCCAGCGGCGACTGGGTTGGCAGATGCCAGAGTGCCGGCAGGGTAAAACCGATCAGACATAATATCCCGGTGGCAAAACCGGTTATCCAAGGTCGTGCTCCGGCCATAGGCAAGGCTATAGGCAACCATTCGCGAACTGCGCTGACCAGTAGTTGATGAAAGCCCCAGCCGATCAATAAACCCATCAACGACCCACCTATAGCGAGTAGAACAATCTGTTGAATATAGAGTTTGCGAACCCTGTTAGCCGAGATTCCCCAGCTTTTAAACAGCGCCACCTGAAGCAGCTGCCCATTGGCAAAGTGATGACTGGCCAGTGCTAGAGCAATACCCGCCAACACTACACCAATACTTCCCGCCAGCAGTAAAAACCGCCGGCCTTTATCCATGGTGCTGGCAATACTCGCCTGAGCTTCATCGGGGGTAATTATTCGGTCATGGACATCCAGCTGTTGATTAAGCCAATCCACGTAATCATCAAATTTGTCGGTATTATCTTCAGCTGCGGCGATAAGAAATCTATAGCTAACGCGACTGCCAGGTTGAATAACCCCGGAGGCCGGCAGGTCGCTCCAGTTCATTAAAATCCGTGCGCCATAGGCAGAGAATGAACTGCCACTGTCTGGCTCTTCGATCAGAATATGTGACACCTGAAAACTGCCATCACCCACATCAACCGTATCGCCAAGTTCGATATTCAACAGCGGTAACAGTCGCGAATCGACCCACAGCTCACCGGGCTTCGGCCCAGACTCAACGGTCTCTATATCAGACTCATCAGTGGCAAAGGGAACCGTTGAACGTTTAACCGCGCCACGCAGCGGATAGCTGCTCTCCACCGCTTTTATCGACGCTAGATGCATCTCATCACCGGCAAAGGTCATTGAGGCAAAAGAGGCGATCTGTGCCGTTCTAATGCTCTGTTGTTCGGCTCGCTGCAACCACTCTGCGTCTGTTGCCTGAGAACTGGAAACCACCAGATCCGCAGCCAAAAATGAACTGGACTCTTTGACCAGTGCCCGCTCGACCCGCTCGGCTAAAAGAGCCACCGAGGTGACCACAGCAACAGCCAACACTAGCGCTGAAAATATCAGCCCCAACTGCCCGCCGCGCCAACTGCGCAGTAACATTTTTAATGCCAGCATCAGGCGCTAATTCCCGACAGTGATTCCAACTGACGACCCGCCTGCAATTCAAGTCGTCGATTACAGCGCTCCGCAAGGGTCTTTTCATGGGTAACCAATATTAAAGTGGTGCCCTCTTCTGCATTTAATTCAAACAGCAGATCATTAATTTTTTTACCTGTACCTGTATCCAGATTTCCGGTGGGCTCATCGGCAAATAGAATGGCCGGACGACAGGCGAAGGCCCGAGCCAGTGCCACTCGTTGCTGTTCTCCACCGGATAGCTGGCGCGGGTAATGACTGACCCGCTCACCCAGCCCAACCCGTTCCAGATAGGCTCTGGCGGTCTGCAATGCATCGGCCATACCCTGCAGCTCTAAGGGCAAAGCCACATTTTCCAGTGCCGTTAAGCCCGGTAGTAGATGGAATGATTGAAAGACAAAACCCACATGACCGGCACGAACCGCGGCGCGGCCCTCCTCATCCATTGCGGTAATATTTTCACCATCAATAGAGACCGTGCCAGAGGTAGGCACATCCAGTCCCGCCAAAATACCTAGCAATGTCGACTTTCCCGATCCGGAAGGGCCAATAATCGCCAGGCTTTCTCCGGCTTCCAGGGACAGATTGATCTGCTCGAGAATACGCAGCGTACCTTCTGAGGTAGTCACCTGCTTACTGATATTGCTAACTTCAATCATGAAAAAATTCCGTTGTGATCACTATTTGCTGACTGTATAAAATACACTACGCAGCCTGTAACCATTTGTATTTACCCACTAATGGGTTAGATTGTTTTAAAGCAGGCTTAAAACAAATTTAAGAGTCAATATATGCGTATTTCAAAACTGTTGGTACTGTTAATACTGCTGAGCGGAAATAGTTTTGCATCAAGTACTCTATTAGTCCTCGGCGATAGTATTAGTGCCGGCTATGGAATTAATCCAGATAATGGCTGGGTTAATTTATTGCGTGCCGATTTGCAACCACAGCACAGGGTTATTAATGCCAGCATTAGCGGCGACACCACCGGTAACGGACTGGCGCGTCTGCCTAAATTACTGAAAGAATTTAAACCCGACTATGTATTGCTAGAACTTGGGGGCAATGATGGTTTGCGTGGACACCCCCTATCAAAGGTGAAATCCAATCTGCAAACCATGATCGATCTTATTCGTCAGCAAAATGCCCAGCCAATTTTGTTTGCTATGCGCCTGCCACCCAATTACGGCAAACGCTACACCGATAGCTTTACCCAGCTATTTATAAAATTGGCTCAGCAAGAGGATATTCCTCTGCTGCCAATTCCATTTGAAGAATTGGTTTCGATGGAGGGAATGATTCAGCGGGATGGTATTCACCCCACCGAACCGGCACAGCCGATTATCAAACAGGCAGTGCTGACAGAACTTGTGAAAATATTAAAATAAAGACTTTCTGACTTAATTTAAGCATCAGGCACAAAGCGCAGCGCCAATCCATTGTTACACCAACGCAATCCCGTGGGTTTTGGGCCATCATCAAACACATGGCCCTGATGCCCACCGCAGCGGGCACAGTGATATTCGGTGCGCGGCCAAATCAATTTAAAATCCCGCTTGGTCTCTAAATGCCCTTCGATCTTATCGAAGAATGAAGGCCAGCCTGTGCCACTCTCGTATTTCATTGCCGAACTAAATAGTGGCAGGTCACAGCCGGCGCAGAGGTACTCGCCCTCTCGATGTTCCTGATTTAAGTGGCTACTGCCCGCAGGCTCGGTGCCCTCATCACGCAAAATATAATACTGCTCTGGGGTCAGCAACTGTCGCCATTCGCTGTCCAGGCGTCCAATCTTTTCCAGTGCCCAAAGTTTGCTTGCAGCTAGAGTACCCACCGAAGCCAGAAAAATATTTTTTAACCACTGTCGTCTCTGCATAACTCACCTAATAGTAAATGTCTCTGTGCTATGACCGCAGAGATGTTTAATTTACGCCATGGGGATGTTGAATAGGTTTCCCGGGGACCTGTTTAAGCAGCACTTTAAGCTGAGAGACAATCCCACCGGCAAATATCAGCCCACAGCCGAGCATCTCGGAATCACTCAACACTTCACCGAGTAGCCACCAGCCACAGATAGCCGCAAATACCGCCTCAAAGCTAAGAATAATCGCCGCATGAGAAGCCGGAGCGGTGCGTTGGCCAACCACCTGGAGGCAGAAAGCCACGCCGGAGGAGAGTACACCGACATACAGCAGTGCAATGCCTGCATCTTTAATACCCTGCCAGTTCCAGCTCTCAAAAATTGGCACTAGCAGAGCCGAGATAATTGCTGCGACGGTAAATTGAATAAAAATTAACTGAAACGGAGATGTCTGATGAGCCAGCCGGCCGGTAAAAATCACATGAACCGCAAACAGCACCGAGCTAACCAGTATCAGAATATCACCGGTAAAAAATTCGCTGTTATCCACCTGCGCCATAAAGTACAGACCCACCAGCGCCATCAGTATTCCCAACCAGGTCGGCCACTGGGTTTTATTGCGGAAAAACAGTCCGATAAGCGGGACAAAAATAATATACACGCCGGTTAAAAACCCTGCCCTACCCGCGGTAGTATAGATCAAACCGGCCTGCTGGCAGAGCATACCTGCGGTGAGAACCAACCCCAGCGAGGCGGCCTTTTTATTAATTGCGGAGAACTCAAAAATTCGCTTTGGTCTTTCCATTAAATACCAGAGCGGAAGAATCGCCAGAGCACCTATTAGGAAACGTCCAAGGGTAAAAGTGATAGGCCCAATATGTTCCATACCGGTGCGTTGAAAGACAAAAGCCAAACCCCAGATAAAGGCGGTTATCAGCAGAATAAAATCGGCGCGAAGATCAGTTTTAATACTCAAGAGAATATCCTTCTGAGGCTGTTTTATTATTATTTTTAATTTATCAATTCAATGTACTGAATTAATAATTGTAGCTTCTCCAATCCGCGGTACTCATTGATATCAAGACGATAGACACAGCGCACTGTCTTGGCGCTAAAATTCGGCCACTCCTCAGTATCGACGTTAAAGCAGATTCCATCTATACCGCGATTGGGTTCAGACTCATGGGCCAAAACCAACTTTAAATGCTTCTCGCCGACAATACGCTGTTGTTTAAGTTGGAACAAGCCCTCAAAACAGGGCTCCGGAAACTGCTGGCCCCAGGGGCCGCCGTCACGCAGTAACTGTGCGGTTGGCATCGACAGCTGATGACAATGCAGCTCTCCATCGGTGACCATTCGCGCAAGCAGGTCGTCCTCATCAAGGGTTTTCTCAACCTGCCCTTGAAAAGCTTCTTCAAAGGCGGCGAGCTTATCCTCATCGAGACTTAAACCAGCCGCCATCGCATGACCGCCAAATTTTGTAATTAAACCTGGGTTTTGAGTGGCCACTGCATCCAGCGCATCGCGGATATGCAGGCCGGGAATAGATCGCGACGAACCCTTGAGTTGTCCGCCGTCACCGCGGGCAAACGCGACCACCGGTCGGTTGTACTTTTCTTTAATTCGCGAGGCCAGTAGACCCACCACACCCTGATGCCATTCTGGCTGAAACAGACAGAGCGCCACCGGGACTTCTCCATCCAGAGACAGGGGTATTTTCTCAACAATGGCCAGCGCCTCACGCTGCATTCCATGCTCAATCAATTTGCGATCCTGATTAAGCTCGTCGAGCTGCTGTGCACCCAACATAGCCTGCTGGGGATCATTGGTCAGTAGACATTGAATACCCAGCGAAATATCATCTAATCGACCCGCCGCATTTAAGCGCGGGCCAAGTGCAAAACCTAAATCGGTGGCGACTAAACTATGGGCAGATTTTCCGGCAATGGTCAGCAGCGCCTGAATACCGGGACGGCATTTTCCAGCGCGAATTCGCATTAATCCCTGATAGACCAGCGCACGATTCACCTGATCCAGAGGCACCACATCGGCAACCGTACCCAGAGCAACCAGATCCAGCCAGCTGGCCATATTCGGTTCGGTAATCCCGACCTGAGCGAACCAATCCTGTTTGCGCAGTTCGGCGCGCAGGGCGCTGAGCAGATAAAAAGCCACGCCGACACCGGCGAGGTTTTTGGTCGGGAAGTCACAACCCGGCTGATTGGGATTTACTATGGCCGCGGCATCTGGAAGGCTGGCACCGGGGAGATGGTGGTCAGTGACAATAACTTGAATACCCAGCTTATTGGCATGCGCCACACCCTCAATGCTAGAGATACCATTGTCCACGGTAATAATTAGATCCGGCGCCTTTTCTAAGGCCAGATCGACAATTTCTGGGGTCAGGCCATAACCATAATCAAAGCGATTGGGCACTAAAAAGTCGACCTGCTGATAACCCATCGCGGTGAGCGCTAAAACCATCAATGCCGAACTGGTCGCGCCGTCGGCATCGAAATCGCCGACGATTAAAACCCGCTGTTGCTGTTTAAGCGAGCTTACCAACAGCGCCACGGCTGCAGGAATTCCCTGCATTACACTGGGCGCAGGCAGACATGAAAGTTTGCGTTCAAGGGCGGTTCTATCGGTAATACCGCGCGCCTGATAAATACGTTTTAGTAAAGGATCTAATTGAGTATCGAAATCGCCAGTAGCCGCATCGAAGGAGCGTGCCTGAATTAACATAATGAATGACCAGCGACTTCAGCAGAGCCACAATAAGTGGACATATTACCGCTGATACTAATTAGATAAACCCTGAGTTTTTGCCGATCACCCAGCTAACACCCCCAAGAATGGCCACCACAACCCAGAGTACTGCAAGCAGTCGCAACGGCCGGAAGGGTTTTCGTTCTGTACGGTTATAGCCGCTGTTGATAACAGAGCTAACACGCGCCTGATCTTCTTCGGATAATTTGTTTTCTTCGCTCATTTCTAATTCTCTACTTAACGGGTTTTAAAGCTCCGGAACAGTCAGATAGCTAGCTACCTGTTGCGGCGATAAATCATCAAGCCTGGGCACAATACCCAAGCAGGGTTCGGCAAGACGCTGTTTTAGTGTATCAATATTTTCATTGAGGCGTGGCATATCTGGATCAATAATATTCGCCACCCAACCAGCAATTTTCAAACCGTCACGACGAATCGCCTCGACAGTTAACAATGTATGGTTGAGACAACCCAACCGCATACCTACTACGACTATTACGGCGCAATTCAGCTCGCAGGCCACATTAGCAAGAGTTTCTCTTTCATTAATCGGCACCCGCCAACCACCAGCACCTTCAATAACCACGAGATCCACTGGAAGAAGCGACAGGCCGCGGCAAAATCCGGTCAGCCGTGATGCCGAGAGGCGCTTGCCCGCTTCGTTGGCGGCAATATGCGGGGCAATAGCCGGCTCCAGAGCAACCGGATTAACCTGCTGATAAGGCAGCGCATGGCTAGCGACGGCCTGCAGTTGCAGTGCATCTGTATTGGTCATGCCCTGCTCGGTCAATTCACAGCCCGCCGATATAGGCTTGATAGCGGCGGTGCGCAATCCGGCTTGATTGGCAGCGGCAAGAAATCCGGTGGCAATAACGGTCTTGCCGACATCTGTATCTGTACCGGTAATAAATAACCATTTTTTCGGCATAATTTATTCTCTATTTATTTACGAGCTTTATTTACCAGCTTTATTTAAAAGCTATGCAACTAATAATTTCCCAGGTCGCCGGAAAGCTTCCATCCGCCTGCCGGTAACCCTCATAGGCTGCATACAGAGCTTTTAACTGTTGCTTACCGGTCAGCGTCGTCTGCTTGCCGGCATTATTATTGTGCGCACCCACATCTTTCAGTTCCATCAACAGTTCGCGAACCGACTGATGCTGGTGAATAATATTTTCACTGTGCAGTTCAACCCGTTTAAATCCCGCACCCTGAAGTGCGCTCTGCCAATCCAGTAAACTGTTAAAGCGATTCACATGCACTCGACCATCAACCTGCTGCCAGGCACTGCGCAATTCTTTGAGAGTCTCAGGTCCGGGAACTGCAAAACAGAGTTGCCCCTGAGGTTTTAAAACTCGGTAGAGCTGTGCGGCCAGTTGATCTAAATTTTCACACCACTGCAGGGCAAAATTGGAAAATACCAATGATTGAGAATTATCCTCAAAGGGCAGATCTTCTGCATCCGCGCAAAGCCAATTACCCTGTGGATACTGAGTAGCGGCATAGGTGAGCATTTCCGCTGAGATATCAACACCGATTACCTCTGCCTTGGCATAGTGTTTTTGCAATTGCGGGCTGTGATAGCCTGTACCGCAGCCGAGATCAATAACGCTGCCGAGAGAATCATCTGAGCTTAAATCTGCTAATAATTTTTCACCGATCTTATGCTGTAAAACTGCAGCACTGTCGTAGCGCTGCGCCGCTCGTCCAAAAGATTCTGCGACTTTACTTTTATCCAATCTGTATTGCTGGCGCTGTAAAAAACTGCTGATTAGCGTTTCAGTTTTCTCGGCATTACTGAGGTGAGGTAAATGGCCTGCGCCCTCTACAACAACAATTTCAAGTTGATGATTTTCAGCCTTAAATCTTTCGACACAAGCTACTGGTACCAGCGCATCCTGCTCGCCAAACATCATCAGGGTAGGACAGTTTAAAGCTGTTATAGCAGTCTGGTTATCTATCTCACCCAATAGCTTTAGCAGTGCACCAGCCGCGCTAGAATCTATATCAGTGGTCATGGTTCGCAGCTGGCGTATCAGCTGTCTCTGCTGTTTATCACCCTGCGTCTGCAAGCCGCAAAACCGTTTTAGACAGTCCTGATTATCTGCATCCCAGGAAGCCGTAAAACCTTGATACTGCTCGGCTGGCATCGCCTGAGAATAATCATTGCTAGCGACAAAACTGAGATTACTGGAAAGGGTAATCAACCCTGAAATTCGCTGGGGATACTGCGCCGCAAAGGCACAACTAAGCATTCCACCCAGTGACAGACCGAGTAGATAACAGCGCTCTGGCAATACCTCAGCCATCCAACGGATCAGGCTGGCCTGTGAATAATCCTCAAGTGGAGGAGACTGTTCAAAACCGGGTAGATCGAGGGTTAATACATCGGCAAACTGAGATAGCTGATATGGCAGGGTCTGCCATATCTGACTGCCGATGCCCCAGCCATGCACTAACAGGATTGGCTCGGCGTAGAGACGCACGCCAGTGCAGGCATAAGCGGTTAGAAGAGTCTGAGGGTTTATCGCTGTGGCTGCGTTCATTGGCTAGTACTGTTTATGAGACTCTTCTCCAAAGCCGACAACAACTGCTCCACCTGCTCTTCGCTGTGATCAGCGGAGAAGGTAATACGCAGTCGGCCACTGCCAGCCGGAACCGTCGGTGGACGTATAGCGCCGACCAAAAAACCCTGCTCGCGAAGCGCTGCACTAACCTGCATGACCTTTTGATCATCGTTAATTAACACTGGCTGAATCGGTGTCGATGAGTCCATTAATGGCACACCGATCTGCTCGGCGCCGCGACGAAACTGAGCAATTAAACTGGCGAGTTTTTCCCGACGCCAGGTTTCCTGACGAAGAATTTTTAAACTGGCCAAGGTTGCCGCCGCAATTGCCGGAGGCATAGCCGTAGTGTAAATATAGCTCCGTGAAAATTGAATTAGAGTTTCAATTAAGGCTTCGCTACCGGCAACAAAGGCACCAAAAGTACCAAAGCTTTTACCCAGTGTACCGACCAATACCGGCACCTGCTCTACAGTTAAATTTAATTCCTCAACCAGACCACCGCCCTGCATACCAAGAGCACCAAAGCCATGGGCATCATCGACCATCAGCCAGCTATTGTGCTTTGCGGCAAGTTCACTGATCTCTTTTAGGGGAGCCAGATCACCATCCATACTGAAGACACCATCGGTGACAATAAGCTTGCGGGTAGCTGTAGATTGCTCCAGTCGCTGCTGCAGATTATCGAGATCTTTATGCTTATAACGCTGTGAGGTGGCGCGGGATAAATGCCCGCCATCAAGCAGAGAGGCGTGATTTAACTGATCCTGTAACACCAGATCATGGCGACCCACCAGTGCATTAATAACGCCCATATTGGCCATATAGCCGGTGGAGTATAAAAGCGCACGGGGTCGGCCGGTAAACTCGGCGAGCTGCTGTTCTAACTGATCGTGAATCTTTGAGTGACCACTAATAAGATGAGAGGCACCACTGCCAGTGCCGAATTGATCTGCGGCCTGCTTGAGTGCCTGACTAATGGCAGGATGGGCAGCCAAACCCAGATAGTCATTGCTGCAAAAGTTAACCAATGTCTGGCCATCAATATTGAGCGTCGACGAACAGCCGGAAGCGACATTGAGTCGCGTCCGGTAAAGATACTCAGCACGGCGCTGATCCAACTGCGCCTGAAGTATGGCATCCATAGACTTCATCGGGCTGACTAGCCAGCTCGATAAAATAGAGGATCGGTTTTCGACTCGGTAATCACCTGATGCAACTCAGCTTCCTGCTCTTCACTGTTTTTATCCACCTGATACTCTTCGGGCTTAATGCCCAGTCGCTCAAACAGCTGCATATCGCTGTTGGCTTTGGGGTTTGGCGTGGTCAGTAGCTTATCGCAATAGAAGATTGAGTTGGCGCCAGCCATAAAGGCCATCGCCTGCATCTGTTCATTCATTTCCTCGCGCCCTGCAGATAAGCGCACATAGGACTTGGGCATCATCAATCGAGCTACGGCAATAGTGCGAATAAATTCAAAGGGATCGAGATCTTCCTCAGCGGCCATCGGTGTGCCGGCCACTTTTACCAGCATATTGATCGGCACAGATTCCGGGTGATGGGGCAGATTAGCCAGCTCCATCAATAGTCCAGCGCGATCTTTCTGCTCTTCGCCCATACCGACAATACCACCGGCACAGACTTTCATGCCTGAGTTGCGAACATTGGCGAGAGTATTTAGACGATCCTGGTAGGTTCTAGTGGTAATAACTTCACCATAGAATTCTTTGGAGGTATCAAGATTGTGGTTGTAATAATCGAGTCCGGCATCGGCGAGCTTTCCAGACTGTTGTTCACTGAGCATACCCAGCGTCATACAGGTCTCTAAACCCAGCGCCTTTACTTCGCGAATCATATTGGCAACGGCGGGAATATCGCGATCGTGCGGTGAGCGCCATGCGGCACCCATACAGAAACGGCTTGAACCACTGGCCTTGGCCACCTTGGCGGCTTCGATTACGGTTTCAATTTCCAGCAGCTTTTCTTTTTCGAGTCCAGTGTCGTATCTGGCACTCTGTGGGCAGTATTTACAGTCTTCTGGGCAGGCGCCGGTTTTAATCGACAGCAATGTGCTGAGCTGCACGCTGTTGGGGTTAAAGTGACGACGATGCATAACCTGTGCGTCAAACAGCAAATCATTAAAGGGCTGATTGAACATCGCGAGTACTTCTTCGCGGGTCCAGTCGTGGCGGGTTGAGTTTTGTTCCTGGGCTGCCATTATCATGCTCCTGCCGTGCTTTTTGCGGGCGGTATTTTATTCAGATGGGAGTATGATAGGGCGGTGGTGGTCACTGTCAACCATATTTGTTTATTTTGGTTAACGGTGAGGGCTGTCATCTCGAACGACTGTGAGAGATCTCTGCAGCTGGCGGGAGATCCCTCGTTACTACGTTCTGTCGGGATGACATTTTGAGCGGCTCTGCCGGGATGAACAGTGGTTTAGTGCTCGATCAAAATGACAACGGTTTAGTTTAGTAATCCGTCATCCTGAGCGAAGCCGAAGTACCTCGCCCAGTACCAAGATATTCTTCACATGCGTTCAGGATGAAAAAATCAGGCAGTAATATGATCCGCAATAAACTGCTGCACTGCATCCTGATCATTATCCAACACTGTGTAATGCTCTTCTTTCTCAAACAGACCCGCCATGTGAGTGGGCAGCTCAGGATCGTTGGGATAGCCGGCTTCACGCACTGCATCTGGGAACTTAGCCGGGTGTGCAGTGGCTAAGGTTACCATCGGTGTTTCATTATTGGATCGGCAGTGACGGGCAGCATCTAAACCAATGGCCGTGTGCGGATCCATTAAGTAGTCACTCTCATTTAAAACACTACGAATAATTTCTAGCATGCCGTCATTGTCGCAACGGTAACTAGAGAACATCTCACGGGCCTTGGCCAGTGCCGAGTCGCTGAGGTGCATATGGCCCGCTTTAGCATCTTTCATTAACTCTGCAATAGCAGCGCCATCGTTGTCATAGAGGTCAAACAGCAGGCGCTCAAAGTTACTCGATATCATAATGTCCATGCTCGGCGCGAGGCTCTGTTCCAGAGGTCGAGTGCTGTGATCATTTTCGCTGATGCAGCGATGCAGAATATCGTTTTGGTTGGTGGCAATCACCAACTGTTCGATAGGCAAGCCCATCTTGTGGGCCAGATAACCGGCAAAGATATCGCCAAAGTTTCCAGTAGGCACCGAGAAAGAGACTTTTCGCTGAGGGCCACCCAATGACAGGGATGCCCAAAAATAGTAGACGATCTGCGCCATAATGCGCGCCCAGTTAATCGAGTTAACTGCAGCCAACTGACGGCCTTCAGGCAAAAACGACTGGTCGTTAAAACTGGCTTTAACCATATTCTGACAGTCGTCAAAGTTACCGTGCATGGCAATATTATGGACATTGTCTGCAGCAACGGTGGTCATCTGACGACGCTGAACTTCGGACACGCGATTGTGCGGGTGCAGAATAAAGATATCGATATTTTCACAGCGACGACAGCCTTCAATCGCCGCAGAACCGGTGTCACCAGAGGTGGCACCCATAATCACCACTTTTTGATTGCGCTTGGCGAGAACATAGTCGAGCAGATTGCCCAAAAACTGCAGAGCAAAATCTTTAAACGCCAGAGTCGGGCCGTGAAACAGCTCCATAATCCACTCGTTGTGTCCGGTCTGAATCAGCGGTGCAATACCGCCGTGACGGAAGGTGGAATAAGATTTATCGATCAATTCTTTGAGATCAGCGTGGGGAATTGCACCGTCAACAAAGGGTGTAATAATCTTTAATGCCAGATCCTGATAGGAAAGACCAGCCCATGAGGCGATCTCTTCCTGACTAAACTTGGGCAATTCTTGGGGAACATAGAGTCCGCCATCTGGGGCTAGGCCAGTAAGTACAACCTCTTCAAAACTTTTTGGCTCGCCGCCGCCTCTGGTACTGATATATTTCATTTACTGATCCAAATGTTCGAGGCGGATAAAGCTGACTTTTCCGCGCACTGTTTCAAGTTGCTCAATATTTTCAACCGCTGCATCCAGTGATTTCTCATAGGTCACATTGGTCAGGATAATAACGTCGACATACTCTTCAGTCGCCGGTTGCTCTTTTTGCACAATCGCCTCAATGCTGATACCGGCATCGGCCATAATCGTTGTAATAGTCGATAGCACACCGGGCTTATCCAAAGCAGAAAAACGCATATAAAAGCTGGTTTCGATATCTTGAATATCGAGAATCTGGCGTGGCTCAAGGGCATCAGTTTTAACACCCAGCGCTGGGACCCAGCTATCTGGGCTGCTATTCATGGTGCGAGCTACATCAATAATATCTGCAACTACCGATGATGCTGTGGGTTCTGCACCTGCGCCTGGACCATAAAACAATGTGGTTCCCACGGCATCAGCGTTAACCATAACCGCGTTTAATACATCGTCTACACCGGCAATCAGGCAGCTTTTTGGAACCAGAGTTGGATGAACGCGAATTTCCACACCCTGCTCAGTTTGACGAGCAATGCCGAGATGCTTAACCGCATAACCCAGCTCGCGAGCATAGGAGACATCCTGTGGCTGCAGCTGAGTAATGCCATCGGTAAATATTTGTTTGCTATCCAGCGGCATAGCAAAGGCTATCGACGCGAGAATAACCAATTTATGTGCCGCATCAATTCCCTCAACATCAAAGGTTGGATCGGCTTCTGCATAACCCTTTTCCTGAGCTTCAACCAGCACATCGGAAAACTCACGACCTTTGCTGTCCATCTCTGAAAGAATAAAGTTGGTGGTGCCATTAATAATGCCCGCCATCCAGTTAACCTGATTACCGGAGAGACCTTCGCGCAGGCCTTTTATAATAGGAATGCCACCAGCTACGGCAGCTTCATAGGCGACGATTAGATTTCGCGACTCGGCGTAGGCAAAAATCTCCATGCCGTGTTCGGCAATCAGCGCCTTGTTGGCAGTGACAATATGTTTGCCATTTTCCAATGCGGTCATCACTAGATCGCGAGCAACTGTGGTGCCTCCAATCAGTTCGACCACAATGTCTATATCTGGGTTTTTAGCCACATCAAAAATATCTCGAGAGACATTTAAGGATGAGGTATCGCAATTGGGATTATCTCGACGCGCACCGACCTGTGAAACGACAATTTCACAATTTGAACGCGGATTAATTAACTCTGAATTACGCTGCAGAAGATTGATAGTTCCAGAGCCAACTGTGCCCAACCCGCAAATGCCAACTTTTACCAATCTCAACGTATTTCCCCGAATTAATTCTGTATGAATAAATCTGTGTGAATAAAATGACGAGCAACATTAAATGCCTGACCCTCCCCTGTCAATCAGCGGAGCGTCAAGACAGCCTAATGCTGCGATATTATAACGTTAGAATGACTCGAAATCAGTTCGCTCGAACATCTAAGCCAAGAAGTTGTGCAAAATCAGCGGCGGTTCGATAACCGGGAAGCAGAGTTCCATCCATCAAAACGGTTGCCGGGGTTCCATTAACACCTATAGAGCCACCTAGAGCATATTGGCTAGCCACAGGATTATCATCGCAGACTGCGAATTTTCTGCCACTGCCAGTTTTAAAATCGGTCAAGGCTTGATTGGGGTCATCAGCACACCAGGCGGTGGCGATCTTCGAGTAGGAGTCAGACTCCAAACCTGCGCGGGGATAGGCCAGATAACGAACTTCCACACCCATGGCATTTAGCATGGGTACCTCTTTATGGAGTTTTCGGCAGTAGCCACAGTCAATATCCGTAAACACATTGATGATCGCTTTACTCTCACCCTTAGGCTTGAAAATAATCATATCGTCGGTGTTATAGGTGGCAAATATTTGACGGCGCATGGCAGTCATGCGGATTTCTTTAATATCAACAAACTGAGTCGGGGTAACCTGATAGAGATTGCCATCAATAAAATAATTGCCATCTTTAGCAACAAATAATATTGGCCCACCGTCGACCTGTACTTCATACATACCCGACATTGAAGATTCACCCAACACATTGAAGCCAAGATCTGGTCTTACCGCTGAAAGCTTTTGCACAATAATAGTGGCGGGATCTGCTGCTGCCTTTGGTTCAGAATCAGCAAATGCCGGGGAAGTCAGCAAGGCGCTAAGCCCTAGAATAAAGATTGATCTAAGTGTTGAATAAGAAGCTTCTAGTGAAGACAAGGGTACCATCCTAAATATTAATTGAGAGTATGAAAGGGTTGAGTCCTGAGTTTGAGTCTACAATCTGGGAAGGGTTCCCGACAGTGATTAACTCACAGCTTTATATTAACTGTATAAAGGACAATCCATTGCCCTTTTTATATAAGTATTTCTAATGAGCACTGCTAATAAGTACTACTAAACAAGCACTATTAGACAGCCTGTTCGCCGGTCTCACCAGTGCGAATACGGATAACTTCATCCAGCGTAGAGATAAAGATTTTGCCATCGCCGATTTTGCCAGTAGCAGCAGCTTTAGCAATTGCTTCAACCACGCTATCAACCATTTCCTGACCAATAGCTATTTCCAATTTTACCTTCGGCAGGAAATCAACAACATATTCTGCGCCGCGATATAACTCGGTGTGCCCCTTCTGTCGACCAAAGCCTTTAACTTCTGTCACTGTTATACCCTGAACACCCACATCTGCAAGTGCTTCACGAACATCATCAAGTTTAAATGGCTTAATAATCGCCGTAATTAATTTCATCGTTATCAATCTCCTTTTATTAGAATTGTTACTGCAAAGATACCTGTTTAATCGATAAATTGCATCTCTGTATAAGAGTATCGGTGTTTAAAACTATTCCGGCAACTTATCAGCACTTGTTACTGCGTATAAATAGCAGGCAAAAAAAACCGGGGCCCCTGAAAGGAGACCCCGGAAGGATGTAGCTAAAGGAGACTACTAGTTGTTCGTAAACTCAGGGTAAGCTTCGATACCACATTCGCTGACGTCAACGCCTTCGAATTCAGATTCTTCGCTAACACGAATACCGACAACCATCTTGAGGATGTACCAAGTGATAAAGCTGGCTACGAAAGTCCAAGCAAAGATCACTGCGATACCAGTCAACTGGCCTACAAGGGTGGCACTTTCGTTGCCCGAGAAACATACTGCGAGCAGACCCCAGATACCTACAACACCGTGAACAGAGATTGCGCCAACAGGATCGTCAATCTTGATTTTGTCCATCAGAGTTACCGACAGAACAACAATCACACCACCGACAGCACCAACTAG
>CAWUVN010000039.1:0-16706 GCA_963925995.1 uncultured Pseudomonadales bacterium | reverse complement strand
ATCGCCGGGTCAAGCTGAGCTTTTAATTTAAGCAGAGGTGTTTTTACTAACATCAGCGCCAGCTTGGCCAACCAACTATTGCCGACTGCCTCGCGAAACATTGTGCTGACCATGGCGGTTAAGCCTTCGCTGGTTTTAAGTGCGACATTGCCGGTAAAGCCATCGCAAACCACCACATCGGTACCCCCTTGGAAAATGCCACTACCTTCTATATAGCCACAGTAATTAATTAGCGGCTCGGCTGCGAGTAAAATCGCAGCCTCCTGAATATAGGCATGACCCTTATTATCTTCTTCGCCAACATTGAGTAGTCTCACCACCGGTGAGGCAATATTGTCGAGCTCCTGAGCCATCAGTGAACCGAGCAAGGCAAATTGGTGGAGCTGCTTCGCCGAGCAGTCGAGATTGGCCCCCAGATCGAGCACATAGCTGCGACCTGTGGATGTAGGAATCGCGGTGCAGATTGCCGGACGCGAGATACCCGGCAGTGGTTTCACATAATAGAGCCCCAGCGCCATCATCGCGCCGGTATTGCCGGCACTGACAAAAGCATCGGCTTCATTATTGGCCAGCGCTTGCAGCGCCAGACCCATAGAGGAGTCGCGTTTACTGCGGATAACAGTGGAGGGCTTATCGGTGTCGGCGACACAGCAGTCGCTGTGGCGAACTTCTATTCGAGATACCACGCTGGTATCTGAACAGTTCTTTAACTGGGACGACAACTCGTCTCTGTCGCCAAACAACAATGCTTTTACATTGCTGTGCTGACTTAGAGATTCAAGTAGCGCAGATACTATTACGCGAGGACCGTGGTCCCCGCCCATAGCATCGACGGCAATTCTGAGTGAATTTGCCAAAGACAAATATTGTCAGTTATTCGGCGTCTAGCTCGACAACTTTGCGTCCACGGTAAAAACCGTCCGCAGAAACATTGTGACGAAGGTGCTTTTCACCGCTTACTGAATCCACTGAAAGAGTGGGTGCAGTCAACGCATCGTGTGAACGACGCATTCCGCGCTTGGATCTTGTCTTGCGACTTTTCTGAACAGCCATAGATTACTCCTGAGCAATAATCTTGTGCAGTCGAAGTTATTTCTTCAACTGCTGTAAAATATTAAAGGGATTGTCAGCGACAATCTCGTCGTCTTTCTCTTTATTACTGCGCCCGTCCTCGGAAAGAAAGGTGTCCCCGGTACACATACCATCTTCATGGTAGTTCACCAGAGGCAGAGCTAATAAAATCTCATCTTCGAGCAGCTCATTGAGACTGGCCATTTTATCGACCACAATCCAAGGCTCTCGATCACTGGGTACATTGACTAGTTGATCTTCGGACCAGATGACCTGTGCAGCAAAATCTGTACTCAGAGCAACGGTGACCGGATTCAGGCAACGCTGGCATTGTGCAGACACTGAAACACTCAATGTTCCACTTGCAACCTTGGCCCTTGACTCATCTATTCCAAACTTAACCAGAGCTGACAAAGGGGTCTCTATATCAATGACTGCTGCGGCTAAACGCGGCAAATGCTTAGCATGAAATTGACCTTCGAGGACAATTCCCTGGTTCGCAAGCTTACGCGGATCTATTAGAGTTGGCAGTGCCATAAATACAGGTGGTACCCAGTTAGGCGCGCATGATAGGGTCAAGACGTTGATCTGTCAAAGAAAATTGATCAAAATGCCCGGCTTTTGGGCTCTAAATACTCCCCAATGCGGGCCTTTAAATACAAACAGACAACTGATCCATGAATAAACTGATTTTAGCCTCCTCATCGGCCTACCGAAAAGCCCTGCTCGAACGCCTGCAACTGCCCTTTGAATGCTGCTCGCCAGATATCGATGAAAGCCCTCTTGAAGCAGAGACGGGTCATCAGCAGGCTGAGCGTCTAGCTCTGCAAAAGGCGCGCGCTGTGGCAGAGAAATACCCCGAGGCGATTATTATCGGCTCCGATCAAGTAGCTGAGTTGTTTGTATCAGATAAACCGTGCGCTATTCTCGGCAAGCCAGGCAATCATGTTCAGGCGGTAAAACAGCTATCCGCCCAATCCGGCCAAAGCGTTACCTTTCATTCGGGATTAGCGGTTATCTATGGCGGTGTAGAGAAGTCAGTGATCGACAGCACAGAGGTTGAATTCAGGGAACTGACAGAAGAGCAGATTGAGCATTACCTGAGCATAGAAAAACCCTACGATTGCGCCGGCAGCTTTAAAGCCGAGTCACTGGGTATCAGCCTGTTTAAAGCGGTTAATAGCAATGACCCCAGCTCATTAATCGGCCTGCCGTTAATTGCCCTCTGCGAGCTATTGCGGGAGTTCGATGTGAAGGTCTAAGCTTATATTAAAGAGCCGCTTTAATATCAGCAAAAAGATCCAGACAGGCAAGCGGCTTAAACGCCCGCAAACGATCTATATGATGGGCACCGTAACTAACTGCTATTCTCGGCATAGCCGCGTTTTCTGCCATCTGCATATCGAACTCAGTATCACCGACCATAATCGCCTGTTCAGCCGAGACACCAAATTCAGCCAACAACTCTTCAAGCATTAAAGGATTGGGTTTCGAGAGAGTTTCATCGGCGCAACGTGAACTGTGGAAAAAACCCTCCATATCAAGTGCCTTTAGAACCCGATCAAGACCTGCCCTGCTCTTACCGGTGGCCACAGCCATGGGATAACCCTCTGCACGCAACTCTTCAAGGGTTTGCATAACCCCGGGAAAGAAATCACAGGGCTGGTGATCTTCGGCACGGTAATGTTTTGAATAACTAGCCTGCAGCAAACTCGACTCATAATGAGAAGAACCGGGAAACAGACGCATAGTCGCTTCATGCAAGCCGAGACCGACAATCTCGGCGACATCCGCATATTCGGGAACCGGCTGAGAATATTCCTGCGCAGCCATCTGCATACATTTTGCAATACGGGCTACCGAATCCGACAGCGTGCCATCCCAATCAAAGATTAATAGTTTCCGTTCAGTCATAGTTTATGTCCAGTCATAGCTTCTTTAACACCTTACTTAAATCATCCGGCAGCGGCGCTTCAACCTCAACCCAGTCGCCAGACAGTGGATGCTTAAATCGCAAACTCGCCGCATGTAAAAACAGTCGCTTTAAACCGGCTTCTTTAAGACTCTCATTAAAATGCTCATCACCATACTTGGTATCACCGGCAATCGGCTGACCGGCAAACTGACAGTGCACACGAATCTGATGGGTGCGACCGGTTTCCAATTTGATATCCAGCAGCGTCGCAGCGGCAAATTGCTGTTTGATCTTAAAATGAGTGACCGACGCCTTGCCCGCCGCATCGACCCGCACAACCCGCTCACCAGACTCGACGGTGTTTTTAAGCAGCGGTGCATTAATCGTGTTCTTACCTTTTGGCCAACGACCTTTGGCAAGGGCGATATAGCGCTTATCAATGCGGTTGTAACGCAGGGAATTCTGCAGCTCGAGCAATACCGCGCGCTTTTTAGCCAGTATCAGGCAGCCAGAAGTATCCCGATCGAGACGATGGACCAATTCAAGGTATCTGTACTGGGGGTATTCCGCGCGCAGCGCTTCAATAACCCCGAGAGATAAACCACTGCCACCGTGAACCGCTAGCCCGCTAGGCTTATTGAGGATAAACAGCCCCTCATCTTCAAAGAGAATATTGTTGGCTAAATAGTGCTTTAATTGACGCCCGACCACTGCCGGGGCGCCGCGCTCGGCTACTCGAATCGGCGGTAGACGAACAATATCCCCTTCCTTTAAGCGGCTGTCGGCCTTGACGCGGCCTTTATTAACTCGCACCTCACCTTTGCGCAACAGTCGGTAAATACGTGACTTGGGTACGCCTTTAAGGGTTTTTATCAGAAAATTATCGAGACGCTGGCCAGCCTGCTCGGGGCCAATATCGATAAAGGATACTTTACTAAAGCTTGAAAGGGACTCGGAAGGAGTTTGTGAGGAGTTCTGCGATTCGCTCAAAATAGTCGGCTACTTGTGATGATTTCGGCGGGCATTGTACCTACGGAGAAACAATCTTCCCAACTAATATTCACTGTATACATTGTAGGCCATAGCAATTGTTGTTATATTGCGCGCCAAGTTCCCTACTGCCCAGCCAAAATTGAAGCTGCCCAGGGGTTGAACTGACCGCTCAATAGGCAATTGCCAAGCGGGTAAAGAATATAGGAGAGTCAGGCCAATAATGGCCGACCCTCAAAGACAGCTGAGTGAGCTGCATAGAAAAGACAAGTTAAAACAGGTTTCAAAAGTTAATCGCTACAGAGAAAGACGTACCCATAGAGGCCTATCTATCTCTTAGCAAAAACGCTTTTTTCAGACGAATAAGCCTTTATATACAGGCTGTATCCAGATAAAAATTACGTTCGATTAACCGAACACAAGACACGATCAAAGGATAGTAATCCCGCATCAACTGCGCTATAAGCCAGTCACTGTCGGGCAAAGGAGTAACTGGCACGCCGCAATTACGCGCTGTGTCGTTTTTTACACTTTATCTATACCTAGTTGCTTGGTTCACCCCACCTCTCTTTCCTTCTCTTCACTACTGCTCCCTCTCCACAATGAGTAAAGGTGAAATATGAAACGTATGTTAATAAATGCTTCGCACACTGAAGAAGTGCGCGTCGCTATGGTTGATGGTCAGAAACTCTATGACTTGGATATTGAAAACCGTACAAGAGAACAAAAGAAAGCCAATATTTACAAAGGCAAAATCACAAGAGTAGAGCCCAGTTTAGAAGCGGCATTTGTCGATTATGGCGCAGACCGCCACGGCTTCCTCCCCCTTAAAGAAATTTCCCGCGAGTACTTCAAGAAAAAATCCTCCGATGCGGCCGAGCCAAAATCCAGGATGCTATTAAAGAAGGCCAGGAAGTACTGGTTCAAGTAGAAAAAGAAGAGCGCGGCTCAAAAGGCGCGGCCCTGACAACCCTTATCAGCCTAGCTGGTCGCTATCTGGTACTAATGCCTAACAACCCAAGAGCCGGCGGAATCTCTCGCCGTATCGAAGGTGATGAGCGTGCAGAACTGCGTGAAGCTATGCGCGGCCTGAATATTCCCGAAGGTATGGGCGCTATTGTCCGTACCGCTGGGATTGGCCGCGCGACAGAAGAGCTGCAATGGGATCTCGATTACTTACTACAGCTTTGGAACACTATCAACGACGAAGCCGTTGATGCCAAAGCACCGCACTTCCTGTTTCAGGAAAGCAACGTTATTGTTCGAGCGATTCGCGATTATCTGCGTCAGGATGTTGGCGAAGTCATCGTCGACAGCGAAGAAGCGTTTAATCTTGCGGCAGCCTTTATTGGCACAGTCATGCCCGACTTCAGCAATAAGGTAAAGCTATATAAAGATCAAATTCCGCTGTTCAATCGCTACCAGATTGAAAACCAGATCGAGACCGCATTCTGTCGTGAAGTCAGCCTGCCCTCCGGTGGCTCAATCGTTATTGATATCACTGAAGCAATGGTCTCTGTAGATATCAACTCAGCCCGCGCAACCAAGGGTGGCGATATTGAAGAGACAGCCTTTAATACCAACAAAGAAGCCGCAGAAGAAATTGCCCGCCAATTGCGTCTGCGTGATGTTGGCGGACTGATCGTTATCGACTTTATCGATATGCTCAACAGCCGACACCAGAAAGAAGTTGAAAACAAAATCCGCGATGCACTAAAAATTGACCGCGCACGGGTTCAGGTAGGTCGTATCTCAAGATTTGGTCTGCTGGAAATGTCACGACAGCGCCTGCGCCCATCACTCGAAGAAACCATGTCTAAAGTCTGCCCACGCTGTAAGGGTCAAGGCACTATTCGTGGCACTCGTTCATTGGCACTGTCAATTCTACGCCTTATTGAGGAAGAGGCTCAAAAAGAGTTCAGCAAAGAGATTCGCGCTATAGTGCCAGTCTCTGTGGCAACCTTCCTGCTCAATGAAAAGCGCTCAGAGATCTCTGATATTGAAGTACGCAACAAGATTAATGTACTGATACTGCCCAACACGCAGATGGAAACACCGCACTTTGAAGTAGTCAGAATCCGCACTCAAGACGAAGACAGCGACACTGACTTTAGCTATAAGCTAGCTCACGAACTGAGCAACAGCGAGCAACCAGAGCATGAGCTAGAGAGCAGCAGCGCACCATTGCCAATCTCACAGCCCGCCGTGAAGACATTAGTACCCAACACCCCTGCCCCGAAAATGCCGCCAAAAGAAGTACCTGCGGCTAAGGTAACCACGACACCGAAAAAACCCGGCCTGCTGAAAAGACTTATCAGCAGCCTGTTTGGTGGTGACAAGACTGAAGCTAAAACTGACAGTAAAGAGCAGAAGAAAACCGGCTCAGGAAACGATAACCGTCGTCGCAGTGGTCAGGATAGCCGCAATCGTCAGGGCAACCGCCGACCGAACAGTCGCAACCGCAATGAAAATCAGCGCGATGGCGAACGCACCAACAACCGTCAGAAGAATAACAAGCCCTCTGACAACCGTTCCAATGAAGGTCGCAACGAACAGCCGCAAAAAACCGCCGCTGCCGAAAGCACGACCCAGGCTAAAGAAACCACCCAAGCGCCAACTCAGCGCCCGGATGCAGATGGTAATCAGCTAAAGAAACGCCCAAGTGACAAGCGTCGCGGCCCCCGCCGTCGTCGTCAGAGACAGGATGTTCCCGGTGAAGTATTAGATAAAACTGCACTGACCACAGAAGTGGCTATTGAAGGTTCTACAGAGACTAAAGTTGAAAGTAAAACTTCACCTGTCGAAAGCACTGCTAAAGAGAATACTGCTAAAGAAAGCACTGCTACAGATAATACAGCAGATACAGCCGCAGAAAAGCCCAAGCGCAAGCGTGCACCACGCAAGCCAAGAGCTAAAAAAGAAACCACTGAAGCGACCACTGATTCAACCGCTACAGAGACAACCGCAGCCACCAGTGGCGAATCAAGCGAAGCAGCGCCAAGTCCAGATAAGCCTGCCCGCAAGTCTCGTCCGCGTAGAAAACCTGCTGCCAAGGTATCGGAAGAGACGGCTGTGGAAAGCACTGGCACTGAAGCACCAAAGCCAGCGGAAAAAGCAAATAGCGAAGAGTCAAAGCCTGCAAAGAAGAAAGCAGCACCAAACGCGAAACCTACCGCAATTGTTAAAGATGCTGCCCCCGCTGACGGAACTGGGCCCAGAGCAAGCAATGACCCGCGCAAAAAACCCAAGCCAGTCAGCGATGTAGTAGTTAGCACCGAGCGTCGTAAAACTGAACAGCCAAAGCCTCAGGGCACCCCTGCACCAGCAGCTGCACCAGCACCAGTTGCCGCAGAAAAACCCAAGGTTGCACGAGCTTCAAATGATCCAAGAAAGAAGCGCAAAGCAGAAAATTCTGACCCTAGCCCATCAACTGATGGTAGTTAAGCGAAAGAAATTAGCCCAAAGAGTAATTGGGGCTTGTTCTAGTTAAAAGGCGCTGTATAATCGCGCCCTTAATTGGTGGGATGGCAGAGCGGTTGAATGCACCAGTCTTGAAAACTGGCATACGTTAATAGCGTATCTAGGGTTCGAATCCCTATCCCACCGCCATATAAAATAATTAAACCTCTGTTTTTACAGGGGTTTTTTTATGCCTGGTGATTTTTAGATCAAATAGGTACAAAACTAGGTACAAACTTACATCCCCTTAGAATATTTATACACTCAAATCCCAGCATTTCTTCATCTCAATATTCTCCTAATCCTGAATGATTCACCTCTAAATTTAGATAGTTTTTGCAAGCCGCAATGATTCCCCAAAAAAATAACTGAAGGTGAGTAATTCTATTGCAACACAGTACTACCTCTAAATAAGATGCAGTGACGTTTTTGAATACCAAAGCGTGCAAATGGAACATTTCTTAGGATAAAAAAAAGCCCTGAAATTAATCAAGGCTCTTTAATTTAGTCATCGGTTCGAGCCGATATCTAAGATTTTGTGCCACCCATCAAGGTCAACACGGAGCAATATTATTCCCTCTGTTGATCAAATACAAATGTATTTTTTCCAGATAGGAATTATGAATGAAATCAATTAATAGCCCTAGACGCCTTCTTCGCTGTACTCAAGTACAAAAAATAATCCCATTTTCACGATCATACATATATGAACTCATGGCTCAAGGACGCTTCCCTGCCTCAGTTAAACTAATACCTGGTGGTAGAGGTGTTGGCTGGTGGGAGCATGAGATTCACGCACTTGCAGAACAGCGGCATCAAGATACTCGTGGAGGTGACATCCATGAGTAAGTTTAATCCTATAGCTCGATATCTTAAGAATCCAAGCTCCAGAACCCTGGCCGTGAATGCCAAATGCGCTGAATGTGTTGGATGCTCCCCTACCCACCTAGAAAAGGGCTTTAGAGAGTCTATCTCGACCTGTCCATCCTACTCCTGCCACTTGTATAAGTTTCGTCCTTATCAAGCTGAAAAGTCTCTCAACAGCCAAAAAATCGCTATTCAGGTACAGCCTAGCAATGCTGTTAAGGGGTTCAGTCATGAATAAGATGCCGAATCAAATCATCAAGGACAAAATTAAAGCGCCTAACTCTACGGAGAGCATAAAATATCCTCTTGATGTGAGGCTTTTACTGGTAGTGGATCAAATTTCTTATGAGGCACCTGACTTAACTGGTTTAGATGATCAACTTCAACCAGGAGACTCTCATGAGTGATACAAATAGTGGTAGTTTCGCAGTAGCATATGACCGTATTCAAGCTGTGATAGAGAGATTTGGGTTAATAGAAGCATGTCACTATCTACTTTACTGTTGCGGCCGTAAGGGGACTTTAGAGGCCACCCGCTGGAGTAGGAACTCTGCATTAAAATATGCAGGCATACCAACCAGGTCAGCTCAGAAAAGTGAAATGAAACTGATAAGTGGCGGCTTTGTTCATAAGGTCAAAACTGGAAAGCATCCTGAGTTTGCCATCGCACCTTCTACTACTGGCGAACATTTATGGCTGCCAAAGACATTTGTTACAGGAACAAAAGAAGGAGAGCCTTCTCCGCTTATGTTAATTAAGCAGACAGGATATAAAGATGTTCTTAGACTTATGCTGGATATATATTGGCGTAAAGATATTTTTAACGAGGGCGGATTCGGTCGTATTTATACCCCATTTGAGCGATCAGTAAAACTGGCTGATCATGGCGCATTTTCAGTTTATGGATTTAATGAGCTAGACAGAATGACGGCTGAAGATGACTTTGCATCAACTTATCATGATTGCCTATCGACTGTTGCGTCATTAATTCGGATGGGGTTAGTTTTTGAGGTCCCGTATCTTTTTGACTCGCAAGACGGGATGCCTATGTTTCCTCTTGATAACCCATACACTCAGGAAGAATTAACAAGCCTCACAGCGATTGCGATTGACGTTTTGCCCGATGAGTATGATTACAATGCAAGTATTCATAATTACTGTTTAATGGTTCCCAGTCATATGCAGGCACCCGTTGTTCGGACTGTCCTATTTACTAGATACAGGCAGCAGACTAAGGTGATGAAAGCAGGCTATTCAACGACTATGGATCGTATTGAGAAAGGGGAATGTTTATATCAAAGACTTATCAAAGACAAATCAAAGACAACTCAAGGACAGATCAAAGACAATTCAATTTACGTACTATCTAGCGTAAACGCCGACATAAGTTGGGCATATGATTAATGACTCTGGCATTAAAGTTGAATACGTCTAACACGGGCTATATAAATATATTTTTACAGGGTTATCGATAAGGTTGATTGGACAACCTACCTATACAAATAGAAAGTGAAGCATACCCCCCCATGCCCGAAGGTCGATATTCTATGGATGTATATGTCTAGCTCAAAAAAAATTGGCTGAAAAATGCTCAAAATACCTTTAACAGACGAATTAACTTTAGTTGAGCGAATGAAACGCCCTTATAAACTGAAATTAAACCCAACAATATCAATTAGTTAGAAATTAAGTGGTATTTTCGACTTGAATTAAATGTAACCTATTGTTTTATATTGTTTTTTTAACCTAATGTGGCATGAAAGTAAAAAGGACTTTACTTGATCAGCGATTGAAGTGCAGATTGAATAGGTATTAATATTTTGTAACTTTAAAAGGGGCCATTAGATGCGCCCCTAGTTAACTACTGTTCCCTTAAAGCTCTGGAATGAGAGCCTCGAGATAGGCCTCAATCTCTGCTGAAGTGATTCTTGACGCATCTTCTGCTATGGCACCATTAATAAGAGCATCGCCACTATAACCAAACATATAGCGAAGAATAACCAGACCATCGGTTAAGGCATCGACCCGCCCATTTGCGTCTATATCAAGTAATTTTTGGCCCTGAATATGTGGAATTAACGAAACATGGTCTAACTCATCAACAACCCCATCATTATCATCGTCAGTATCTTCGTTGTTACCAATTCCATCCGAGTCAGTGTCCATGCTTTCGTCTGGGTTCTCAGGAAATGCATCTAACCCATCCACAACACCATCATTGTCATCATCGGTATCTGAATTATTCCCAATATCATCATTATCGGTATCAAGGGTTTCGTTAGGATCAAGGGGAAATGCATCTAACCCATCCAAAACACCATCATTGTCATCATCGGTATCTGAATTATTTCCAATATCATCATTATCGGTATCAAGGGTTTCGTTAGGATCAAGGGGAAATGCATCTAATCCATCCAGAACACCATCGCCATCATCATCGGCATCATTATCATCGCGAATGCCATCATTGTCTGTATCTGTACAGTCAAAGGGTGTTGGCTGAATACTTTGGACGCCGTTAAAATTAGCTCCAGGCCAACCTGAACGACCTTCACAATATTTAACTTCATTTAGGGGGTTGTAGTCGAAAGCACCTTCAACAAAAAAACCTCTATCTCCTAAAAACTCAATGATTGTTAGCTGAGACATGGAAAAGGCACCGCCTTCTATAAACCTAACGTTAGGAGGAATAACTAACTTGGTTACCGGGTTCTCCTGAAACGCAGCGCTTTTTATGATTATAAGGCTGTTTGGAAGAGAAATCATCGATAATTCATTAAGCGCAAAGGCCCTTTGTTCTATTGTAGTAATACCTTCCGGAAGAGTAATGCTGGTCAAATTATTACCCTGAAAGGCCCTATACCCAACGCTACTGACACCTTCAGGTATGCTGACACTTATTAGATCATTATATTCGAAAGCCGAATTTCCGATACTTTTGATATTATTAGGTATTTCTACGCTGCTTAATTTGTTGGAGCGAAAAACGCCACTCTCAATTCGAGTTAGGCTAGCCGGAATTTCAATATTTGTTAACAAATTTTGTGAAAAAGCGGAAAATCCGATGTTAGTAACCCCATCTGGAATGCTGACATTTTCTATTTGATTCTCCGAAAAAGCACCCTGCTCGATACTCACTACATTGTCTGGAATTACCAGGTCACTTATGAAGTTTTTGTTGAATGCGTATACTCCAACTGTAACTAGGTTGCTGGGGAGTTTGACACTTGTTAAATATTGATTTTCGAAAGCTCTGTTTTTTATTCTTGTAACATTCTTCCCAGCAATTGCATTAGGAATAACCAAATCAGTAGGGCAATACTCTTGGACACATCCGGTGACCATAATATATTCCCCATCAAGTTCATAAGTCCAAATGCCATCATCTAGTGCAACACTGTTGACCGACAAAAACAAAAAACTCAAAAAGCATAACTTTTTAATTAATAAACCTGAAAATAAAGCTCTTACAGATGCAACGTTATGAAACTGCTTTTCGATAACTCTAATCATTTAATCTAATCCCCTAAACTCGATTAAGCGCCAGTATATATGGTAAATATATAAAGGCTTACTCTTGCACCATTGACAAGCCCATCGCCCGTAAAACCAAACGTATAACGCATGATTTAAACCGCCATCAGGTCTACACAGACCTAGATACTTCATCTGTTTTTAAAAATCATAAAAAACTCGCTACTGTTTCCCACGGCGAGTTTTTAGTTTAGTACTACTTCGGTTTACTACTACTTCGGTTTACTGGACTGCAGCGTTTAATCGGTCACCGTCGATGGCATCATCCACGCCATCACCATCACTGTCCTTAATATGTTCAAGGGTCGGAACGGTACGCTTGTCTTTGTCATTGTTACCCCAGCACACAACACCAGTATCATCCTGAGCACAGGCGTGGTTGAAATCAACGCTTACCTGAGTCGGGTTCGACAGGTTAGGTACATTCACGATATTGGCGGCACCCCAACAGGTCACACCATTATCATCAATGGCACAGGTCGACAGACCACCTGCACTTACCTGGGTTGGGTTAACCAGACCAGCTGGAACAACAGTACGTGCGTCCTGCTGACCCCAACATCTCACACCGCTGTCATCAATCGCGCAGCTGTGGATGTAACCCGCTGATACCTGCATTGGGTTAACCAGATCAGCCGGCACCTTACGCTGTTGCTTGTGGTTACGGCCCCAGCAGACTACCGAGTTACCAGCAACCGCGCTTTCATTAATTGCACAGCTGTGTTCAACACCAGCGCTGATTTGCGTAGCATTCACCAGACTTGTAGGGACTTCGGAACGCTTAAAGGCATTCGAACCCCAGCACACTACACCACTGTCATCAATCGCACAGGTGTGTGTCTTAGCCGCTGCTAGCGAAGTTGGGTTAGACAGCAGAGGAACAGTCACCTGCCCCTGATTATCACGCCCCCAACAAACTACACCAGAGTCATCGATCGCACAGGCGTGTTCGAAGCCTACTGAACTGCTTAAGATCCTTCGACTTCGGCCAGGATGACAGCTTTTATTCATTCGAGAGAGCATTAACAAACCTGATTGAGCTACAGCTTGCTAAAGTTACCCGGCACTAAAGATCACCCAGTGCCCCATCCAACCAATTCATACGCTGAACATACCAATCCTTCATATGATCAACCTCTTCCTGATAGGTATCGTAAACAACCGGATTAGGCCACACATAGCTACCAATGGTCTGCCACTTATCATTGTTCTCCTGCTGCGCCCATTTCAATTGAGTCGCATAGGCATCAATTTTTTCCAGCATTGTGGCCTGGTTATCTCTAAAGTACGCAAAGCGATCCTGCACCAGCGCAACAAAAGCCGGATCCTGAAATAACCTGCTATACCAAGGGTTATTCTTAATCCAAAAGCCCTCTGCATAACGACTATCGGCATAGTCAACATTACCGAAAGACAGATCAAAATCCCACAGCGGCCCCATCTTAATCTTTTCATTCGGCATGACATTTAAATAGATACTGGAGAACGAAACGGAATCGACATTCTTAGTTATTTCACTGATCAGGTACCAGTCAATAAAACTGGGCAAGTCGATAAACGCTGCATAACCAGTGGTCGGATCCTTGAAGTTATTGCCGAATAAGGCATTTTCAAAATCGTTGATCAGGTCGCGAATATAGACATATTGAAGATCATCTTTTACCAGACTGGGCTCTTTGATATTGAGTAAGAAAGTCCCGGTTTCAAAATAGACATCATCCGGGTCAAGCCTAAAGATCTGATCAATCTCCAATAAGTAGCCTGTATCACCAAGGGCAACACGCCTATTGGTCTCCTCGACCTTTTGAACAATATTATAGGTGCCGTTATATTGATCATTAATAAACACCTCGGCAAAAGTGCTCTCAGGTGTCCAGTCGAGATCGCTGATATAGCCCATCTCAAACGCAATACGATTTCTCAATAAGGTTTTATCAGAGTACTCCGCAAGGAAAATCCATTTCTTATCCTTGGGCATATCAAGGAACTCTTCCTTGCCAGCAAATTTCATCTGGTAGGGTTTTTTCGGGTGTCCCCAAGTTGAATTACCCCTACCCCTTATTTCAATTTCCATTTCAGGAAAATCCAGAAAACCTCGGCCACCATCCACAGAGACAGTGCCAAAGACATAATCATCTTTTGAATCAATGCCAACACCGCCGAGAGTATTAATATTTACAATTGGCAGGCCGGTGAATTCGGCCAGATCTACTTTAATAGTAGTCTCAAGACCGTCATTACCTACAATCGTATAATTGAGAGGATTGCTAAAATCGTTGCTCGTAACACCATCAGACTGATCTATACCATCAACAGAGATAGCTTCACCAGCGTGCTGAAAACTGGCAATCAGATTGTCGACGCTATCGCCAATCGCTGCTCTTCCCGATAAGACCCCATTCTCCAAACTGAGATTAATATCAGAACTTAGACCAGGATTATCAGACTGCAGGAACGAGAATTGGCTAAGCGTTGGCTGGTAGACACGCACATAGTCCACCTGCATCTGCTGTGGGAAGCTGGTGCTGTTATCGGGATAACCGGGCCACTGACCTCCGACGGCTACATTCATTATAAAAAAGAACTCTTCGTGGAACTCTGTCCTATCTGACGAGGTTATCTGCTGGGACGCAAACTCAACGCCATCCACCAGCCACTTAATAGACTGGCTATCCCACTCAATACTAAAGGTATGGAAAGCATCGGCAAAAGTGTTGGCACAACCAATTGCCTGACAGGAAACAAGGCCAACTGAATCACCCACATATTGATGGGAGCCGTTATTGTCAGCGTAGTGAATAGTGCCGTGAATGGTATCCTCACGACCATCACCACCAATCATTTCCATAATATCTATCTCGCCAGATGCGGGCCAACCTACAGAGTCAAAGCGTTCACCCAACATCCAGATAGCCGGCCACAGCCCCTGCCCTTGTGGTAGCTTGGCACGAACGTCTATACGACCATATTTAAACGACTGCTTACCTCTGGTTATCAATCGCGAGGAGGTGTATTCAGCGCCATTATAATTCTCTTCTTTGGCTTCAATTGTTAGCAGTCCATTGGCAACCGTAGTATTTTCTTCGCGGTAGAACTGGGACTCTTGATTGCCCCAACCATTACTCCCTCGACCTGTTTCAAAGGTCCAGTCAGACTTATTAACAGCACTGCCATTAAACTCATCACTCCAGGCCAGAGAATAGCCGCTGTATGAAGTTGGCGTGTAATCTACTTGCGGCTCAGATGCCCCCTCCTGCACCTCCCAGCGGATATTATCCAGTTGATAAACTGTATTAGCCGCCGCCACGGGCCAGATAACCAGACCCGTACTTACTTTGGTTAAATCAAGTCCGTTACTGGTCAATGTAGAGACCGGAATACTAACGGTCTGCCAACCGGCGCTGCCCTGACTACCCAGATCAATATTGCTGGAGGCACAGGGATACTCACAGTCGACTTTGGCCACGAAGTTGCTATCACCGGCAACAGACTTAATATCAAAAACAAGATTGCCATTGGCCGCGGCGCTAAAATCACGTCCAGCACTGGAAGCGAAATACATACCCACATAGATGCCGGTATCTGCGTGACTGACTTGCAGCACATCGCCGCGCTCCGAATCGCTGACTAGAGACCAAGATACATTGGGACAGCCTGCGCCATCGTCATTGTAACAACTGGCATAATCCTGACCGGAATCAAAGGCCGCCAGACCAACATCCCAGCCATTGTCGACAATACCATCGGATAACACATTGGCGAGAACAGTGGGCTCAGGTTGAGGATCTACGATGACAGAATCTGAACAGGCATTAGCTACATTACCTGAAACTTCCCCGGAACCAACAATCCATTGACGGTTTGTAAAGCTGAAATAGTCGGTGACCATCGCACCGCTATTTATTTCGTTTGAACATTCTGCATTGGCAGCGTTGGAGATAAGATTCTCTTGAATACCATCAATCACCCAAAGGTATTCCATATCTTCAGCCGGCATAGGATCCAATATCACAGACCATGTGCCGTCATTGTTGTTAGTAGCCACTGGACCAGCTGCAGCATCCCAACTCCACAATGAACCCGTCAGTCGTACAGAACTGGCACTAACCGCGCTAACGCTCATAGTGAGCTGGGAGGAACCTGTTCCGCCGCCTGTTATATCATCGGCAATACAGGTGCCGGCAATATCATCGGTTACAACCCCCCTATCGGGATTCCAGATACGGTTAAACCAGGTATCTGCATAGCCTGCAAAATACACCGAAGAACATTCCCCAGCTCGGTAATCACTTGAAAAGTCCTCCTGAATATCATCAACTCGCCATTTGTAATCGACCTGCGATGTCCACGAAGGATCAACAGTTAAAGTCCAGGTGCCATCACCGTTATCGGTAGCAAAACTATCGGCACGGCCAATTTCCCAGTTGTAGACACTCGCCTGCATAGACACAGAAGAGGCACCTGGTGCAGATACCGTAAATGAGGTTGTATTGAGGTTTGGGGGATGCGCATTGTCGCCCAGCCCATCACTATTTGAATCTGTAGTTTCTGCTGGATCCAGCGGAAAGTGGTCGAGGGTATCCGAAACGCCATCGCTATCATTATCAGTGACATACTCAAGCGCTGGAACTGTGCGCTTACCTTTGTCGTCATTACCCCAACATACCGCTCCAGTATCATCCTGAGCACAGGCGTGATTGTAACCCACACTTAGCTGAGTTGGATTCGACAGGCTTGGAACATTAACGATGTTTGGAGCACCCCAACAGGTTACGCCATTTTCATCAATCGCACAGGTTGAGAAACCACCCGCACTGACCTGAGTTGGGTTAACTAATGCAGGAACTGCGCTACGCGAGTCCTGTTGACC
>CAWUVN010000038.1:0-13062 GCA_963925995.1 uncultured Pseudomonadales bacterium | reverse complement strand
CTTGGTCTCTACCGTGAAGGATCTATGAGCCACAATGGCAACGAAGCAGGTCCTGAGGGACTCCTTGAAGTCACCAGTCGAGCTACTTTCCAAAATGAAGTCAATGTCATGGGGCTTCTGCGTTCGGGTGACCTCGATGTTATCGGACAAACCAGTCTGGGAGAACTCTACGTTAATGGCTCAGCGCATTTGGCATGGGGTCCTAACGGCCCCCTGCTTGGCGCCTATCGCGAAGGGTCTATGCACCACAATGGCGAGCCCGTTGGCCCTGAGGGACTGCTTGAAGTCGCCAGTCCAGCCACCTTCCAGAGTAACCTTGAGGTAATAGGCTCTACAATCTTTAAGGGGTCGACTGCATTTGAAGGGTCAACGACCTTAACTCTGGCACCTGATGAGCTATTCTCTGTGTCAGGAGTTACAGAGTTAAGTGACCTTCGTGTGATGGGATCTGCAAGCATCGATTATCTCGATGTTATGGGTTCAACCAATTTAGGTAGCCTCAACGTATCTCAAAATGCAACCTTCGCTCAAGATGTCTATGTCGCAAATACTCTCACTGCACAAGAACTCACACAAGAATCCGACAAACGAATAAAGAAAGATATCACCCCCACTAAATACGACTTAAAAAGCGTTTTAAAACTAAACCCAGTTGACTACAAACTGAAATCCAACAACAAAGACCAAACAGGCTTTATAGCCCAGGAAGTTAGAGATGTTATTCCAGAGCTAGTCAATGGTGTTGAAGGTGATTTGGAAAAAGGTGAAACTCTGAGCATTAACTATATTGGCCTGATTCCCGTACTTACCAAAGCTATTCAGGAGCAGCAATCCCAGATAGATAATCAGGCGGCCACAATAGATGCTCTACTTGAACGAATTATCGCTCTGGAAAAAAGTAACAATCCTTAGGCGCTAAATAAACTCTGATAAACTCCTTTAAAGAGTGTTCAAAGAAAAACCCCCAGCTGTTTAGCTGGGGGTTTTTTATTTAACTCTCTAATTTATAATCAACAATTCACAACCCTACAACAACTCCTCAAACTCACCAACCGCCAGCGGCCGACTAAACAGATACCCCTGAAATAACTGACACCCCAGCGCCTCGAGAAAAGCATATTGATGCTGAGTCTCCACCCCCTCCGCAACCACCTCAAAACCGAGACTTTTCGACATGCCGATAATCGTCTTAATAATAATGCTGTCAGTATCATTGATACCAATATTGCGTACAAAAGACTGGTCAATTTTCAGTTGGGACAGAGGCAATTTAGTCAAATAGGCCAAAGAAGAGTAACCGGTACCGAAATCATCCAGAGAAAAAAGCACTCCCGCCCTTCTCAGCTCTTTCATTTTAGCGATAGCCTCATCCACATTATCCAGAATAAGACCCTCGGTAAGCTCAAACTTTAATGCTCCGGAATCAATACCCGTCTCGGCTAAACAGTCCAAAACCTCATCGACAAAACTCGGCTGATAAAACTGCCGCGGACTAATATTCACCGCAACGGTTAAATCAGCTGTCAGCGGGTTGTTCTGCCAACATCTAATCTGCTCGCAGGCAGTTTTTATAACCCAGTGGCCGATAGGGATAATTAGACCCGACTCCTCAGCCAGCGGAATAAAATCCTGTGGCGGCACAGTGCCAAGCACCGGGTGTTGCCAGCGAATCAATGCCTCAGCGCCAACCGGCTGATTCTTATTATCCACCTGCAGCTGGTAGTAAAGTTGGAACTGATTCTTTTCAATGGCATTGTGTAATGCATTCTCCAGATTGGCTCGCTGGTTTATATTTTCCTGCATCTGCGGATCAAAAAACCGCAACATATTGCGGCCTGATTTCTTTGCCTGATACATGGCAATATCAGCTTGCCTTAAAAGTTCATCAATTTCTTCGACACTACTTTCAAACACCGTAGCACCAACACTTGCGCTGCTAAAACACTCGTGATCATGTAATGAGTAGGGCTGGTTAAGGGCTGACAATATTTTATTCGCCACCGCCTCAGTCTGCGCCGGTGCATCAGAGCCCTCATCACCTAAATTTTGTAGAATAATCACAAACTCATCGCCACCTATGCGCGCCACGGTATCCTCAGCACGCAGGCTGTGCTTGAGCCGTTGGGCAGCCTGCTTCAACAAAAGGTCACCAAAGTCATGGCCCAGGGTATCGTTAAGGCTTTTAAAATTATCCAGATCGAGAAACAGCAGCGCTGCTTTTTGGCCTGTGCGCCCACTAGTCGCCACCGCTTGAGATAGTCTATCCATCAACAGTCGTCTATTTGGCAGTCCTGTCAGCGGATCAAAAAATGCCAGGTTGTAGATTTCATCGGCATCCTTTTTGTTTCTGGTGATATCTGAGAAAGCCAACACGTAATTAGTCGCCTTATTCTCACCTGCGCACATATTACCCGCGCCTGCTCTATCTCTAATCGCAGTTACTGTCAAATGCAGCGGAACCGCATCACCATTTTTACGCCGTCCCCAAACTTCACCCTCCCAGCCATCACTCTCTTCGACAAATTTGCATATAGATGCATAAAACTCTTTATCGTGCTGATCGGAATGGAGTAGCTGTGGAGAGCGTCCAACAACCTCTTCTGCGGAGTAACCGGTAATATCTACAAAGGCTTTATTGACGCGCAGAATATTAGCCTCGCCATCGGCAATAACAATTCCCTCCTGACTGTTGAAGGTGATCGCCGAGACGCGCAACTCCTCAATATATTTACCTCTCTCGGTAAGATCCCTAACAAAGCCGGTAAACACATATTCGCCATAGCGCTTAAGGGCAATTACAGCAACTTCAACAGGAATTCTTTGGCCATCGACACGCACCGCCAGCATTTCAAAGCGATCAGCTTTTATACTTTTGATATCGTTGCTTATAAATTGCTTTAGACGCCCTTCAATAGCGCTGTGTTCGCGCGGTTCAACCACCAACTCAAGAATGCTCTTACCCTGTGCATAGGGAGCAGAATAGCCAAAGATAAGCTCAGCTCTGGGGTTCCAGTAAATCACCTTGCCCGCCTGATCAACCGAGATAACCGCATCCAGAGCCATATCGAGAATCCGCCGCGAGAGTATTTCAGACTCGATACGCAGCCCCATCTCCTGCTCCAGTGAGATAGCGGAATCTTCAATCTCGGTTTCCAACTGAATATTTTTAGCGGATAGCATCCCCTGTAAATTTTTCAGGGCCCTGTAACTGTTGCGCAACTCTATCTGCCGCACAACCAACAGGCGCAGTATCTCGAGAGCTTTTTTCTGAGAATCGGATAAGGTGCGCGGGCTGTAGTCTAAAACACAGAGAGTGCCCAGCGTATAGCCACTGGATGTGGTTAAGGGCGCACCGGCATAAAAGCGTATTTTGGGATCTTCAGTAACCAGCGGATTGTTGGCGAAACGTTTGTCCTGACGGGCATCCGGAATCTCCATAATCTCATTGGGTTTTAAAATACTGTGAGCGCAAAAAGCCACTTCCCTGCTGGTTTCGTCGACCTCAAGCCCGACTTTGGATTTAAACCACTGGCGGTTTTCATCGACAAGCGAGACTAGTGCAACCGGCACATTGCATATCTGCGCTGCCAGAGTTGTCAGCTCATCAAATTCCGATTCCGCCTCTGTATCAAGCAGATCAAGACTGCGCAGGACTTTAAGCCGCTGCGTCTCATTGGCGGGGAGTGGGGCTTCCATATTAGTCGCAGTTTCTATCTGTGCGGTTAAATAGAACCCGAGTCAGATAATCCATATCTATCAATGTCCTCAGAGGTTATTCAATTTCAATTGAGGCTTATTTTAGCGGCTCTTTTTTAGCTGCTCTTTTTTAGCTGCTATGGTTTGCTGGCTATGCAACAACGCGCCCCTGTTCCAGTTCATGTAACTGTAGACCAATCTCCATCCAGTTATATTTTTTAGCCCGTAGATTGAAAATCTGGACACAACAAGTTACTTCTTACTACTGACCGCTACTGACAACCACTGCCAGCGCTTTGATTACAGGCATAAAAAAGCCCCGCAGAAGTGCGAGGCCTTTCAGATAGCAGCTGATATTACCGATCTAGACTCGCACGTAAGACTGCACAACCTCATTACCATCCAACATAAATACCTGCGTCATATGGTCAGCATCAATCAGCCTCATACCAACTTGGTGATCCACCCCCGAATAACCATCAATGGTACTGGTCATCCCTGTCTCGGTAACCCTACCCGACTCCTCAACCCTCATTGAGCCAAAGCCAAAGTGCTGAACGCTGTTATCTTTACAATCAAAGCCCTGAAAGAAAATAAAATGTCCGCCACCAATTAACTTCATCTCGGTAAAGTTAAAGCAATCGGACTCGGCAGCTTCTCTTGCCTGCAATTTCCACAGGCCATCAAATGCGCTTTTCTGCGTGGACAGGGTTTCCCATACTTCATCCAGATCGTAGGTACCGCCATTCTCAGCTGGCATATCTCTAACAATCTGGGTAAAACCAATATCAGTAGAATTAAGCGCAATTTCAAAGTTCAAACCCTCAACAGGCCCGTCCTGATTGGCGATTGGGGTTTCAGTTAAAACACCATCAACCCAAGCGGCATAGCCAGTAGCCGCATCAATCTTGTTGGTCTGATCATCAAAAAATGCAAACATAAAGCGGTTGTTGGCATAAATCTTCATCTGATCCCGGAGCAACTTAGAGGTTTCACCCGCAACAGTTTTTATAACCCCATCGAGCATATAGGCTCCATCATCAATTCCGGGCATGGCGTCCAGAGAGGAAGGATCAGGTTTCATAAATTGTTTCCTTATTTTAAGAATAAGTTTGAGAATAAGATTGCCGACATAGTATATCAGCGCGGCTGTTGGGGTAGAATTATCGCCAACGGTTTAACCCGCTGTAACCACCATTCAGCTTTTTTGACGGCGCTATTTATTACAACCTTAGAGACCCCTATGACAACCACCACCGAACTCGAAGCAGCAGCGTTCCGCAAACTACTCAAGCATTTAGATGATAATAAAGATGTGCAGAATATTGATTTAATGATTTTAGCGGGGTTTTGTCGCAACTGTTTAAGCAAATGGTATCTTGCCGCCGCCGAAGAGCGCGATATGGAAATGAGCCATGATCAGGCACGCGAAGCTATTTATGGTATGCCCTACAGCCAGTGGAAGGAAAATCACCAACCACCGGCAACGGAAGAACAGCTTGAGGCCTTTGCCAAGCGTCAGCATAAATAGCCGTCGACAAAAATTACTCGTTTAAATGGAAACTCGGCGTTGATTCCGATAACGCCAGCTCATCGTCATTCATATCCTCACCAACATCCTCAAACAGTGGCGAGGAGAGATAGCGCTCACCAGTATCCGGCAACATACAGAGAATAACCGTACCCGGTTCAGCACTTCTGGCAATTTCCAGCGCAACCGAAAAAGTACAGCCGCCGGATATACCGGTAAAAATACCCTCTTTTTGAGCAAGCATCTTGGATGCCTCAATACCGTCCTCCGCAGCAACCGGTATTAGCTGATCAAAGCGTTTCGCATCAATAGATTCCTGCAGTACCTGAGGAATAAAATCTGGTGTCCAACCCTGAATCATATGTGGCTGAAATGCCGGATGACTACTTGACGGAGAACCATTGGCTGCGCGTTCCTGAGCAGTACCACTTTCAATAAGCTGAGCATTAACCGGCTCACTAAGAATAACTTTGGTCTCCGGACGCTGCTCTTTTAACACTCTCGCAACCCCGGAAAAGGTTCCGCCAGTTCCGTAACCAGTCACCCAATAGTCCAAATTGCTGCCGCTAAAGTCCGACAGAATTTCACGAGCGGTGGTATTTGCGTGAATTTTCGCATTGGCATCAGTCTCAAACTGACGAGCCAGAAACCAGCCATTGGCCTCGGCAAGCTCAGTAGCCTTGAGATAGCAGCCCATCGCCTTATCGGCCTTTGGTGTCAAAATAACTTTGGCCCCAAAAAAACGCATCAACTTGCGCCGCTCAATCGAGACACTGGTCGGCATAGTTGCCACAAAGGGGTAACCTTTCGCCGCACAGACCATCGCCAAACCCACACCGGTGTTGCCACTGGTTGCCTCCACTACCGTCTGGCCGGGCTTGAGCTCGCCACTGCGTTCCGCCTCTTCGATAATGCTAATCGCCAGACGATCCTTAACCGATCCTGCGGGATTAAAAAACTCCGCTTTCACATATAGATCGACACCAGCCGGTGCCAGTGAATTGATCTTTACGCAGGGTGTATTGCCGATAGTGTCTAAAATACTGCTGTAGAGCTGCCCTCTGCCCTCTGTGGTTCGTGCGGCCTGATTGGTCATGGAAGTATCCCCCTGTTTAATTTTCTGTGACAAAAGCCCCTAGCTAATAAAAGCTACTAACTAAAAAAGCTACTAACTAAAAAAGTATAGCTGCAGATGATTAGGGAGATCGGTAATCTTGTCAATACGGACCAGCAATCAAAATATAAGGGGGATATGATTAATATATTTTGGCTATATCAAGGCGCTTTAGTCGAGAATTAAGTTAGTGCCGAAAGCGACTACTTAATAGAAACCAATCTCTGAGATTTGAATATCGGCGCTGTGATCGCGACCAAAGGCCACCACACCAATACTGCGGATCGAGCTGGGCTTAATCTGACTGCGAATCCACTTACCTGAAGGAACAAAAGCACTTAGGGGAAGCTTTACGGTCTGCCACTGCTCGGTGACTTTAAAGCTGCCTTGGTAGTACTGCCAGGGCAGCAGGGTTCCAGAACTGCGCAGATGAATATAATACTGTTGGCTATTTCCACGAACTTTTAAAACCACACCAGTGACTGTCGCGGTGGTACCTTTGGCAATTGAGGTGCGGAACTGGATAAAGCCACCGTTATTCTCTGTGCTTACCTGTCCGGTCATATGGGCAAAGGTTTCGCCCTCTTCGGTTTTGATTGCCAATTGGCCCTGTGATATTCCACCCATCACCTGATCGCTGACATAACTCCAACGCTCGAGTGGCTGAGACTCAAAGTTTTCCATCATAAGCTGTTCCGCCATTACCGCTGTGGAGTGACCAATTATTACCAGCCATGCAATAGATATATACCCAAGGGTACTCTTAAGAACATTACTGGGAAGTAGGTCTCTCATAATCTGGTTTCTCATCTAGCGCTTGTATTGGGTGGGACAATATCCGCGGCTGACTTCAGGTGAGCGCAGTTGCAGATGCTTGGTTTTACGGCTGGTAACTCGCTGCCGCCAAAGGCGGAATGACCGCGGCTTTAACTCGCGCCGCATTAGGGTAATAACCGCAGACTCATTGAGGTCAAAACTGTTCTCAATGGCTTCAAATGGCGTGCGGTCTTCCCAAGCCATTTCGATGATGCGTGACACTTCACTGGTTTCTAACTGCATAACATTACCTACACTATTAAATAATCATACGCAGTAAAATCGGGATCAGATGAGTGGCCTATATATTACATTTATTGGCGATTTCCGGTAGAGTCCGCCTTTCCTTAATTTTTAACTCAATCTTAGTTGCTGACATGACCGAAACAGAAACCATTAATATCAATAAACAAAAGCTCTTTAATCTGGCTGCCAATCTGCTTGTTGCTTTTCTTAACCAACCCGCTGAAAACGCTAAAAAGATTTTTAAGGAGCTGAAACAGGGCACGGTTGTTAAGTCTGGCGAGCTGACCTCTGAAAAGACTGGTACCAAGATCGCCGTTAAACTCGAACTGGATCGCAAGGAGTTTCAGGGCCCTTTTAATTTCCCAAGTTTTGAGCATTCAATAAAGGCTTTGGTGCAGAAGTTTCAAACTGAGGCGCGCAAGGACAGTGAGTTGAAAGAGGTGCAGACATTAACCAATGAGGGCACTGGCGGCCTGCTATTTAACCTGCCTGTCGGCATTCAGATCGATGATCAAATGAATGTATTGATGGCTGCGGTTGAGCCAATGGTGGATGCGGTGGTGGTAAAACTGATTTATGTTGATCCAGCGCAGTTTGAAATACCTGAGTAGCACTGATCTATGAGTAGTGCTTTCTAAAAAGCCTATAGGGCCTAGGCGACTAGACCCTTTAGGCTGCGATCTTTTCCAAAACCTCTGGATGTATTTTAGCGACCTTAATCAAGGTTACCGCTGTGCTATCCGGTTGCTTGCGACCCTGCTCCCAATCTCTCAGCGTGCCCACTGGAATGCCAAGTAGCTTGGCAAAGTTAGACTGAGTCTTTTGAAGTTCTTTGCGAACAGCGATAACTAATAGCCGTTCGGGGGACCATGTTTTAACAGCTGCTTCTGACTTGGAAGATAGCCCTGATTTAATCGCCAGGACATCGTCTAACAGAGCCTGCCCGGCTTTGCTTAGTTTTTTAGCCATTGATTGCCTCCTTACTTCCTTTTAGCTTATGCGCTAATCATAGACGAAGGCTATACGGCTTTGCCGTACTTGGTCAATTTCAAACTAACTGAACCAATATAGCATATGCTTGACATATGCCAATACGGTTTTATACTTATAATATGTAACGAAGGAGGTCAACACTATGGCAACTGCAAGCTTATTTAAAAATGGCCGCAATCAAGCGATCAGACTACCCAAGGGGCTGGAATTTGAAGGCGTCTCTGAGGTTGAGGTTCGTCGTGAGGGTAATTCAATTATCCTTACCCCACTCCGCCAGACTTGGTTGAGTTTTGCAAAAACAGCTGATGCTGATAAGGATTTTCTCAAGGATAGAGAAGAGGTAATAGAACATGGACGTGTTAATTTCGATGATTAAAGAAACCTATATGCTGGACACCAATACCTGTAGTTTTTTGATACGGAAAAAGCCTGAGTACCTGCTCGAGAAGTTACAACAAACGGCACAAGCTGGGCACCCTATCGTGGTGTCCAGTATCACTTATGCCGAACTCAGTTTTGGTGCCATTAACAAAAAGGCCAGTCCAAAGATGGCAGGTATTGTCTCTGAATTTATAGAGCGGCTGGATGGCATTATTGCTTGGGATAAAATAGCGGTTGAGCGCTCTACCCAAATAAAAAAAGAACTCGAATCAATCGGCACACCCATTGGTCATAACGATACACTGATTGCAGGTCATGCGATTGCGATGGGCGCTATCCTGGTAACGGATAATGTTCTTGAGTTTTCAAGAGTGAAAGGGTTGCAGCACGAGAATTGGGTGGTTCGAGAGAAGCATTAGCTCTAGACTAATTACCTCTCAACTTAAGCCCCAGCTGCTTCGATAGATACCCCTAAGTTTCTATAGGCAAATGCAACCCTTTCGCGCTAGGCAAACACCAAATCACCCTCTTCCAGATCAGCTTTAATCTCCGCACCCGGGGCAAACTTCCCAGATAGAATACTCTCGGCCAGTGGATTCTCAATTTGCTGCTGAATCACCCGTTTAAGCGGCCTAGCACCATAGACTGGGTCAAATCCGGCTTCGAGGAGCTTATCCAACACCGCATCGCTGAGGCTGAGTTTAAGGTCATGCTCGGCAAGCCTGCGGCCCAACAGCTCAAGTTGGATGGTGGCAATACCGCGCAACTGCTCTTTGGCGAGGGGATGGAAGACCACGACTTCATCAACCCGATTGATAAATTCGGGGCGGAAGTGACTGCTAACAACATCCATCACTGAAGATTTCATCACCTCGTAATTCTCTTCTCCGGCGAGCATCTGAATCACATCGGAGCCAAGGTTAGAGGTCATTACAATCACAGTATTTTTAAAGTCGACGGTGCGTCCCTGACCATCGGTCAGGCGACCATCGTCGAGGACTTGCAGGAGAATATTAAAGACGTCCTGATGGGCTTTTTCAACTTCATCGAGCAACAATACGGCGTAGGGTCGGCGGCGCACGGCTTCGGTAAGATAGCCGCCCTCTTCGTAACCGACATAGCCGGGAGGTGCGCCGATTAATCGTGCGACAGAGTGTTTTTCCATAAACTCTGACATATCGATGCGTACCATGGCGTCTTCGCTGTCGAAGAGAAATTCGGCGAGGGTTTTACACAGTTCAGTTTTACCGACGCCGGTTGGCCCGAGAAATAGAAATGAGCCATTTGGACGGTTGGGGTCGGCCAACCCTGCGCGAGAGCGACGCACGGCATTGGAGACTGCAACTACGGCTTCGCTCTGACCCATGACACGTTTGTGCAGTGAGTCTTCCATACGCAGTAGTTTATCGCGTTCGCCTTCGAGCATTTTGGAGACCGGGATACCGGTCCATTTGGACACTACTTCGGCAATCTCTTCTTCGGTGACTTTGTTTCGCAGCAGCCGCATCTCGACCTGCTCTTCATCACTGGCGGTAGATAATTGCTTTTCCAGTTCGGGGATGATGCTGTATTGAATTTGCGCCATCTTTTCGAGGTTGCCTTGGCGATGAGCGGCTTCAAGATCAACTTTGGCCTGTTCGAGTTCGGCTTTGATATGGGTAGCACCCTGCATAGAAGCTTTTTCGGCTTTCCATATTTCTTCGAGGTCGGCGTATTCTTTACCCAGAGTGGCTATATCGTCTTCGATCTTTTTTAGCCGTTTGCGGGACGCTTGGTCCTTGTCTTTTTTGAGCGCTTCACGTTCGATTTTTAATTGAATCAAGCGCCGTTCGAGACGATCCATCTCCTCTGGCTTGGAGTCAATTTCCATACGTATGCGGCTGCCGGCTTCGTCGATAAGATCAATAGCTTTATCGGGCAGCTGGCGGTCGGTGATATAACGCTGGGAGAGTTTGGCGGCGGCGACTATGGCGCTATCGGTAATCTCGACGCCGTGGTGAACTTCATAGCGCTCTTTTAAGCCGCGCAATATGGCGACGGTGTCTTCTTCACTAGGTTCGTCGACAATAATTTTCTGGAAACGGCGCTCGAGGGCGGCGTCCTTTTCAATATACTGGCGGTACTCATCGAGGGTGGTGGCTCCGACACAGTGGAGCTCGCCGCGAGCCAGTGCCGGCTTGAGCATATTGCCTGCATCCATGGACCCTTCAGCTTTGCCAGCGCCGACCATGGTGTGAATTTCATCGATAAACAGGATAACTTGCCCTTCCTGTTTGGAGAGATCATTGAGCACCGCTTTTAAACGCTCTTCAAAGTCGCCGCGGAATTTTGCGCCGGCTAATAAAGCCCCGAGATCAAGGGTCAGCACGCGTTTATTTTTCAGTCCCTCTGGCACTTCTGCATTGATGATACGCTGTGCCAGGCCTTCGACTATGGCGGTTTTACCGACACCGGGTTCGCCGATTAAGACTGGGTTGTTTTTGGTGCGGCGCTGCAAAACCTGAATGGTGCGGCGAATTTCATCATCGCGACCAATTACTGGGTCGAGTTTTCCGGACTCGGCGCGTTCGGTGAGGTCGATGGTGTATTTATCCAGTGCTTCACGCTGACTTTCGGCATCCGGATCATTGACGGTGTCGCCGCCGCGCAGTGATTCAATCGCTTCTTTGGCCTTGGCTATATCGCCAAAATTTTTCAAGGTTTTACCCAGCGCGCCTCTATCTTCAAGAACTGCAACCAGCACTATTTCGCTGGATATATAATCATCACCCTTTTGCTGTGCCGCGCGATCGGCCATGTTCATTAACCGTCCAAGCTCTTGGGAGAGATTTGCTTCGCCGGTTGGCGCGCTGATTTTTGCCAGTTTATCGAGTTGGGTATTAAGCGCTGCCTGCAGGCCGGTGACATCAAAACCGGCACGGTTGAGTATGGGTCGAATACTGCCACCCTGCTGATTGAGCAAGGCTAGTAATAGGTGAATGGGCTCTATGGCGGAGTGGTCGTTACCCACGGCTATCGACTGTGCGTCGGCCAATGCACTCTGTAGTTGGTTGGTAAGTTTATCGATTCGCATTGTTCACCTCTGAATCTATTCCCTGAAATTAAGTATCTGGGATTAAGTATCTGGGATTAAGTAATATTGCCTAAACTAATATTTGGGGATGGCTGGAGGATTTTCAATGGTAGCTGTGTTGCGATTGATTCAGATCATGGAGTGCTGTGGAAAAAGCGAGCAGCTAGTGCGCCCGCTGTTGAGAAATATTGAGTTCGAGGTTTTGCGTCTCTTGAGTAATCTCAATAACTTCACTGGTCGCTTCCCAATCACCGGCCTGAGGGTTTGCAGTGCCGGATGTGGAGAGTCTGGCGACGACACGAACCTGGCCTGCAGCAGAGAGGCTGCGACCGGCCATCAGTGCATCGTTATCACTGAGCTGGATATTGATCGGCAGCTGACTGGCAAAGACTTTACGCGCGGCGATGGGCATTGGGGGGCCATCGGCAGCAACCACAGCAACAAACACTATTTGCTCGGCTGTGAATTCAATATTGTTGGCAATGCTCAGTGCTACGGACAGGTTTGCAGTGGGCGTATCACCACTTAATTTCTGGGCTTTTTGAATACCGCTTTGCAGGGCCTGCCAGTCTCTGCTAGATGGATTCAACTGCTGAGCCGCGCCCTGCCAATAGCTGATCGCTAATTTATAGTCCTGACTTTCAAACGCCTGAATTCCTTTTAGGCCGAGAACTGTTTGATTTAATGAGTCCACGGCAAAGGCATTGTCTAAGGCGGTAATTACCGACTGGGTAAATTGATTGGCCTCGGCAAAAAACAGTGCCTGAGCATACTGGCCAAGCAGGTAACTCTCTCTGGGTTCAATTCTTATGGACTGGGAAAAGTATTCTGCAGCGGCGGGCATATCACCGCGTGATACAGCTTCTTGAGCGAGAATAGTCCAGTAGTAAACATTGTTTGGGCGCTGCTTAACGCGCTCGGTAATCAAGGTTATTAACTCGCCATCCCAGGCCATTTTCTGGCCGGCATTGGTCGAGGCGTTAGCGGTCAGTTTTTCCGCGATCTGCTCGTCGGCGCTGGAGCCCAATGATTGATACATCCACAGGGTTGCGAGGGGAATAGTGACAATTAGGATCGGCAGCATCCACAGGCCTGACTTAGTTTTCTGTTCGGCCTGAGTAATAGCGGTATTACTTAACAGAAGCTGTTCGGCTTCGGCGAGCATTGCTGCATACTGCTGCTGACTGATTTCACTGCGCTCGAGCTGTTGCT
>CAWUVN010000037.1:0-9785 GCA_963925995.1 uncultured Pseudomonadales bacterium | reverse complement strand
CTCCAGGTTTCTCGTCATTTGCGCACTGCTGCTGCTATCGCTGCCCCTTTGGAAAAACTTATGGTAGTTGTAATATCGAATGCGCCAAAGACCTGGAAACCGCTATTTTACGTGAGGGGCCGGATCAAGTTGGCGCCGTTGTACTTGAGCCTGTCACCGCAGGCGGTGGCGTAATTCCCCCGGTGCCCGAGTACTTTCCAATTATTCAGGAGATCTGCAAAAAGTACGACGTCTTGCTGCATCTCGACGAGGTGGTCTGTGGTCTCGGTCGCACTGGAAAATGGTTCGGCTATCAACACTATGGGGTCAAGCCAGACATGGTCACCATGGCCAAAGGCCTCGCCAGCGGCTATGCGGCGATTTCCTGTACCGTAACCACTGACAAGGTGTTTAACCAGTTTGCCGCCGATGATGCCGGTGCGCTAGGCTACTTTAGAGATATTAGTACCTTTGGAGGTTGCACTGGGGGTCCTGCCGCGGGTCTCGCTAATATGGAGATTATCGAAGAGGAAAACCTGCTAGACAATGTCGTGGCGATGGGTGAGCACTTAAAAGATCGACTGTTGGAATTAAAAGATAAATATCCGGTAGTCGGTGATGTTCGCGGTAAAGGATTATTTGTCGGGGCTGAGTTGGTCTCGGATAGAGACAGTAAACAGCCGATGCCCGAGGGCTATGCCATGAAGATTGTTGCTCACTGCATGGCGCAAGGTGTATTGATTGGGCGCACCAATAGAAGCTTCTATGAGTTCAATAACACTCTCTGTTTGAGTCCTGCACTGATCGCAAGGCGTGATGATATTGATAATATTGCCGACGCCATTGATGGCGCGCTGGCCGCCAATCCGCTTTAAACTACGATTTACTAGGGGACGCACTATAAGATGGTCGGCATAACGGCTGTGTTAGGTCAACATAAAAACAAAGTCCATGGCGCAGCTGCCAGTCTGGTTGTGGCATTAGCGGCAAAATTTTTGGGCCTCAATTACGGGGCGCCGACTATGTTGTTTGCGTTGATACTCGGCATGTCGGTTAATTTTCTCTACGACTCGGTAGACTGTGCCGTGGGTATCGATTTTTGCTGCACATCCATTTTGCGCTTTGGTGTTATTTTGCTGGGTTCTAAAATTCTTTTTGCCGATGTGCTCGCGCTTGGCTGGGTCACTGGTGTGGTCATTATCAGCTGTGTGTTTGCGACGATCGGCTTTGGCGGGTGGCTTGCCCGGGTGATGAAAATCGACCCAAAATTTGGCTTTCTGTCTGCCGGTGCAGTGGCGATATGTGGCATCTCAGCAGCCATGACGTTGTCATCAGTGATGCCAAAAAATCGAGATATGGAGCGCTACACACTGCTCACGGTGATTATGGTGGCGGCCTTTGGCTCGATCTCCATGGTTTTTTTCCCAGTCTTAGTCGATTTTTTAAATCTGGATAATCAGCAAGCTGGTATTTTTCTAGGCGGGTCTATCCATGATGTATCCCATGTTGTTGGCGCGAGCTATGCAGTCTCGCAAGAGGTCGGCTATATCGCGATGATTGTAAAAATGCTGCGCGTCGCACTGCTGTTGCCGATCGCTTGGATGTTCTTATTATTTTTTCGGCGCCAGCAGTCAAAAACCCTTGAAATCAGTCAGCCTGCGCTGCCATATTTTCTATTTTTATTTGTGCTCCTGGCGGTGATTAATAACTTGAATTGGATTCCTTCCAATTTGGCTCTAGCGATGGACAAAATCTCGCAAAATTGTTTTTTGGTTGCTATCGCAGCACTAGGTATGAAGACTTCATTTAAGGGACTATTCGATATTGGCTGGCGACCGACAGTCATGGTGATGGCGCAGAGTATTTTTCTTAGTGGACTGGTACTCGCTTGGGTTATGCTGCAAATCTGAATGACAAAATAATTCACAAAAAAAATTCAAACCAAGGTGTGACAATGACTAAAATAACAATAAAAAAGTCTGGCCTGACACCACAAAAAAACTCATTCCGCTCTTATCTAGGGGCTCTAGTGCTTCTGTGTGTTGCTCCCGTTACTGCTGCGCAGGGCGAGATTGACCAGTTTATAAACGATGCCGTACAGCCGATCACCAGTTTTTTATCTAGCGTAGTTTTTTACACCTTACCGCTGTTCGGTGCGGATATTCCGCTTGTTGTTGTCTGGTTGGTTTGTGCCGCGGTGTTTTTCACACTCTATCTCAACGTTCTCAATGTGCGAGGTTTTGGTCATGCCATTAAGCTGGTTCGCGGCAACGACTCCGACCCCAAAGATCCCGGTGAGGTGAGCCACTTTCAAGCATTGGCAACAGCGTTGTCGGGCACCGTCGGCATTGGTAATATTAGCGGTGTTGCAGTAGCTATCTCGGTCGGCGGTCCCGGTGCTACTTTTTGGATGATCATTGCTGGCCTGCTCGCTATGTCGACTAAATTTATCGAGTGCTCCCTCGGCGTGTTATTACGCCGAGAAAATTCTGATGGCTCGGTCTCTGGTGGACCAATGTATTATCTAGAATATGCCTTTACACGGCATGGCTGGAATAAATCAGGGAGATTTGTTGGTCGTTTTTATGCATTCGGTATCGTCCTCGGCTGTCTCGGCATCGGTAACATGTTTCAGTCTAATCAGGCCTACATACAGTTTATTAATGTCACCGGTGGCAGTGAAGGCAGCTGGTTTTCAGACAAAGCCTGGTTGTTTGGGATTCTGCTCGGCGGTCTAGTGGGCATTGTTGTTTTGGGTGGTATTCAAAGTATCGCTCGGGTGACCAGCAAAGTTGTCCCGTTTATGGCAATTCTCTACTGTATTAGTGCATTGGTGATGCTGGTGATGAATTATGAGGCTATTCCGTATGCTGTCGACGCGATTATTGGGGGAGCTTTTAGTCCCGAAGGCGTTAGTGGTGGCGCTATAGGGGTTATGATTATTGGCTTCCAGCGTGCGGTATTTTCGAATGAGGCTGGTATTGGCTCCGCGTCTATCGCTCACTCTGCTGTGCTGACAAAAGAGCCTATTACCGAAGGCTATGTATCACTTCTCGAGCCATTTATTGATACGGTGGTGATTTCTACTCTCACCGCTCTAGTAATTGTCACCACTTTCTACTATGACCCAGATTTTAATGAAGGTCTCGGTGGTATTGAGATGACCTCAGCCGCGTTTGCACGTAACATTTCTTGGGCGCCCTATCTGATCGCCGTTGTCGGGATTTTGTTTGCCTTCTCGACGATGATCGCCTGGGCTTACTACGGCCTTAAAGGCTGGACCTATCTGGTGGGTGAAACGGTGTGGGCGAGCAATCTGTTTAAACTGGTCTTTTGTTTATTTGTCGCCTTAGGGTGCAGCATTCAGCTCGATGCGGTGCTAGATTTTTCTGATGCTCTAGTGTTTCTTATTTGCATCCCCAATATCATTGGCCTTTATATGTTGGCGCCCCTGGTGCGTAAAGAGCTGCGTAGTTATAACAAAAAATATATCCAACGTTAGTAACAGAACGATCACTGCCGGTGCAAATCGGTGGGCTCATAGCGGCCATCTTAAACGCACTATACCTAGCTCTGGGGTAGTGCGTGACAATCTACAAAAATCGGTTATATTAGGCACTTAACCGTTGTTGCTCAGGCAATCTGTAGATGTCCCTTGACGCGCTCTTTCATCTCGACCCTAACAGTAAGCATAGTCTGCAAAAGCAAATTATCGAACAGATTGCGCGGGCCATTATTAATCATAATCTGCCCATAAATGTGCCTCTACCCTCCAGTCGCAGCCTGTCCAGCCAGCTTAAAGTTGGGCGTAACACAGTAATACTCGCCTATGAGCGGCTGGTTAGCGAAGGCTATTTAATTTCTCATGAACGCAGTGGTTACTTTGTCAACCCGGACATTTTCAGTGGCTACGCTAAATTGCCGGAGCTATCGGAAGCGGGCCAGTTCCAACCTGAGTGGACTCAGCGCCTAAAACTAACGCCGTCGAGGTTTGCTAATATTGAAAAACCGGGAGACTGGCAGCGCTATCAATACCCCTTTATCTGCGGCCAAATTAGCAGCGACTTGTTCCCATTAAATAACTGGCGAGAGTGCTGTCGCGATGCTGTCAGTGTGCAGGCTATTAATGAGTGGTCGGTCGATCAGTTCGACCACGATGACCCATTGCTCATCGAGCAGATTCAAAAGCGATTGTTGCCGCGACGCGGCGTCTGGGCCTCCGAAGATGAAATTTTAATTACCGTTGGAGCGCAACATGCGCTGTATTTAATTGCTCAGTTGTTACTCGATAAGGACAGTACTATAGGTTTGGAAAATCCGGGATATGTAGATGTGCGTAATATCGTCGCGCTCGGCAAGAGTACGATCAAACCGCTACCGGTCGATGCCAATGGTCTTATTATCGATGAGGCTATCGACGATTGTGACTGCATCTATGTGACTCCAAGCCATCAGTCACCGACCACGGTTACTATGTCGTTGACCAATCGTCATGCGCTGCTAGAGCGGGCTGCTAGTTCAGATATTATACTTATTGAAGACGATTATGAGAGTGAATCGAACTACCATTCTGACCCTCTTCCGGCGTTAAAAAGCCTCGACAAAAATAACCGCGTACTCTACATAGGCAGTTTATCTAAAACTATCTCTGCTGGATTGCGAATGGGTTACGTTGTTGGGCCGCCTAAGGTAATTGCAGAATTGCGCTGCCTTCGTCGCCTGATGTTGAGGCATCCCGCCGCCAACAATCAGCGCTCAATGGCACTGTTTTTGTCCCGCGGCTATTACGAATCGCTGGTGAAAAATGTTCATAGGACCTTCAAGGCCAGATATGAAATTATGGCTGCAGAGCTCACTAATATGATGCCGATGACCATCGCTACCAGTGGTTTTGGTGGTTCATCATTTTGGGTTGAAGGGCCGCACACACTCGACGCGCGCGTGCTGGCTGAGGAGGCAAGGAAGCACAGTATTATTATAGAGCCAGGCGATCTGTATTTCTTTGGCTCGAATCCCCCTAGACACTTTTTTCGTCTAGGGTTTTCGGCTATCCCGACCGATCGTATCACTCCTGGGTTAAAGCTGTTAGCGGCTCTAATTGATCGGCTATCTTAGGTTGGAACAAAAGGTTGGTATAATCTGGTTCTACCCTTTTGCCTCTCAGTTGCATAAGCTGCGAGAATGGCAGATCTGAGGCAATGGTTGGTCTGAAATTATTGATTAGCGTAGTGAATACAGGACAATGTTATGGCACGTATGACACCCAGCGAAGCGTTCGTTGAAACACTGGTCGCCAATGGCGTCACCAAAATTTTTGGTATTATGGGCTCAGCCTTTATGGATGCCATGGATATTTTTGCGCCAGCGGGTATTGAACTGGTGCCAGTCGTGCATGAGCAGGGCGCTGCTCATATGGCTGACGGCTATGCCCGCGCCTCCGGTGAACACGGTGTTGTGATTGGTCAGAATGGTCCCGGGATCTCAAATTGTGTTACCGGTATCGCCGCAGCTTTTTGGGCCCACTCCCCAGTGGTAATGATCACGCCAGAAGCTGGCACCATGAGTATCGGGCTGGGCGGTTTTCAGGAAGCGCACCAGCTGCCAATGTTCCAAGAATTCACCAAATACCAAGGCCATGTTACTAATCCAAAGCGCATCGCTGAATTTACGGCCCGCTGTTTTGATCGCGCAATGTCTGAGATTGGCCCCACCCAACTCAATATACCAAGAGATTTTTTTTACGGCGATATCGACATTGAAATTCCACGCCCGCAGCGAGTGGATCGTGGTCCCGGCGGTGACAAAAGCCTTAGTGAAGCTGTGGCATTATTGGCCACCGCTAAGTTTCCGGTGATGGTTTCTGGTGGTGGTGTGATTATGGCTGATGGTATGGATGAGTGCATCGCTCTCGCCGAATTACTGGGAGCACCGGTTGTCAATAGCTATCAGCACAACGATTCCTTCCCTGCCAGTCATCCACTTTGGTGTGGGCCATTGGGCTATCAGGGCTCTAAGGCCGGTATGACGCTTATATCCAGAGCCGATGTGGTACTAGTGGTCGGATCACGATTAGGGCCTTTCGGAACCTTGCCGCAATATGGCATGGAGTACTGGCCAGAAAACGCAAAAATTATTCAGATTGACGCCGATCATAAGATGCTCGGCTTAGTTAAAAAAATATCGGTAGGCATCTGTGGTGACGCCAAAGCGGCCTCTATTGCACTGATCGAGCGGCTGTCAAAAATTGATCTTGATTGTCAGGCTAATAAACAAGAGCGCGCGACAGAAATAGCTTTTCAAAAAGAAACCTGGGAAAAGGAGCTGGACGAGTGGACTCACGAGCGTGACGGCTACAGTCTTGATATGATTGCCGAGGCTGCCGGTGAAGATGGCGAGTGGCTGCATCCGCGTCAAGTGTTGCGCGAACTCGAAAAAGCTATGCCGGCAGACGTTATGGTCTCGACCGATATCGGTAATATCAACTCTGTAGCGCACAGCTACTTGCGTTTTGAAAAGCCGCGTAGTTTCTTTGCACCCATGAGCTTTGGTAACTGTGGTTACGCGCTACCAACCATTATTGGTGCCAAGGCCGCCGCCCCTCATCGTCCGGCGATTGCCTATGCTGGTGACGGCGCCTGGGGTATGAGTATGGGAGAGTTAATGACCTCCGTGCGACATGATATTCCGGTCACCGCGGTGGTATTTCACAATCGTGACTGGGGTGCCGAGAAAAAGAATCAGGTTGAGTTTTATGGCCGTCGCTTTGTCGGTGCAGAATTAGTCAGCGAAAGCTGGGCAGGTATTGCTCAGGCCATGGGGGCAGAAGGCATTGTTGTCGATTCGCTCGACAAAGTCGGTCCGGCACTAAAGAAAGCTGTGGCAATGCAAATGGATGAAGGTAAAACCACTGTTATCGAGATCATGTGTACCCGTGAACTGGGTGACCCATTCCGTCGTGATGCACTGTCCAAGCCAGTTCGTTATCTCGAAAAATACAAAGACTACGTTTAAGCTAATGCTGAGTATTCTGGAGCTCAGTTGTGCCGGAGTGTCTCAATGAAACGAGAAATTCTGGTGATCAACTGCGGCTCTTCGAGTATTAAGTTCAGTCTTTTTAATTATCTAGATGACCTCTTTACCCTGGCTCTGCATGGCCAGATCGATGCTCTCGGTCTGAATGCCCAGCTCACCTTCAAAGACCCCGCCCAATCCTCTATTAGTAGGGTCGACATTGCACCCAGTTCAGATCATGCTGCGGCATTGCAGGCTTTTCTGCATTGGCTTGAACCTCGTTTAGATGTGGAAGCACAGTTGATAGTCGGTCACCGTGTAGTTCATGGGGGTAGTCATTATCATCGGCCCACCCTGGTCAACGAGACGGTGCTCGATAAGCTAAAAGACATTATTCCTCTTGCGCCGCTGCATCTGCCACACAATATTCTCGCCATTGAGAGACTGGCTCAGCTGCGGCCGGATCTTACTCAAGTTGCGTGCTTTGACACAGCCTTCCACAGTACTCAAGGCAGAATCACACAGCAGTTCGCTATTCCAGACGAATATTATGATCAAGGGCTGCGCAGCTATGGTTTCCACGGTCTGTCTTACGACTATATCGCTACGCACATCAAGAGAATCGATCCACAGTTGGCTGCCGGCAAGCTAGTGGTCGCTCACCTCGGCAATGGCGCAAGTCTCTGCGCCATCGAAAATGGACGCAGTGTTGACTGCACCATGAGCTTTAGCACTCTCGACGGGCTGGTCATGGGAACCCGCAGCGGTGCGCTTGATCCTGGGGTTATCCTCTATCTGCTGCAAGAGAAAAATATGAGTCCCGCCGAAGTCAGCGACCTACTCTACACCAAATCTGGGTTGCTCGGGCTATCCAACCAAAGCAGTGATATGCGCACCTTACTTGACAGTGACACCCCCGAGGCAGCGCGGGCTATCGCCATTTATCTCCGCAGACTAGGTCGTGAAATCGCCGCCATGGTCAGCGCTATGCAAGGTATTAATGGGCTTATATTTACCGGCGGTGTGGGCGAGAACTCGGCGTCCATTCGGCAACGAGTCTGCCATCAATTGGGCTGGCTGGGAGTCACTATCGATATTGAAGCCAACTCGGCTGACAAGGAGTTGATTTCATTATCAACTAGTGCAGTTAAGCTGTACGTATTGAAGACTAATGAAGAGCAGGTGATTGCGCAAAACTGCGTCACCCTGGTGATTTAAAACCCTTTGATAGATCATCGCCGAACTAAAGCTCTGTTCTCTTATTAGGTACACAATCGATAGACAGGGTAAGCGCCAATAGTTATCGGATAAATTTACTATTAATCGCCCGCAAGCAGGTTCCACCTGGGGTGTTTTGATTCGCCCAGAAGACAGTGGTCATTTTATGGGGGCCGAAAACAACCCGGAACTATTAATCTTGTTGCGCAACTCAAATCGCCCTCAATTTCCGACACACAGTTTATTAATTGATATCTTTGGCGTGACTCTGGCTGATGCGAGACTGATTCTAATGTTACTCGATGGCTTAAGCTTGACCGCTGTAGCGGAAGCCCTTGGCATGTCACGCAATACGGCGCGCACAAAATTACGTTCGGTTTTTTTGAAGACCAACCTCAACAGCCAGACACAGTTGGTGAGGTTAGTTGCAGATGACTTAAGTGACCACTGGCTATAAAGCGATTTCACAGCCGCTACATCAATTCATATAGCCCTAGCAGGCCGGTCGAGCAAGCCCGTAATATGAGGCATGGAAATAAGATACAGACTAATTATGAACCTGAAAAACGCTAAATCCGCGAGAACGGGTAGGTTCAGCACCATATGCTTTACCCTGTTGCGTCTAAAATACTTGCGTATAAATCCATTTTCCCCACCTTAAACACGCCATCTGTTGCATCCGCAGAAGCGCTGGTGATAAAAGTGGCTCCGCCTGCTGGGCTCGAACCAGCGACCCAATGATTAACAGTCATTTGCTCTACCAACTGAGCTAAGGCGGAATCGCGTCTTTCGTGATAAGGCGGGCATTCTAGGCGGCCTAGTGGGTGGAGTCAACAGTTTCTGGAAGCATAATTGCACTGGTCGGTGGTTGTTTGAACATGCGCCTTTGCGCTGAGTATAAAGACTCAACGATGATTCGCTGAAATAATTACTCGGAGGCTGTTTTTAGGTCTACTTTTAAACTTTACAGGCCCTTTAAAATCCCAGTCTCTGTATAATCCGTAAGACTAGCAGTACCCATGCTCTTGTTTTTTTTAAGGACCTGAATGTGACATTGGTTAACTATACTAAGCAAAAATGTGGCACGCAGAAAGTCGTTTTAGTGTTTCTTGTTGCGTTGGGTGCTACGGCATTCCCAGGGTTTACGGAAGAGACGGAGCAGGGTAGTGCGAGCGCGCTCAATCCCGTTATTATGGGGCAATTTCACCCACTGTTTGAGGCGATTACTGCTGAACTGGGTGCTAACAAGACGGGCTATCTGACTGACCCAGCGGCCTATTACGCCTTAGTTGACCGCTATCTAAGACCGCGCTGGGACACTGCATCAACCGCCAGTGCGTTGGTAGGTCGGAATTACTTTGAATCCCTCAGCACAACCGAACAGTTGGCCCTGACCGCTGCCGTCTATAGCACCCTCGTGCGCTATGCCTTTGAGGGTCTGAAGCACTATTCAGGGCAGCGATTTGATATTGCCGATATTGTGGTAAGCGACGGAGCGGCAATGGGTTGGGTGAAGGTGCTGATGGAATCGCCCATTATTCCTGATATTAACCTCGATGTTCTCATCAAACAGGGTG
>CAWUVN010000036.1:0-38966 GCA_963925995.1 uncultured Pseudomonadales bacterium | reverse complement strand
GTATTCACCAAGCTGAAGATCAGCCAATGTCCAGTCGCCAATGGCTGCTCTTACCAGACGCAATGTGGGTAGCCCAACGGCAGCTGTCATTCGTCGTACCTGACGGTTGCGACCCTCGTTAATAACAATCTCCATCCAGCTATCGGTTATGGTTTGACGCTGGCGTATTGGCGGGACTCTTGGCCACAGTGCTGGCTCATCCATAGGTTGGCATTTAATCGCGCTTGCAGAACCATCTTTGAGCTCGACACCGGCAAGTAATTTTTCGCAGTGTTTAGCCGAGACCTGTCCCTCGACCTGCACCCAATAGGTTTTATTTAATTTGAATTTGGGACTGCTTATCTGAGCCTGTAATTGACCGTCATCGGTCAATAAAAGAAGGCCTTCAGAGTCATAGTCGAGACGCCCAGCCGCATAGACTGCTTTGACATCAATATAGTCTGCGAGGGTTTTCCTGTCGTTATCGTCAGTAAATTGACTTAAGACATTAAAGGGTTTGTTAAATAAAACCAGTTTCGACACAATTATTCTCAGTTTTTTACCATTGTAAATGAAACAGAGTTACAAAAAAGAGTGGAATTAATGCTAAAATGCGGCCTTTCGGTAAAACTTTTACAAACCTTACAACCCTGCGGAGACAATGATGGGATACAAGCATATCCAGATTCCTCAATCTGGTGAAAAAATTACAGTAAATTCAGACTTTTCACTTAACGTTCCTAACCAACCGATCGTACCTTTTATTGAAGGTGATGGTATTGGTGTAGATATTACGCCGGTCATGATCAAGGTGATCGATGCCGCAGTCGAAAAAGCTTACGCCGGTGAAAAGAAAATCTCTTGGATGGAAGTTTACTGTGGCGAGAAAGCGGCAGAACTTTACGAAGGTGATTGGTTCCCCGCTGAGACGCTCGAAGCGGTTAAAGATTACGCAGTATCCATTAAAGGCCCACTGACTACTCCTGTAGGCGGCGGCTTCCGTTCATTGAACGTAGCACTGCGTCAAGAGCTCGATCTGTTTGTCTGTCAGCGTCCAGTTCGCTGGTTTGAAGGTGTTCCTTCACCGGTTAAAGAGCCTAACAAAGTCGATATGTGCATCTTCCGTGAGAACTCAGAAGATATCTATGCAGGTATCGAGTGGAAAGCGGGTACTGAAGAAGCCACTAAGGTTATCAAGTTCCTGCAGGAAGAGATGAGCGTTTCTAAGATCCGTTTTGACCAGAACTGTGGTATCGGTGTTAAGCCCGTATCAGAGCAGGGCACTAAACGTCTAGTAACTAAAGCGATTCAGTATGCAATCGACCAGAACAAACCATCTGTAACACTTGTCCACAAGGGCAATATCATGAAGTTTACCGAAGGTGCTTTCTGCGATTGGGGCTATGAAGTTGCTGTAGAGCAGTTCGGTGCAACGCCTCTTGATGGCGGCCCATGGCACGTTATTAAGAACCCTAACACTGGCGATGATATTGTGGTTAAAGATGTTATTGCCGATGCAATGTTGCAGCAGATTATCCTGCGTCCAGACGAGTACAGCGTACTGGCAACACTGAACCTGAATGGCGACTATATCTCTGATGCACTAGCCGCTCAGGTTGGCGGTATCGGTATTGCACCAGGTGCCAACCTGTCTGACGACGTAGCTATCTTTGAAGCGACTCACGGTACTGCACCTAAGTATGCTGGCCAAGATAAAGTAAATCCGGGTTCATTGATCCTTTCCGCTGAGATGATGTTACGTCATCTGGGTTGGGGTGATGCTGCTGATCTGGTGATCAAAGGTATCGAGGGTGCTATCAATGAAAAGAAAGTCACCTATGACTTTGAACGCCTGATGCCTGATGCAACATTGATGTCCTGTTCGCAGTTTGGCGATGTAATGATCGAAAATATGTAATAGTTCGTTTTTACATAAGATCACAGCGCAACAATGCTAAAAAACCCGGTCTAAGGATCGGGTTTTTTTATGTCAGTCATCTGCTACATCAGATGATCTGATGTAAGATAGAGTTCGTAACTTAAATGTAATCCACTTGGCAAAAAAATTAATGAGCGACAAAAAAAATACACCAGATTGGCAACACGACAGCCATACAGTGGTCGAAGAGGAAAGGCCAAAATTAAAGAAGCCTTCACTGTACAAAGTAGTGCTATTAAACGACGACTACACCCCAATGGAATTTGTAGTTGAGTTACTAGAACTGTTTTTTGGACAGACGCGCGAAACTGCAACGCGCATTATGTTAAGTATTCATACCGACGGAAAGGGTGTCTGTGGCATCTATACTCAAGATGTAGCAGAGACTAAAGCGGGCATAGTTAATCAGTATTCGAGGGACCACCAGCATCCGCTTTTATGTGAAATTGAACCCTGCAACGACGAAGAAGAGTAAATAATCATGCTAAGTAGAGAACTCGAAGTCACCCTCAATCTCGCGTTTAAAAGTGCCCGTGACAAACGTCACGAATTTATGACTGTTGAACACCTGCTTTTAGCCCTTTTAGATGACGCCTCAGCCTCCAGCGTACTCAAAGCCTGTGGTGCTGATATCAGTGTGCTCAGGCAGGATCTAGTTGAGTTTGTCGACTCAACTACTCCGACTATTGGTGAAGCTCAACTCGAGCAAGAAACACAGCCCACTCACGGTTTTCAACGGGTACTGCAGCGCGCTGTCTTTCAGGTAAATTCTGCCAACCACAGCGAAGTGGTCGGTGCTAACGTTATCGTCGCTATCTTTAGCGAGCAGGAGAGTCAGGCGGTTTACTTCTTGCGCCTGCAGAATGTCGCGCGTATTGATGTTGTTAACTACATCTCTCACGGCATTTCCAAGTATGTTGATCAGCCGGAACACAGCAGCGAAGAGAACAGCGATACCAACGAGAGCACAACAGAAGCCGAGTCTCAAGAAGAAAGCCTGCTCAGCCAGTTCTCGACCAATCTCAATGAACTGGCTATTCAGGGGGAAACTGATCCGTTAGTAGGCCGTGCCGCTGAAGTTGAAAGAGTCAGCCAGATTCTGGTTCGTCGACGCAAAAACAATCCGCTGTTAGTTGGTGAATCCGGTGTAGGTAAAACTGCTATCGCCGAAGGGTTGGCCAAATTAATTGTTGAGGGCGATGTGCCTGAGCCCATGTTAGGCAGCACCGTTTACTCACTGGATATGGGTGGCTTGCTAGCCGGAACCAAATACCGCGGCGATTTTGAAAAACGTCTTAAAGGCATTATTGCTGAGCTGGGCAAACGTGAGAAGTCGATACTTTTTATCGATGAAATCCACACCATTATTGGTGCTGGCGCAGCCTCAGGCGGCGTAATGGACGCCTCTAATCTTCTTAAACCACTGCTCTCATCCGGCAAGTTGCGCTGTTTCGGCTCGACAACTTATCAGGAGTATCGCGGTATCTTTGAGAAAGATCAGGCGCTCTCTCGTCGCTTCCAAAAGATTGATGTGGCCGAGCCTAGCGTCGATGAGACCTATAAGATCCTCAAAGGTCTAAAGTCGCGCTTTGAAGAGCATCACGACCTGAAATTTACCAATCCTGCGTTAAAGGTTGCTGCGGAATTAGCCGCCAAGCATATCAACGATCGCTTTTTACCCGACAAGGCTATTGATGTAATTGATGAAGCCGGTGCCTACCAGCGACTTCAGCCTGCTTCAAAGCGTAAAAAGTCTATTGGCGTCAGCGATATTGAGCTGGTTATCTCAAAGATAGCGCGGATTCCGGAAAAGAGTGTTTCCAGTTCAGATAAAGAGCAGCTTAAAGGGCTAGCTGATAAGTTGAAAATGGTGGTATTCGGACAAGATCCGGCTATTGATGCACTCTCTACCTCGATTAAAATGGCCCGAGCCGGTCTCCGTGAGGGCACCAAGCCAATCGGCAGCTTTCTATTTGCCGGACCAACAGGTGTGGGTAAAACTGAAGTCAGTCGCCAGTTATCAAATATTCTCGGTATTGAGCTAGTACGCTTTGATATGTCTGAATATATGGAACGCCACACGGTATCGCGTTTAATTGGCGCACCTCCAGGCTATGTTGGCTACGATCAGGGTGGTCTGTTAACCGAAGCGGTCAATAAGCATCCTCATTCAGTCATTTTGCTCGATGAAGTTGAAAAGGCCCATCCAGATGTTTTTAATCTGCTACTGCAGGTAATGGATCACGGTACCCTGACCGACAATAATGGCCGCAAAGCTGACTTCCGCAATGTGATTTTGATTATGACCACCAATGCCGGTGCTGAACTGATGAGCCGCTCTTCGATTGGCTTTGCTACTCAGGACCATCGCACCGATGGTATGGAAGCGATCAAGAAAATGTTTACTCCGGAATTTCGCAACCGTCTGGACAGTATTGTGCAGTTTGGCGAACTGACCATGGATGTAATCACCACCGTAGTGGATAAGTTCCTAGTTCAGCTGCAGGGGCAGCTCGACAGTAAAAAGGTCTTTCTGGAAATCGACGATGAAGCCCGTCAGTGGCTCGCCGAAAATGGCTTTGATGCAAAAATGGGTGCACGCCCAATGGAGCGTCTGCTTCAGGAGAAAATAAAGAAACCACTGGCTGAGGAAGTGCTGTTTGGTAGTTTGTCAGAAAAGGGCGGTACAGCCTTTGTCAGCGTTGAAGATGGTGAACTGACTGTTCGCACAGAGGCCGAGTTGGTTGTTAGCCACTGATTAGTTGGCCAAAATTAGTTGGCCAAAATTAGCGACGACCAAAAAAACTAAACCGCCAAAAGGAATCCCATTGAATATGGGGTTTACTTGAGGCGGTTTTTTTGTGCTTTGCGATTTTTTTAAAACAAGCTAAGAGCGAATACTAGCGCTCTCTAAAGGTAATACGACCCTTAGTTAGATCATAGGGAGTCATCTCAACCTTGACCTTGTCACCCGTAAGAATACGAATGTAGTGTTTGCGCATCTTGCCAGAAATATGCGCAATGATAACGTGGTCATTTTCCAGTTTTACGCGGAAAGTGGTGTTAGGAAGGGTATCAATAACCTCTCCCTCAAATTCAATGTGGTCTTCTTTCGCCATAAGCTTAATTATTGCCTGTCAAATAAGAGTATCTATTAAGTTTTGTCTGCCTAAACAGCGCTGATTGTAAAAGCGCGGCAAGTTTGCCCTAAAACGCCGCGCATAGCAAAGTCAATCGGCCAACTGCCAGTTATTGCCGCGGTAAAACTCCAGTGGACGATAGTTGGTTTTGTACTTCATCTTTGCGCAATCGGCGATCCAGTAACCCAAATATAGATAATCCAGTTCTAACTGCTGAGACATTCTAATCTCATAAAGAACCGCAAGATTACCTAGCCCGCGGTCGCTGTAGTTAGGGTCAAAGTAGGTGTAAATTGCCGAAACGCCGTTATTGAGAATATCCACAACTGCGCAGCCAATCAGCTTGCCCGCCAAGCGGAACTCAAGAAACCGTGTCGACTGCCAGGGGTTGCCAAGAAAGTCTTCAAACTGCTTTCGAAACGGCGGGTACATATCGCCATCTTTGTGGCGCTCATTGATATAGCGTGCATAGAGAGGGAAGTGCTCATCAATGCCAAGCCCGTCAAGCTGCTCAATGGTAATATCAGCATTCTTCTTCCAACAGCGCTTCTGGCTGCGACTTTCTTTAAAACTAGCCACCGGTACCCGAGCGGGAACGCAAGCATTGCACTGAGCACACATGGGCGCATAGAGGTACGGGCCGCTGCGACGAAAGCCCATAGATGTCATTTTTGAGTAGAGTTGGGTATCTATACTCAATTCTGGATCGACAAAGGCTGTGGTTGAGCGCCGACCCTGCAAATAGCTGCAGTCGTGGGGCTCTGTCAGACACAGTTTTATAGTGCCGATATCCGGTGATATATCTCGGGTCATTAAATGCTAACCATTTCCTTTAAGCGGTTTTAAAGCTTTATAGAGAGTGTAAGAACTTAAGGTTAGTTGACTGTATGCAGATAAACAACGCTGTTTTTGGGGTTAACTATTACCAGCAATATTCCAGCCTTTGCGGGTTATCCACCGTGCCGAAATAACTCCAGTTCAGTTGCCTGTCGCGACCGCTCTGCAAGCCCTTCAAAAACAGCTCTTTGCTTAGAGGCTCTGCACCCAAACTCAGTAGATGAGGATTAACCAGTTGGCAGTCAATAAGCTCAAGTCCGGATTCTGTTCCCCAGCGGCATAGATGGGCCATGGCAATTTTTGAGGCATCGGCACTGCGACTAAACATCGACTCACCACAAAATAGATTGCCCACCGCAAGTCCATAAAGACCGCCGATCAATACATCGTCGCGCCAAACCTCCACCGAGTGGGCATAGCCTTGGTGATGAAGTTGGATATAGGCCTCTGTCATCTCTTCGGTAATCCAGGTGCCGCCTTCCATATCACGAGGATCACTACAGGCATTGATAACAGATTCAAAGGCGCTATTGGTGATCACCGAGTAATCTTTGCGACGCAGTGATTTGCCGAGACTTTTTGAGCAGTGAAACTGAGCGGGATTGAGCACGCAGCGAGTGGCGGGGCTCCACCAAAGGATTGGATCATCATCCTGATACCAGGGAAAGATTCCCTGACGATAGGCAGATAAAAGTGTGGGCGGGAAGAGATTGCCACCGGCAGCCAGAAGTCCATCTGGCTCTGCCAGTGCGTTGCGAGGATCCGGAAACTGGGGATCCTCTAGATCAAGCAGTGGAATCTGCATTCCCATTTGCCCTGAGGTTTACTGGTCGAGAAAGCGCTCTGCATCAAGCGCAGCCATACAGCCGCTACCCGCTGAAGTCACAGCCTGACGGTAGACATGGTCAGCCACATCGCCGGCGGCAAATACACCGCTAACACTGGTTTCAGTGGCGTTACCCGCCAAACCACCAGCAATGGTCAGATAGCCGTCTTTCATAGCAAGTTTATCGATGAAAATATCGGTATTGGGTTTGTGGCCGATGGCAATAAATACACCGGTCACATCCAACTCTTTAGTTGAATCATCAACTGAACTCTTGAGACGTACACCGGTAACGCCGGCATCGTCGCCCAAAACCTCATCGAGGTTGTGGCTCCATTCGATATTGATATTACCGTTCTTTTGCTTCTCGAACAGCTTATCCTGCAGCATCTTCTCCGCACGTAGTTCATCGCGACGGTGAATCAGAGTAACTTCGCTACAAATATTGGATAGATAGAGGGCTTCTTCAACTGCAGTGTTACCACCACCGAGAACCGCGACTTTCTGATTGCGATAGAAGAAACCATCACAGGTTGCACAGGCACTAACGCCTTTACCCATAAATGCCTCTTCAGAGGGCAGACCCAGATACTGGGCAGAAGCGCCGGTGGCAATAATCAATGCGTCGCAGCTGTAGTTGCTTGAACCTTTAAGCAGGAACGGTCGCTGATCTACTTTAACTTCATCAATATGATCAAAAATTGTTTTAGTATCAAAGCGTTCGGCGTGCTTTTGCATGCGAACCATTAAGTCTGGACCCTGAACACCGTCGGCGTCGCCGGGCCAGTTATCTACATCAGTGGTGGTGGTTAACTGACCACCTTGCTGAATACCGGTGATAACAACTGGATTTAAATTGGCGCGGGCCGCATAAACTGCAGCAGTCCAGCCGGCTGGGCCGGAACCTAAAATAATCAGTGGATAATGTTGTGTATCAGACTCGTTAGCAGCCAAGTGTTCTCTCCAAATTGGGTCGTTGTTTAGTCATGGTGACAAAATATGGCGCTATCATAATCAATACTTTGATGAGGGCATATATTTTTTTTAACAAAGTTTTATAAAACACTCCAAATGGGGCTTAAATTCGTTGTTTAGGCGGTAAAAATAATTGAAAAGTTAATTAATAAGCCCGGCTCAAATATAGCTTTTAATTGTGAACCGGCTACAATTGACGCTGTTAAAAATAACAGGGATTGACCCGTTGAGCACTGATAAAAAAAAGCAGCGAGATTCTGCCTCTTCACAGCTGAGTAAAAATGACAGCCGCAGCAAACGCTTGTTAGCTGAGGGCGCATTAATTGGCTGGATTGCTCTTTGCTCAATTCTACTGCTGGCACTTCTAAGCTATTCACCCGATGACAAAGGTTGGTCTCATACAGGCACAAGAGCAGAGATAAGCAATGCAGTGGGTCTCGCCGGTGCCTGGATGGCAGATATCTTCTATGCCTTATTTGGAGTTATGGCCTATCTATTCCCTGCGCTACTAGCGGTTCGCGCCACACAAATACTCAGAAACTATATTCTCCGTGAAGCGGAACCTTTTGATTCGGTCACCTTCACCCTGCGTGTTATCGGTTTTATATTGGTGATGATCAGCGCCACCTCACTGGCTAACATCCAATATGCCGAAGTTCACAACAGTTACCCGTTTGGGGTCGGAGGAATACTCGGCAATAAGATCGGCGATTCCACCATGGCGGTGTTCAGCTACGTCGGCAGTACCTTAATCCTGCTATCACTGTTTTTGTTTGGCCTTACTGTATTTGTCGATATCTCATGGATTGCTCTAATTGATCGTCTCGGCATTATTGCTATAAACCTCTCCAATGCAGCCCGCAGCAGATTCACTGAATGGCAAATGGCGCGCAAAGAGAAAGCCAAGGCTCGCGAAGCTACTATGGAGCGACAGGTCAAAGTTGACATAGAGACCAAAGCGAAAAAGTTCCGAACCCCACCGGCTATCCAGACACCCAAACCTAAGCCTGTGATCAGCAAACGCATAGAGCGAGAGAAGCAACAGACGCTGTTTGAAGACACAGCCGTAATCGGCACATTGCCGCAGATCAACCTGCTTGACCCGGCTGACGATAACTCCGGCAGTGGCTATTCCGCAGATTCCCTCGAGCATCTATCGCGCCTACTGGAACATAAACTCTTGGACTTTGGCATTAAAGCCGATGTGGTCGAGGTACTACCTGGTCCAGTGGTTACCCGCTTTGAAATCCAGCCCGCCGCCGGCATTAAGGTTAGCCGCATTACCGGTTTGGCTAAAGATCTGGCTCGCTCCATGGCGGTTATCAGTGTTCGAGTGGTTGAAGTTATTCCCGGAAAATCCGTGGTCGGGATTGAAATACCCAATGAAAAACGCCAGATGGTTCGCCTTAGTGAAATCCTTTCATCGGAGGCTTACGACCGCTCCAGCTCGCCAGTCACATTAGCCCTGGGGCATGATATTGCCGGTTCGCCGGTGGTTGCCGACCTCGGCCGTATGCCGCACTTGCTGGTAGCTGGTACAACCGGTTCCGGTAAATCGGTGGGCATTAACACCATGCTATTGAGCCTGCTATTTAAAGCCTCACCGGAAGAAGTTAAATTAATTCTTATCGACCCAAAGATGCTCGAACTCTCGGTATACGACGGTATTCCGCATCTGTTAACGCCAGTAATTACCGATATGAAAGATGCCGCTAGCGGTCTGCGCTGGTGTGTTGGCGAGATGGAACGGCGCTATAAGCTGATGGCCGCCCTCGGCGTGCGTAATCTAGCCGGTTACAACCGCAAGATTGAAGATGCGATTAAATCCGGCAATCCCATAACCGATCCACTGTGGACATTTGACCCCTCTGAAATGGGCTGGGACGGCACTGAAGAACCACCGGAAGCCCCAACTCTGAAAACCCTCCCGCACATAGTAGTAGTGATCGATGAATTTGCCGATATGATGATGATCGTCGGTAAAAAGGTCGAGCAGCTTATTGCTCGAATTGCCCAGAAAGCCCGCGCTGCCGGCATCCATTTAATACTCGCCACCCAACGCCCCTCGGTGGATGTTATTACCGGCCTGATTAAAGCCAACGTGCCAACCAGAATCGCCTTCCAAGTCTCATCGAAAATTGACTCGCGAACCATTCTCGATCAAGGCGGTGCGGAACAATTACTGGGTAATGGCGATATGCTTTACCTGCCGCCAGGAACCAGTGTTCCAGAGCGTGTACACGGTGCCTTTGTCGATGACCACGAAGTGCATAAAGTGGTTGCCGACTGGAAGCGCCGCGGCGAACCTAACTACCTCTCTGAGATTACCGACGAGGCCGCCGTGTCCAGTATTGCTGTGCCCGGTTACAGCAGCAGCGAAGAGGGTGGCGAAGAGGATAATGAATCAGATCCACTCTACGACGAAGCGGTGGCCTTTGTATTGGAGAGCCGTAAAGCCTCAATTTCTTCGGTTCAGCGCAAGTTGCGGGTCGGCTATAACCGTGCAGCGCGTCTTATTGAACAGATGGAAACGAGCGGTGTGGTTAGCCCGATGAGCAGTAATGGCAGCCGCGAGATATTGGTGTCCGGTGGTAGAGAATAGAATGCTTGGCATCAACATTCTGTTTGTTCAGCGCTTTATTATAATGCCTATTAAAAGCTCGCTTTTAATTTTTATTCTTGTCGCCTGCGGCAAACTTCAGGCAGCCGATAATGCCGAAGATGTTCTGGCGCTGCGCAATCTTCTAGAGCCCATAACAAGCCTCTCAGCCCAGTTCACCCAACAGATAACCGATGCCGACGGCTTTGAGTTAGAATCCTCGAGCGGATTATTCCAAGTTTCGCAACCGGCCAAATTGCACTGGCAGGTGATGCAGCCGATGCCGCAACAAATTATCTCCGATGGCATCAGCTTATGGATTTTTGATCCAGATCTTGAACAGGTTATTGTGCAACCGTTTAATCAGGATATTGCTGCAACACCGGCGATTCTCTTTTCTGGTGATCTTGAAAAGCTCGATAAAGCCTATTTAATTGAAAAACAATCCGCGGGTCACTTTAAGCTTACGCCCGAGCGTGCCGGCAGTTTGTTTCGCAGCATGCAAATTACCTTTGTCGATAGGCAACCAACCAGTATTACCTTAACGGACAATCTTCAGCAGACAACCAAAATCGACTTCAGCCAGCTGGAGATTAACCCGCCACTCACTGCGGATCAGTTTGTTTTCCAAATCCCTGATGGGGTCGATGTTATTAATAATGCCAACTGATTTGTTTAGCCAACAAGTGTATCGACCACTGGCAGCGCGGATGCGGCCGGCGACTCTAGACGGCTTCTACGGCCAGGAACATCTTATCGGCCTTGGCAAACCGCTCCGCGAGGCGATTGAGAGCGGGGCGCTGCACTCAATGATCTTCTGGGGGCCACCCGGAGTTGGTAAAACGACTTTAGCAAAGATTATTGCCGCCTCTGCAGATGCTCACTTTGAGAGTATTTCAGCGGTTTTGTCTGGGGTTAAGGAGATTCGCGCCTCGATTGCTAAAGCTGAGGAACAGCGTGATCTGCGCGGCCGTAAAACCATACTGTTTGTCGATGAAGTGCATCGCTTTAATAAATCACAGCAGGATGCCTTTTTACCCTTTGTTGAAGATGGCACTGTGGTATTTATCGGGGCGACCACAGAAAATCCATCCTTTGAACTCAACAATGCACTCTTGTCACGCTGCCGGGTTTATGTGCTGAAAAACCTCGAAGAGCAGCAGATTATAACCGTTATTAAGCAAGCACTGGCGGACCAGAATAAAGGTCTGGGTGAACGTCAACTCAAACTCGATGACCAAGCGCTAGCTCTTTTGGCGGCGGCTTCTGATGGCGATGCCCGCCGTGCACTGAATCTTTTAGAAATTGCCAATGACCTGGCAACCGAGCAGGGCGATCTGGCGGTGATCGACAAGCATGTTCTTGAACAGGTATTAGTGGGAGATACCCGACGCTTTGATAAGGGTGGTGAATATTTTTACGACCAGATTTCTGCACTACATAAATCCGTGCGCGGGTCTTCTCCAGATGCGGCCCTCTACTGGCTCTGTCGTATGTTAGACGGTGGCTGTGATCCAATCTATATAGCCCGCAGGCTGGTGCGTATGGCCAGTGAAGATATTGGCAATGCCGATCCTCGGGCGCTGGATATCTGTATGAAAGCCTGGGATGTACAGGAGCGCCTTGGCAGCCCTGAAGGTGAATTGGCTCTGGCTCAGGCAGTGATTTATATTGCCATCGCCGCCAAAAGTAATGCTGTCTACAGTGCATTTAACCAGACCATGGCCGATGTTCGCTCGCTGCCCAGTTACGAGGTGCCTATGCACCTTCGCAACGCGCCAACCAATTTAATGAAAGAGCTGGATTACGGTAAGGACTATAGATATGCCCACAATGAAGAGGGCGGCTATGCGGCGGGTGAAACCTATTTGCCGGATGAACTTGCGGATAAGCAATATTATTTTCCAAGTGATCGCGGGCTAGAAAAGAAGATATCAGAAAAGCTCGATTACCTGCGCTCACTCGATAACAAGAATAAAGAGGACAAACAATAATGCATTGGTTTGCTGTTGCCATTGGTGGCGCACTGGGGGCTATGGCTCGTTACGCTGTAAGCACCTGGATATTTAATGCTACCAGCCATAAATTTCCCTACGCGACCTTATCGGTCAATGTACTGGGAAGCTTTGTGATGGGCATATTATTTGTTTTTATCGTTGAAAGAGCCGCTTTGCCAGCAGAGATGCGCGGCCTGTTAATGATTGGCTTTCTCGGCGCCTTTACAACCTTCTCAACATTCTCGCTTGATGCCCTAGGTTTGTGGCAAAATGGCCATCTTTTTCTGGCGCTGGTTTATGTGCTGGCAACCGTTGTTTTGTGTCTGGTTGCCATCAGCTGTTCAATCTGGCTTACCCGTTTATTGTAAATTTGTTTTTTAATTTTGCTATTCAAAATAGTTTAAGGAAACCACCATGCTCGACCCGAAGCTGTTACGTTCGGATTTAAATGCCGTTGCCGATAGCCTTAAAATCAAGGGCTACGACCTTGATAAAGAGGCTTTTCTCACTCTTGAAGCTCAGCGCAAACAACTGCAGTTAGCTTCTGAAAGCTTGCAGCAGGAGCGCAACGCCTATGCCAAGTCCATGGGCAAGCTGATCGGTCAAGCGAAGGCTAAGGGTGAAGATGTCGAACCCCTGAAAGCCAAAGGGGAGCAGATTAAAAATGATTGCGCTCAGGCCGATGCTAATCTTGCAGAAGTGCAGGGTAGTCTCGATGAAATTTTGCAGGGCATTCCCAATATTCCGCACAGTTCAGTACCTGCCGGCAATGACGAAGATGACAACGTTGAAATACGTCGCTGGGGTGAACCAAAGGCTTTCGATTTTGCGGTAAAAGATCATGTGGATCTGGGCGATGCCCTCAATGGCCTCGACTTTGATACTGCCACAAAAATTACCGGCTCACGCTTTTCACAAATGCGCGGTGGCCTCGCTAGCATGCACCGGGCACTGACCCAATTTATGCTCAATACCCATATTCAGGAGCACGGTTACGAAGAGGTCTATGTCCCCTATATAGTCAACCGTGAATCACTCTACGGCACAGGTCAGCTGCCAAAGTTTGAAGAGGATCTGTTTAAACTCGACGACGAGCGCGAGTTTTACCTAATCCCCACCGCAGAAGTGCCGATTACCAATATCTACCGCAATGAAATCGTCGATAACCTGCCAATCAAATTTGTTTCCCATACACCATGTTTTAGAAGTGAAGCGGGCAGCTATGGCCGTGACACCCGCGGTATGATTCGCCAGCACCAGTTTGAAAAGGTTGAGATGGTACAGTTTGTTCATCCCAATGATTCATGGGATGCACTGGATACGCTAGTAGGGCACGCAGAAGCTATTTTGCAGAAGCTCGACCTACCATACAGAACAGTTATCTTGTGTGGCGGCGATCTGGGTTTCTCTGCCGCCAAGACCTACGATATTGAAGTCTGGCTGCCCTCGCAAGAGAAGTACCGTGAGATCTCCTCATGCAGTAACTTCGCTGATTTTCAGGCACGCCGTATGAAAGCCCGCTACAGAAATGCCGATGGCAAACCCGAGCTGCTGCATACCTTAAATGGTTCAGGTCTGGCAGTAGGGCGCACACTTTTGGCAGTGATGGAAAATTACCAACAGGCTGATGGCTCGATTGCCGTCCCTGAGGTGTTGCAACCATTAATGAATGGACTGACCCATATTAAGTGACATATTGGGTCTCCCTGACACCCCAATATGTCACCCGACAGAGCGCAGCGACGAGGGATCTTCGAAGGCTCCCTCGTATCTAGAACAAGCTAAAAGTATTAAAAAAGAGAACAAATGGATTACCTACCGCTATTCCACAATCTTAAAGGCCGCAATATTATGGTCGTCGGTGGTGGCGAAATCGCCCTGCGCAAAGTACGTCTGGTGCAAGAGGCCAGTGCCATTATTACCATCGTTGCCAAAGACTTCTGCCCCGACCTTTTAGCCATGGATGCCGCCGATAAGGAGCATGGCTGTAATGGCCTGCATCTGGTTACCGCCGCTTACGAACATAAGCATATGCTAGATATACCCAATATTGTGATGGTGATAGCTGCCACTAATGACCGCGATCTCAACCGTTTGGTTTCAGAGCATGCTCAAGCGGCTAATATCCTTTCCAATGTAGTCGATGACCCAGGGTTCTCGACAGTAATCTTCCCCTCAATCGTTGATCGCTCACCGATTCAAATCGCCATCTCGAGCGGTGGTGATGCGCCGGTACTGGTTAGACTGCTGCGCACCAAATTTGAGGCATTACTACCCGCAGGTATGAGCAAGTTAGGCGCACTGGCCGGCAGTTTTCGCGAGCGGGTTAAAGCCAAGTTCTCCAATGGCGCAGACCGCAAGGCTTTTTGGGAAGAGGTGTTTTACGGCCCGATTGCCGAGCAGGCCTATGCTAATAATCTCGATGAAGCCGAGCGCCTATTAACCGATAAGCTCGACAATACCGATGAATTTAAAACCGGTGAAGTCTATCTGGTTGGCGGCGGTCCCGGTGACCCGGATCTGCTCACTTTTAAAGCCCTGCGCTTAATGCAGCAGGCCGATATAGTCTTATACGATCGACTGGTTTCTCCAGAGGTACTCAACCTTGTGCGCCGCGATGCCTCGCGAATCTATGTTGGCAAAACAGCCGGTGACCATCCGGTAACTCAGGATAATATTAATCAAAAGCTCGTTGACTACGCTCTTGAAGGCAATCGCGTGGTGCGCCTAAAAGGTGGCGACCCTTTTATCTTTGGCCGCGGTGGCGAAGAGATCGAAACGCTGACCGAGCACAATATTCCCTTTCAGGTAGTCCCGGGAATAACCGCCGCCTCTGGCTGTGCCAGCTATGCGGGAATCCCCTTAACTCATCGCGATCACGCCCAGTCAGTGCGCTTTATCGCCGGTCATCTGCGCTCCGGAGAGATGGACCTAAACTGGCCGGAATTAGTCCAGCCCAATCAAACCCTGGTGTTTTATATGGGGTTAAGCGGTATGGAAACTATCTGCCAGCAACTTAAAGATCACGGTCTTGCAGCAGATACACCCGCGGCATTAATCGAGAAGGGCACCACTGATAAGCAGCGGGTGTTTACCGCCGACTTAGACAGTCTGCCGGGCATTGTTCGTGACGCTGGTGCCAAGGCACCGACATTAATTATTGTCGGTCATGTGGTCAGTCTGCAGGATAAACTGGCTTGGTTTAATCTTAAGGAAGAACATAGATGACAGCTGAATTTGATTACGATCTCTTTGTTATTGGCGCCGGCTCAGGCGGTGTTCGCGCTGCGCGAATGGCTGCTTCAAAAGGCAAGAAGGTGGCTGTTGCTGAAGATCGCTATCTCGGCGGCACCTGTGTCAATGTCGGCTGTGTCCCGAAAAAACTGTTTGTCTACGCCTCGCAATTTCCCGAGTTCTTCCATGCAAGTAAGGGCTTTGGCTGGACTATTCCCGGATCACCGAGCCTCGACTGGGATACGCTGCGGGATAATAAGACCGCTGAAATAGAACGACTTAACGGCATCTACAACAATCTGATCGACAATAGTGGTGCCGACCTCTTTGATGGACGCGCAACCGTTGCAGGACCCCATTTGGTCAGCGTTAACGGCGAGACTTATAGCTCTAAAAATATTCTTATAGCCACTGGCGGCTGGCCGTATATACCGGAATTTCCCGGAAGCCAATACGCGGTTAGCTCTAACGAGATGTTCTCTCTGGAAAAGCTGCCGAAAACTGCCGTAGTGGTAGGCGGTGGTTATATAGCGGTTGAATTTGCCGGTATCTTAAATGGCCTGGGTGTTGAGACACATTTGATTTATCGCGGCCCGCAGTTACTTAAGTCGTTCGATCGAGAGATGAGCGAAAAGGTAAAAGAGGGAATGTTGGCTAAAGGGGTCAATATTCATCTCAATACGCAAATCAATGAGATTAATAAAACTACTGATAGTTTGTCTGTTGTCCTTGAATCAGGGTCAGCGCTAGAATCTGATCTCGTGCTCTATGCAACAGGTCGACAGGCCAATACGGTTAATCTGGGCCTTGAAAACACCGCTGTCGTCATGCGCGATAACGGCTCAATTGTAGTTGATGAACATTTTTCCACTGCAGAGCCGAGTATTTATGCGCTGGGAGATGTTATCGATCGAGTTCAGCTGACGCCAGTGGCGATTCAGGAAGCTATGGTACTGATTGATCATCTCTATGGTGATGGCAGTGCTAAGATTGATTACAGCGATATTCCGACGGCGGTGTTCTGTCAGCCAGAACTGGGCACAGTCGGCCTCAGTGAAGAGCAGGCACGCTGTGAGTACAAGGAAATAGCGGTTTACACCTCAAACTTTAAACCCATGCTGCAAACCCTTGGTGGCGGCGCTGACCGCATCACTATGAAACTGGTTGTAGATACACAGACCGATAGGGTGGTTGGCTGTCATATGGTCGGTGAGCATGCAGCAGAGATTATTCAAGGTTTGGGTATTGCCCTTAAAGCCGGTGCCACTAAGGCGCATTTCGATGCCACGGTGGGTATTCACCCCTCAGCGGCAGAAGAGTTTGTCACCATGAGAACTCAGACGAGATAAAAGAATCGCCATCTAATTGCATTAATATCAATTAGATAGCGATTCTATTTAATGTATTATATTATTTGTGGAACACTTTAAAATTGACTCTTAGCGCGCTCAAGTAGGCACAGACTTAAATACTTAAGGTCAGTTAATGTTTTAAGGCTGTCCGCCTTACCCTGATTAACCACCAGCAATAGCATTGCGCGATTGATCTCATGGTAGGCAACTCCAAGCCTGGCTAGCTCGGTAGGGCGCTCAGCCACTTCTAACCGCTCAAACATCCGTGCCATAGCGCTGGTAATCAGGCTATTGTAGACAGCATCTAAATCTTTAAGCTCCGGAACACCTTTCATTGCCTGCACCAGAGGCAATAGCCCACGCTGCTCGGTGTAGGCGCCCAGTATTCGCTCGACACACATCTCTACGAAGCGCTTAAGGCTAAGCGACTCTATCCGAAAGCCTTCCAACTCCTCTAGCGCAGCCTCAATCTCTTCAAGCCACTGCTCGCCTAGGGCATGGAGAATCGCGTACTTATTGGGAAAGTAGTGATAGAGGGTACCCACGGAGACCTCTGCACGCTTGGCGACAAGAATAGTCGTCAAGTCATCCTGACCAACCTCCTCAAGCAGCAGGGCAGTTACCTGCAGAATATTTGCTCGACGCTCGAGGGCGCGCTTCTGAATAGGCTCGGTTCTTGGGTTTAGTTTTCTAATTTTCGACATAATTTGTGCTCTTTTTAGCTTCACTCCAGTACCGCTTAAATTGACTTTAAGGCAGGTAATTAATGGCATTAAACCTATTTAATATGGCGCCAGAATAACATCATATTGAATTATCATTCAATTATATTTGAATAATAATTCAATAAATCTTAAAAAAGCGTAATTTTTATACAAGCTGTGGATAGAGGGGTTGCTAGTGCTGTATAAAGTGAATAGTGATTACTCACAATCATTTATGAAAAAAGACTGTAAAACGGGCGTATCAGCGCCTATTTTAGGCACTGAGAAAACTATTTTGAGTGGTAAAGGTAGAGCAGAAATAAGGAATAAAACTAAGTGTTTTGTAGAAGCCTAGCTGTTGCTGCTATTAATCAAGCTGCTGATTAAACTATTGATTAAACTATACATCCCGCTTCTTGCCAGACCTGGCACGTTCTTTCATATCTGACTGGATATAGACCTGATCGGTAGTGCCCATACTGGCATGACCTAAATCATCCGCCATATGTTTTAAAGGTCGAGTGGCAATATCCTGGGAAGCGCCAGTATGCCGCAGCCAGTGAGTTGTGGCTTCACCCAGTGCTTTCGCTTCAGCGCTAAAGCCTTCAGCGATCATCTTGTCGTAAGCCAGATCAAAAGCCTCCTGAACAATACGTCTCAGCTGGCGTGAGGTCATACCGCCAACACCGCGGTTCTTGGCAACCAGCGTCGAATTAACCCCAAAGGTTGAGCTTATCGAAGCGCGGTATTTTTGGTATCGATCAATATAGGAAGAAAGGGCACTTGGCACTGAAACATCGCGCATCTTATTACCTTTACCCAACACTTTAAGCCATCGATTACCGTCAGTATCCAACCAGAAATGCTTCCACACCGGCTGCCAGTTGGCTCTATCAGACAGCTCTGAGACCCGTAAATAGAGGGTTTTAAGCATGGCGATAACAAATAATGTGCGCTCATGTGTAGCTGAGTCATCTGCAGCTTGCTGTGCACAGTCGAGAACATATTCCCATTGCAGGTCAGAGAGACGCTTTATATTTTTCTGCGTGGCACCTTTAATAAGGAATGGCGACTGCTTGCGAATCGCGGGTATAGGATTGCCAAAGGCGTAACCTTCATCGGTGAGATAGTCGTAATAACAAGAAATCGCGGAATAGCAGATCTTCATCGCTTCATGGGATAACAGGTGCCCGTCTCTGCTAACTTCGACACTCAATCCCTCAGATAAGGCTTCTTTACGATCTTCTTTGGCGATTCTTACGGCAAATGGCCGCCAGTTTTCGTTTTGACGGGACTCTCCGCCGATTATTTTAAAGCGATCCTGAACCGAACTGCCAACCCAGGCTACAGCTGGACTGTGCACGAAATCAAAGTACGCCTCTAGATCTGGCCGCTTAAGCTGGATAACGCTCTTGTTGGCGACAGTCCATGCCCAGAGTAATAAGCGTTCAACCTCGTTGCGATAGCCGCGAAATGTGGCTTCAGATTTTCGGCTGTAGCTTTTAAGGAATGCCTGAGTATGCAAAAGATCCTGACGAACATCGGGAATGGCTTTACTCAGGGTTTCGATAAACTGCTTTGAATCCGGGTAGCCGTCGAGCATGGACATACCCATAGGTAAGCGGACAAATGCTTTGTGAGCATCAAACAGTGGGGTCGCTTTAAACTTGCTGGCCATTAGAGTCAAAGTTCCTCAGTAGCTATAAATAGCGGCTATATGCCTTGGGTTAATTGCTATGCACTTTAACAGCCTGCTTTCCTACTGTCTAGCTATGTCCACTAATTGAGATTAGAGGACATAACATAAGGCTCTCCTAATCTGCACTTCCTAAAATAGCTAACACCGCGTTCGTAAAGCAGCAACTCAACCTTATAAAAATAGGAAGCTTGAGAAGAATTACGTTGTCTATATTACTTATAATCACTTCTGGTAAACTTAGGCATCCATACAGGAAATTAGCCATGCAGCGCGTTATAGTCATTCTTCTTTTAAGTTTTATCAGCGTCACTACTTTATATAGTCATATCTACGCATCCACAGATGCCGAACTAGGGCCAATAGAAAAGCAATCAGAGCAGACCGCACTCTTCCGTGAGATCCTCGATCGACTGGCAACTCGCCATTATCACGGTCAGAAGATTAATGACGAACTCTCTGAACGCTACCTGACAACTTACATTGAAATGCTCGACCCGCTTAAAAGCTATTTCCTGCAATCTGATATCGAAGAATTCTCAAAGTGGAAGACCAAGCTTGATGATCTCGCCCGTCGCGGTGATGTAAACCCCGGTTTTATTATGTTTAACCGCCTGCGGACTCAGGCTATTGCCCAGCATCAAGCCAATATCGAGCTACTCGAAAGCGACTATGAGTTCGACTTCACCGCTGACGAAACCATTATATTAGATGGCGAAGAGCGAGACTGGCTGGAAAGCCCTGTGCAGCGCGATGAATATTGGCGAAAGCGTATTAAAGACGCAATGATCCGCTTACTGCTCAATGATAAAGAGCCCGCTAAAGCCCGAGAATTGCTGATTAAGCGATTCACCAACCAAAAAAAGCAGATGCTACAACGCGATAGTCAGGACGTGTTTCAGCTTTATGTCAACGCCCTCGCCTCGCTCTATGACCCGCATACTGCCTATTATTCACCGCGCACCACAGAGAACTTTCAGATCAATATGTCGCTTTCCCTTGAGGGTATCGGCGCTGAGCTGACCATTGAAGATGAATATACAAAGGTCGCGCGGATTATTCCCGGTGGCCCAGCAGATCTGCAGGGACTTCTAAAAGCTGAAGATAAAATAATTAGTGTCGGCCAGGATGATAAAGAACTGGTCGATGTGATTGGCTGGCGCCTTGACGATGTGGTCGATCTTATTCGCGGGCCTAAGGATTCAACGGTTCGCCTTGAGCTGATTAATGGTGCCAGCGACTCAGCAGATAGCACAGAGGTTATTGCCATTGTTCGCGACAAGGTAAAACTCGAAGAGAAATCTGCCCAGAGCAAAATTATCAATATCAATCAGAATGGGGTTGAAATGCGCCTTGGGGTGATTGATATCCCTGCCTTCTATATGGACTTTGAAGCCTATCGCAAGCGCGACCCGGAATATAAAAGCACTACCAGAGATGTCTACAAACTATTGATGGAGATGCGTGAGGAGCGAGTTGACGGGATTATTCTCGATCTGCGCAACAATGGCGGTGGCTCTCTTCACGAAGCCACCATGCTTACCGATCTATTTATAGATTCAGGCCCAGTGGTGCAGATTCGCAATGCCTATCAGCAGGTATCCCGCGATCAGCGCGCCACGTCGCGAGCAGTCTATAACGGCCCTCTTCTGGTTATGATCAATCGCCTTAGCGCCTCTGCCTCGGAGATTTTTGCCGGTGCAATTCAGGACTATGACCGTGCCTTAGTGGTTGGCAGTCAAAGTTTTGGCAAGGGCACGGTCCAGGATGTCACTGGCCTTAGCAGCGGCCAGCTCAAGCTGACAATATCTAAATTTTATCGCGTCTCTGGCGATAGCACCCAACATCGCGGTGTACTGCCAGATATAGAGTTTCCTTCGCTTTACGATAAAGAAGAAGTCGGCGAAAGCCACAAGGACAATGCCCTGCCCTGGGATAATATTCACGCCGTGCCCTATAAGCGCTCTGCAGGGGTAAAGCATTATGTGCCGCTATTGCATACAGCCCACCAACAACGTATTAACAGTGACCCGGACTTTGTTCACCTAGTTAAACAGCTTGAGTTTAGCGATAGCTGGGATGCCGATAAAGCCATCTATTTAAATATAGACAAGCGCCGCCTGCGCTCGACCGAATGGGATAATCAGCAGCTACTCCTGGAAAACCAACGCCGCAAGAGCAAAGGCCTCGAACTCTATGCTGACCGAGAAGCATGGAAAGCGGCCAATAAAGATGAAGATGAAGATGAAGATGAAGTTAGAGAAGAGGTTAAAGAAGGTCTAGAAGACAAGTTTGCTGATACCGATGACAGTAGCAAAGACAATAAGCCGGAAGCCGAAGAAAAAGTAGCTAAAAATAAGGCTGAGGAAGAAGAGGAAGAGGAAGAAGATATTGCTGAATCTGACCCTATGCTTCAAGAAGCCGGCTATATCCTCTCTGACCAGATTCAATTAGCGTCAAAACCCAATAATAAGCAACTTTTAGTGTTGCGCCAGAATGGAGAGAAATAGCCTTGCCCGAACGTATTATTTCATTTAATGTCAATGGCTTACGCTCAAGACTTCATCAACTACAAGCAGTTATCGACCAGCACTCTCCGGCCATTATTGGCCTTCAGGAGACCAAAGTCAGCGATCAGGAATTCCCCGTCGAGGCGATTAATGACATGGGCTATCAGGTCGAATACCACGGTCAAAAAGGCCATTATGGGGTTGCCCTGCTGAGCAAAAACCCTGCGCTGTCGGTAACCCGCGGTTACGCCAGCGATGATGAAGAGGCACAGCGGCGAATGATTCATGGCGAGTACAGCATTAATGGCCAAACCGTTCATGTTATTAATGGTTACTTCCCCCAGGGTGAGGGACGTGCCCACCCGACAAAATTCCCCGCCAAAGAAAAGTTTTACGCCGACCTGCTCGATTATCTACAGAATAACTTTAGCGCTGAGGATCTGGTTCTGGTGATGGGTGATATGAATGTCGCGCCAGCGGATATAGATGTAGGGATTAAGCCCGAAAATGCCAAACGCTGGATTAAAACTGGCAAATGCGCCTTTTTGCCTGAAGAGCGTCAATGGTTACAAAACCTCAAAGACTGGGGCCTGCAGGACAGTTTTAGAGTGATGAACAATGAAGATAACAGCTATAGCTGGTTTGACTACCGCAGTCGTGGCTTCGAGCAGGAGCCCAAGCGCGGCCTGCGTATAGACTTAATTCTGGCGACACCAGCGGCCATGCAATTGCTCTGTGCCACAGGTATCGACAGCGATGCCAGAGGTTTTGAAAAGCCCTCAGACCACTGCCCTATCTGGGCTGATTTGGGCTAACTTAAAATTCAGCATAATAATCTCTGCCTGAGGTCAACCAATCTCCTTAAGTGTCGTTGTATATCGCGTCACTTAGAACAAGGAAAAAGGTATGAGACAGGCACTGATTGTATTAACTTTAAGCGCGGGACTACTAGCTTTTCCAACCACAGCGCTGGCTGATTCTGATAAGTCAAACCAGCATAAGAAATTCAGCGATCACAAACACATCAAGCATGATCGTGCTCTTCACAACTCCAAGCCTCAGCGACAGCTAAATCGCGAACACCGAAAAATCATAAAGAGACATCACCGAAACGAAGCAAAGAGACATCATCGTAACGAAATCAAGAGGCTTCACCGTCGTGATATAGAAAGCCTTCACCGTCGTGATTTAAAAAACCTTCACCGAAAGCACCACAGAATTACCAAGTACCGTCATTACAGCGGCCACAATTATAAAGAATGGCAGGCGCGCAGACATTACAAGGCCAAAAATCATTATCATAACAATCAGCACCGTCGATCACTTAAGCACAGGCATTCCAGCCACGATAACGACTATCTTGAATGGATCGCCATTATGCTTCTGCTCGATGAAGCCTTAGAAGATGACTATCGTTAACAGCTGACTCTTTAGAGATCAGAAGTAAATAGAGCTGGCTATAATAATGAATATAATGACTCAACAAGCATCAGGTGATTTCACAGGCGAGTATTCTGTGAGCCAGCCCATCTCTGCACGGCTAACGGATACGACGCCTATGGAGCAGTTCCTTAAAGATATTGAACGACGAGCTTTCCATATGGCGCGAATGGGTACCGGCAGCCGTGATGATGCGCTGGATATAGTTCAGGATGCGATGTACAAACTGGTCGAAAAGTACTCAGCCAAATCAGCCGGCGAGTGGCGACCACTGTTTTATCGTATTCTCAACAGTAAAATCACCGACTATTATCGTCGCAATGGGGTTAAAAATAGACTTATTAGCCTCGCCAGTTGGGGCATGAAACCCGATGAACTTGGCGGCGATCTAATAGACCGCGCAGAGGGCCGCAACTCAGAGACACCAGATCAGATGCTAGTTCGCGAGTTGCAAATTAAACAGTTAACCGCTGCGGTTAAAAAGCTCCCAACCCGTCAGCGCGAAGCCTTTATGCTGCGTTGTTGGGACGGTATGAGTACAGCCACAACGGCTAAAACGATGGGCTGCACCGAAGGCAGCGTAAAAACTCATTACTCAAGAGCAATGCACTCGCTACGTAATTCACTGGAGGATTATTGTTATGACTAAGCCTGAAAGCAATATCAGCGACAAACAACTCGCAGGCATTCTCCGCGACAATCTGCTCGAACAAGAACAGGAGACCGCCAGTGAAGATCTATTTCGCCTTGCCCAGGCGCGTAACAATGCCCTCTCCCAGTCACGCCAGTGCAGAAAACCTTTCTTCTGGACCGCACTGGGAACCTCATTGGCCTCAGTTGCGCTTATTATTGCAGTATTGATCAATCCTGTGGAGCAAGTAGTGCCATCTGGTAATATCAGCATTAGTGATATTCAGGCTGATGAGCCTGTTATTGAACTCTATGAAGATCTCGATTTTTACGACTGGTTAGCCAGTGCAGAAACCTAACTTCAGGAAAGAAACTGATGATAAATAAAGTGATCACTAGAACATTATTACTTGCCGCAGCGCTCGGTATCAGCGCCCATCCCGCCTATGCCGACCAGCCAATTGAAGCTGTAAATTGGGACAAACTTCCCGCTGAAACCCGTGAAAACTTGGCACCTATGGAGAAGCGCTGGGATAAATTAAAACCCCATCAGCAACATAAGCTACTGCGCAGAGCTCAGGACAAAAACTTTAAAAACCGCGCTGAACGCTGGAAACAGCTTAGCCCTGAAGAACGAAAGCGCATTATTAAAGCCCGTGAACGCTTTAAGGATATGCCGCCGGAAAAGCGCAAAGAGCTGCGCAAGCGCTGGGAAAATATGACTGACGAAGAAAAGCGTGAGGCCAAAAAGAAACGGCTGAAAAAGCACGAAAAAGGCGATAAAGGTAAGAAGCACAAAGACAAAAAGCAAAATAAGAAAGACTAAGGAATAACGATTAAAAAGAACTAAAAAAGGCTCCATCTGGAGCCTTTTTTAGCTGTAAAATCTTTTTATAAATTACTATAAAACAATAGATTACATGTCAAACCGCAGAATCTATCTCAGGTAATACAGTAAACAGATCAGCAACCAAACCATAGTCGGCAACCGAGAAAATCGGCGCCTCTTCATCCTTGTTAATCGCCACAATCACCTTACTGTCTTTCATACCTGCCAAGTGTTGGATAGCACCGGAGATACCCACCGCAATATACAGATCCGGCGCAACAATCTTACCAGTCTGACCGACCTGCATATCATTGGGTACAAAACCCGCATCAACCGCCGCACGAGAGGCACCAACCGCAGCCCCAAGCTTATCAGCCAAACTGTAGAGCATATCGAAGTTCTCGCCATTGGCCATACCGCGACCACCAGAGATAACAATCTTCGCCGCAGTTAATTCCGGACGGTCAGAGGCTGCCACCTCTTCACCGACAAACTCGGAAATACCGGCACTATGACTAGAGCTGATCGCTTCAATAGTAGCCGAACCACCTTCCGCAGCAGCCCCGTCAAAAGCTGTACCACGCACTGTTAGTAGCTTAATCGTATCACTGCTCTGTACCGTAGCGATCACATTACCCGCATAAATTGGGCGCTTAAAAGTATCGGCACTGACAACCGCACTGATCTCAGAGATCGCCTGAACATCCATTAAAGCCGCAGCCCTAGGCATAATATTCTTAGCAGTCGTCGTAGCGGTCGCCAGAATATGGGTATAACCTGCTCCCAATTCAGCAATCAAGGGCGCAACATTCTCGGCCAAAGCATTGTTATAGGCGGCATCATCAGCAACCAGTACCTTATTGACACCAGCAACCTGTGCGGCCTGCTCTGCGGCAGCCTGACAAGCGCTACCGGCAACCAGAATATCGATATCACCACCAATTTCCTGTGCGGCGGTGACAGAATTTAACGTAGCAGGCTTAAGGCTGCTGTTATCGTGTTCCGCGATAATTAAAATACTCATCAAATCACCTTCGCTTCATTTTTAAGTTTATCCACCAGCATGGCCACATCATCAACTTTAATACCTGCCTGACGCTGAGCGGGCATCTCAACACCCAGTAACTTCACACGAGGCGTGATATCCACTGATAAATCAGCAGGAGTGGTGTTGTCCAGCGGCTTGCGCTTGGCTTTCATAATATTTGGCAGCGATGCATAACGCGGTTCATTAAGGCGCAGATCGGTGGTAACAACCGCAGGAAGATTCAACGCAAGGGTCTGCAATCCGCCATCGACTTCACGAGTAACCTTAATCTTGTCGCCATCGATAACCAACTCTGAAGCAAAGGTTGCCTGACCACAGCCCAACAGCGCCGCTAGCATCTGGCCAGTCTGGTTGTTGTCGCCATCAATAGCCTGCTTGCCCATCAGGACAATATCCGGCGCTTCAGAATCACAAACCGCCTTAAGGCACTTGGCAATCGCCAATGGCTCGAGGGTTTCATCAGTATTGACTAGAATCGCTCGGTCAGCACCTAGCGCCAACGCTGTGCGCAGTTGCTCTTGAGACTGCTGAAGACCTATAGAAACCGCAACCACTTCAGTGGCTACACCCTTCTCTTTGAGCCGGACAGCTTCTTCAACGGCAATTTCACAGAATGGATTAATCGACATTTTTACATTGGCCAGGTCGACATCAGTTCCATCTGACTTGGGCCTAACCTTGACGTTGTAATCAACGACACGTTTAACGGCTACCAGAATTTTCATGGATATCCTTTTTCTTTTATTAAATTGATAAAATTAATTACTTCAACCGGATAATATTAAAGCCGTTCAAACACTCTAAAACAGCCAGATTAACAGCCTTCATAGTGCCTAAACAGGTAGTGCAAATCAAGCTTGGGTAGCCGCTCAGGATTAACGAATACGACCGGCGAGTCAGCTTGAATAGCCCGCCCGTTAGTTAAATTACGGCTATTTATGGTGAATATGGCTATGCTTGCATCAAGTGATTAAAATAACACAATATACACTCAAATAATTGCTCGGAGAATTAGCTTGGAACGTGAATATATGGATTACGATGTTGTCATCGTAGGCGCTGGTCCCTCAGGTCTTAGTGCCGCTTGCCGACTAAAACAGGTCAACCCGGAAATTTCCGTCTGCGTGGTTGAGAAAGGCTCCGAAGTCGGTGCGCACATACTTTCTGGCGCAGTCTTTGAGCCGACGCCCCTCAATGAATTATTCCCGGACTGGAAGGCCATGGGCGCCCCTCTGCTGACACCGGTAACTGGCGATAATATTTATGTTTTCAGAGATGCCAGCAAAAGTATCAAAGTCCCCAACCTGCTTGCCCCGAAAACCATGCATAATAAGGGTAACTATATTATCAGTCTGGGCAAACTGTGCCGCTGGCTAGCGGAGCAAGCCGAAAACCTCGGGGTTGAGATATTCCCCGGTTTTGCCGCCGCAGAAGTTCTCTACGGTGATAGCGGTGAAGTACTGGGTATTGCCACCGGCGATATGGGTATTGGCCATGACGGAGAACACAAAGGCTCCTTTATGCAGGGGATGGAGTTGCGAGCCAAATACACCTTGTTTTCTGAAGGCTGTCGCGGTCATCTGGGTAAGGAATTAATCGCCAAATACCAGCTCGATGCCGGCAAAGACCCTCAGCACTACGGCATAGGTATTAAAGAATTGTGGAAAGTGCCGGCAGAGCAACATCAGCCCGGCCTTGTGGTTCACTCAGCCGGTTGGCCTCTAGATGAAAGTAAATCTCTAGGTGGCGGGTTTTTATATCACCTCGAAGACAATACGGTGGCTCTGGGCTTAATCACCAATCTCTCCTATACCAATCCCCATGTTAGCCCCTACGATGAGTTTCAGCGTTACAAGCATCATCCACAGATTTCTAAGCATATTCAGGGCGGTGAACGCCTGACCTACGGCGCACGAGCGCTGTTAAAAGGCGGTTTGCAGTCACAACCAAAAATGTCATTCCCCGGCGGATTACTGATTGGCGACGATGCAGGAACCCTTAACTTCGCCAAGATTAAAGGCAGCCATACGGCGATGAAATCCGGTATGGTCGCCGCAGAGACTGTAGCTGCAGCACTAGCCGCAGAGCAGAACAATACAGACCTGATTGAATATGCAGCGGCTTATAAGAGCTCCTGGGCCTACAAAGAGCTACATATACAGCGTAACTTTGGTCCAGCTCAGCATAAGTTTGGCAATATCCTCGGTTCAGCTTACGCATTTATCGATATCAATATCTTTAATGGGCTGTTGCCATGGACGCTCACCGATCCAGTTGCTGATCACGAGACCTTAAAGCCTGCCTGTGAGTGCGCCAAAATTAACTATCCGAAGTACGACGGCATATTAAGTTTTGATAAAGCTTCATCGGTCTTTATGTCCAATACGAATCATGAAGAAGATCAGCCCTGCCATCTGGTCTTGGCTGACCCGCAATTGCCGATTAATAAGAACCTTGAACTCTACGATGAACCCGCTCAGCGCTACTGCCCTGCTGGTGTCTATGAAGTGATTGCCAATGATGATGGCAGCAAGCGCTTCCAGATCAATGCGCAGAACTGTGTACACTGTAAGACCTGCGATATTAAAGAGCCCAGCCAGAATATTAACTGGGTTGTTCCAGAGGGATCTGGCGGGCCAAATTATCCGGCTATGTAGTTAATGTAATCATTTAAACAAAAAAATACCCGCTGAAAATGCGGGTATTTTTATATCTGAAACCTTTTATTATAAAAGCCTGCTCAAGAGGTCTTACCAAGTAAAAAGCGCTCTCCCATACTCGATAGATAAAGACCCTGTTCAGCAGCATTGTCTTCTGCAGCTTCCATAGCCCAGTCCACTAACTGGTAATAGGTATTGCGGCTAATCAGCGCCGTTAGGTTAGCGCGCACTATCAGCATCGGAAGTTCGGATTCTGGCGCCATAAAGATTGGATGCTCTCGATCCACCACCACAGTATCCCCAGTGAGGGTTGTCAGAGTGATCGCCTGAACCCCAGCCCTAAGCTCATGACTGGCGGAAACCACAAACAGCGGTGCCACATCGACCTTGATCCGCCACTTCTCAACCGGTGTAACTAGAAAATACTCATCGGCTTCACAAATTAGAATTGAAGCAAATAACTTCACCAGTGAGGCGCGAACAATCTCGTCTCCCTCATGAAACCAACGCCCTTCACGATCTATAACAATATCAATATCACCGCACAGGGTAGGATTCCAAAGATGAACAGGAGGAAGATCACTGGAGGATTGCTGCTGAACGCCAAACAGATCAGAAAAAAGCTTATCTAGATGACTGGAGGCCACAACAATTAGGTTTTGCCAGAGGCAGGCTTGGAGCCAGAATATTTGGAGCCTGAGGATTTTGAACTTGAAGTTTTGCCCTTGGAAGGATCGCGATACTGGCCGCGATTACCAAGGGTGACACCAACCCCGGTAATAAACTTCATCAACTCTTCGCTATCTAGGCGGTAGTTCCAACTGCGACTAAAGCACAGTTCTACAGCACCCTGAGCCAGAGCCCAGCACGCTAGATAGTGATAATGAGGAGGTACATCTTCGAGTACACCGCGGTCTATTAGACGGGTTATCATACTGTTTAGAGAATCTTCATTAGAGCGGCGCATAAGGTGCAACTGCTCAAGCTGTGGCGCCACATCTTCACAATCAATCAGGCGGACTTCCAGGTGCTGGACCAAGCGATCCAACTCAGGACGTTGCAGGCGTGAATCAAAATAAGCCTTAGCCGCAGCACCGGACTCGCCAGCTTCGGCCTTTTCAATACCAGCCGCCAAAGTACGCGTTATGCTCTCTTCATAGTCGAGCATAATACGCACTAAGATCTCATTTTTAGTCAGGAAGTGCTTGTAGACCGTGCCCTTGCCAATACCCGCTTTCACGGCAATGCTAGAGACGGTTACACGATCGATACCGTCGGATAAAAACAGCGCCAGTGCAGCATCAATAATCTTCTGCTCACGATTCAGAAAAAGCTTTTTCTTTTCGCGGATTCTGTCTGCAGCACTGGGAGTTTTGCTCTTCATATTTACAACTATATCGATGAACGTTTAAGCGCTCTATTAGAAACTGAAAACTAGCCAATAACAATCTCTAAAGGCTTAAATCTCGGTTACTTGCGCGGATAAATTCAGCTTTTAAATCTTCAAATGTCTGCACAGCTGGAAACTGTGGAAATTCGTTGATCACATTTTCTGGCGCATGAAATAAAATACCCGCATCTGCTTCAGCAAGCATTGTTGTATCATTATACGAATCACCAGCAGCAATAGTTCTATAGTACATACTTTTAAAACCAACAACTGCCTGACGTTTTGGGTTGGCCTGACGCAGGTGATAATTCACCACCGTGCCATCTTCGGCAGTCTCTAGCTTGTGACAAAGCAGGGTCGGATAGCCAAGCTGCTTCATCAGTGGGCTGGCAAATTCATAGAAAGTGTCAGAGAGAATGACCACCTGAAAACGCTCGCGCAACCAGTCGACAAATTCAATCGCACCGGGCAGTGGTTTCAGTGTTGCAATCACTTCCTGAATCTCATTTAAGCCGAGACCGTTCTCACGCAGAACATTCAGTCTATATTGCATCAGAACATCGTAGTCAGGCTCATCGCGAGTGGTTTTCCTTAAGGCTTCTATGCCGGTCTTTTCGGCAAAGGCGATCCATATTTCGGGTACCAGAACACCCTCTAAATCTAAACATGCAATTTCCACAGATAAAACTCCCCAGTAAATTTGATCTGCACTTTACGTGGTTACAAAGAGCGGTGCAATTAGCATCGAGTAAAACAAAAAGTTATAACCCTATAGCTGCTTATTATTTTTATACCGGATAGGCTTTTGTTATAGTGCCGCCCTTTCCAACCGGTCGGACATAAAATTAATGGGCAGCATCACTAACATCGTCGATATTGACAGCGAACTAGCCACACAAACACCACAAGAAATACTGCAATACGCACTCGAAAACCACGACAACATCGCCATATCATTCAGCGGTGCAGAAGACGTCGTGCTTATTGATATGGCGTACAAGATTCGTAAAGACCTGCAGGTATTCTCGTTGGATACTGGCCGTCTGCATGCCGAGACATACCGCTTTATCGAGCAGGTTCGCAAGCACTACAACATCAATATCGATGTAGTTTACCCAGAGGCCAGCCGAGTAGAAAAGTTGGTTAAAGATAAAGGCCTGTTCAGCTTCTACGACGGCGACCACAAAGAGTGCTGTGGTATTCGCAAGATTGCCCCTCTGCGCAAGCAGCTGTTGACCGTAGACGCATGGATAACCGGCCAACGCCGCGACCAGAGCCCAGGCACTCGCGCCGCCGTTCCGGTTATGCAGGACGATAAAGCCTTTGCCCGACCCGACGACAAATTAACCAAGTTCAACCCCCTTGCGAACTGGACATCCAAGCAGGTGTGGGACTACATTCGCGACAACGACGTACCCTACAACGAATTGCATGATAAAGGCTTTATCAGCATTGGCTGTGAGCCCTGTACCCGCCCAACCGGCCCCGGACAGCATGAACGTGAAGGTCGCTGGTGGTGGGAAGAAGCCACACTGAAAGAATGTGGCCTACACGCCGTGAACATACAGAAGTAATCGCTATGCCAGCCACCACCAAAATAACCATGGTCAAAAAAATCTTCGCCGATGGCTCTCCGTGCAAAAAGTGCGGTGAAGTCGAAGAGAAGATGCGTAATGCAGGACAGCTAGAACAGCTCGACATGATTGTTATTGCCGACGAAGCAGATTCTGAATCAGCGGGCATGCAGTTAGCAGCTCTGCACAATGTCGATCGCGCGCCGTTCTTTATTGTTGAGCGCGATGGACAGGATGCAGAAATTTATACGGTTTATTTTAAGTTTGTAAAAGAAGTGCTGAATGCCAAGACCAGTGAAGATGAAGAACTGAAAGAAATTATGAATGATGTAGATTTGGATTTTTTGTAGGGTCTTTTTTCTGCTGCTACATTTCAGCATCACCACCCTTATACCAACGTAGAAACGTCACCCCAGCGAAGGCTGGGGCCTCTATCTAATGTTGCCGATTCCTGTTCAGAGCACTCCAATACCGTTATTCCAGAGAAAGATGGAATCACCAACAGATACCAGCCTTCGCTGGTATGACGGTGATGGAATGACGTATTAGTAAACCGGTAACTTTATCGGTGCAAAAAACTGTTCCTGAGCCTCTTTATTAGGCAGTGCCATTGCCTCATCGACCACAGCTCGGGTTAAATGAGGTGCAAAAGCATGAATAAAGTCATACATATAACCACGCAAATAAGTCCCCTTACGGAAACCAATACTGGTCACACTAGATTCAAATAGATGGCCTGCTTCGATGGCAACCAGGTCATGATCGAGAACCGGATCGTAGGCCATATGAGCAACAATCCCTATACCCAACCCCAATCTCACATAGGTTTTAATCACATCGGCATCAGTGGCAGTAAATACCACCTTGGGTGTCAGACCCTTGTCGCTAAACGCATCATCCAATCTTGATCTGCCAGTAAATCCAAACACATAGGTAACAATCGGGTGTTCGGCAACATCTTCAATCCGCACCTCAGCCAGCTTGGCCAGAGGATGATCTTTGGGCACAAGAATACAGCGGTTCCAGCGATAACAGGGCATCATCAGCAGATCGCTAAACAGCTCCATCGCCTCAGTGGCAATAGCAAAATCGACACCGCCATCTGCTGCCTTCTCTGAAATCTGCACCGGTGTGCCCTGATGCATGTGCAGCGACACCTCGGGATACTTGGATATAAACCCCTCGATAACCGTCGGTAGGGCATAGCGCGCCTGAGTGTGGGTGGTGGCTATCGAAAGACTGCCTTTGTTAGGATTGTTGTGCTGTTGGGTGAGCTGCTTGATGCTTTCAACCTGACGCAGAATATCCCCTGCAATCTTAAGGATTTCTTCGCCGGTCGACGTGACTCGCGTCAGATGCTTGCCGCTGCGGGTGAATATCTCTACGCCGAGCTCATCTTCAAGCAGGCGTATCTGTTTACTAATTCCGGGTTGTGAGGTGTAAAGGCTCTGAGCCGTGGCAGAAACATTGAGATCGTGATGTGCTACTTCCCATATATAACGCAATTGTTGCAATTTCATTGTTTGTCCTCAGAGAACCATTTAAGACTGAACGGCGCATATTGCTAAAGGCGCTCAAATTCATTGTTTAAAACATACGCCTATCTATACGATAAAGCTATAAAAATATGCAAAACTATTACTTCTTAGAATACCTTAGCCTTGCTAAAGTAACCCGAAATTAAAATAGTGAAACCATAATAATGATAATAGATATTTTACTTTATATAGCTGCCGGTGCCGGCGTTGGCTTGGCTATAGGACTCACAGGTGTAGGTGGTGGATCTCTAATGACCCCGCTTCTAATCCTATTTGGCTTTCCCTATAACGTTGCCATTGGTACCGACCTACTCTACGCGTCGATCACCAAAGCTGGCGGCGTAGTCAGCCACCATAAGCAAAAGAGTATTGAGTGGCGCACCGTGAAGATGCTAGCCCTTGGCAGTGTTCCCGCGTCTCTTATGACTGCAGTCGTTCTGAGTCAGGTATTTACAGACTCCTCGGATTACGAGGAAATTTTAACCCGCAGTCTAGGGGTTATGTTGGTGCTCACAGCGTCGGTTATTCTGCTCAATGGCCGCTTAAAACGAAAAGTAGCAGCGACGGAACCGAAACCTGATTCCTCTGCAAATGACTCTATTATTCTTCTGGTGGGTATTTTTCTTGGGATTTTTGTCACACTCTCATCTGTAGGCGCAGGGGCTTTCTGCGCTGCTGTTTTAATGGTGCTCTACCCACATATGCCGGCATTGCGGATAGTAGGTACTGATATTGCTCATGCGGTTCCCCTAACACTGGTGGCTGGGCTGGGGCATTTATTCTGGCTAGGCAATGTCGATTTCATGTTGCTGGGTTGTTTGTTGGTGGGGTCTCTACCAGCCATTCATTTGGGGACGCGGGTGGCGCGGAATATTCCTGGTCGTATTTTGCAGACTATTATTGCGACTATGCTGTTGGGTATGGGGGTTAAGTTTGCGGCGTTTTGATTTTTAGGTAGGGTTTTGGTTTGGAGCGAAATAGCCCCTGTGTCTACCCTTGAGATCGGCCCCATTGATACAGGTATTTCCAGCGTTCACACAACTCGCTGCGCTCAAACGAGTGCTCTCTCTATCTGGAAATACCTCTACCCATAAGCAGGGCCCAGACTGATCTCAAGAATAGATACAGGGCCTATTTGAACTATCCGAGTACAGCCCATAAATAAATTATTATACGCTCCAATCTTGACGGTATGGGTGCGCTAGATACCCTTCGCGACTAAGCTAAATAAAATCCCCACCAAATCGAAACAAAAAGAACACAAACATCCCAAGATAAAACAGATAGTAAAGAATTGAGTGACGGGCCTTTTTACGGTTATCGTCAATCACCCCAGTTGCTTGGGTCTCAAGATTTCGCTGATCAATCTCTATTTGCAAAAAATGTAGACTCTCCCCTACTGGCTCTTGAGCATAGAGTTTGAGTATCTCGCTATCATCGAGCTGGGAATATTTTTTTGAACGCAGTACAGCCATAGAGAGCAAACCGCTATTTTTTCTTCTCGTTGGCGACACCATGGGGAACATGACCCGTGGCGACATGCTCGCTAGCAGAGGTGCAGTGCACCTGCTGATCATCAAAGAACACATCAGCACCAAAGGATTTGAGGAAATCTCCTTTGCTTAAGCCGCCAAGAAAGAGGCTCTCATCAATACGAATATCCCACTCACGCAATGTCCGCACTACCCGCTCGTGGGCAGGCGCTGCACGGGCTGTAACCAATGCCGTGCGAATAGGACATTCATCAGCGGGAAACTCCGCCTGTAAACTATGCAACGTTTGCAGGAAGTTTTTAAAGGGACCCGGATCCATCGGCATACGCGCCGAAGCTTTTTCATTTTCAGTAAACGCATCCAGTCCACGCTCTTTAAATATTCGCTCAGAAGCATCCGAAAACAGCACCGCATCACCATCAAAGGCAAAGCGCAGTTCTGCATCTGAAGCACTGCTAGAACCGCTCTGAGACGGCAGCAACGTCGCCGCCGCCATACCGCTATCAAGAGCGCTGCGCACATCCTCAGCATGGGTCGAGAGAAACAGATGACAGGCAAAAGCCGAGACATATCTATAGGGTGACTTACCACCGGAAAAAGCCGCTCTGGTAATATTTAAACCATGATGGGCGATTGAATTAAACACTCGTAATCCGGTGTCGGCAGAGTTGCGAGAGAGTAAAATAACTTCAACGCGAGGTTCGCCACCGAGTTTCTCATTAATCCGCAATAACTTGGTAACCAGTGGAAAAGCCTCACCGGGGGCAAGAATATCGTCCTCGTGCTCGCGCTGATAAGCGGCATAGGCAGCAACACCCTCAGCTTCATAGATATCGTGACTCTCACGCATATCAAACAATGCTGTTGATGAAATCGCTATGACCAGTTTTGGACCCTTGGGTTTTGTCATTTTTTAACTACCGGATTATCCGGCACTCCCGTCAACTTTACTGACTGTTTGCTGTGCCTTATCTTCCTCTAAAAAGTACTCACGGGTAAGTTTAAATACCACAGGGGCCAGTAGCACCAGAGCAATCAAATTCGGAATAGCCATCATGCCATTCAGCGCATCAGACATCTTCCAAACGAGCTCAAGACTCATCTGGGTACCGAGAAATACACCTATAACCCAGAGCACTCTAAACGGAACAATCACCTTGGGGCCAAGTAAAAACTCTGCACAGCGTTCACCGTAGTAACTCCAACCGAGCATGGTGGTAAAGGCAAACAGCACAATACAGACAGACAGAATAATATCCCCATAGGGTAATTCAGCTTTGAACGCCGATAGCGTCATCGCAGCACCCTGAGGTTCACCGTTCCAGACGCCGGTTACCACGAGAACCAGACCAGTCATGGTGCAGATAATCAACGTATCGATAAAAGTGCCGAGCATGGCGATCGTACCCTGCCGAACCGGGCTGTTAGTTTCAGCCGCAGCATGAGCAATAGGTGCAGAACCGAGACCGGATTCATTGGAGAAAATTCCGCGGGCAACACCCATGCGCAGCGCCAACATAATAGTCGCACCAGCAAAACCGCCGGTCGCAGCCGCACCGTTAAAGGCGCTATCGACAATAAATACAATGGCCGCAGGCAACTCGCTGGCGTTAAGTAGAAGAATACAAAGGGTGGCAAGAAAATAGGTAATCGCCATAAAGGGAACCAGCTTGCCAGCAACTACCGCGATTCGCTTAATACCACCAAGCAATACAATGCCCACCAGTACCGCCATTAGAATACCGCTGTACAGCGTCGGCACATGAAAGTTGCTTTCAAGAACTTGCGAGACTGCATTGGACTGCACGGTATTAGCCAGACCAAAACCCGCTAGCGAACCAAAGATAGCAAAGGCAACACCCAACCACCGCCATTTTTTGCCGAGACCATTTTTAATGTAGTACATAGGCCCGCCGACTTTTTTGCCGAGCTCATCGGTCTCGCGATAGTTAACCGCCAGTACCGCTTCAGAATATTTAGTTGCCAAACCGACCAGTGCTGTACACCACATCCAAAACAGAGCACCGGGGCCACCAATACCTATGGCTGTGGCTACACCGGCAATATTACCGGTTCCTACAGTCGACGACAGCGCGGTCATCAATGCATTAAACGGGCTGATCTCACCTTCGCCACTGCCCTTGCGCCCCTTAAACAGCTGACGAAATGCATAGGGAATATGAGTAATACTCATACCCTTGAGACCGATAGTGAGATAGATGCCAGTGCCGAGTAGCAATATCAGCATCACAGGGCCCCAGACAGCGCCATTAATGGTGTCGATTATCTGTTCAAACATAATTAACCCTTTTTATTATTTTAATATCCCAAGTGTTGCTGCTGAGCAAATAAGCCAAATAGACCGCCGGTATGTAAAAAAACAATATCGTGACTCCCAACATTGTCCGCGCTGGCATACTTGCCCTTTTTAATATCTTCTACCAGACCAAAAAATGCTTTGCCAGTGTACACCGGATCGAGCAATATGCCCTCCAATGCCGCCAGTTGTTTTATAAAATCAAAAACCTCAGGGTCCGCCCGTCCATAACCTGGACCTATATAGTCGTCGCAGGTATCTGCCTTTAGACCACTGATATCAGTCTCTGAGGGATAACTATTTTTCCAATCCTTGAGATCAGCACGTACCTTACGCGCAAAATAAGCACTGTTATCACAGACCGCATAGGCTTTGATTGGGGTGGGTATCCCGTGCAGATAACAGCCGAGCATCAAGCCCGCCTGAGTGCCGCCGGAGCCGCTGGCAAGAACAATCGCTTGAGGATTGAGATTATGCCGAGCAAAGTCTGCGGCAAGTTCTTCAGCAGCACTGACATAGCCCCAGATACCCGTGCCATTACTGCCACCTGTAGGTATCGAATAGGCTTTATTGCCCTGCTGATGGTATTGCTCAGTCCAGTGCTTAAAGAGGCTGTCGAGACGTTTAAAATCACTGTGACTGTAATAACTGATAGTTGCGCCAGCAAGATGATCGAGCAGTAGGTTACCTACCGCCTGTGGTTGTGAATCCTTGCGCAATAGCAGATGAACCTTAAGCCCCAACTGGGCGCCGAGAATCGCCACCGCACGGCAGTGATTAGACTGGATGCCACCACTAGTAAGCACAGTATCGCAACCATTGGCGAGCGCTTCAGCGAGAAGAAATTCAAGTTTGCGGATTTTATTGCCAGAGGTGGCAGCCCCGGTCAGATCGTCGCGCTTAATCCAGATACGCGAGCCATCCAACCCTTTTAACTGCGCAGAGAGACGCTCAAGGGGATAGAACGGCGTCGGCGTCTGAGCGAGATCTAACTTATCAGGATAGGCAATCATAAGCTTGATACTAGCAGAAGTGGCTGCCGAAGCAGCCACTTATCGACCAGATTAGATCGCTTTGATTGTGCCCTTAGGCAACACTGCATGAACTGCAGATATCTGGAATTTTAGTTCGAGGTTATTATTAACTTCAAGAACTACATAATCCCCTTCTAGCTTAGTGATTTTACCGAGAATACCGCTGGTCATAGTCACTTCATCGCCTTTGCTTAGGCTGCCGAGCAAACTGCTGTGCTCTTTTTGACGCTTGCGCTGAGGGCGAATAATAAATAGGTACATAAAAATAAATAGGCCACCGAACATAATCAGTGAACCCATCATTCCTGGATCACCGGTTGGAGCGGCTGACTGTGCATGTGCACTGGAGATAAAAAACATAATTAACCCTTAACGTTTTATTGGTTGGTTAGATAAAATTAAAACTACTTTCGTAAATACTTTTATAAAAAGAACTTATAAGCTTTTAAAGATTTTCCTTAATCCAATTCAGTACATCCTCATGATGAGATTTAGTCTTAACCTTGCCCATCACATATTTGATCGTACCGTCTTTGCCGATAATAAAGGTTGAGCGCAGCACACCCATATATTCCCGGCCCATAAATTTCTTCATATCCCAGGCGCCATACTGCTCAGTGATTTTATGATCTTCGTCGGACAGCAGTGTGAAATTAAGTTCCTGCTTATCTTCAAATTTAACCAGTCGATCTACAGAATCTGGACTGACCGCCATCACTACCGTGTCTACAGCCTCAAACTCGGCTTTGCTATCGCGTATGCCACAGGCTTGAACGGTACAGCCCGGCGTCATGGCTTTGGGGTAGAAATACAACACGATATTTTTCTTGCCACGGTAATCTTTTAAGCTGACTTTTTCGCCGCGTTGATTCAACAGTGAAAAATCACTGGCGGTTGTTCCTACCTCGGAAAAGGCCATACAAGACTCCTTAAAAGATTAAAATAGACGCACTAATAATATGAACGGTACTGTAGCAAACTATTCAGTCTGGGCAACCCGTTTGCGGACACTTAAAAACAAAAAAACCGCTTATCCAGTCATAAATAAGCGGCTTTTCCAATACTGCATTTCAAACAGCTAACTTCTAGGGCAGCAGGTGCTGAACAGCATCGCGCTCTTCAGTCAGTTCCTGTTCCGTCGCTGACATCTTAGCGCGGGAGAAATCATTGATCTCCAGACCCTGAACAATCTCCCAGTCGCCATCTTTACAGACGCAAGGGAAAG
>CAWUVN010000035.1:0-10065 GCA_963925995.1 uncultured Pseudomonadales bacterium | reverse complement strand
AATTTCTTTACTAACCCCCTCAGTCTCATTGCCCAATACATAGATCACCGGTGCTGTCGGTTTAAATTCCGCAAGCGGTATCGCCTGATGGGAAGAGAGGGTACAGATCTCGAAGCCTTTATCTTTAAACGCTTTAAGCGCACGGGCGAGAGAATCACAGCGCAGGATATTACCCTTAAATAGAGTTCCGGCACTGGCCTTGATCACCAGTGGGCCAATATCTGCGCAGCCCTTGGCCGGCAGCAGTAGACCATGGGCGGGGCTGGCGGTGACACTGCGAATAATCATACCCAGATTCTGTGGGTTGGTAATACCATCCACGGCGATCAAGGGTTGCTGACCTGCCACAGGCAGCTGTTCTAAGGCCTGCTCGTAGGGTTCATAGCCCTGACAGTGAATATCACAGGCCACGCCCTGGTCCTGCTTGCTATTGCGCGAGATACGCGCCAGTTGCTCACGGCTGTGATAGCAGATTTCAATATCGCGCTGCGCCGCCAGAGATTTGATCTGCTCGACAATACCGCCACAGCGATTAGACTCGGCGAGATGCAGGCGGAAAATTTGCAGGCTGCTGTCAGAGAGTATTTCCAGTACTGGCTTGCGGCCATAGACAGTAATCAGACGATTAAAGAATGATTTTTTCGCCAGATACTCAGGGCTGTCAGTTTGATTCATCAATATTTACTCAGTTTGTGCTTTTATTAACCGGATTTAGAAGGTTGGATATAGTGTCGAGCTGTTCTTTGCTGGTATAGCCCTGTTGTGCGGCGAGGCCAACGGCAATCTCCCCAAGACTGGCATAGACCTTTTGCCAGTCGGGATACGCTTTTAAGCTCTCTAGATGAGCCTCTATAGTTTTGTGGTCACCACGGGAAATAGGCCCGGTTAGCGCGCCAACCCCATCGCTATTGAAATAGTTGTTTAGACTATTTTCCGCCAGCGATTGGAGAATATTATCGCCACCTTTAGTCTGCACTCCAGCAGCCTCTAGTAGCTGCTGACTGAGGCTGAGAAGACTCACCAGATTATTAGAGGCCATCACCGTGGCGGAATGATAGAGGGCTTTTTTGTCCGCATTCAACGCAAAACAATTGCCACCAATCCCAGTAAACAACTCAGTTAGAATAGCGCTCGCCTGCTGATCCCCTTCAATAGCACAGGCACTTCCAGAAAAATCATGCATAGAGTTTTGAGGGTTGGCAAAGCTGTGTATCGGATGCACCGAGGCGCGATAGGCAGCGTCAGAAGCGATTGATAGAATTTCTGAACTGAGAGAACCACTGCAGTGAAAAACCATATCACCTTTGCGCAGCACCCCAGATGCAGCGAGGTTTTCACTGACCGCAGAAATGGCATTATCCGGCGTAGCTATCAGCCAGATATCGGCCGGCGACAGATTTTCAAACCCTTCTCTAGCTTGGCCCTGACCAATAAAGGCAACCGCCTCTGCAGCCGAAGCCCTAGAGCGATTTATAATCTGCTCAATTGAAATTTCAAGCTCGGATTGCTGTTCGGCAAATAGCCTGCACAGAGTTTTACCGGCACGCCCGGCACCTATACAGGAGAGAGTGAGTGAAGTTTTGCCCCTGTCCAAGGCTGGGTTAACCGAGCAGTGCTTTGTAGGCATGCAGCGCTTTTGGCATACCCATGCCCAGAGAATCGACTGTAAAAGCATGACCGATAGAGACTTCGAGCAGACTTGGAATACTGGCAAACTTGGCGAGATTATCCAGATTCAGGTCGTGGCCGGCATTGACCCCCATTCCCAAACTGGTCGCCAGTTCAGCGGCGGCAAAATGTTCTTGGAAGTTGCTCTCTAGTTGTTCAGTGCCCCAGGCCGCAGCATAGGGGCCAGTGTAGAGTTCGATTCGATCTGCACCGACCTGCTTAGCCAGTTTAATCTGTTCTAGATCAGGATCCATAAACAGGCTAACACGCATTCCCAGATCATGTAGCTGTCGGATAATAGGGCGTAGCTGTTCTCCGGAACTGTGCAGGTCAAAACCGTGATCAGAAGTAAGCTGGTCATCGCCATCTGGTACCAATGTGCACTGATCGGGATGAGTCTCTTTAACCAGTTCAATAAAGCCCGGGTAGCTGCCAACCGCTGGGGCAAAAGGATTGCCTTCAATATTAAATTCAACTGTATCAATTGGCTTAACCAAAGCCGCCAGTCGACGTACATCATCCGGACGGATATGGCGCTGGTCGGGACGCGGGTGAACGGTAATACCATCGGCACCGTTGGCGATGCAGACCTTGGCGTGTTCGACAACATCCGGATAATTACCCTCGCGGGAATTGCGAATTAAGGCTACCTTGTTGAGATTAATACTGAGTGCGGTCATAGTCATTATCTAATTAGAGGAACCGGCATTTCATAGGCCGGTTCAATAGTTTCTGGTTTCGGTTCTGGCAGAGCTGTCCATGTTTTTGGGTTTAGCAGCCGTGCTTTAAGAATACGAATTGGGGTAACCGGAACATCCTGATACATTCCCATCGAACGTACCTCGACAGCAGCTATAGCATCGACAACTTCAATGCCCGAGACAACCGCGCCGAAAACCGTATAGCCCGGCCTTGTAGCCGTGGCGTCGAGGCGCTTATTGGTTTTATGGTTGATAAAAAACTGTGCCTTGGCGCTATCTGGATCAGCAACACGCGCCATAGCAATGCTGCCACGGATATTGCTTAAGCCATTATGGGATTCATTAACAATTGGGGCGCGGCCGGGTTCGCGGAAGCTCATATCAAAAGTATGGCCGCCGGACTGGATCATAAAACCCTTGATCACCCGGTGAAAGATTAGGCCGTCATAATGATAGTTGTTGGTATTTTTAATAAAGTTATCGACGCTGATCGGCGCCTTATCTGCGAAGAGTTCGACAACAATATCGCCCATCTCGGTGAATAGTTTTACTCTTGGATTTTCCGCTCTTTGCTTTTCAAGAACAGCCTTGTCAGCAATGGCCAGAGATGTATGTAGTAAAGATCCGGCTACTAATATAAAAAGTAAAACAACAGCTTTTTTCATTACTACCTCTTAAATTTTTATCTATAGCTAGACTCTATTGCGGCTCTCAAGCGCCGCACTCTATTGCGACTCATTATTACCGCTCTCTACTGCCACTCTGAAAAACGCTTTCTACCACGCAGTTTGGGAATCAGGATAACCAGAATGGCGCCCAAAAATACTGTTAGACCGCCATACAGGAAGGACTCATTGCGCTTATCTTTCTGCAAGTCATCAACATTGGCTTTTAGCGCATCGTTTTCGCGCTGCAGCATATGATTATTCTTAACCAGCTGTTCATTCTGCTGATTAAGGGCAATAGCGTCCGAGGAAATAGTTCTAATTTCCGCCAGCTCACGAGCCACAGTCTCATTGTCACCCAGTGAGTTATCCAACTGGTCGCGCAGTGCTTTCGACTCTTCACGCAACTCATTGTAGTTTCTGTCCAGCTCAGTATTACGCTTTTTAACCGCCGCCAGTTCTTTTTGCTGCTGGTTCAGTTTTATACGCGCAATCGGCTCGTCAACCAGATACTGAGATTCCATCCAACCCTCGGTACCTCTGGCAGTGATCAGGTGCGCCCAGCCATCAACCACTTCCAACAGACGCAGCTTGCTGCCGGTCTTAATGCCACGATGCACAATAGTGCAGCGTGAACAGGGTGTTTCGCGCAATGGCACAAGAAACTCATCGCTAACATAAACGGTTTTTTCCAGCGGGTAGACCTTTTCTACTGAAACCGAAGCTTCTACGGATTCTTCTGCAAACGCATTATTGCTTAGGGAGAGGACGAAAACAGAGATTGCCAAAAATAGATAATTCATGATTTTAAGATGTTCAGTTGGAGAAGCGTGGATAATACTCTGATCGGCGACAAATGATAACCATTTGCCGCCTAAACTATGATCCGCTATCTGAAATAGACTTCAGTTTGGGTGGAGTAGTAATTTCGGTAATATTTAACGAGCCTTATATTAAAGTGCTGTACTCACAAATATCGATACTTAAATTGCATAATTAAAGCCTTCTGTATATGGTACCTATGCAAATTTAAGTGGATTTGTAAAATTAAAATTAAAATTAAAATTAAAATTAAAATTGGGAGTATTGCAAATGGATATTACAAAAAGTGCTTTATTGGGGGCAGTTTTAGCTGGGTCGGTTACTATGTCATTGTCAGCATTTGCTGGCGGCTATGTAGGTGCATCAATTGGTGAGGCAGAATATTCTGCCCCTGGTGTAGTTGCAGGGAGTCTGGATCTTGACTCGTTTTCTCTGAAAGCAGGTTATTCTCTAGGTGAAAATTGGGCTGTTGAAGCAAGTTATGAAGATCTGGGCTCTATAAGCGATGGATTTACTGACCTTTCGCTTGATGGCTTTACCTTGGCATTGGCTGGTGATTTGCCTTTGAGCGAAAGCTTTTCATTGACGGCAAGCGTGGGTTATTTATTTTGGGATATAAGCATGGAAGATTCATCTGGTGAAATTTCCGGCGATGGTTCTGATGTTTTTTATAGCATTGGTGCTGCCTATGCTGTGACTGAGTCTGTAGATTTAACGCTCGATTTTGAATTCTTTGATATTGAATCAGTTATTGATATAGACGCTTTGTCTTTTGGAGCGCGATTCAAGTTCTAGGCATAGCTTGTTTTATTTGATGCTGTTGAAAAGCTTCATTAGCTATAGCTAATGAAGCTTTTTTACATATTTTCAAATCTCAGGGAAGAACCTTTTTGAAAGGTTTCACGGTTACCTGCTTATAAACACCAGCATCCATATAGGGATCTGCATCAGCCCACTGTTGAGCATCCGCCAGACTCTCAAATTCAGCGATCACCAGACTGCCTGTAAAACCGGCTTCACCCGGGTCCAGTGAATCTATGGCTGGATGCGGGCCAGCGACAAATAGGCGGCCATCATTCTTTAAATCCTGTAATCGCTCCAGATGAGCAGGTCGTGCCTGCAGGCGTTTATCCAGACTATTGACTACATCTTCACTGATAATTGCGTACCACATATTTTTTTACCCTGTTTGAGGCTTTAATTTAAGAGCTTTTCTGACTATGAGCACAGCTATTTACGAGCCTGGCTATTTTTGTTTAATAATTTCTTCCAGAGGAATACCTGTCAGGCGCTTAATGCCGCTAAATAGATAGAACATATCGCCAATCATCACCAGCATTGCCGGAACAGCGATAACCGGGAAACTCAGCGCCGTCATCTTGCCGAGCTGCTCGTTAAATTCGACAGTTCCAGGAGCTGCGGTAAGCAGATAAACCGCCAGAAAATAGTTGAGCACTGAAGACAGTAAAAACGAACCGGCGAGTATCCAGGAGGCATTGATCAGCAACTGATCAAATTCAGCCTCACGCTTATTGGCCTTGAGAGCCGCGGTTATTTTATCGGTCTCTAAAATTGAATCATTGAGTAAAAACGTATGGATTAAAGGCTGAGAGGTTTTTAGCGAAACCAGAGTAGCCACACCAAACAGCCCGGGAATACTCGCCTCTTTAATGGCAATATAAACCGCATCCAGTTCCATCAGGCTAATACCGCCGGTCATCGAAACACTGACAACACCCAGCGCGGAGAAAAAATTGATTTTTCCACGGCTAAAGAAATCTCTAATACCGTAAATAATCGGGAAAGAAAGCGCCACCACAATCGCCAGTTTAATACCCAGATACTCGTCGCCGCTGAGCTTGGTGAGTACCAGTGTTGGTATGGCGATATTAAAGGCCAGATTTAAAAGCAGGCTCTCTTTCTTGGGCTCTTCCTTTTTGAGCTGTGCTTTTTGTAGATCTGGTTTTTGTTCGGGCATCGGATTGGTATCTTTGATTTCGTCCATAGTAATCAATAATGATCATTTGGTTAATAGGGTAGGCATTGTAACCACTGGGCGACAGCTGTCTATATGGCAGCAATTAATAAAGTCAAAAAGCCTTTCAGGGAAGAATGTTTTATTGCCAATACAGAATTCTTGATCTATTACTGAGTTTAATAAAAAAAGGGTTAAGACCTGTTTGTATGTTGTTATTTTATAGGGCAAAAAGATGACAGAACTGGATCAAGGTTTGGGTGCTCAAGCGGATAAAAGAACAGTTACTCAAGCGATTCATGGAATTGGCCCCAAAATGGCTGATTTGTTAGTCTCCTATTTAGATCAACTAGGTGTGGAATATGTTTTTGGCGTGCCTGGGGGTGCAATAGAGCCCCTCTATGATGCGTTAGCACGCAGTGAAAGGCGAGGTGGTGTAAGAGCCGTGGTCGCTCGTCATGAAACCGGCGCGGCATTTATGGCCGATGGCTATGCCAGAAACAGCGGTAAGTTAGGTGTCTGTTGCTCAACCACAGGCCCAGGCGCAACCAATATGATTACCGGCGTTGCATCCGCTTACGAAAACAATGTGCCGATGCTAGTGATTACCGCGCAAACCGCCATTTCAACCTTTGGCAAAGGTGCTATTCAAGATTCCTCCTGTACTGGTGTAAACACTGTTGGGCTCTATCAATACTGCACCAGATACAACACGTTAATTTCCCATATAGATCAATTTGAGCATAAGTTGGCCGCGGCGATAATGTCTGCGTTGGGCTCACCCGCCGGGCCTGCGCATATCAGCATACCCCGTGATGTAATGGCGATGCCGACACCGATTACTCAGGCTAATTATCAGTTGGGTAGTTTATTGGATAGGCCTGAATTGATTGATGATCATGCCGTCGATCAACTGTTTGCTGAGTTAAAAACAGCGAAAAATCCCGTGTTTATTATTGGCGATGAAGCCTGTGATGCAATTGGTAGCATTCTCACATTAGTGGTTAAAACCGGCGCTGACCTGATAGTGACCCCTCAGGGGAAAGGGCTAGTCAGTCCTTATCACCCTCAGTTTAAAGGGGTTTTTGGTTTTGCCGGTCACAGTGCCGCTAGAGAGGTGTTGGCTAACCCTGACGTGGATTTAGTCATTGCTATAGGCGCGCGATTTGGCGAGTTTTCCAGTAATGCCTGGGACACCAAAAGCCTGCTCAATGGCAAGTTAGTTCATGTGGAATCCACTGAAGCCAATTTAACCCGAACACCAATGGCAAAATTACATGTCAGGGGTTGTTTAGAAACCATCTTTGATCGTATTGCCAGCCGCTTTGGCATAGATACAAAAAGGTATATGAGACTGGTTAAGTCTAGCAGTGCAGAGTCAGAGGCAACCTTTACCAAGCATTTTGAATTTGATGACGAGCAGGGTTATTGCTCCGACGCGACACCGATTAAACCCCAGCGTTTAATGCGCGATCTACCTCGACTATTTCCACCCCACACACGCTATCTGGTCGACACCGGAAACAGTCTGGCTTGGGGGACGCACTATCTACATCCTTTTGATAGACGCTTTTCAGGCAAGCGAGAAGAGCGCGGTGGTCTGTTTAGTGCCTCTGTAGATTTCGCCTCTATGGGTTGGGCAATTGGTAATGCCGTAGGTACTAGTCTGGCAGTAAAACATACCCCTGTTGTCTGTATCACCGGTGATGGCAGCTGGTTGATGAGCGGTCAAGAGATCACTGTTGCTGTTGAAGAAAAGTTAACGATTATCTTTGTTGTTTTAAATGACAGTGCCTACGGCATGGTGCGTCACGGACAAACCCTAACAGGAGGGGAGCCCACTGCAAATACATTGGCTAAAGTAGATTTCGCCGCACTGGCCAATGCCATGGGTGCTCCTGGTCATGTTATTCATTCGCCAGCAGACCTTAATTGCCTAGATATAAAGACTATCTGCGCGCGCAAAGGTCCGACAGTTTTGGATGTCAGGATTGATCCAAGTGAAACACCACCAATCGGATTACGGACTAATGTGTTGCAAAGCGGATGACAGATAAGCCGATCGAAACGATCACTACGAAAATTTGGCGTGAAATTCCAGAAACAGATAACCCCTTTGCAGCAGCAGAGTGTTTTTGCTCTGGCTATGATGTCTATGGTGATTTGTTAAAAAACGCTAGTTATATTGATTACCTCTACCTGCTATTTAAATTGGAACCACCCACTTCTCAGCAGTCCGCCTTACTGGAGGGCCTTGCTATTGCACTGGCTAACCCTGGCCCCCGGGATCACAGTGTAAGAGCAGCGATGAGCGCGGGTGTTGGTGGCTCAACCCATGCTTCAGCCTTAATTGCCGCGCTCTCTGTGGGTGCAGGTAATCTGGGAGGTGCTCGGGAAGTCTTTCATGCCATGGAATACTGGCAACTCTGCTCTACCAACCTGCAAGACTGGCAACAGACGATTAAAAACCCACCTCAGGAAGGACGTGCGGATGTGTGGTTGCCAATGGAGCATCCACCGGGGTTTGATCCCAATGGGATTAGCTGTTCGACACCAGTATTAAAGACTCTGGCGCATCTGGTCGAGGTCGGTCAAACGCCACATCTTAGTTGGCTGCAAGATAATCGTCAGCAGATTGAGACGTTTGCCGGTTGTCCTCTGGCTTTTTCTGGTATTGCCGCGGCCGCGCTTTTTGATCTGGATTTTTTGCCTGAGCAGGCAGAGATGCTCTATCTATTATTGCGTCTGCCCGGTGCTGCCGTTCACGCTTTGGAGCAGGAAAAACTCGGCTGGAGGAAGTACCCCTTTTTTGCTGATGGCTTCAAATTAAATCCGTAAGTACAACTACATTTTTGGGAAAACTGTATGCCGGTTCACAGTAAGTTAGAGAAGTTTGAGGATAATTGGCAAACCTCAGTGGGCGGTTGGTCTCTTGAGGGGAAAGCTGTTTTGCGCGGTAAGGATATTTTTACCGAGTTGAACGATAAGCCATGGATGGAATATCTGTTATATGCGGCAACCGGGAAAGAGTCGCCCAAGATTGCGCGGTTAATTGAAGCTACTTGGGTGATATGCACCAGCTTTCCCGATCCGCGAATCTGGAATAACCGAGTTGCTGCTTTGGCAGGTACAGCGCGCTCAACAGGTGCTTTAGCTGCGTCTGGAGCTGTAGCGGTAAGTGAGGCTACCATTTATGGTTTAAAGCCAATTAAAGGGGCGCTGGATTTTCTTTGGCGAGCTCAAGACAGGCTGGATAAGGGTGAGAACTTAGAGCGAATAGTAAAGGCAGAGTTAAAGCAGTTTCGCAGTGTTTACGGCTATGGGCGCCCATTGGTAGATAGTGATGAGCGAATAAAACCGATGATGGATTTTGCTCATTCTATTGGCTGCGGTAATGGCAAGTATGTCAAGTTGGCCTTTGATGTAGATGAGTATTTAAGTAGTACCAGACTGAAGTACAAAATAAATGGAGGGGCACTCTGTGCCGCTTTGTTGGCTGACGAAGGTATTACGCCAATGGATATTTATCATATGGCGACATTTACTTTTACTGCGGGTGCTATGCCCTGTTTTATCGATGCAAGTAATCAGCAGGAGGGAGGTTTTTTTCCCTTGCGAACCTCTCGGCTCAGTTATAAAGGCGTCGAGGAGGTCAGACACTGGGAGGTGTAGAGTATGTGTAAACGGTATGGAGTATTTTTAGTAGCAGGGCTAATTTCAATCAATAGTTTGGCTCAGGATAGTTTAAATTCGGATGTTGATTTTGCTGGATTCTATGGTGATGAAGATTTTGTTTCTATTGCCACAGGTAGTGTTCAGCCAATTGCCAAGGCTCCGGCAGTTGCCTCAGTAATTACAGCGCAGCAGATTCAGGCTATGGGTGCCAGAGATATTGATCAGGTTTTAGAGACGGTCCCCGGCCTGCATGTAACTCGCAGCCCTCTTTATAACTCTCTGTACATCTTTCGCGGTATTCATGCTGACTTTAACCCTCAGGTATTAATGTTAATAAATGGTATTCCGCTGACTAATCTTTTTCAGGGTGATCGAAATTTAGTCTGGACAGGCATGCCCATAGAAGCGATTGCCAGAATAGAGGTAATTCGTGGGCCGGGTTCCGCACTCTATGGTGCCGATGCCTTTGCCGGCGTGATCAATATAGTCACCAAGACTCCTAATGAGGTTAAGCATAATTCTGCTGGCGTTAGGCTCGGCTCTTTTGATACCACGGATG
>CAWUVN010000034.1:0-65694 GCA_963925995.1 uncultured Pseudomonadales bacterium | reverse complement strand
TTCAAAGATACCTAGGGTTTCACCGCGTTTAACCAGTGCACCGCGATCGCGCAGCAGCTGCACAACGCGGCCATCACTGGGTGAGAGTATGGAAAGATTCTCTTGATACTCATAGAGGGCCAGAAGATCGCGCATCGCCAGACTGACTTCTTGCTCGACCAGATCTATATCGATCTGTAATAGACGAGCCTCTTTACTAGATAGTGAACCAGAGGTTTCAATCACCACCAGATAGCGCTTACGCTGCGCCTCCAGTTCGAGTTTCTTCTGCTCTATAGAGGTTTTCGCTTCGGCGATCTGCTTTTTTAATTGCGGTGATTCGATACTGAGTATTGTTGTTCCCTCAAGAACCGGTTGATCAATCACCGTGGATACTCCGGTAATGCGACCATCGACCAGTGAGACAATGGATTCAACGGGTACAGATGTTGCCGCTGTATCAACTTTTAAGCTCAGAAAGTTTTCATACACCGTTAGCATTAACAGACCAAATAAGCCGGTTCCTAGGCTGATATAGAACAGTGACATCATTAGCATACGCAGTGGAATCCGCGACAGTGGTAACTGTTCAGCAGGGCTGGCATTAGGTTCGGTCGAGACTGGGGTTACCGGAGAATCAATGCGCAAAATAGTATCTTTAAGAGGAGTCATCGCGCCGCGAATCAGCTGTTCAATAAAGTGATTCATCAATTCCTTTTGACGCTCGCTCAGGTCGATAAACCTGCTGGCAAAATGCCCCGTCTCGGGATTGATTCTCATCACTTCAGCAATCACATCAAAGCCAATCATAAAGCCCTGAAAGGGCAGTTCGAACTTCCAGGACAACTGATCGCCAATCTTTACCCCATCATTCCAGCGATCCCAGTCGCGCACCCTAAAGCCACCGAGACTCCAATCCGCGGCACTGTAGTGACGGCCATCAACAGTTAAATTTAGCGGCGTAGCGACTCTATGATGTAATCGCTGACAGGCCTTTTCACGGGTAATTTCCAAAAAAACGGCGCCTTCCAGTAGCTATGTTGTAGGTAAATTATTGTTCGTAGGTGGAAATATATGGCAATTATTGCGCCAACTATTGTTTGGCGTAGGTCATTAGGCTATTAGTCCAGAGCCTAAGCCCGATCAATCGGTCACTCAGGTGAACAATGGGCTTCCAACTCTGAATAAATTTAAATCCATTGCTGGCGACTGTATTTGCAGATTGCACTGCAGAATGCGAAAAATTTTCAAACTGCACTCGTATTTTGCCATTTTCGATTTCTTTGGCCGTCTTCTAAGCTGTTGATTTTTATAGTGCTATCAAAGAATCGTTAAGGTTGGCCTGAGGATTGCTAGAAGTAAGAAATAGTTAGTAACTGACAGCCCTATATAAAAGAGTTTTTTCCGATTAATAAAAGCAAGTGCATTCAAAGGATTTGAAAAGGCATGGTTTTCTCAAGCAATATTTTCCTTTTTGTTTTTTTGCCAATATTTTTGACGTTTTATTATTTAACGCCAGAGCGTAAACGCTCCTGGGTAATACTGATTGGCAGCTATATTTTTTATGCTTGGTGGCGGGTTGATTTCCTGCTGTTATTTATAGCCGTTACCCTGTGGAATTATTATATAGGTCGAGGTATATCTAACTCAGGTATCGGATCCAGACGAGCGCGCCAATGGGTTACGGTCGGCATTTGCGCAAACCTTAGCGCGCTGGGCTATTTTAAATACGCCAATTTTGGTGTCGCCACCGTTAATTCCGCAATGGCTGAACTGGGTTTGGATCCCTGGTTATTAACCGTGGTTATCTTGCCCATCGGCATTTCGTTTTATATTTTTCAGGCGATCAGCTACATCATTGATGTCTATCGGGGTGATTCCCCAGCCACGGAAAATATTATCGACTTCGCCGCCTTTATTGCCTTATTTCCGCAATTAATTGCCGGACCAGTTTTGCGCTACAAAGATGTTGCAAATCAGTTCTCCCAGCGCAGCCACAGTGTCGATAAATTTGCTCAGGGCGTGCAGCGATTTATGCTCGGATTTATCAAAAAGGTGATTATCGCCGATAGTCTTGCACCGCTGGTTAATCAGGGTTTTGCCCTGCAGGATCCGAGCTTTTTCGACGCCTGGTTAGCGGTGTTAGCCTATACAGCTCAGCTGTATTTTGATTTTTCTGGTTATGCGGATATGGCTATTGGTCTCGGCTTAATGATGGGCTTTCGCTTTGCGGAAAACTTTGCTCATCCCTATATTAGTCAGTCGATAACAGAGTTCTGGAGACGCTGGCATATCAGCCTTTCCAGCTGGTTGCGGGATTATTTATATATCCCTTTGGGCGGCAATCGGCGCGGTCGTTTTATGACCTACCGCAACCTTTTTTTAACCATGCTGCTGGGTGGTTTATGGCATGGCGCCAATTGGACGTTTTTAATCTGGGGTGCCTGGCATGGCTGTATTTTGGCGGTGGAAAAAGCCACAGGCGTGGATACCTCAGCAAGCGGTTTCTCTGTGCTGCGATGGTTGCTATGCCTGTTGTTGGTCATGTTGGGTTGGGTTGTTTTTCGTGCTGAGAACCTAGGTCAGGCACTGACCCTATATGGCGCCTTAGTTCCAGTAAATGAAACATTTCAGTTAAGTTCGATTTACGCGGGGCAGATTACATCTCTGCAGCTCTCGACACTGGGTTTGGCCTGGATAGTGATTATTGTTCGGGGCTTTTATCAGCGCCATCTAGAGCAGCAAAAACAACTCCAGCGAGCTGATTCGATCATCAGTGCTGTTCCCTTTACCTATGCAGGTTTAGCAATAGTGCCAGTGTTTCTGCTGGCGATATTTAAGCTCTCAGCCGAGAGTTACTCTGCTTTCCTCTACTTCCAATTTTAAGGATTTTGTAATGACAGCAAGTCTGAATAAAATACTAATTATGGTGGCTTTTTTGGTGCTGGTGTTTGGCGCAGGTATAGCAAGCTGGGCCAATATTGAAAGCGATTCGCTGGATAATGTTGACCGACATTCGATACTGTCGGGAAAGCTGGCACGGGATATAGAACAGCGCTTCGACAACGGTTTTTCGCTGCAGCAGGTTGGTTTAAATATTTGGACAGCCTTTCAATACAGAATTTTCAAGGAAGCAAAAAAGGGGCTGATAGTCGGTGATGATGGCTGGTTCTTTTCCGATGAAGAATTTATAAGTTCAGCGGATGGAGAGCAGGCGTTAGTGAACAATATGGAATTTATTACTAGGGCTTCAATGCAGCTGGCCAGCCGAGATATCGATTTAGTGGTTGTATTAGTGCCTTCCAAGGCAAGGTTGATGGCGACTCAAACAGGCCGGCATCAACCATCGAAATTGCATAATCACACCTACTCGCGGGTTGTTAATAGGCTGCAAGAGGAGTCTATTCTGACGGTTGATGGCTTGAGGAGTATGCACGATCACCTGCAACCAGAATCCCTCTATCTAAAGACTGATACCCATTGGACCGCTGCGGGAGCAGAGTTAATCGCATTCACTACAGCAGAATTATTTTATAAGCATCTGCCACAGCGAAGATTGAGCCCTCAGGCGTTTATTACCGAGCCGGTTGGAACGCAGTTGTTGCAGGGAGATTTACTCGACTTTCTACCCCTATCACCCTTATTCGATAGCCTAATGCCTGTAGCAGAGCCCATAGAGCTCTATCAAACCTACGCGCAAGGCGATGACTTGTTATTAGCGACTAATGATGCGCTTTTCTCTCCAGTGAGCGATCTACCTGAAGTGGTTTTATTGGGAACCAGTTTCAGTGCGGATAGACGCTGGAATTTTGCCGGTGCATTAAAACAGGCGCTGTCTGCTGATATGCATAATTTCGCAGCACAGGGGCAGGGGCCAATAGTCCCGATGGCTGATTTTTTAAATGATTATTTGCCCTCTGCAACAAATCTAAAGCTAGTGATCTGGGAAATCCCTGAACGCTATCTAGCAGTGGCCTATTCAGAGGTTTATTTACACTCCAGTTCTCAGGGCAGTTCTCAGGGCACTTTTCATGGAAATCTATAGCATCCACAACAATTTGAATATAGAGATAGGGAGATGAAATGTTACACAAACACCAACAGAAGCTAATTTTTACATCTTTGATACTGAAACTAGCCATTTTATTGAAGGATATTTCTGTTATAGGTATTTCTGTTATTGGCATTTCTGTTAACAGTCTAGCCAATGAAGCGGCCCTATATGATTTGGCACCCAAGGATTCCGCTTTTCTGCGAGTTATTGATCTGCGAAACGAGCAGCGCTCGCCGGAAAAGTTAATCGTAAGGGTCAAGGGCAAGCGTCTATCCACAGAGTCTTATTGCAGTTCCTCAGCGTTTATCTATTTACCTTCCGGAACCTATGGCGATAAGATTAACGGGTTACTCTGGAAGGGCACCCTAAAGCCAAATCAGGCTTATTCGCTGGTGGTTGATAATAGCTCGGTAAGGCTGATAGACGATTATTTGGTAGCCGATTCCCGTCGTGCTCTATTAGCTGTGCACAATTATTCATATTTATCACAGGTCGGTTTGCAAACCGCCAAATCCGCTCACCCTGTATTTGTAAATATACCCAGAGGTGAAACCAGTGCTCGGGTTATTAACCCCTTAAAGAGTGCTTTTGTGGTTGTTGAAAATCGAGGTGCAGAGGCTGTGAAAATGGTTGCCACCCAAGCGATAATTTTTCAGCCGGGTGTTCTATCGAGCTTATTTATCTGTGCTGATCAGGCGGGCATTTTTACCCGCTGGGCCGATAGCATGGGAGCTCAGTAAATGATTTTAGATCGATGGCGAATAGGCTTTATTATCCTTGTATTGCTCTGTTCTTCTGTGGTGATTGCAGAGAATACCCTGACCGCTAAAACTCAGCTCTGTGATTCAGCGGCTCGCCCTGAGAGTTACAGCGGCAATTTCCTTAAGAATTTTAAACTCTTGCAAAAAGGCGACAGGGGTTGGCTATATCGAAATATGGATTTAAAGCGCGCCTATGGGCCCAGAGAGTCCGGTTATAAGAATTTACAGCTATTGCAGAGGGCACTTCAGTCCAGAGGCACAGCGCTGGTTATGGTGCCGATTCCGGGGCGGGCGCTGATACATCCCGAATACCTCGGTCATATCAACTACGATATACCGCGGGCTCGCAAGTCCTATAGCAATTTTTTGCAGCAGCTTCGCGATAGAAAGATTGTGGTGCCGGAGATTGATAGCCTGTTTGAGTCACCACAGGATAAATTGATGTTCTTTGCCCGGGATCATCATTGGAATCATCATGGCGCACGAACCATTGCCAGATTAACCGCCCATTCAATCAAAGCTAGCAAGGTCTACTCGGGAATCGATAGGCAAACGTTTAAAAGCTATGCGGTGGGAAAGGATCACAATCATGGTAGTTTGCAACGAGCGGCACTGGAACTCTGTCAGCAGTCATACCGCAAAGAGCCCTATAAGCTTTATCAGACAGTCGCTGTAGATAAGAGTGGAGAGGAGGGCAAGGACGAGGGTAATCTGTTTGGTGAGTTGGCAGCGCCGCAGATTGTGTTGGTTGGCACCAGTAATAGCAAAGGCCGTCTGAACTTTAACTTTGATGGCTTTCTCGCCCATTATGTTGGCGCCGGAGTGAGTAATAAAGCCAAAAGCGGCGGCGGTTTTGGCGGGGCGTTAAAAGGTTATCTGAGCAGCGACGATTTTCGCCTGTCACCACCAAAAGTACTGATCTGGGAAATCCCCGGTTATTACTCGTTGAATGATCAGGCCTTTTTTGATGAGATTCTGCAATATCTGGACATCATAGAAAATGATAAAAAATCCAGGGGGCAGTTATCAAGCTAGCAATCTGGATTATTATCTTATTCTCCGTTACCAGCCCAATGCTGATTGCCAGCGACTCTCTGCAGGGCTCTGTCAGTGTCGGGTTCGACAGTAATCCTTATAAACTTTCATCTCCTGATTCTGTGCAAGGCAATGCAGAGTATAAAACGCTGCAGTTTGAGTTTCAGGGGGATAATCAGCTAGAGGACAGCAGTAAAAAAGCCAACCTGCGTTATCGTCTCAAATGGGATAAACGGGTTTACAGCGCCACTAGCAGCGCTGCTGATAACTCAAGAGTTGATGGCTATCTGCGTTGGATAGGGCGCTTTAAGTTCGGTGAACAGAAAGCCAACCTTATGTTGAGCGCCAATATACGCAGTGAGCGCAATACCTATTTCAGCCAAACCCAGCGTCAAATTGCCGAGACCAGTGAGGGTGATTCGATTGATAATCGATTTAGTTTTGATGCCGCGAGTGTCAGTGCAGAGCTGGTTTATTACGCGGATAAAAAACACTCATGGTCCCTGCTGACTGAGGTTGCTCAACGCAACTATCGAGAGGATTATAAGGATGTTGGGCTTGAGGCTATAGATTTTAACGAGTTTCGCCTACAGCCGAGTTTTCGCTACAAGGCAGAATCGGGCGCTAATCTACGGCTTTTTATCTATCATAAATTACGCAATTACACTGCTCTGCACAATGATCTTGGCACTGATCCAGAGGGCGGATCATCACTGCTGGAATACTCACTAAATGGTTATGGCGCTGTTTTTAGTAAAGCGCTGCATAAAAATATCGACAGCTCATTTTATCTCAGTGGATACTTTGCCCGTGACAATGGCCAGGGCAGTCGGGACCTCGATTATCACAGGCTTACAGCCAGTCTTAACTATCGACTGGGAAGTGGCGCCCGTATTGATATCAACGCTCAGACTTACTGGCGAGGCTATTTAAATCAGCAGTTATCACCAGAAGAGTCAGAGACCGGAAGTTCTGGTAGTCGGAGAAAAGGGCTGATCGCCGAGTTTGTTTATAGCCAACCGCTAGTGTTTAGGTCGCTGAGAGGAATGATTACTCTGCGCAGGGAGGTTGAGCGTAACGCCATAGAAACGCTCGAATATCGGCGTCAGATAGTGGAAATTGGCTTGCAGTATCAGCTGTGATTGTATGCAGTCAGTCTAATGAGAAAATGTAATTAAACAAAACAAAACCAAATAGTTGCTGATAGCGCGGCTATGGACTATACATAAGTGAATTAATGTGGTTTTATAATGAATCGTATAAATGGTCTGTTGGGTTTGCCAATTTTATGAAAGGTTTTGTTCTTACTGCTGCTTTTGATGTTTTAGAGAAACAGTTTAATGAAAAGCTTGTCCTCGATTTAATGGATAAGTGCGGAACGCCGCTGGGAGGCGTCTATTCCCCCGCGGCTGATTATCCGGACAATACCCTGTTCCAGTTGCTTGAGCGCGCCGCAGAATTGATTGAGATGCCGGCCAGTAAGCTATCAAAGATACTTGGGGTAAATCTTTTTGCCGAGTTGGTATTGATAAATCCGCTCTGGGTTGGGCAGGCTAAAAATACATTTGAGTTACTTAAAAGCCATGATGCGCAGTTAAATACGGCTGTAGAAGAAGCATTTCCAGGATTTATAGCGCCATCGTTTAATTGTATTGAGATTAATCCAGATATTTTAGAGGTTAACTATAGGTCGCCATTTTTGCCTGCATGTGTTGCCGAAGGTTTAATTTCTGCTGCGATTATTCATTACAATGAAAACTTTTATATTGAGTCGAAAAAATACGATCAACCGGTTGATTTTAACCTGCGGTTTTTTTTAAGGCGTAGATGTGGCATGAGAATTTTTACGCATTAATTTTTTTAAATAGGGAGTTAGATTGCCATGAATGGGCAGGTTTTTTTGCAGGCTTTACCCGACAATTATTTTGTGCCTATAAATGATTGAGAAAGTTAGTTCTCCTCAACTGTTGGAAAATAAATTGCGTCGTGAAATTGCGGCTCGCAATCAGGCTGAGCAACTTCTCGAAGAGAAAAGTCGCGAGCTCTACCAGACAAATCAAGAGCTCTATCTGCGCAATCAAAAGATTGCCGAGCAGAGCCGCCATCTACAGAAGCAGGTACTTGAGTTGCAGGAGACCCGCCAGCAACTGGTTCAGTCGGAAAAGATGGCCGTGATTGGTCAGTTGGCCGCTGGGGTGGCCCATGAGATCAATAATCCGGTGGGGTTTATCGCTAGCAATTTGGATACCCTGAGTGACTATCTAGTTGATTTACGCGAGTTGCTTTATCGGCAGGCGCAATCTCTTGACATACTTGCCGCCGAGTACTCGGCGGCAGGTACGCTGCCCAACGCTTTTTCTGAGCGGCTACCTGGCAGCTTATTTGAGAGTTTAAATAAATTGCGGGTTTTTACCGATCAGATTAATCCTGACTATCTGTTAACGGATATAGATCAGTTAATTGGCGACTCTATTGACGGTGCCCAAAGGGTCAAGCAGATTGTTGCTGACCTCTCGGATTTCTCCTATCTGAGTGCGCCTCAAGCCAGCGCTGAGGATGTTAATAGCCTGCTACAAAAGACCATTAATATAGCCTCGAGTGAGCTTAAGTATAAGGCTGAGATACAAGTCTGTCTGGCCGAAATTCCTCCGGTAGTCTGCCATGGAGGCAAGCTTGGTCAGGTATTTCTCAACCTACTAGTTAATGCCGCTCAGTCTATAAGTGGACGTGGTTTGATTACCGTTTCCACGGGCCGTGATAAGGCGATGGTGTGGATTCAAATTACCGACAATGGCTGTGGTATTGCCGAGAAAAATCTGGCGAAAATATTTGATCCATTTTTCACCACCAAGGAAATTGGCAAAGGTACAGGACTGGGCCTGCACGTGGTAAAGGGGGCGGTTGAGATGCATGGCGGTGAGATTTATGTCCGCAGTAAAGAGGGCTGCGGAGCCTCTTTCCGGGTTGTGTTGCCAATCGCCGGATTGAGCTAAAGCTCTAAGCTCTCAGCTACAAGCGGCAGTGGATTTGACAATCTGCTATTGAGCAACTAAAAAGAATGGAAAGCACAGGGACAAAAAGTACAAGAAAAAATAATTGCAGTATTTCTGCAGGAAGCATTTTGCTTGTTCACCAGAGATAGCAGTAACAGATAACGCTATTTGAGCAAACAAAAATTAAACAGGAGGGACCTGTGCAAAATGAATAATAGTCAACCTACTATTCTGTTGGTCGATGATGAGCGGCGCATGCTCTCATCGCTTACACGCTGTCTGGCAAGACTGGGCGTTAATCTGGTGGATTACAGTTGCCCGCAGCAGGCGCTGGCGTTCGCCACTGAAAATCGTCCGGATCTGGTCATATCAGATCAGCGTATGCCGGGAATGCAAGGCAGTCAGATGCTCAGTGAGATAAAAGCTGTCTGGCCGGATGTTCACAGTATTATTCTCAGTGGCTTTAGTGATCTCGAATCTCTCTCAGATGCTTTTAATCGGCGTGTTATCGATCGCTTTATCAGTAAGCCTTGGGATAATAATGAGCTGCGTATGGTAGTTACTGCGGCACTGAGAGATCAGGGGCTGTTTGGCTTTAGCGGTGAAAAAAATACCCCGGTGACGACTGATTTTCACGGTATGCTCAGCGCCAATCCGGCCATGTACCGCCTGTTTGAACGAATCACCAAGTCGGCGCGGGCTAATATACCGATCTTTATCTCTGGTGAGACTGGCACCGGTAAAGAACTGGTGGCCCGAGCCTGCCATCTGCAGAGCCCGAGGAAGTCACAGCCTTTTATTGCCATAAACTGCGCGAACTTTAACGAACATCTTATTGAGTCGCAGCTGTTTGGCCATAAGAAGGGCGCATTTACCGGTGCTACGGCGGAACATCAGGGGCTGTTTTCTGCGGCTGGTCAGGGCACCCTTTTTCTCGATGAGGTGACGACGCTGCCTCTAGCATTGCAGGCTAAATTACTACGGGTTATTCAGGAGCGTGAATTTTCACCGGTTGGTAGCCACCAGACCTATCCGTTTACGGCTCAGTTATTGACCGCCTCCTCTACCACTCTGGGTAGGGCAGTCGAGCTCGGTCAATTCCGCGAGGACCTTTTCTATCGACTCAATGTTATTCCGCTCAAATTGCCGCCGCTGCGTGATCGCGGTGAGGATGTGGTTATTATGGCCGAGCATTTTCTGCGGCTGTTTGTCAGAGCTGAACAAAAGGCTTTTAAGCACTTTAGTGAGGGTGCCAAGGTGTTTCTCCGTGGGTACTTGTGGCCGGGAAATGTTCGCCAGCTGGAAAACATTATTCACAGTATTGTGGTGCTCTGTGAGCAGAAGGTGATTGATGAGGCGATGATTCGCTCGGCGCTTGATGGCGATGCGGAGAGTAATGATGCTTACGAACCGGGGCTTTCGTCGGTATCTGGAGGAGTTTGTCGGGCTGGAGGTTCTCAATCAGGAGCAGCTGAGGGCTCTTGCTCTTTATTAAAAGACGCTGATGGCTCTTCATTTAGTGAAGCCGAGGGCTCTTTATTAAGTGACGCTGAGGGTTCCTTCTCCGCTAAGGGCTCTTCATTAAAAGGCTCTAATGGCTCACAACCAAGAGCAGTTCAACCCCTGTGGCAGGTGGAGAAAAATACTATTGAGGAGGCGATTGCTAGCTGTGGTGGCAATGTGCCGAGAGCGGCGGCACTGTTAGAGGTCAGTCCCTCAACTATCTACCGTAAGCAGAAACATTGGTGAGTTTTATTTTGCACATCGCGATGTGCAATGCATTATGCAAAAGCTCGGGTTTCTGGTGTAAAATAAAATTAATCTATATTATTAATAAAGCTTTATAACCTATTGATATAAAATGTAAAAACTCTTCTTAAAAATACTTGGCATAGAGTTTGCGATGATCTGAAATAGAGATATTTTATTTCAGATATATTAGCAATGGCTGCCATGCCACAGGGAGAGATAATGTTAAATGAAAACGGATTAGATACATCGGTAATGCATGCCGATACTACAGTTCTGGAACCCAGCAAACCGCTGAATACCACTCAGAAAACCATTCAGAAAACCACTCAGCCATCGGCACAGCGGCCTATTCTCAAGAGGTCCAAAGTGCTGAAGTCGGACTTGGATGTCAGTCCATCTCCAGCGGCTAATGACAACCCTCTGATTTTTAATTTTGACCCTTCAAAGATTACCGAGATCGCAGCAAAACCAACCATAAGTATTCTTGGGCTGGGTTATGTAGGGGCTGTTTCTGCCGCCTGTTTTTCCGATCGCGGGCATTCAGTGATTGGTGTTGATCCGGATGTTGCAAAAGTTGCAACCTTAAACCGCGGTGAGTCGCCCATCGTCGAGGAGGGTCTGGGAGAGCTACTAGACAATGCAAGGCGTGTGGGTCGCCTTGAGGCCATATGTGACTCGCGCCAAGCGGTAATGGAGTCGGATATAACCATGGTCTGTGTCGGCACCCCAGCCGGGCCCGATGGTGAGTGCGACCTTAAATACTTACGTATGGCTGCGGAGCAGATTGGATCGGCTCTGGCGGTTAAAGACGATTACCATGTGGTGGTCTTCCGCAGCACTGTGCCGCCTAAAACAACTCGAGATATTTTAATGCCGATTCTGGAAAAACACTCAGGAAAGTTTTCCGGCAGGGATTTTGGCGTCTGTTTTAACCCGGAGTTCTTGCGTGAGAGTAGCGCTATAAAAGATTTTTATGAGCCTCCAAAAACTGTGATTGGCGCTGTTGACCAGCGCAGTTCTGCCGCTGTAGTCGAGCTTTATAAGGGGCTTTCCGGTGAGTTAATTGAAACCAGTATTGAGGCGGCTGAATTTGTTAAATATATAGACAATACCTGGCATGGTCTTAAGGTTAGTTTTGGCAATGAGGTCGGGCGTCTATGTAAAGCAATGGGTGTAGATAGTCATCTAGTGATGAATATTTTCGTTAAGGATACCAAGCTTAATCTATCCCCATACTACCTGAGACCCGGTTTTGCCTTTGGTGGCTCCTGTCTGCCTAAAGATACCCGCGGCATTATGCACCTGGCCGCTGATAACAGTGTTAGCACACCGTTGATTGACAGCATTATCAATTCCAATAACCGGCATATAGAACATGCACTGTCGATGATTGTTGACTGCAAGGTAAAGCGGATCGGTATCGTTGGCCTAACCTTTAAGGCGCATACAGATGACTCGCGAAAGTCCGCTGCTCGAATTGGTCAGACAACTGCGGGAGCGCGGCCACGATATTAGCTATTTCGACCCAAATGTCACTTCTAAAGACCTATTGCTAATGGGTGAAGATCAGCCGCTAAGCTATTCACGGTGCATCAATATTGAGCAGCTGGTAAATACCACCGATATGTTGGTGGTCGGCCACAATACGGATTACGCAAAGGATGCTGCCCGTCAGGCAGAGCACTTTATGCCAGTGATCGATCTGGTGGGTCTCGGGAATTCATTTAAGTACGCAAAAAACTGCCAGGGCATCTGCTGGTAAACAGGGAATTTTAAAAATACAGGGAGGCAGTATGAACAGTGAAATTGAAAAGGGTGAAACAGGCCATCAGCCACTGATGAAAAACGTTGTACCAGTAATTCTCTCAGGCGGTAATGGCACCCGTCTATGGCCTAAATCCAGAAAGAAACAGCCCAAGCAGCTATTAAAACTCAATGGTGAAAACTCTATGCTGCAGCGAACTGTAAGCCGCGTTGCTGACCTGCAAAGTCCCATCGTGGTGTGCAATGAGGAGCAACGTTTTATGATTGCCAGGCAGCTGCAGGAGGTCGACTGCAGTGCCACCATTATTGTTGAGCCCATTGCACGCAATACCGCACCGGCCATAGCTGTGGCGGCATTTCGGGCGCTCTCACAGGGCGCAGACCCGCTGTTGCTGGTGCAGCCGGCCGATCACCTCATCGGCGATCAGGAGGCCTTCCTGGTTGCTCTAAAGGCGGCGTTGGAGCTTGCAGACAGCGGCAAGCTGGTTACTTTTGGCGTGCCGCCATCGGTGGCGGATACAGGTTTTGGTTATATCAAGGTTACTGGTGGGTCTGGTGGATCAATCTCCGAGGGGGAGAAGATAGAGAAGTTTGTTGAGAAGCCAGACTTGACCACGGCTGAACAATATCTCAGCAGTGGTGATTACTTTTGGAACAGTGGCATGTTTGTGTTTAAAGCCAGTGCCTATCTAAAAGAGTTAGAAGAGCTGCAATCGGAGATGTTTTTTCACTGCCAGAGAGCCTATCGCCGGTCGGTGCTTGAGGTGGGGGTTATTCGACTCTCGGAGCAGGCGTTTGATCTCTGTCCCAGTGACTCTATTGATTACGCCATTATGGAGAAGACAGACAATGCCTGGTTGATTCCGCTGCACAGTAGCTGGAAAGATCTCGGTAATTGGTCGGCGATGTGGGAGGCTGCTGAAAAGGATAGCGATAACAATGTGCAGTGGGGGGATGTGCTGGCAGAGGATTGTAAGGGAAGTTTCTTTCAGAGCGATGGGCGTTTGATTGCTGCCATTGGGGTGGAGGACTTAATTGTTGTGGATACCAAAGATGCCATTCTTGTTGCCGATAAAAGCCGTGTTCAGGAGGTTAAAAGCTTGGTTGCGCGTTTGGATCAGCAGGGCAGAACTGAGCATCTCTCTCACCGTGAGGTTATGCGTCCATGGGGCAGTTACGATTCCATCGGTCAGGGGCACCGCTTTCAGGTCAAGCTGATCAAGGTTAATCCCGGTGAGAGTTTATCTCTGCAGATGCATCACTACCGTGCCGAGCATTGGATTGTGGTAACTGGGACTGCTCTGGTTGAGCGAGATGGGAAAGAGCAGTTGGTCTCGGAGAATGAGTCGGTGTATATCCAGATTGGTCAGCGTCATCGTTTAACGAATCCGGGGAGTTTGCCATTGGAGCTTGTCGAGGTGCAGAGTGGCTGCTATTTGGGTGAGGATGATATTGTGCGGTTTAGTGATAATTATAATCGTGTGAAGGAGGCTGGGTAGTCTGGGTGTTTAGTCCGCGCCAACTAAGCAGCTTATTGCTATGGCTGCTGGTGGGCTGTTTGGGGTTATCTGCTTTTATGGCATGTGTATTTTGATTGTGCGGCGCTTAACCAATCCGCGGGTTCGCGCGACCAGCTCGGCTATGGATATAGGTATTCTGTTGCTGTTGTTTTTACAGTTGGTGGTCGGCTTGGCATCAATCTTTGTCTCTGCGGGGCATATGGATGGTGAGAAGATGCTTAAGCTGATGAGCTGGGCGCAGAATATCTTGATCTTTAATCCGACCACTGCGGCGGCAAGCATTGATTCGGTGCACTGGATATACAAGCTGCATATATTGCTCGGTATGGGTATTTTTGTACTCTTTCCGTTCTCGCGATTGGTGCATATTTGGAGTGTGCCGCTTAAATATTTACGCCGTAACTATCAGGTGGTGCGCAGTAAATAGATAGCGCTGGTGCGGCTGTAAATAAAAAAACCTTAAATTAAAACCTATGCTAATCTTTATAGGCAAGCTTATGATGAGATTGCCTATTAAAGAATGTAAGCTGATTTGACTGTAAATTCTTGGCGAATGGCGAATGGCGAATGGCGAGGGGTTATGAAAGGGATGTTATTTACATCGTTTCTGTATCTGGTTGAAGAACAGTACGGACTCGAAATGGTCGATGAGGTGATCGCCGAGGCGGAACCTGCTAGCGGCGGTATTTATACAACGGTTGGCAATTACGATCACACTGAATTGATCGATATGATTGTTGTGTTGAGTAAAAAAATTAATGTCTCGGTGGTGCATCTGACCAAAACCTTTGGTATGTATCTGTTTGCCGAATTAATTGCCGCCTATCCCCAGTGGATTGAGGGTCTTAATTCGTCTTTCGCGCTGTTACACAAGGTCGATGGTTTTATTCATGGTGAGGTGAAAAAACTTTACCCGGATGCGTCGCCGCCAACTTTCAAGTGCACTGACTATACCGACAACAGTATGGAAGTTATCTATCAGTCACCACGCTGTATGGGTGACGTGGCTGAGGGGCTTATTCAGGGTTGTGCCGCCTATTATGGTGAAAAAATACTGGTGCGCCGTGAAAGCCTTGAGGATAAGAGTGGGGCAGCAGAGCGCTTTTTGCTGACTCTGGTGAATACTGCAGAGAATCCGAAAACGGTTTAAAGAGGCCTACTCTGAAAGTAGACTCTGGCAGCGTAAATCTTACTGCCAGAGTCAATAAAAGCCAGAGCGAATCAGCGACTAGACCGTGGCTTTTAAGGCCTGTTCTATATCCGCCAAAATATCATCGGCATGCTCTATACCCACCGAGATACGAACCAGGTCTGAACTAACGCCAGCACGAGCTAGCTCTTCCTCGTCTAGCTGACGGTGAGTTGTGCTGGCCGGATGACAGGCAAGACTCTTGGCATCGCCAATATTGACCAGACGCTTAATCATCTGCAGTGCATCGATAAACTTGGCACCGGCTGCTTCACCACCTTTGATACCAAAGCTGATAATTGAGGAGGGCTTGCCAGAGCAAATGCGTTTGGCCAGTTCAAAGTATTTATCATTCGAGAGTCCAGCATAGTTTACCCAGCTGACCAACTCATGGCTTTCAAGATAACTGGCAACCGCCATAGCATTCTCAACATGACGATCCATACGCAGTGCCAATGTCTCTAGTCCCTGGAGAATTAAAAAAGCATTAAACGGCGAAATAGCGGCACCCATATTGCGTAGAGGGACTACCCGTGCACGGCCAATAAATGGCGCGTCAAAGGCATCTGCATAGACCACACCGTGGTAGGAGGGGTCTGGAGTATTGAACTGTGGGAAGCGTGGATTATCTTTCCAGGTGAATTTACCGCTGTCGACAATCATGCCACCGATGCTGGTACCGTGGCCGCCAATATACTTGGTCAGCGAATGCACAACTATATCGGCACCCTGTTCGAACGGACGGCACAGGTAGGGTGTTGCAACGGTGTTATCGACAATAACTGGAAGGCCATGGCGATGAGCCATAGTCGACAGAGCTTCAATATCTACAACATTGCCGGCAGGGTTGCCGATCGACTCACAGAATATAGCTTTGGTATTGTCGTCGATAAGCGCTTCCAGAGCGGCTATATCATCACCGGAGGCCATGCGCACCTCTATACCCTGCTGGGGTAGGGTATGAGCAAATAAATTGTAGCTGCCACCGTAGAGCTGGCTGACACTAACCATATTGTCGCCGGCGCGGCACAGGGTCTGAATAGTGCCGGTGATTGCGGCCATACCTGATGCCATACAGAGTCCGGCGACTCCACCTTCCATTGCCGCAACACGCTGCTCGAGCACATCACAGGTCGGATTCATTATTCGTGAATAAATATTTCCCGGCTCAGCGAGATTAAACAGATCGGCACCATGTTGGGTATCGCGAAAACTGTATGAAGTCGTTTGATAGATCGGCACAGCCACCGCGCGGGTGGTTGGGTCATCGTTAAATCCAGCATGGATTGCCTGTGTTTCAAGTTTCATAATCTGCTAATTCCTATTATCTCGTTCAATGGTTTTTATTTTTTGAGTGAATATTTTCAGCAGATAGTTTCACTTAACTTATAGAAAATGACAAGTTAACCATCAACTCGATTGGTAACCCAGAGGGTCTGGTAGGGTTGCATCTCGATAGCCTGCATTTTCTGTTTACAGCTCAACCCGCTAATCAGATCAACCCAGCTTTCATTGTCAATCAGATTGATATCGGAGAGATTCAAGCTCTGCACCGAGTCGCTAATATTACTAACACAGAAAATACTCTGCTGACGATCAATACTCTGTCGCCAAAAGCCAAACAATTTACTGCCCAGATGCAGCGTAAACTGTGTCGCATTGGGGTGGAATGCCGACTGTTTTCGACGGATTTCAAGCAGCTTTTTAAGACCAGAAAATACCTGCGACTCGTTGCTGTCAGCATTTGATAACCGCGCGTCCAGTTCAGAGTAGTCCCACTGGTGACGATTGATCGCCCGGTTATGCCCGGCATTTTCGACCCGCTGCTCGTCATTTCGGGTACCCATCAGGCTGTGGATGTAAATAGCCGGAACGCCCTCCAGGGCAAGCATAATCGCATGGGCGCAGATAAACCGTTGCAGCGCCCACTGATCCGGCCCGGCCTGGGTTCCCTGCAGTGCATCAAACAGCGAGATATTAATTTCATAGGGTTTGCTTGTGCCCTCGTCCACGGCGCGCCATGAAACTCGTCCGCCAAACTGTTGCATGGTTTCTACCAACGTATTTATTTCGCTGTCGTCGAGTAGCCCCTCGGCAGGGCGCAGACCTATGCCGTCATGGGAGGCGATAAAATTAAAGTAGGCGGTGCCATTGCGCGCGGGCGGCATACTCATCATCCACTGTTTTAGGTAGTTACAGTCACCGGTTACCAGAGTGTTGACTAATAGGGGTGGCAGGGAGAAGTTATACACCCAGTGAGCTTCGTTGGCGTTGCCAAAGTAGGCGAGGTTTTCGCGGTTGGGAATATTAGTTTCGGTAACAATCACGGCGTCAGATTGGGCATGTTCAATCAGTGTCCGTAACAGTCGGACAACCTCATGGGTCTGGTCGAGATTAATGCAGTTGGTTCCCAATTCTTTCCACAAAAAGGCCACTGCATCGAGTCGAAATAGTCGCACGCCGCTGTCGAGATACTGACGAATAATGCTGGCAAATTGTTTGAGTACTTCGGGATTTCTGAAGTTCAGGTCAACCTGGTCATGACTAAAGGTGCACCAGACGTGCTGAGTACCCTCGGCGGTTTCTACCTCACGTAAAAGTGGGTTGGTACGCGGGCGAACAACCTTACTTAGATCATCTTCGGGGCTTGCAGTGACAAAGAAGTTTCGCCCGGGATCGCGGCCTTTAATAAAATTCTCAAACCATGGGCTGCGCGCCGAGCAATGGTTGATAACCAGATCTGACATCAATCGATAGTCTGCTGCTATATCCTCAATATCGGCCCATTCTCCCAGTGATTCATTAACGCTTGAGTAGTCCAAAACCGAAAAGCCATCGTCTGAGGTAAAGGGATAAAAGGGTAGTATATGTACGCCATTAATACGGCCTTTTACTTGCTTATCAAGAAAGTGTTTTAGGCTGTGAAGGGGCGATTCCCCCTCCTGCAAAATACTGTCGCCATAGGTAATTACTAGACAGTCACTTTCATCCCAGTGATTGATGTAGCGGGTTGGCGCTGTGTCGATTTCCTGCAGTCGCATAATTTCAATCAGCTCATTACTGAGTCTGCTGTAATCAACCGACTCAACCTTATCGTAGATAACTTCGATATGGTGTCTGACGCTTTTAAATAATTGGTTGGAATCTTTTTCAGTATCTTTAGTCATGGTTATTATTACTGTCCGCCAAATTCAGCCGCATCCGCTTCAACCGCAGCGGTCAGTTGTTCAAATATATCTGGCACTGCACTTCTTACGCGGTTCCAGCTCGGGATAAACGGTTTTTCCATAGGGCTGTTAAAGAATACTTCGCCGGCCTTGATAATGTTTTCGGCAAACATCTCTACCGCTTTTTCCTCTTCGTGAATATCCAGCGTTAAGCCGTTCATGATCGCGTCGTTATGGCAGGTTTCTACTATATCTAGCGCCATGCGGAAGTAGGTGGCTTTTAAGGAGCGGAATGCTTCATGACTAAAGACAACACCCTGAGTGGCCAGTTTGCGGAACAGTGCCTTGGTGATATCTATCGACATTTTTGACAGGCCATCCTGATCATTGTCGAGAGAGAGGTTCTGGTGTTTATGGTCGTAGTTATCGGCAATATCCACCTGACAGAGGCGGTTGCTAGCAAAGTTGCGATGCATTTCTGAGAGAACGCCTATTTCCAGACCCCAGTCGCTAGGGATGCGCAGGTCACTGAGGACATCTCGGCGGAAGGAGAACTCACCGGCGAGCGGGTACCTAAAGCTGCCCATATAGTTAAGATAGTCAGTATGGCCGACAGTTTTCTTTAGCGCGCTCAATAGCGGTGATACTAGTAGTCGAGAAACACGACCATTGATTTTTCCATTGGCAACTCGGGCGTAATAACCTTTACAAAATTCATAGTTAAATAGTGGGTTGGCGACCGGATAAATCAGTCGTGCCAACAGTTCACGGTCGTAGGTGGTGATATCGCAGTCGTGTAGCGCCACAGATTCGGCTTTGCCTGAGGCTAAGGTATAACCCATGCAATACCAGACATTGCGTCCCTTGCCGAGCTCTTTGGGCGCCAGGCCCAGAGCTTGAAGTTTTGCATCCAGTGCTTTTAATCGCGGGCCGTCATTCCAGAGTACTCGATGATGCTGGGGCAGGGCGGAGAAAAACCCAAGCGCGTCGCGATACTGCTGTTGATCAGCGCGATCCAGGCCAATAACAATCTGGTTGAGATAGGGCACCTGTTTTAAATGATTAATAATTTCCGGTAGGGCATCGCCCTGAAGTTCGGAGTAGAGCGATGGCAGAATCAGTGCCATAGGACGTGTTTTGGAGAACTCGAGAAGCTCTGTTTCCATCTCCTCAACTGAGCGGTTAGAGAGGTTGTGTAAAGTTGTTATAACGCCATTTTGGTGAAAGTCGCCCATGTTTAATTCTCTTTTATTATTGATGTTTATCGAACAATTTTTTACGATTTTTAGCCGTGAATTTGTAGCCAATCAGCGACGCCATTCGCCCAGCCCTGAGGGCCGATTTGGGCGCTGATAGAAACATTTTTACTGCGAGTTAATGCTGGTGGTGCATGATGATCAGATTTAATAATTAGTGCATTTGAAGCCTGTTCAAGCATGGAAATATCATTGCCACTATCGCCAATCGCGAGGGTCTGACAGGCGCTTTGCTCGGCCTGCTGAAGATAGAGTTTTTCAAGTTGAAAAAGGGCGCGTCCCTTATCGGTATCGCCGCCAATATTGAGAAACCGTCCGCCCTGTAAAACCGTTGCCCCGAGCGATTGCATTTTTTCGACAAACATTATTTTCCGTTCAGGGGTTCCGGTCCAGTGCACTGGCTCGCTGTAATCACGCTGATTGGCGAGGGTTGCCAGATGATGATTCAGGCCGGTTAGCTGGGTAATGCCCTCTGCGCCATGTTCTCTAAAGGCAGAATCAAAGGTCTGGTACTCGGCCGAAAACTCAGCAGCTTCACTTGCCAATAATGTCTGCCAAGTTGAACGTGAGGCTGCGTTCTCGAGAACCCAGAAATCATCAACGGTTTTAGAATTTTTTGGTTGTTGAGAAAAGTAACCGCAGGGAATATAGATGGCTGCGCCATTCTCAATAATAAAAGGATGCGGATTATTCAGCTGGTTGCGCAAAGGCAGCAGTTCGGCCTTGGTTTTACTGGTGATAGGGATAACCGGAATACCGCGCTGTTCCAATTCGACAAGCATTGTTGCCGCCGGTTGAAAGCTGTAGCTATGGTGGTCGAGGAGGCTGCCATCTAGATCAGTAAAAATAAGCTTCACAGGTAAGCTAAATGGATTTGCTATTTGCGACGCATTATTCACAGTTTCCATGCTCCGAGACTTGCTGTTGTTTGGTTGCAAAATAAGCGGCAAGACCTGAATAGGAAATTGTTGAGCGCACCGACTTGGTGCGCTCGTAGCTGGAATAACTGTTTTTTTGCCCCAGTATCACTGGCTAAAATTCCCTTATTTCCTATTAAAACTGCGTTGATGGCGGCTTTGGTGCATCCGCACCAAATTAAATGGTGCGGTTTTTGCCATCGGTATAAATAGATAGTGCAGTAATCGTGCCAAGCGTTAAATTAAAGTATTTCAGGAGCAGAGTGTTTTTACTTTGAATGAAGGTTGAGGGAGGTCGATGAAGGTTGTGAATGCTGAGAAGTCGGATTATTTTGGTGTGTAATCAGCCTTGGTTTCAGCGATACTTCTTTTAAAGCGTTTGCGCTGAGCAGCAATATTTATCTCAAAGGCAATTTTGGAAATCTCAATAGATTCAGGTTGTGGTTTTGATTTAACCCGCGGATTATTTATCAGCCAGTTAGCCACTTCATAAAAGTGCCAGAGGGGAACGCTGCCAGAGACGCTTGGCTGTGGGAAAAGCGCTTTTGAATCAGTGACAAATTTGCGGATATTTTGTCGAGAGCAGTTGGCCAGTTCGGCAATATCTGTAATGCCGACCAAATCAGGTTTAAGCTCGAGAAATTCCGAACCTGGGATAGCTAACTGCACCTGTGCGATAGCCCCTTGAACTGCGCTTGCGGCTGTCTCAGCCTGACGCCCGTAGTCGAGTGCTATTGAGCCGACTCCGCCTATGCCTATTACTGCGTCGTCACATCCTGCTTCAAATAGTGAATCCAGGTACGCCTCTGGGTTGCCTCCTGAAGCTGGTAATGAAAAGGTCAGCGTAAATTCGTAGTCGTTCATTTTTTCACCTCGTATAGTTTGATGATTGGATAGATACAGCCATCAATACTTTTCTTTAGTCTTTTAGCGTAATTGCCGGGATTTTTCGGGGTGCTCCAAACCGATATCTGGCAAAATCGGCCAAGGCGACAGTCGGCTTTGTTTTTCGGGCAGCGTAAAACACCCCAGGCATGTCCATTTGCTGCTCTTAAAGTCCAACCGTTTGAAAGTGCATGTTGAACTACTTTATTGATTTCCTTATTGGGGTGCTTCATTTCTCAATACCCTAAGACTAGTTTGTAAATGCAAGGTTGTCAAATGACAAGTAATTTAAATGCTTTCAATTTTTAATAGGGGAGAGCTTGTGGGGCTTAGATAGCGGTTTGAGTTCTCAATAACGGATGATCTGAGGGATTTTTTTACTTTGTTAGGATAAACCTGCTGAAGTGATTTATTAGCTTAGGGAAAATGCCTGGAACAAAAAAATGCCCTGCAGTTTTGCAACTGCAGGGCATTTTTCGGTTGTAGATAATGATCTGAATATAAATACGCTATGAAAGTATAGGCCCTAACTTCATAGCAATACCCATATCGCCCTGAATCTTTAGTTTACCGGTCATAAAGGCCGCGGTGCCATCGAGCTTGCCTTCAGCCATCGCCATAAAGTTTTCCAAGCTGATAACCATGGTGCATTGGGCTTCTACGTCATCATTGTTGATCACATTTGGAACCTGAGAAGCGTCTAAAGTGAGAAATCCATCGTCACCAAAATCAAATTTTAAGACTGAACCCAAACCACAGTCTTCCCCGACCTTTTCTTTTAAACCTGCTGTAACTGCTTCCAATGACATATGGATATTCCTCTTTTATTTTTTGTATAACGACTCTGATTGAACGCTCGTTATATTCGATTTGTTGTTCTACTGTAAAAATCTGCGCTTAAAAAATCAAGACATAATGACTGCCAAAAGATAATATCAGCGCTAACTAGCAACTTTTGTCAGTATTGCCACAGCAGAGGTGTGAATTTGGAATTACACTGTAATTCCAAGAATATCTTGAGAAGTCAGATAATCAATAATAATAAATGGAAACTCGATGACCTTATCTAATCCAACGATTGACGTGCGCAGTGGCGAAGAGTTGGATTCTCAGCGCTTGGATAAAGTGCTCAGAGAAATTATTCCAGAATTGCAGGGCAGTCCATCTATTCAGCAGTACGCATCGGGCGCATCCAATCTCACTTACCTGATTAGTTACAGAAATCGCGAGCTGGTATTGCGACGACCGCCACCGGGTGTAAAAGCCGCCAGTGCCCATTCGATGATTCGCGAGTATCGGGTTATCAGTGCACTGCAGTCATCCTATCCCTCAGTGCCGAAAGCGATCTACTACACAGACGATGAATCTCTTCTAGGTTCCGAGTTTTATCTGATGGAAAAGATTGAGGGTGTTCTGGTTAAAAACAGCTTGCCCTCGGCATGGAATTTTAGCGATGCCGACCGCTATCAGTTTTGCAAAACCGTATTTGATAAATTAATTCAGCTGCATCAGGTGGATTATGCCGCCGCAGGACTGGCCGAGTTTGGCAAGCCCACTGGCTATGCCGAGCGCCAGATACTGGGTTGGAATAAACGCTTTGCCAATGCTCAGACGGCGGATGTACCAGGGTTTGAAGATGTCCGTGAATGGCTTGAGGCGAATATACCTGATTCAAAGGCTAGCAATATCCCCGCTGCGCTTATCCACGGTGACTTTCGTATCGACAATGTGATGATTGATCCCGTTGATCCGTTTAATGTTATTGCAGTAATGGATTGGGAGATGGCGGCACTGGGCGACCCGCTGATGGATTTAGCCAACTCACTGGCCTATTGGGTGCATGCCGATGATGCGCCAGCCCTGCAGGCGATGAAAGTTCAGCCATCAGATGCACCGGGCATGATGCGCCGCGAGGAAATATTCGCTTACTACGCCGAGCAGACCGGCTTTGATACCTCGAGCTGGGATTTCTATGAGGTCTATGGCTACTGGCGGTTGGTGGGGATTTTACAGCAGCTCTACTACCGCTATGCCAATAAGATGACCAAAGATCAGCGCTTTGCCAGCTATGGTCAGGTGGTTACTCATCTGGGTGAGCACTGCCGCCAGTTGATTGCCAAGTCAGCTCTTTAGCGGCGGTGGCTTAGAAAGATTCAGACCAGAATAACTACACATAATTATAAGATGTAGAAGGGGTTAAAGAATTATGCAGGCTATTAAATCCTCGCCCCGCGCGAAGGGTGTTTTAATGTTTCTGATGCTGCTGAATATTCTCAGTATGCTTGATCGCAGTCTTATTGCGGCCTTTTCTCAAACAATAATGGATGACCTCAACCTCAGTCCCTCCCAACTTGGGCTCTTAAATGGCTGGGTCTTTACGGTCTGCTATGTGGTGATGGGACTGTTTATGGGCGCGCTTGCCGATCGCTTTCACCGTCCTCGACTTATTGCCGCAGGTCTTATTTTGTGGAGTGCCCTAACGGCGGTTTCTGGCATCGCTAAAAACTTTACTCAAATCGCTATGGCGAGATTATTTATCGGTATTGGCGAGTCGACCATGACCCCAACTTCGATGTCGATGCTGGCAGATTTATTTCCTGCGCAAAAGCGCGGCACAGCCGTAGGTCTCTACTACCTGGGTGTGCCTGTGGGTACGAGCCTGGCGTTTATTCTGGCCGGTTCTCTGGGTGTTGAGATTGGCTGGCGCAACTGTTTCTTCCTGCTCGGCGGATTGGGAATAGTTCTGGCGCTTGGTTTGCTGCTGTTAAGAGATCCCCGCCGTGGAGTTATGGAGAGTGAAAGCATCACAGCTTCCACTGAATCAGAGTCAGCCGTAAGCTGGCGAGAAGGACTGTCAGATTTAAAGCAGGTATTAAAAGGATCACCTGTGCTGATATGGATTATGCTCGGTGCGGTAATGCTGCATATTCCAATGGGTGCCGGTGCCTTTGCGATTCCCTGGTTGATTGCCGAGCGCGGTTTTGAGCAGGGCTATATCACGGCGCTGTTCGGCACTATTTTTCTGGTCTTCGGTACTCTGGGTACCTTGTTTGGTGGCGCCATGAGCGACTGGTATCAGCGCCGCTATAGAGGTGGGCGAATTCGCTTCCTGGCGCTATTGATGATTGCGGTGACTCCCTTAACCCTGGGTTACAGATTTGCCTCGCCGGACTCGCTGATCTTTTTTCTGGGCATGAGTTTCGCGCTATTTAGTCTTAGCTCTTTCTATGGGCCGGCATTTTCAACAGTTCAGGACCTAACGCCGGCGCGTCTGCGCGGGGTTATGACCGCGGTATTACTGGTTGCCTGCAATCTGCTCGGTTTTAGTCTCGGCTCTTTTATGACCGGTGTTGCCCAGGAATTATTTCAGGCTGCTGCGGTTGTTAACCCCTATACATGGTCGCTTTTGCTGGCCGATATCTGCGGTGCAATGAGCATTCCTTGTTTTCTCTATGCCTCTGTATGCCTTGAGCGGCAGCGTGACTAGCCGGCCGCCTTATTAATTGACATGTTGAGTGCCACAACTTACTGTAATCGGCATAAATACAGTCAGAGGGTGAGTCGGTGGATATTAATTTTTCAGCACAGGATCTTGAGTTTCGAGATGATGTGCGGGCATTTTTTGCCAGTGAATACGATGCCAAGGTCGCGGAGAGTCTCTCCAGCGCTCAGGGTGAAGATTACAAGGAAGCTATTGTGGTTTGGCAGAAAAAGCTTCATGCCAAAGGTTGGATTGCGCCGGGCTGGCCTAAAGAATATGGTGGTACTGGCTGGTCTGTCACCCAGAAGTTTATCTATGAAACAGAGCGCGGCGCAGCCGGTATTCCCGATGTGGTTCCCTTCGGTCTAAAAATGGTTGCGCCGGTAATCTACACCTTCGGTAGCGAAGAGCAGAAGGCCAAATTTTTACCCCGCATTCTCTCCAGTGAAGACTGGTGGTGTCAGGGCTATTCAGAACCCGGTGCCGGTTCTGATCTGGCCGCCTTGAGTACAACCGCAGAGTACGCCGGCGATAATTATATTGTTAATGGTCGCAAGATATGGACAACCTACGCCCAGTTTTCCGACTGGATTTTCTGTCTGGTACGAACCTCCAAAGATGTGCGCAAACAACAGGGTATTAGCTTTCTGTTAATTGATATGAATACCCCAGGCGTTTCAGTAAAGCCAATTCCTACAATCGATGGCAAACACAGTCTTAATGAAGTGCTGTTTGAAGATGCGCTTGTGCCTAGAGAAAATTTAATTGGTGAACAGGATAAGGGTTGGACTTACGCCAAGGCACTACTTGCCCATGAACGCACCGGTATGGCTGAGGTGGCCGACTCCAAACGTATGCTGAGCAATCTCAAGCAGCGCGCTGCGGCAGAGATTAATGGCGGTCAGCCTATGCTCGATGATCCGGTATTCCAGATGCGCCTATCAGATATTGAAATGCAGTTGATGGCACTGGAATACACCGAGCTACGAGTATTTGCCTCTATGGCCGCCGGCGGAATGCCCGGCCCGGAGTCCTCATTGTTAAAAATCAAAGGCACTGAAATCTCTCAGGCTATTCACGAGCTGCAACTGCAACTGGCGGCCTATTACGGCGGCGCTCTGCAGGGCGACTTAACTAATCAGCAGCTCGGCCATGACTTTGCCGCCGAGGCGCGCAAAAGTTATATGTATGGGCGCGCCGCGACTATTTACGGTGGCTCAAACGAAGTGCAGCGCAATGTGATTGCCAAGGCCGTGCTAGGTCTTTAATTAAGCTCTTTATATAAAGCCTCTATAAAAAAATATTGTTGGAGATGGGTTAGATGAATTTTGATTTTTCCGAAGAACAGGTAATGATTAAAGACAGCGTTGCGCGCTTTGTCCGCGATGAGTATGACTTTGATACCAGACGTAAAATTATTCAGTCAGAAGAGGGTATTAGCCGTGACTTCTGGGCAATGTTTGCTGAGTTGGGTTGGCTGTCGGTTCCCTTTGAGGAGCAGTACGGTGGCTTTGGGGGTTCCGTTGAAGATCTGGTTGCGGTGATGGAAGAGCTTGGTAAAGGGATTGTTGTTGAGCCCTATGTATCGACAGTGGTGATCTTTGGCAGTCTGCTTTCTGCAGCAACCAATGAAGAACTTAAATCGACGTATATCCCGAAAATTATTGATGGCAGCTGCCTGGGTTCGTTTGCCTTTTTGGAGCCGCAGTCACGTTTTGAACTCGCCGATATAGCCACTAGCGCAACAGCCTGCGAGCGCGGTTTCTCAATCAATGGTACAAAGACCGTGGTATTTAATGGCGCTAGCGCCAATAGCCTTATTGTTGCTGCCCGCAACAGCGGCGAGCAGTTTGATCGCGATGGTATCAGCCTGTTTATGGTGGCTGCAGATGCTCCGGGTGTAAGCATCGAGAGCTATAAAACCATGGATGGTCAGAGCGCTTCGACTATCAGCTTTAAAGATGTGCTGGTTTCAGATAGCCAGCTATTGGGAGCTGTTGGTCAGGGTATGCAGTTAGTCGATCAGGTCATGCCAAATATTCTGTTGGCACTGAGTGCTGAGGCGTTGGGAATTATGGCTACCCTGAATGCGATTACTGTGGATTACACTAAAACCCGTCAGCAGTTTGGCACGCCGATTAGTTCATTTCAGGCGCTGCAGCACCGAATGGTGGATACCTTTATGGCCTGTGAGCAGACTAAATCGTTACTTTATCGCGGGCTTTGCGATGCTAATAAGGCGGCAGTTGATCCTTCAGTGGGAACTGCTGAGTTACTAAAATCAGTCCATGCTCTAAAGGCAACGGTGGCTAAATATGGCAAGCTGATCGGTGAAGAGGCGATTCAAATACACGGCGGTATTGGTATTACCGATGAGTTAAATATTGGTCATTATGTAAAACGCCTGATGACCATTAACGTGACTTTTGGCGATGCAGATTTTCATCAGAAGAAATTTAATCAACTTAGCTATTCGAATTTCTAGCCCGAACCAATGACTAGCCTAATGATGGGTGTTTTAGCGGCGGGGGAGTGTTTCTTGTCCTGCTGTTATTGTATTATCCGCGGCCTGATCCGCTGGCAAAGTATGATCTTCCGGCAGGACAGTTGTTCCCCATAGCATCCGGCTCGAGCCCCTCTCTTAAGCATAAATATTAGGCGCGCCTTCAGGTGGGCTGGCAAAGCGACGATAGACCCATTGATATTGTTCTGGCGCTAACAGAATACTTTTTTCGATAGCTGCGTTTAATGCGGTCGCGGCGGCGATATTATCTTCCGTGTGCATTCCCTCTATCCTGTGGAAAATAATCTCAAATCCCTGTCCTTTGGGTTTGCGGATAATCGTTGAAAGCACGACTTCTGATTGATTGCTGTTCACTAGTGCCTGAGTTAATTTTCCAGTTAGCGCTGGCTGCCCAAAAAATGGCGCGTAAACACCGGCCTCCTTAGTAGGAAGATGATCTGAAAGCACTGCTAGTACATTATTTTTGCGCATGCTTTTTAAGGCCTGTCTAACGCCTTTAATGTTTGTTGAAAACATTTTTGTGCCGACACGGCTGCGGGCTTTAAAGATAATATTTTCAAGCCCCGGAGAGCTAATGGGTTTGTACATAGCCGCAAAGGGATAGTTCTGTGGCACATAAAAGTTAATTAATTCCCAGTTGCCCAGATGAGGTAAAACAATCACAACCCCGCGTTTTTGTTGATGGGCGGTCTCAAGGATTTCTGGATTTCTAACGCTAACCCGCTTGCAGAGATAGTTTGGATTTCCGAACCAGACATAGGCTGATTCCAAAAACCATTTTCCAGTTTCACTGGCATTCTCAAGTAATAGTTTTTCACGTTCGGCCTCTGATTTTTCAGGAAAACAGGCTTTAAGATTACAGCGGAGAATATGTGCACGCTTACGATTATATTTAATCAGCAATAAACCTAAGCGGCTGCCAATTGACTGGGACCAGCGCAGTGGAAGCAGGCCAAAGGGTGCTACTAGACTAGCAATAAAGAGAAATTTTAAGCTTTGCATGAAATAAATAATCGTTTAAATAATCGTTAAAAAGTGGGCGTGCAATTTATGAGTAATAGTGCTTTTTTTATAGGATGCAGATTACACTATTTTCTACCCACTCTCTACCTTCTCTCCACTCTCTAGGCTCTCAACGTTCGCTTATGAGTCATTGTCTTTAATAGGGTATGCTAGAGTCTTTGGTGAGCTCGCTAAAGGAAAACTTCAATGAATGATGTCGACAATAAAACACTATTGGGACACCCCCGTGGGTTGTTAATTTTATTCCTTACCGAGATGTGGGAGCGATTTTCCTACTACGGTATGCGCGGTCTGTTAATTGTCTACCTCACCCAGCACTTTTTGTTCTCCGATGAAAAATCCAGTTTAATCTACGGCGCCTATACCGCGCTGGTCTATGTGATGACCATTATTGGCGGCTCTCTGGCTGACCGTTATCTGGGGGCGAGAAAGGCGGTTACCTTTGGTGCTATTCTGCTGACACTGGGTCATTTTGGTATGAGCTTTGAGGGAGAGGGTTCCAAGCAGCTTATTTCCTTTAACGACAGTCAGTATCAGATAAAGCTCGATGCCCGTGGCGGTGATGCCCGGCAGCAGATTATGACTGGTCTTGGAATCTCCTATATCAGCTTTACCGAAACCCACATGAATATTGCCGAGCCTGAGTTGGTGGGTCTGCCTGTCAGTATTCCACGGGATCAGTTTTCTATCAGTGTTGAGCGAGACGCGTTCTATCTAAATATTCTCTACCTATCGCTGGCTCTGTTGATTGCCGGGGTGGGTTTCCTCAAGGCCAATATCTCAACCATTGTTGGTTCTCTGTATGGCTTTGGTGATTCGCGGCGCGACTCCGGGTTTACGATTTTCTATATGGGCATCAATATCGGCGCATTTCTGGCATCGATCTTCTGTGGCTATCTGGGCATTGTCCACGGTTGGAAGTATGGCTTTGGTCTGGCAGGTGTAGGGATGTTGCTCGGTTTGGTTATCTTTCTCTCCTGCCAGAGTTGGTTGCAGGGCAAGGCCGAGCCGCCCTCAGAAGAGAGGCTTAAAGAGAAGGTGTTTTTATTTATTAATCTGGAGTGGTTCTGCTATCTGATTGGTCTCGGGATTATTGGGCTATCCATGTTGCTGGTTATGAATGAGGAGCTGGTGGGCGGTATTCTCGGGCCTCTAGGTATCTTGATGTTTGTTCTACTTGTCAGCTATGCCTTTACTCAGCTTAAGGGCGATGAGCGCTCGCGGATGTTAGCGGCGATCTACTTTGTGTTGGCACAGATTCCGTTTTGGGCGCTGTTTGAGCAGGCTGGTTCCTCGTTAAATCTATTAACGGTTCGTTTAGTGGATCGCGAGATTCTCGGTTGGTCTGTACCCGGGCCGGTATTCCAGTCCTTAAATGCCGGTTTTATCTTTCTTTTTGCGCCTTTATTGGCCTGGCTGTGGATATGGTTGGCGAGACGCAAGCTAAACCCCTCTACAGCGGTTAAGTTTGCACTGGGCGTGGCAATGGCCGGTCTCGGCTTTTTAGTGCTGGTGGCCGGTATGAAAGGTTCTGGTGCGGTGGGCTTAACGCCAGTGCTATTTATCTTTGCCATCTACTGGATTCATACCATGGGTGAGCTGTTAGTCTCGCCAGTAGGTTTATCAGTGGTAACCAAGTTGGCACCGGTTCGGGTGGTTGGCATGACTATGGGTGCCTGGTTCCTCTATTCGGGCCTCTCCAACTATCTGGCCGGCGTGATTGCACGCACCACAGGGGCTGAAACTATTGGCGGGCAGATGACCAATATAGCCGCAGCCAAGGCCGGTTATATCGAGGTCTATACTCAGGTCGGTTATATCGCGCTGGGGTTGGCGTTGATTATGCTGTTATTGTCGCCAGTGGTTAACAAGATGATGCGTGGTGCCGATTAATAGAGTTGCTAATAGAAAAGAAGTGGATGACTCAACTGCCCCTGACAGTATTCGGAGAGATCGAGTTTCTCGTCTTCGGGGTAGTAGGTATTCATATTTAGGCTCGGGCCAGAGAGTAGTGCTGCCGGGCCCAATGTACTTACTGTACTGTGGACGCTGACAAACTTTTGTAGATCACCTTTAAGATTAATCTGTATACGAAAGCTCGACATCGGCTCAAGCACAGCGGCGCGCTGTCGCCAGTCACTGGGAACCTCACTGTGCTTGGCGAGGCGATCGCGCAGTTGCTTATCACGGGGATTGTTACCAAACAGTGCCTTCTGTTCCAGAGACATCAGAATCACTGACAATGTATCTTCCCAGCCGCTAACAAAGTTGCCGGCACCTTTGCGACTAAATAGAAATTCATAGTTATTGGTCACCCGATCAAGGGTTGCCTTATTGATGTTCTGTCCAAACAGTCCAACCCAACCGCGATTGACCATTAAAATATCATTGGATTCATTGGCCAGCGTGGCCGGGTAGGGATCCAGTGCCTTCAGCGATAAGGTCATTGCTTTGCGCAGCCACTTGAGCTCCGGTGCATGAAAGTCCAATTCTCCGGTGATCGGGACAAAGCCGGCGGCTATAAGCAGGTGGTTGCTGTCGCGCTGCCCCAGCTCAAAGGCAGTGGTGATATCCGCAACCATAGACTGACTGGGTCTGCTGCTGCCATTTTCCAGACGACTGATATGCCGTGGGGAGCTATTGATTAAATCTGCAAGCTGCTCTTGGCTGAGGTTGTGCACACCACGCCAGAATTTCAGGAAGCGACCGAAAGCAAAATTGGCTTCTGCCTCTGGCTTTCCACTAGGCTTTAGAATTGTCATAGGCTCTGATAATGATCCCTGTGAGCTTCTTATTAGGTTGTTTGATATCTCTACAGATAACAACTCAACCCATGGTAGTCATCTGTAGGGTTAATCACAATAGCGATCAGGGTCTTAAAGCCTACAGTCTAAGGGATATTTGCCCGCCAGCAGGGGCTTCAGCGACCGGACATAGGATGTCATGGTTATTGCCTATACTGTTGGTCAGAATCAGCTTATTAAAAGATTATGTTTCAGTTAATAAAAACTATAAATAGCAAGATTAGATAGGAGGGTGTTTTCCATGCCGCAACTTATAAAAAAAGAAGATATTGAACAGTATATTGGCCATACCTGTGAGCCAACTGCTTGGTTTGAGGTGACTCAAGATCAGGTTAATGTATTTGCCGACTGTACTCTGGATCGCCAGTTTATCCATATAGATCCGGTGGCGGCAGCGCAGACTCCATTTGGTGGCACTATTGCTCACGGGTTTTTGACTCTGTCGATGCTGTCTTATTTTGCCGAGAGCTTTACTCTGGTGATTGAAGGTATTTATATGGGGGTTAACAAGGGTTTCGATAAGGTCCGTTTTGTCGCCCCAGTTCGCGTTGGCAGCAAGATTCGTTGTCATGCAACTATTCTCGATATCAGTGAAAAGCGTCCCGGCCAGTTCGACTTCAAAGTTGGTGTAAGCATTGAGATCGAAGGCGGTGATAAGCCGGCAATGGTTGCCGAGTGGTTATCGGTTCAGATGGTTAACTAAGCGTTAGTTAAAGCAGCCCTAAATAAAGAATTCTTAATAGATCGAATTTAACGAGGTAAATAATGAGCATTAATTTTCAAGGGAAAGTAGCAATTGTCACCGGTGCCGGTAATGGCCTGGGACGCTCTCATGCACTGGCGCTGGCAGAACGCGGCGCGAAGGTTGTGGTCAATGACCTCGGCGGTGCGCGCGATGGAACCGGTGCCTCGTCCGATGCGGCTATGGAAGTTGTCAGCCTTATTCAAGCGGCCGGGGGTGAAGCCTTTGCCCATGGCGCTAATGTCGCCAATTTTGATGAGGTGCAGGATATGGTTGCCCAGACCATGGATAAATGGGGTCGGGTGGATATTCTGATTAACAATGCGGGTATTTTGCGCGACAAATCATTTTCGAAAATGGATCTGGCAGATTTTAAGCTGGTGATGGATGTTCATCTGATGGGCTCAGTCAACTGCACTAAAGCGGTGTGGGACATTATGCGCGAGCAGAATTACGGTCGTATTGTGATGACCACTTCGTCCAGTGGTATGTATGGCAACTTTGGTCAGAGCAATTACGGTGCAGCCAAGATGGCGGTCCTCGGCTTGATGAATACTCTGGTACTCGAGGGCGGCAAGAACAATATTCATATTAATGCGCTGGCACCTACCGCGGGTACCCGTATGACTGAAGATCTTTTACCACCAGCAGTATTAGCCATGCTAACCCCGGAGTCGGTGACTGCCGGTGCGTTGGTTCTCTGTGATGAAAGCGCCCCAACCAGAACGATTCTCTGTGCCGGTGCTGGCGGTTATGCGACATCCAGTATGTATGAGAGTGATGGCATCTTTGTTCCTGCGGAGAAACAAAATCCGGATGAGATCAAAGCCCAGTGGGATCAGCTGTCAGATATTTCAGATCATAAGGCTCTGGAATCAGGTTCTAAGCAAACTGAGAAGTTTCTAATGAAGGCGATGGCGGCTCTGCAGGGCTAGCCAAGTAATGTCTAGTAAACCGTCTAGTAAACCGTCTAGCAAACACTAAAAAATTATAGATAAAGGATATTGTTATGAAAGAAGCCGTCATTGTTTCAGCCGCTCGCACGCCAATTGGACGAGCCTTTCGCGGTGCATTCAACAATCTTGAATCACCTTCAATGTGTTCGCACGCTATTAATGCGGCTGTTGCTCGCGCTGGTGTTGATCCGGCGGAGATCGATGATTGTATTATTGGCGCTGCGATGCAGCAGGGGACTCAAACCATGAATCTGGGTCGTCAGGCAGCGATGGCGGCGGGTCTGCCAGTCACGGTCTCCGGTATGACGGTTGACCGTCAATGCTCTTCAGGTCTGATGGCTATCTCTATAGGGGCGAACAATATTACCAATGATGGGTCTCAGGTGATTGTTGCCGGTGGTTGTGAGTCTGTCAGCCTGATTCAAAATGAGCATTTTAATGCCCACCGTGTTGCCGATCCCTTGGCGATGAAGCACGCGCCATTGATTCATATGCCGATGCTGGATACCGCTGAGACGGTTGCCAATCGCTACAGTATTTCCCGTGAAGCTCAGGATGAATATGCGGTGATCTCGCAGGCGCGCACCGCTGCTGCTCAGGAGGCGGGTCTGTTTGCCGATGAGGTTGTGCCGGTAACCGCGACTAAGTTGGTGACCAATCGTGAGACCGGTGAGGTGACGAAGGAGGAGGTGACACTCACTAAGGATGAGGGCAATCGTCCGGGTACCAGTATTGAAAGTTTGGCGGGTCTAAACTCGGTTCGCAACGGCGGCACGATTACTGCGGGTAATGCTTCGCAGTTGTCTGATGGTGCGGCGGCGGTGGTTTTGATGGACGGCACACTTGCTTCGCAGCGCAATCTTGAGCCTCTTGGGGTTTATCGCGGTATGGCGGTTGCGGGTTGTGAACCGGATGAGATGGGTATTGGTCCTGTTTTTGCTATCCCAAAGCTGTTGCAGCGCAATGGTTTAACGATTGATGATATTGGTCTGTGGGAGTTGAACGAGGCTTTTGCGGTGCAGGTGCTTTACTGCCGCGATAAGTTGGGTATTCCTATGGAGCGTTTAAATGTGAATGGCGGTTCTATTTCGATTGGCCATCCGTTTGGTATGAGTGGTGCGCGGATGGTGATGCATGCGTTGATGGAGGGTAAGCGCCGCGGTGAGAAGTATGTGGTTATTACTATGTGTGTTGGGGGTGGTATGGGGGCTGCTGGGTTATTTGAAGTTCTTTAGTGTTTTTTTTGGCTTTGGGTTTTGCTGGTTAATATAAAAATAAATAGCGGGCGGTACAACTATGATCTTAAAGATAATCGCTAAAAATCTTTTATTGCTAAGTTTGGTGGGTTTGTCTTTTTTGCTTGGTAGCTGTAATAAAGCTGCTGAAAGTGATTCCGCTGAGTCTGCGGCCAGTGAATTTACTATTGCCAGTAATCAGAAATTTTCCGAAAGTCTCGATCTGGATAATCAGCAGGATTTTGAGGATGCGACCCGCGGGCTAGTAGCCTCTGCTCCTGCAGATATTATTACCAATAGCCATGGCCAAAAAGTCTGGGATGCCAGGGCCTATGATTTTATTAAGGGAGATGCGCCAGATACGGTAAACTCCAGTCTCTGGCGTCAGGCCAAGCTCAATAATATTCGTGGTCTGTTTAAAGTTGACGAGGGTATTTACCAGCTGCGCGGTTTTGATCTGGCCAATACTACATTGATCAAAGGGCAGAGCGGCTGGATTGTTGTCGATCCGCTGACCACCCTTGAGACAACCAAATCGGCAATGGCCTTTGCCGAACAGCATCTGGGAGAGATAACTCTCTCTGCGGTGATTTTCACCCACAGTCATATAGATCACTTTGGTGGAGTGCTGTCGTTAATTAATGCTCAGCAGGCCGCGGAAAACAATGTTCCGATTATTGCCCCCTCGGGGTTTATGCATGAAGCGGTTAGCGAGAATATCGTTGCCGGGCCGGCGATGATGCGCCGCGGTGCCTATATGATGGGCAATGCACTGGATCGTTCTGCTACCGGCCATGTGGATACTGGTTTGGGTAAGCAGGTGATTTTCGGCAGTACCTCGATACTTCAGCCGACGCTGGTGATAGACCAGCCGCAGGTCGATATGACTATCGATGGTATCGACTTTGAATTTTACAATATGCCCAACAGTGAAGCGCCGGCTGAGTTGACCTTTTACCTGCCTCAGCGCAAAGCTTTTTGCGGTGCCGAGATACTCTCCCATGTTATGCACAATGTGCTGACACTGCGCGGCGCCAAGGTTCGCGATGCGCTGTTGTGGAGTGACTATATTGGTCAGTCTATTGATCGTTTAGACGATGTTGAGCTGTTCTTTAATAGCCATCACTGGCCAACCTGGGGCCATGACCGGATTATTACCCAGATGCAACAGCAGCAGGATTTGTATAAGTTTATCCATGATCAGACAGTGCGTCTGGCCAATATAGGTTATACCCCAAAAGAGATTGCCGAGCGTCTAAAGCTGCCAAAAACGCTGGCCGGTAATTTTCATATTCGCGGTTACTACGGCACGCTTAGTCACAATAGCAAGGCGGTTTATCAGCACTATTTTGGCTGGTATGACGGCAATCCGGCGCATTTAAACCCATTGCCACCAGAGCAATCTTCCCTGCGCTATGTGGAGTTTATGGGCGGTTCTGAGGCGCTGCTTGAAAAGGCTGCGGTCTATCAGGCTAAAGGTGAGTATCGCTGGGTGGGTGAGGTGCTCAATCATCTGGTGTTTGCCGAGCCGGATAATATCGCCGCCCGTGAAATGCTTGCCGAGGCCTACCGTCAGATGGCCTATCAGGCAGAGTCTGGGCCATGGCGGGATATTTATCTGTCCGCTGCCAAGGAGTTAATTCGCGGTGCGGTTGAGGTCAATAATGTGGCTATGTCATCGAAAGCTTTTTTAGAGCAGGTGCCGTTGCAGGAGTTTATGAAGGCGCTGTCGGTAAAGCTCGATGCAGAGAAAGCCGAGGGCGTGCAGTTAAAAATCAATTTGCTGTTTAGCGACAGTGATACCAACTTTGTACTGACGGTTAGAAATTCGGTGATGTATTATCAGCAGCTGCCTGCGGATAGTGAAGCGGATGTCACTTTAAGCCTTACACAGAAGCTATTTGTGCAGATTTTGCTGGGCGAGGCGGGGATTAAGTCGTTAATAGGCTCCGATGAGTTGTCGGTGGATGGCAGTGTACTGAAGTTATTAAAATTCTTTTCCCTGCTAGGCGCGGCGCAGGATGATTTTAATATAGTGCTGCCTTAGAATAGTGCTGCCTTAGAATAGCGCTGCATAGAAAACGCAGCCTAAAAATAGTCCCAACCAATAGTCTCAACCAATAGTCCGAACCAAGAGCACTCACTATAAATGAGTGCTTTCTCTTAAGCCCTTATAGATTTCTTTATGAAGCAAAAAATTAATTCCCTCGTGCAAAAAATAATTCAGACTTTTGTTCTCGGTTCTCTGGTGGTCTCAATTCTAGTGGCTATTGCGCTTGTCTGGTTATGGCCGCGCTATGACTACCTGCCAGCCGAGCCCGTTGATTTCTCCGCTGAGCGTTTTACCGATGGCCCGATTATCCATAGCGGTCTCAGTGAAAAGCTGACACTTGAGGCGCAGCAGCAGGGCTATAGCAATATCAATGGACCATCGATAATTGCTGTGCCGGACTGGGTTGAGAATCCACTGGGTAAATACTACCTATATTTTGCTCACCACCGGAGTGACTCAATTCGTCTCGCCTATGCGGATCAAATAGCCGGGCCATGGAAAGTCTACGAGCCGGGAGCCTTAAGTCTTCAAGCTTCGGGTTTTCCCGCCGAGGCAATTCCTAGCCAAAGTTTTAAGGCGGGTATTGCGGAGTTGTGGAATTCCGTGTCTATCTATCTCTTTAGAGATTCATTTTTAGCCCTCTACCAATCGGTGGGCGATCACGAGTTGCGCAGAGCTCAGGGTTTAAAGCCGGCTCAGCCGCTTAAAGCGCATATTGCCAGCCCGGATATAGTTGTCGACGAGCAGCATAAACAGCTGGTGATGTTTTTCCATGGTCAGCGCGATAGTCTCTCTCAGGTCAGTGGTATTGCGGTATCTGCCGATGGGATTAATTTTAAGGTTTTGGAGAATAAGATTTCCGGGGTCTATCTGCGCAGTTTTGATTATCAGGATAACCATTATCTTTTAGCAGCACCGGGAATTCTCTATCGCAGCGATAGTCTTCTCGGCGATTATCAACCGCGCAGTAAATCCCTGTTTGGCACTGATATCAGACATTCCGCGGTGTTTCGCGATGGCGATAGATTAACAGTGGTGTTCTCTCGAGCCGGCGATGTCCCTGAGCGACTGCTGCTCTCTACTGTCGACCTGTCTAAGGCCGACTGGAATAATTGGCAGCCTACACAGGCAGTTGAGGTTCTTCGCGCTGAGAGCCGCTGGGAAGGGGCTGATCTGGCGCCGTTGAAATCACTGCGCGGAGAAACTACCGTGCTGATTAATGATTTACGTGATCCGGATTTATTTGTCGATAAGGATGGTCAGCAATATCTGTTCTATGCGGGTGGTGGCGAGCAGGCCATTGGCGTTGTTCGTTTAAACAGCTACAGTGAGCTCTAGTCTTAAAGCTCTAAGCTCTGAGCTTGGGAATTGACGGGATTAATATGAACGCAGATAGCACTTTAGACGGCACTTCAGTGGACAACACCAAGTTTGTTCAAGCCAATGGCTTGCGAATTGCCTATGAGGAATTTGGCAATCCCGGGCATCCGGCGATCGTTCTAGTCGCCGGCCTGTTTAATCAGTTGATTCGCTGGCCGGTAGAATTTTGTAATCTATTGGTGGCCAGAGGTTATCGGGTTATCCGCTTTGATAATCGCGATATTGGCCTCAGCGATAAGATGGACGGCGCCAGAGCTCCGGGTCTTTTTCGATTGTTTCTGGCTTCCCAGTTTTCTGTCCCCGTTAAAGCGCCCTATAGCCTCGATGATATGGCCGAGGATACTATTGGCCTTATGGATGGGCTGAATATTCAGGCCGCGCATATTATTGGTATGTCGATGGGCGGCATGATCAGCCAGATTGTTACTGCCCGCTATCCGCAACGGATTCTTTCACTGACTTCAATTATGTCTACCAGTGGTGTTAGAGGTCAGGGTGTGCCCTCAATTCCGGTATCGCTGCAGATGATTAAGCCGGTGACCAAAAACCGGTCGGCACTGGATAATTCAGTGGATATCTGGCGGATGATTGGTAGCCCAACTTACCCAGTCAGTGATGAAGAGGTACGAGAGACGCTAAAAGCGGAGTACAAACGCTCTAATAATCCAGCCGGCTATATGCGCCAGATTGCAGCGATTAAAACTGCGCCGAATCGGAAAGTGCTACTGCAGTCAATAAATGTGCCAGTGCTGATTATTCATGGCAAACAGGATAAATTGGTGCCGGTCAGTGGTGGTATTAATACGGCCAAGTATATTAGCCACGCCAAACTCTGTTTGTTTGAGGGAATGGGGCATAACCTGCCAAAGCCGCTTTTAGAGAAGTTTGCCGAGCTGATTGATAGGAATTGCTTGAATTAAGCTTGTACTAAAATTGCTCGTAATAAAATTTCTGGTAATAAAATTTCTGGTAATAAAAAGGGGCCTCACATAGACAATCGTAAGGCCCCCCGGGGGAGAGATGGGTAGTGCTCTGTACTCAATCCCCGTTCGTTTTTAACTAAATAAAAGTCGGTTATCTTTCCAGTATTGCTGTGACACCTTGGCCACCAGCCGCACATATGGAGATAAGACCACGACCCTGTCCCTTTTGTTCCAATAATTTTGCCAATGTTGAAATTATTCTTGGCCCGGTTGCTGCGAAGGGGTGTCCAGTGGCGACACTGGAGCCTTTCACATTTAATTTTGCTCGATCAATACTACCCAGAGCGGCATCCAAACCGAGTTTGTTCTTACAGAAATCATCGTCTTCCCAGGCTTTCATAGTGCACAGAGCCTGTGCAGCAAAGGCTTCATGGAGCTCGTAAAAATCGAAATCCTGCAGGCTCAGATTGGCGCGTTTTAACATCCGCGGCACAGCGTAGGCGGGGGCCATTAATAGCCCTTCACTGTTTTCACCCTGAGAGTAAAAGTCGACTGCAGCGACTTCACTAAACGATAGGTAGGCCATAACCGGCAGGTTGTGTTCAGCAGCCCATTCTTCACTGGCCAACAAAACCCCAGCGGCACCATCGGTTAAGGTGGTTGAGTTGGCGGCGGTTAATGTGCCATTTTCCCTATCGAAAGCGGGTTTTAACTTGGCTAGTTTTTCCATTGGAGTGTCGCGCATAATACCGTCGCGCTCAACGCCATTAAACGGGCTGAGCAAATTATCAAAAAAGCCTTCATTGTAGGCGGCGAGTAAATTCTGATGGCTATTCCAAGTGAGTTGATCCTGGTCTTCGCGGCTAATACCCCATTCCTTCACCATCAGCTCGCAGTGTTGTCCCATAGACAGACCGGTCCGCGGTTCTGCATTCGCTGGCAGCGATGGGAGCATAAAGCTCGGGCGGAAACGCATTAATATCTTCAATCGTTGGCCGAGGGTCTTGGCTTTATTTAAGTCGAGTATCATGCGCCGGTATTTTTCATTTAACGCTATGGGGGCATCACTGGCGGTATCCGTACCCGCAGCGATACCGGCATCAATTTGCCCGAGGGCGATTTTATTCGCCACCAGAATAGCCGCTTCAAGACCAGTGCCGCAGGCTTGTTGAATGTCGTAGGCGGGGGTTTCCAGTGCGAGACCTGAATTTAAAGTGGCTTCACGAGCTAGGTTAAAGTCACGTGAATGCTTCATCACCGCGCCAGCAGCAACTTCGCCTAGACGTTCTCCCTCAAGCCCAAAGCGCTTTACTAGGCCCTGTAGTGTGGCCGACAGCATATCCATATTGCTAGCTTCGCTGTAGGCCGTATTGCTGCGCATAAAGGGGATGCGGTTACCGCCGATAATTGCGACTCTTTTTATTTGGCTCATTCTTTCGCTCTCCCCATATTGGTTGGTTATTTTCTTATTGGTTTAATTTGAGGTGTGAAGCTCGGCATTAAGCTCCACGGCACTCTTATTGGTTAGGCATTCAACCGTGCCAGTGACTGAGTTACGTCTAAATAATAGATCACTTTTGCCGGCCAGTTCACGGGCTTTCATCTTGCCAGTGGCCTGCTTTTGATCGTCGAGCATGGTGACAATGGTTCCCGCGGTAATATACAGCCCCGATTCCAGAGTACAGCGATCGCCGAGAGGAATACCCAGACCGGCATTGGCGCCGAGTAGGCATTTTTCACCCATTGCGATAACCATATTGCCGCCGCCTGAGAGGGTGCCCATAATCGAAGCGCCGCCGCCAACATCGGTTCCTGCGCCGCAGAAGACACCAGCGGAAACACGGCCCTCAATCATATTCGGGCCTTCAGTACCGGCGTTAAAGTTGATAAAGCCCTCGTGCATCACAGTGGTGCCTTCGCCCACATAGGCGCCAAGGCGCACTCTTGAAGTATCGGCAATTCGTACACCGCCCGGTACCACGTAATCGACCATCTTCGGGAACTTGTCAACGCAGTTAACCGTAAGGGGCTGTCCCGCCAAGCGAGCGGCTAACTGGCGATCGGGCAACTCTTCGATATCGATAGGGCCTTCACTGGTCCAAGCGACATTCTTTAGCGCACCAAATACACCGGTCAAATCGGTGCCATGGGGCTTAACCAAACGGTGGGAGAGTAGGTGTAGCTTTAGGTAGCCCTGAGGTACGGAAGCTGGAGGTAGATCATCAGTCATCAATACAGCAACTACCGGTCGGCTCGAGGTCGCCAACTGTTCGATGGTTTTAGCCAGTTCGGAGTAACCATTGTGGTTGAGAGCAGATTGCAGAGCGGCCAGCTGTTCAGTGCTTGGCTCGATTTCACCAGACTCTATGCCGAGGCACAGCGTGACTATATCGCTAAGGGTTTGCTGTGGATTTAGAAGCGGTGCAGGGTAGAAAACTTCCAGCCATTCCCCATTGCTGTTCTTGGTGCCAACGCCGATTGCGAAACTGTAAAGATTGCTCATTATTATGCTCTTTTGTTTATATATATTAATAGGTTAAAAATTTTAGTTAATGTATTAAATTAATACTTAAGATAAGTTTTTATTTAAAAATAGCCTGATAATTATCCGCTTTAAAGCCGATAGTAATCGTGCCATCTACATCCAGTACTGGGCGTTTAATCATTGACGGATACTCGAGTAACAGGGTGGTGACATTATCTTGATCAGTGCTCTCTTGTATACTGTTATCCAGTTTACGCCAAGTAGTTCCCCGGCGGTTTAAGACCGTTTCCCAACCGGCTTGCTGAATCCAGTTTTCAATACTTGCCTGATCGATGCCATCGCCGCGCAGATCGTGAAACTGATACTCAATACCATTGTCGGTCAGCCATTTGCGGGCTTTTTTAATGGTATCGCAGTTTTTGATGCCGTAGAGAGTGGTCACAGTTTTTCCTTCCTTGATTTAAAGGCTTCTATTTAGAGCCTCGATTTAGAGCTTCGAATTAAAGCCTGATAGCATAACAAAAGAGTTACGGCTTATGGGCAACAAATGGATTTTTCCGCTTTGGATAGCAGGTGCTGCAGATCTCGCAGACGCGGCCATCGCAGCCCCGTGCGGAACAGAATTCTCGACCATAGAAGATAATCTGCAGATGCAGGGCATTCCAGTGTTCGCGGGGGAAAAGCTTTTTTAAATCTCTTTCGGTCTGGGTAACACTCTTGCCCTTGGTTAAGCCCCAGCGCTGGGCGAGGCGATGAATATGGGTATCCACGGGAAAGGCGGGGTGACCAAAGCCCTGTGACATCACTACGCTGGCGGTTTTATGGCCAACACCGGGGAGTGATTCCAGTGCCTTCCAGTCATCCGGTACTTCGCCATTGTGCTCTTCAACCAATATCTTTGAGAGGTTGGAGATAGCGCTGGATTTCTGTGGTGCCAGACCACAGGGGCGTACAATTTTATAGATGGTATCCAGCGGCACGTGCTGCATATCACAGGCATTGTCGGCTTCGGTAAATAGCGCTGGGGTTACCTGATTAACCCGGATATCGGTGCACTGGGCACTGAGCAGTACGGCTACCAGCAGCTCGAAATTGTTTTGGTGGTCGAGAGGGATGGGTGTTTCCGGGTACAGCTCGTTTAGCCGTTGCAGAATATATTCAGCTCTTTCCTTTTTTAGCATCTTAGATTCCTTAATACCTTAACCGGCAAGCTTCAACCTAAGCCCTGCACAAACTGTTTGATGCGCAGAGCTGCCTCAATACATTCTTCGGTCTCTGCTACCAGTGCCAGACGCACACGATTTTCGCCGGGATTGCCGTTGGCTGTGTCTCGTGACAGATACTGACCGGGCAGCAGAGTGACATTCTGCTCGGCAAATAGCTGTTTGGCAAAATCGGTATCCACAATAGGCGTTTTTGGCCACAGATAGAAACTTGCCTGAGGTTCTGGAAAGTCGAGCACCGGTCGCAGTATCTCGGTGACGGCAGCAAACTTTTCGCGGTATTGGCTGCGATTTTCAATCACATGGGTTTCGTCAGCCCAGGCTGCTGCGGAGGCAATTTGCATCGGGGTGGACATGGCGCAGCCATGATAGGTCCTATAGCGTAGAAAGGCTTTGAGTACCTGACTGTCGCCGGCGACAAACCCTGAGCGCAGGCCGGGCAGATTGGAGCGCTTCGAGAGGCTGTGGAATACCACACAGCGACTATAGTCGTTGCGGCCCATTTCGGCGCAGGCTTGCAGTAGTCCGGGGGGCGGGCTGTCTTCCTGAAGATAAACTTCTGAGTAGCATTCGTCGCTAGCAATAATAAAGTCGTATTTGTCGGCCAGTGCTATGGCCTGCTGAAACTGTTCGATGCTGATTACGGCGCCGGTTGGATTGCCCGGCGAGCAGAGGTGCAATAGTTGGCAGCGCTGCCAGACCTGTTCGGGGACGGAGTTTAAATCGGCAATAAAATTATTCTCAGCCGTGCAGTCGAGATAGTGCAGTTCTGCACCGGCAAGCAATGCTGCGCCCTCATAAATCTGATAGAACGGGTTGGGCGAGACTACTATGGGTTGGCGCTGCGGATCTATAACCGCCTGAGTAAAGGCAAATAGCGCTTCGCGGGTGCCATTAACCGGCAGTACCTGATGATCCGGATCAATACCCTGAGCGTTGAGATTAAAGCGCTGCTGCAACCATTCGGCGATGGTCTCGCGCAGTGGCAGCCCACCTTTGGTGGCGGGATAGACGGCGACCTGATCTATATTGTCGACTAGCGTCTGTTTTACAAAGGCCGGTGACAGGTGCTTGGGCTCACCGATGGAGAGCGCTATAGGTTTGAGGTGGGCTGGCGGTGTTATGCCAGCTTTGAGCTCATTGAGCCGCTCAAAGGGGTAGCGATGCAGTAGATCGAGATTTGGATTCATAGTGAGTACTTTTTTATTCCTGTCAATGCGCTGTGATTTTGATGCGCCTAGCAGTTACTGCCAAATTTTCATTTTCCGCAACTGATATTCCTTGCCGTCTTCCTGATTGCGCTCGTCGAGTTCAGTGCAGATAGTCTCTTTTAGGGTTTTAATCAGACCGGTATTGGTAATTGGCTTGGAGTTTCTGTCGGTGATGTAAAAAATATCTTCTACGCGCTCGCCCAGCGTTGAGATTTTTGCATTGAGAACACGCAGCTCGAAGCGCATAAATATACGTGCCAGATGGGCCAGTAGTCCGGGGCGGTCGGGAGTGATAATTTCCAGAATCGTGGTCTCTGTCTCACTGTCATTGCGCAGCGATGCGACGGTTTTTAAGGCGAAGTTTTTTAACTGTCGAGGGGTGCGCCGCTGTATATCGAAGTCGACAGTTTGCGGGTTGATAATTGCTTCGTTGAGGGTTTTGACGATTGTGCTGCTCAGTAAGCTGTTTTTACCCACCGGCTGGTTGGCTTCGTCGAGTACATAAAAGACATCGAAGGCGGTACCGTCACTGGCCGACTGCAGGCGCGCATCCTGAATGGTCAGATTCAGTTTGTCGAGGGTCGCGGCAGTGATAGAAAAGATATTTTCACGATCTTTGGAATGGACAAAAATCTGAGTGGCTACGGCTATCTCGACACCCACATCACTAAGCAGGATAACCGGTTTTTGCGGCTTGCTATTATTGATAATCGCCTTGGTAAACAGGGCGATATCTTCGGCGCGCTCGCGGAGGAAAAACTCTTCGTTAACATCCTGCCAGACGCCAGTTGCCTGAGTAGCATCAATATTGTCTGCCATCAATGCTCGCAGGGCTGCATCTTTGGCATCTTTTAGCCAGGCTGATTTTGCTGTGGGTTCACCGACTCCCAACTGCAGAACGCGCTTGGTCTCAAAATACAGATTGTGCATCAGCGAGCCTTTCCAGTCCGTCCACAGGTGTGGGTTGGTGGCATTAATATCGGCGACGGTGAGTACATAGAGATGATCGAGATGAATAAGATCGCCGACGTGCTTGGCAAATTTATGGATAACATCTGGGTCGGAGGTATCTTCGCGCTGTGAAATACTCGACATCAGTAGATGGTTTTCCACCAGCCATTTGAGCAGGCTGATCTCCTGTGGTTTAAGGCCATGACGCAGAGCAAAGTCTTCAATATCCGCTGATCCGAGCAGCGAGTGATCGCCGCCGCGGCCCTTGGCGATATCGTGATACAGAGCGGCGATAATTATCAGTTCCGGTTTCGGGAAGTTTTTAAAGATATGTGACGCCACCGGAAAGCGTTCGGCAACTTCAGGTAGTACCAAGCGGCGGATATTACGTACCACTTCCAAGGTGTGAACATCGACTGGGTAGATATGAAAAAGATCGTGCTGCATCTGGCCTACAATTTTGCCGAACTCGGGCAGGTAGCTGCCGAGTATGCCGTAGCGGTTCATGCGCTGCAGTTGGGCGGAGAGCAGATAGGGGGCTTTGAGGATACGCATAAACAGCGCGCGATTTTCTTCGCTGCTGCGGAACTCGTCATTGATTAGATTGCGATGCAAGCGTATCTGGCGAATCGCCGAGGCGCGAATGCCCTGTATCTGATCGTTTTCGCCGAGTATCGCAAAGAGCTCAAGCAGGGCTGATGGGTGTTCGATAAATACTGAGCTATCAGTGGTATCCAGATAGTTGTCGCGAATTAGGAATCGCTCGTTGATCTTTACAACGGATTTGGTTTTGTTCTTGCGGTAAATGGCTTCGTCGAGGTACTGCAGTAGAACATCATTGAGCTCTCTGATCGACATCACTACCTGATAGTAGCGCTGCATAAACTTCTCTACACCCAGTCGGCCATCGCTTTCGGTGTAACCAAACATCACCGCGAGCTTGCGCTGGTAGTCGAATAGCAGGCGCTCCTCAGGGCGCTCGGCAATTAGGTGCAGACCAAAGCGAACTTTCCACAGAAACTCTTCGTCGCGACGCAGGGTTGCGTACTCTTCTTCAGAGAGAAAGCCTTTGTGTACCAGATGCGAGCGACGGTCGACTTCAAAGTGACGCTTGGCGGTCCAGTTAATTACCTGAATATCTCTTAGCCCGCCCGGAGCCTCTTTAATATTCGGTTCGAGGTTGTATTCGGTATCTGCATGTTTGCGATAACGTTCTTTTTGCTCATTGATTTTGCCGCTGTAAAAGGCTGCCGATGACCATATCTTTCGCGGTCCGGTTTTGGCGCGCAGTTTTTCCAGCAGTTTGGAGTCGCCGGCGAGCAGTCGGGTTTCCATTAGGTTGGTGGCCACCGAAATATCGGCCTTGGCCTCGTCGACACATTGGCTGAGGGATCTGGTGCTGTGACCAATCTTTAATTGGATATCCCAGAGAAAGGTCAGAAACTGCTCAATACTGGTGCGGTACTTTTCCGGTTTATTGCGGCGCATCAAGATTAGTAGATCAATATCTGAGTGCGGGTGCAATTCTCCGCGGCCATAACCACCGACAGCAATCAGGCTGATATCCTCGTCCCATTCGAAACGCTGCCAGGCCTGTCGAAGTATTTTATCGGCAAATTGCGACTGTTCATTAACTAGGTGATGGACTTCTTCACCCTCGTGGAAACGATTGTTGAAATGATTCTGGGCGGCACTGAGTACCTTGCGGAAAACCTCAATCGGATCGCCGTGTTGAATATCATTAAGAAAGCGATTTTGATCAAAAAACAGGGGTGCGGTAGTAACTTCTGAGCTCATAAGTTATTTTTTTTGTAAGGTTCTTCGTGACGTGCAGTGAGGACTTCACAGCCATTGCTAGTAACAGCAAGGGTGTGTTCCCACTGCGAGGAGAGGCGACCGTCGCGTGTTTCAACGGTCCAGCCATCGGATTTTAATTTGGTGCTGTGTTTGCCGGCATTAACCATGGGTTCAATGGTAAAGGTCATGCCTTCGACCAGCTCCAGACCTGTGTCTGGAGTGCCGTAATGTAATACCTGTGGCTCTTCATGGAATTCCTGACCTATGCCATGGCCGCAGTAGTCGCGAACTACTGAATAGTAATTGGCTTCGGCGTGTTTCTGAATGTAATGTCCTATATCGCCGAGTCGCGCGCCGGGCTTAACCATATCAATGGCCAGATAGAGGCACTCTTGGGAAATGTCGATAAGTCGCTGAGCGTGGCTGGCGACATTGCCGACGGCAAACATCTTGCTGGTATCCCCATGCCAGCCATCTTTGATGACCGTGACATCAATATTGATAATGTCGCCGTTTTTAAGGATTTTTTTCTCCGAGGGAATCCCGTGACAGACCACGTGATTGATCGATGTGCAGACTGATTTGGGAAATCCACGATAGCCGAGGCAGGCGGGTATGGCTTTTTGGACATTGACTATATGATCATGACAGATTCGATCCAGTTCTTCGGTGCTGACCCCCGGCACTACATATTCTCCGATTAGTTCGAGAACTTCTGCCGCCAGGCGTCCCGCTTCGCGCATCTTGGCGATATCGTCCGCCGATCGTAGCTGTATTGTCATAATAAACCTCTGTATAAAACTCTTTATAAAATTCAGTCCGATATTTGGCCGCTATTGTACGCATCTAAGCGCTAATGAGGGAGTGACTTTGGCGGTTATTCACAAACTATCTGTAAGCGCAGTTGTGGGTTACGGTTTTGTTTAACTTGAAATCGCTTTTTATCAGTCTTTTTACGTAGCTTTTTCTTTAACTGGACTTGCCATTATGGTATAAAGCGCGCCGGTTACCGAGATGTCTCGGCAACTGGTTATTTTACTAAATAGTTTAACTAAATAGTTTAGCTAAACTTTTTTAATCACACACACGTTCCGACACAGCGATCTGGGTGCCTGAAAAGCGTTGTTTTTAGCTTTACTGGTTGATCACTGGGGTACGTGGAGGCTTAACCCCTAAAAGGAAAAATTATGTCTTCTGTAAGTATGCGCGAAATGTTACAAGCTGGTGTTCACTTTGGTCACCAAACTCGCTTCTGGAATCCAAAAATGAGCCAGTTTATCTTCGGCTCGCGAAACAAAGTCCACGTTATTAACCTTGAGCAAACAGTACCTGCCTTCAATGAAGCGCTGGAAATTCTGCGTGTTGAAGCTGCCAAGGGCAACCAAATTCTATTTGTCGGTACCAAGCGTGCCGCACAAAAAATCATCCAAGAACAGGCTGAGCGCTGTGGTATGCCTTTTGTTAGTCACCGCTGGTTAGGTGGTATGTTGACTAACTACAAGACAATCCGTGCCTCAATCCGTCGATACCGTGATCTTGAAACACAAGAAGCAAACGGTACCTTTGAGAAGTTAACTAAGAAAGAAGCTCTGATGCGTGCGCGCATGAAGATCAAGCTGGAGAATTCAATCGGTGGTATCAAGGATATGAACGGCTTGCCGGATATTCTTTTTGTTATCGATGTTGATCACGAGCGTATTGCTATCAACGAAGCTAACAAGCTGGGTATTCCAGTTGTCGGCATCGTAGATACCAACAGCAACCCTGATGGCGTTGACTATGTGATTCCAGGTAATGATGACTCGATCCGCGCGATTAAGCTCTACGCCGCATCAGTTGCCGATACTATTCTTGAAGGCAAGGCTCAGGCAGCAACTGTATCCAGCAAGGATGAGTTTGTTGAAGTCGCTGAAGAAGCCGCTGCTCCTTTAGAAGCTGTTGCTCCTGAAGCTCCTGCTGCTGAAGAAGCACCTACCAAGGATGCTGCAGCAGAGTAAGGGCTAAAGATACACAGCACTTATAAACAAAAGGGGGCCGCTGCCCCCTTTTTTAAAAATAATTTTATGATTTAGAGAGGAATACAATGGCACAGGTAACAGCATCTTTGGTGAAAGAGCTGCGAGATCGCACAGGTTTGGGCATGATGGAGTGCAAACGTGCACTAAAAGAGTCTGGTGCAGATATCGATAAAGCTATTGAAGAGTTACGTAAATCAAGCGGTATGAAAGCAGCTAAGAAAGCTGGTCGTACTGCAGCTGACGGCCTGGTGGCGGTTAAAACAGAAAACGGTTACGGCATGGTGTTGGAAGTTAACAGTGAAACTGACTTTGCTGCTCGCGATGAAGGTTTTAAAGGTTTTGTAGCCACTGTTCTGGATACTGCATTTGCTACAAAGCAAACTGATGTTCCTGCACTCTTGGAGGGTGAGCTCGGTTCAGCTCGTGAAGCTCTGGTACAGAAAATTGGTGAAAATATCTCACCGCGTCGCGCCGCAGGTATTGAAGCAGCCGTTGTTGGTGGTTATGTTCACAGCAACAACCGTATTGCGGTTGTGGTTGGTTTAACCGGTGGTGACGAAGCATTGGCAAAAGATGTGGCTATGCATGTTGCGGCGGTTAACCCTGCAGTGGTTAGCTCAGACCAGATGCCTGCTGAGCTTATTCAGGCAGAGAGAGATATCTTTACGGCACAGGCAATTGAGAGTGGCAAGCCACCTGAGATCGCCGCAAAAATGGTTGAAGGTCGTGTTAGCAAGTTCCTTAAAGAGAGCAGCCTAGTTGACCAGCCTTTCGTTAAGGATCCAGACACCACTGTTGGCAAGCTGGTTAAGGCTGGCGGTGCAGAGATTGTCGGCTATGTGCGTTTTGAAGTGGGTGAGGGAATCGAAGTTGAAGAAGTCGATTTCGCTGCTGAAGTAGCAGCCCAAGTTCAGAGTGCAAGCTAAGGCTTAACTGATAAATTAAGAGGACTCAATATGTCGCCGACTGGCAAAGAGAAAAAGTACAAGCGGATTCTGCTAAAACTCAGCGGTGAGGAGTTGATGGGAGAAGAGGGTTTCGGGATTGACCCCAAGGTTCTCGATCGTATGGCGCTTGAGATCGGTCAGTTGGTGGGTATTGGTGTTCAGGTTGGTTTAGTGATTGGCGGTGGTAATCTATTCCGTGGTGCGGCTTTAAATAAAGCTGGCATGGATCGGGTTACCGGTGACCATATGGGTATGCTGGCTACGGTTATGAACGGTTTGGCAATGCGCGATGCGCTGGAGCGAACTAATATCTCCTCCCACGTTATGTCGGCAATTCCCATGAGCGGTGTGGTCGAGCACTATGACCGTCGCCGCGCCATGCGCTACCTAGGTGAAGGCGAGGTGGTAATCTTTTCTGCCGGCACTGGCAATCCATTCTTTACTACTGATTCTGCAGCCTGTCTGCGCGGTATTGAAATGGACGCCGATGTTGTTCTCAAGGCGACCAAGGTCGACGGTGTGTTCAGCGCCGATCCTATGCTCGACCCGAACGCCGAACTCTATGATCGTTTGACCTACGATGAAGTGCTAGATAAAAAGCTTGGGGTTATGGATTTAACCGCCATCTGCCTGTGTCGCGAACACAATATGCCATTGCGAGTATTCCGTATGTCCAAACAGGGCGCGCTACTCAATCTGGTGGTCGGTGGCAATGAAGGTACGTTGGTTACAGAGGGTGCTACAGAATGATTGATGAATTAAAGAAAGAAGCCGATGTTCGAATGAACAAGGCCATTGATGCGCTGGGTAATGCGTTCAATAAAATTCGCACCGGTCGCGCTCACCCGAGCCTGCTGGATGGTCTCACTGTTGATTACTACGGTGTTATTACACCGCTGGCACAGGCCGCTTCTATAGTTATTGAAGATGCGCGCACGCTGTCGGTAACGCCTTGGGAAAAGAGCCTGGTGCAAGCGATTGAAAAGGCGATTATGAAATCAGATCTAGGTTTAAACCCATCGACCGCCGGTACCGTAATTCGTATCCCTCTGCCACCGCTTACCGAAGAGACCCGCAAGGTCTACGGCAAGCAGGCTAAAGCAGAAGCTGAGAATGCACGAATCTCAGTGCGTAATATCCGCCGCGATGTGCTCTCCAGCCTTAAGGGGCTGCTTAAAGACAAAGACATCAGCGAAGATGAAGAGCGCAAAGGTCAGGACGATATCCAGAAAATTACTGACAGCTTTATTGCCCGTATTGAAGAGGCGCTGACCGCTAAAGAAAAGGATCTGATGGAGATTTAATCTCCTCGGTATAGATGATCATGGCCGATCCTGCTGCAGATGCTTTAACCGATAGCTCAACCCATCCGCTAAGACATATTGCCGTAATTATGGATGGCAATAACCGCTGGGCGAAGGAGCGCGGGCTAGGTGGTATTGGTGGTCATGAGGCTGGTGTCGAGCGCATTCGCGATATCTTGAAAACCGCCAAAGAGCGCGGTGTCAAAGTGGTCAGCATGTTTGCCTTTAGCAGTGAGAACTGGAAACGCCCGGACCTTGAAGTTCGCGGTTTGATGTCACTGTTTTCCTCCTATCTTAAAAAAGAAGCTAAAGCACTTCGCGATGACGGTGTCAGACTCAAAGTTATCGGCAATCGAAGTCATTTTAGCGACCGTCTTAAACGCTTAATTGACGATGCAGAAACCATGACCGCCAGTGGCGAGTTTACTCTGGTGCTCTGTGTCGATTACGGCGGCCGCTGGGATATTGCCAACGCGGCACAAAAGCTTGCCTCTGAAGTTCAAATGGGGCGTCTAAGGCCGTCGGATATCAATGAAGATGTGCTTGGCAAGTATATGCAGCTCGAGGGTATGCCGGATCCCGATCTCTGTATCCGCACCGCTGGTGAACAGCGTATCAGTAACTTCCTGCTCTGGCAGATGGCTTATACCGAATTCTATTTTGCCGACTGTTACTGGCCTGACTTTGATCCTGCCGCCCTCGATCTGGCGATTGATGAATACTATTCTAGACAGCGCCGTTTTGGTCTCCGCGCCAGTTCTGCTGGTGAAGAGAAAACCGCTACCCGAGGAGAAATATCTCGTGCTTAAACAGCGATTAATGACAGCAGTCATGCTCGTGGCTGGTTTTTTATTGCTGCTTTTTAATTTAGATCCACTGTGGTTCTGTGTGGCGGTGGTGCCTGTGGTTATGCTTGCCGGTTGGGAATGGACTAATTTAAACGCCATTAAAACTGCTGCGAGTAAATTCTTTTATCTCTCGGCACTTCTGTTATCTCTGGCTGGTGGCGCATTCTGGCTTAACCTTTTTAATAGTGTCGATAGTCTTGAGTCCCTCGATATGCGCAGAGGTCAGCAGCTTATGCTGCTGGCATCGATTCTTTGGGCAATCATATTTCTCTGGGTTCAGGGTTATCCTTCAAGCGCGATAATCTGGGCTGCCAAGCCAGTGCTTGCTGTATTGGGGCTGCTGTTGTTGGCCGCTACCTGGCTATCAATTGTGTTAATAATCCATCAGCCTCAGGGTCAATGGTTGTTGCTGCTGGCGGTGGCGATTGTCTCGCTGGCCGATATAGGCGGCTATGTGGCGGGCAATTTATTTGGCAAGCATAAGCTGGCACCGGTGGTTAGTCCCGGTAAGACCTGGGAAGGCTTCTTTGGTGGGCTTTCGTTTCAGCTGATATTAATTGCCGCGTTGATGTTATTTATGCCGGTTGGCGTTTCCCTAACAGCTTTGCTGCTGTTAATTATTCCCGTCTCTCTATACTCGGTATTGGGCGATCTTTTTGAAAGTATGCTCAAGCGCCATCAGGTGGTTAAAGACAGCAGCCAGATTCTGCCCGGACATGGTGGTATTCTGGATCGTATCGATGGCCTGATGGCTGCGCTGCCGCTATTTATCCTACTGTACTTACTAATGAGCCCGCTCTGATTTATGCAAACTATCACCTTGCTTGGTGCGACAGGATCGATTGGTGTTAGCACACTGGATGTTATTGCCCGTCATCCGGACAAGTACCGTGTTTTTGCCCTGACTGCTCACAGTCAGGTAGATAAGTTAGCCGCTCAGTGCCAACAATTTAATCCTCAGTATGCGGTTGTCGGCGATTCTCAGTCAGCTTATCGTTTGCAATCATTATTGCAGAGTAGCGGCTGTAAAACGGAAGTTTTATGGGGCAGGGATTCTCTCTGTGAGGTTGCTAGTGATGCAGCTGTAGATACTGTGATGGCAGCTATTGTCGGTGCCGCCGGATTGGTGCCAACTCTGGCTGCGGTTCAGGCCGGTAAGAAAATCCTTCTCGCCAATAAAGAGTCTCTGGTGATGGCCGGCGGTCTGTTTATGCAGGCGGTCGCTGACTCCGGTTCTCTTTTATTACCTATAGATAGTGAGCACAATGCTATTTTTCAGTGCTTACCAGAAGATTTTAACTCGTCTGCTGATAGAAGTGGCGTTAAGAAACTACTGCTCTCAGCCTCTGGTGGACCCTTCCGCGGCTGGTCGGCTGAACAGATGCAGTCGGTGACCCCCGATCAGGCCTGTGCCCATCCCAACTGGAGTATGGGGCGCAAGATTTCCGTTGATTCAGCGACATTGATGAATAAGGGCCTTGAACTTATCGAGGCCTGCTGGTTATTTGATATGCCAGCCTCTCAGATTGAGGTGGTGGTGCATCCCCAGAGTGTTATCCACTCATTGGTGCAGTACATTGATGGCTCTGTATTGGCGCAGCTGGGTAATCCGGATATGCGCACACCGATTGCCCATGCACTGGCCTGGCCGCAGCGGATTGATGCGGGTGTCGCAGACCTAGATCTCTTTGAGGTTGCCCAACTCAATTTCGAAAAGCCCGATCTTGACAGTTTTCCCTGTCTGGCGATGGCTATTGCGGCTGCCGCAGCGGGTAAAAATGCGCCGGCCATTCTCAACGCAGCCAATGAATTAGCCGTGCAGGCATTTCTCGATCAGCGCATCAGCTTTATGCAGATCGCCGCAGTTGTAGAGCAAACCTTAAATGGTCAGATTTTAACTGAACCACAATCGTTGGCTGCAGTCCAAGAGTCCGACGAGCAGGCGCGCCTGTATAGTAGTGCCTATATAAAAAGGCTGGAGAAGTAAGTTATGGATATCCTACAGACAATCTTTTTTACACTGATCGCCTTGGGTGTACTGGTCAGTTTTCACGAGTTCGGGCATTTTTGGGTGGCACGCCGCTGCGGTGTAAAAGTCCAGAAATTCTCTATCGGCTTTGGTACTCCGCTGCTGCGCTGGCGTGATGCTCAGGATACTGAGTTTGTGATCGCCGCGCTGCCCCTTGGCGGCTATGTAAAGATGGTTGATGAGCGTGAGGGCAATGTTCCAGAAGAGGATCTTCCCTATGCCTTTTCCCGCAAAAGCGTATGGCAGCGAATAGCCATTGTAGCTGCCGGCCCTGCGGCCAATTTCTTGCTCGCTCTAGTCGCCTTTTGGATTGTATTCCTTGCGGGAGAGCGCGGTCTAGCACCCGTGGCTGGGGATGTTAAAGCCGACTCTCTGGCCGCTCAGTCCGGATTTGAGCCAGGCACTGAGATTATTGCCGTCGACGGTGTTGCAACATCTACCTGGAGTGCCGCGACGCGACAACTATTTGGCTTTATAGGCACCAGCGGTGAGATTCCTTTTACCGTGACCTACCCGGATTCCACTATTCAATACCAGCTGCTGGTACCGGTCGATAGATGGCTGCGCGATGCTGAAGAGCCATCGCCACTTCGTGAGCTGGGTATTCAACCGCCCTTTGAACTGGAGTCCCTCAACTTGGTGGCGGTCTCTGAAGATGGCGCAGGTTATGCTGCCGGATTGCGTGCAGACGATCGTCTGTTGGCGGTCAATAATATCAATATCACCAGTATCGAAACTTTTATTAACACCATTGCTGCAAGTCCAGGCAGCAGTGTTGAGTTGCAGGTTGAGCGCGAAGAAGGTCAGCAACTCACTGTTGCCGTGACTCCGCGCTTGGTTGAACGTGATGGTGAGCAGGTAGGGCAGTTGGGTGTTCAGCTCTCTTCGGTGGGTCGTTACCCAGAGGCATTGCTGCGCAATATTGATCACAACCCGCTGAGTGCTCTATTACGGGCCGCAAGCGAGACCGTAGATACCAGTTTCTTTGTCTTGGAATCTATAGGTAAGTTGTTGGTGGGCGAGCTCTCGCCAAAGAATCTTAGCGGCCCAATCACTATTGCCAAGGTTGCCGGTGACACGGCGAAATCTGGATTCGACAATTTTATTCGCTTTATCGCTATTCTCAGTATAATGCTTGGCGTAATGAACCTATTGCCAATTCCTGTGTTGGATGGTGGCCATCTGGTTTACTATCTGATTGAGATACTTAAAGGTTCTCCAGTTTCCGATAGCGTGCAACTGGTGGGGTATAAAGTTGGCTTCTTTATGCTGATGGGGTTAATGGTATTTGCTACATATAATGATGTTATGCGATCTTTTTAACGTCGCTTAAAGATAACTAAAAATTGGATTTTAATAATTACATGAAGCAATTTTTGAGCGGCATTCTTATTGCCCTTTTTTCCTTTTCCGCATCAGTTTACGCGGCGGTTTTCCAAATTGATGATATTCGTATTGAAGGCCTGCAGAGGGTTTCGGCGGGTACTGTGTTTGCGGCACTGCCGATTAGTGTCGGCGATCTGATCGATCAGCCGGCTATTCAAGAGGCAACCCGCTCACTGTTTCGCACCGGCTATTTTTCCGATGTTGTTATGGCCCGTGAGAACGGGGTGTTGGTAATCGCTCTGGCAGAGCGTCCGGCGGTGACTGAAATTAATCTCGACGGCAATAAGGCGATCGAAACTGATCAGCTGCTCAGTGCACTGCGCGACAATGGTCTGGCTGAAGGTCAGATTTTTCGCCAGGTGATTCTTGAGGGTATGACTCAGGAGTTACAGCGTCAGTATGTCTCTCAGGGGCGTTATGGCGCATTGGTAGAGACTGAGGTCAAACAGTTGCCGCGCAATCGCGTTGCGGTGAATATCAATATTGATGAGGGCGATGTCGCCAAGATCAGACATATCAATATAGTCGGTAATAAGCATTTCAGTGAAGAGGAACTATTTGAGTCCTTTGAACAAAAAACCACGGGTTTTTGGTCGTGGATTAGCAGCAATGATAAATACGCCCGGGAAAAACTCTCTGGCGATTTAGAAACTCTGGAATCCTGGTATCTGGATCGCGGCTATCTGCAGTTTGCTGTGGAGTCGACTCAGGTATCGATCAGTCCGGAAAAAGAATCTGTCTATATCACCATCAATATTACTGAGGGCGATGTCTTCAAAGTCAATGAAGTTGAATTGGCCGGTGAGATGGTTGTTCCAGAAGAGCATATTCGCGCGATGATTATCCTAAAAGAGGGTATGACTTTCTCGCAGACATTGATGACTACCTCGAATGAATATATTACCCGTCGTCTCGGCAATGAAGGCTATACCTTTGCCGAAGTTCAGGGCTTTCCCGAAGTCAATGAAGAAGATAACACCGCCAAGGTCACCTATCTGATTAAGCCCGGTATGCGTGCCTATGTGCGACGTGTTGAATTTCGCGGTAATACCAAGACTGCCGACAGCGTACTGCGCCGTGAAATGCGTCAGATGGAGTCGGCTTCGGCGAATAATGCGCTGATTGAAATGTCTAAGGTACGTCTTGAGCGTCTTGGCTTCTTTAAAGAAGTTAATGTTGAAAATATCCCGGTTGCCGGTACTAATGACCAGATTGATGTGGTCTTCTCAGTTGAAGAACAGCCCTCCGGTTCAATTGGTGCTAGTGTAGGTTTCGCCCAGGGCACGGGCCTGATCATCGGTGCCAACCTCAGTGAAAATAATTTCCTCGGAACGGGTAAGAAAGTAGGCGTTGGTATTAACCGAAGCACCTACCAGAGCTCACTCAATTTTAGTTATTCCGAACCCTATTTTACCGTTGATGGGGTAAGTGTCGGCTACAATCTGTTTGCCCGTGAAACCGACTATGATGAGATCAATGTTGCCAGCTTCTCAACCAATACCTATGGTGCATCGGTTAACTGGAGCTACCCGGTCTCTGAAGTACAGCGTATCGGCTTTGGCCTAGGTTATGAAAATTTAGATCTTGAAACCGGTTCCTTTGCCTCTAAAGAAATTTCCGATTTTGTCTCCGGCAATGGTTCGCAGTTTGACGTCTTTAATGCCAATATCAACTGGGTTAAGTCGACGCTCAACCGCGGTGTGTTTGCTACCAGAGGTACTTCTCAGCGTTTAGGTCTTGATCTTACGCTACCAGGTTCCGGGCTGGAATATTTCAAAACGACTTATTCTGCTCAGCATCTGCGTCCTTTGTACCGCAGTCTGACACTTAAATTAAGAACTGACCTCGGCTATGGTGAGTCCTATGGCAACACTACTCAGATGCCATTCTTTAAGAACTTTTACGGCGGTGGTTTTGGCTCGGTGCGTGGCTTTAAGCGCAACACGCTCGGGCCCCAGGATACTCCCTGTAATCTGATGGATCCTCCCTGTACTACGGCCTTTTTCGACGACCCGGATCCAATTGGTGGCAATGTACAGATCGAGTTTGGTGCGGAAGTAATCTTCCCGCTTCCCTTTATTAAAGACCAGCGTTCAGTGCAATCCACATTCTTTTTCGATGCTGGTAATATATTTAACACCAAATGTGGTGAGTCACAGGCTAATTGCTTTAAGCCAGATGTTGGTGAATTGCGATACTCTGTTGGTTTAGGTGCAACCTGGTTAAGTGGCTTTGGTCCAATTACCTTTAGTTTTTCCAAGCCATTAAACTCAAATGAATTCGATGAGACTGAAGTGTTCCAGTTCTCGCTGGGTAATCAATTTTAATTATAAATAGTAGGGAGATATATTTTGCGTAATTTGAAAGTACTTTGTTTAGTTTTAGTCGCCGCTATGGCCGCGAGTTTTTCTGTGGCTTCTGTAGCTGAGTCTAAAATTGCTGTTGTTGATGTTGCTCAGGCGATCTTTGGCTCCAATGCCGCTCAGGAACGCATAAAACAGGCTCAGACCAATGCTGATTTTGTTGCCCTTAAAGCCAAATTTGAAAGCTCTGTAGCCGATTATCAGTCGCTGGGTAAAGAAGCCGAAACTAAGCGCCTGACCTGGTCTCAGGAGCAAGCGCAAAGTCACCAGAAAAAAATGGAATATGTTAAAGCGGATGCGGAATTAGCCCGTCAAAAAATTCAGGCCGAGCAGAAGCAGTTAGAGCAGAAGATTATGCAGGAATTGGGTCCCAAGGCTCAGGAAGCTCTAACCGTAGTAGTTAAGGAGGAGGGCGTAACTATTCTTCTTCGCGCTGATGCTGTTTTGATCGCTGGCCAAGAGAGCAATCTCACCGCCAAGGTTGCTGATCGTCTAAACAAGATGACAAAGTAAAACCCAGTGAGTAATAAAAGCTTTTCGCTGGGCGAAATCGCTGCGTTTCTCAATGCAGAGCTACGTGGCGATCCGGAAACGCGAATAAGTGCTTTAAACACGCTGTTAAATGCTGGCTCTGGTGAGCTGGCATTTTTGGCAAATGAGAAGTACGTAAGTCAATTGGCCGACAGTAGTGCCGAGGCAGTTATTCTCTCTGCCAAGCATATAGATGAAAGCCAACCTTCCGCAGGTGTTTATAGCGGAGCACTGCTGTTATTGGATAGCCCCTATCTGGGTTATGCGCAGATTTCCCAATGGTTTGATCCTGCTCCTGCGCCCGTCGCTGGAATTCATCCCTCCGCCGTTGTTGATAAGACTGCACAAATCGGTGCCAATGTTGCCATTGGTCCGAATGTGGTTGTCGAGGCCGATGTGGTTATCGGTGCCGACTGCTATCTGGGTGCCGGCAGCACTATTGGAGCTCGCAGTCAGCTTGGTGAGGGTACGCGAATTTACGCCAATGTTTCAATCTATCATGATGTCAGTATTGGCTGTAGGGCAACTCTGCACAGTGGTGCTGTGATTGGTGCCGATGGCTTTGGCTTTGCGCCAACCGGTAACGGCAGCTGGCAGAAAATTTATCAGATTGGCGGCGTGGTGATCGGTGACAATGTTGAAATCGGTGCCTGTTCAACCATTGATCGCGGTGCGCTGGGTGATACGCGTATAGGCAATGGCGTAATTATCGATAATCATGTGCAGATTGCCCACAATGTGGTTATTGGCGATAACACTGCTATGGCAGCTTATTCTGCTGTTGCTGGTAGCGCGACCATTGGTCGTAACTGTATTTTTGCCGGAGACGCCTGTGTGGTCGGTCATGTCAATATCTGTGATAATGTGCATATCATGGCGCGTTCACTGGTGACTAAGTCTATTGACAAGCCCGGTGCTTTTTCAGCAGTTATGCCATTGATGGAAACTCGGGAATGGCGTAAAAATGCGGTTAGAATCTCACAGCTGGACAGTATGGCTCGCAGACTAAAAGCATTAGAAAAAAAACAATAGTAAAGAACCTCTAAAAGCCGCTGATGGCGGTGTTAGCTGAGTTCTGTGTAACAAGTGTCTAACAAGATTAATTATTAATTCAAATGGAATGCACAATGAATATTACTGAAATTATGGCTGTGTTACCGCACAGGTATCCGTTTCTTTTAGTCGATAGAGTGGTTGAGTTAGTTAAGGGCGAAAAAATTATCGCCTATAAAAATATTACCGGTAATGAAGAAGTGTTTAATGGTCATTTCCCCGGTGCGCCAATTTTTCCCGGCGTTATGATTGTCGAGGCGCTGGCTCAGGCTTCTGGAATTCTCGGTTTTGTCACCACCGATACCACCGCCGATGATGGCAAACTGTATCTGTTTGCCGGTCTCGATAAGGTGCGCTTTAAAGCGCCGGTAGTGCCCGGTGACCAGCTGATGCTAGAGTCAGAAGTGGTTGCGGTGAAACGTCATATCTGGCGCTTCCAGACCCGCGCTACAGTCAATGGCAAGCTCGTCTGTGAGGCGACTCTGCTCTGTGCCTATCAAGATAGAGATAAAGTTTAGTGATTCATCCAAGTGCCATAATTGATCCCTCCGCCAAGATCGCAGACAACGTGACGATTGGCCCCTGGACAACGATTGGCGCGGATGTTGAGATTGGTGAAGGCTGCAATATCGCCTCCCATGTGGTAGTCAAAGGGCCGACTACTATTGGCTCTGGCAATCATATTTTTCAATTCTCAACCATTGGTGACGGCACGCCGGATCTTAAATACAAAGATGAGCCGACCAAATTAATTATTGGCAACAACAATGTGATTCGCGAAGGTGTAACTATCCATCGCGGCACCATTCAGGATAAGGGCGAGACGATTATTGGTAACAATAATCTACTTATGGCCTATGCCCATGTGGGCCATGACTGCGTTATTGGCGACCATGCTATTCTGGTTAATAACGCCAGTATTTCTGGTCATGTCTATGTTGGTGACTGGGCGATTCTCTCCGGTTACGCGCTTGTTCATCAGTTTGTGCATATAGGCGCGCACTGTTTTGTTGGGCCGGCTGCCTTTGTTTACCATGATATCCCTTCCTTTGTGACTGCCTTTGGCAGCCCGGCAGAACCGCGCACGATTAATCGCGAAGGCCTAAAGCGCCGAGGTTTTACCGCCGATCAAATTGCCCTTGCCAATCAGGCCTACAAATTGCTCTATCGTCGCGGTCTGCAGTTGGATGAGTCGATTAAAGCGATTGCCAAGCTCGGCGATGATCCGGCAATTAAGATGTTCTTAACCTCCCTTGAGAATTCAACTCGCGGTATTATCCGTTAAATCATGAGCGTCCAGAGTGATAATAATGTGTCGGCGAAAGTGGATGCTAGCGGCCCTGTTTTTGCCATAGTGGCGGGCGAAGCCTCGGGTGATACTCTGGGTGCAGATTTAATTCGCGCCCTAAGACGTGTTTATCCCAATGCCCAATTCGAGGGTGTCGGCGGTCCTAAAATGATTGCCGAGGGTTTTGTCTCCCATTATCAGATGGATCGGCTCTCGGTGATGGGCCTGATCGAACCCCTTAAGCGGCTGCCTGAATTACTCAGAATGCGCCGTGAGATTGTTCAGCGTTACAAAAACACTCCGCCCAGTTCCTTTATAGGTATAGATTCTCCAGACTTTAATCTGGGTATTGAAAAAGCCTTGCACAGTGCCGGCATAAAGACCGTTCACTATGTTAGCCCTTCAGTCTGGGCCTGGCGTCAGGGACGGATCAAGAATATTAAACGCAGTGTTGATCTTATGCTCTGTCTGTTGCCCTTTGAAGAAGCTTTTTACCTTGAACACGCTGTGCCGGTTGCCTTTGTCGGACATCCGCTGGCGGGGCAGATAGCCCGACAGCCCCATATAGCTGAGGCCCGCCAACGTCTGGGTATTGATCGAGATCGACCACTATTGACCCTGATGCCTGGCAGTCGTTCAGGGGAAGTACAGCAAATGACTGAGCTGTTTCTCGATGTTGCCGCACAGCTGTTGCTCAGCCATCCACAGTTACAGTTTGTGATTCCTGCGGCTAATAGTGATCGCCATAAACAGCTCGAAGAGATGCTAGCTACTCGTCCTGAGTTACAGGTTAAATTGATTGAACAGCAGTCGCTGCTGGCCATGGAAGCCGCCGACGCTGTATTACTGACTTCGGGCACCACGGCGCTTGAAGCTATGCTGTTGAAGAAGCCTATGGTGGTTAGCTACCGAATGGGCAACCTAACTTATAAGTTGGTTAGCCCCTTTATAAAAACCCCCTATATTTCTATTCCCAATCTTCTCGCCAATGAGATGTTGGTGCCCGAGTTGATTCAGGAGCAGGCGACTGTGGAAAATTTGACCGATGCAGTGCTTAAAGCCCTGGATGGCAATACTCGCGATCAGCTTGAAATCCGCTTTGATAAGCTGCACGAGCAGATTAATTTGAACTCCGGTGACTGTGCTGCGGCTGCCATCGCTAACTTGATTGCAGTTCAAGCATGAAGTCATTATGAAAGCATGGAATCCTCCCTCAGGAGTTAAGTTTCTCGCCGGTGTCGACGAAGTAGGGCGTGGCCCGTTGGCCGGCGATGTAGTGACTGCAGCGGTAATACTGCCCGCCGATCACGGTATTGAAGGTCTCGCCGACTCGAAAGCGCTATCTGCCCGTCAACGGGAAAATCTCTACAAAGATATTATTGGCCGCGCCACTTGTTGGTATGTGGCACGTTCCAGCGTGGCTGAAATCGATCGCTTTAATATATTGCAGGCGACATTGATGGCGATGCGCCGCGCGGTGATGGGGCTTTCTCAGCAGCCTGATTTTGTTGCGGTCGATGGCAATCGCTTACCGCAGTGGGAGTATCGCGGGGAAGCTGTTGTGAAAGGTGATGGGCGGGTCGAAGTGATCAGCGCGGCATCGATTATTGCTAAGGTTGTCCGCGATGCCGAGATGAAAGCTTTTGAGGAAACCTACCCAGGTTACGGTTTCGCGAAAAACAAAGGGTATGGTACAGCCCAGCATTTGGAAGCGCTGGCGCGCAAAGGTGCCACGCCGATTCATCGCAGAACCTTTGCGCCGGTTCGCGAGCAGCTCGAACTCACCCAGAGTGGTCTTTTTGATTAAAATCTCCGACTAATTGTGCGATAGTTATAGTTGTAGCTAAAAATAAAAAATAGCGCGGTAATCGAGGGTATTATTTTGAGATATGCACAGATCACAGGTTGGGGTAAATATGCGCCGCCGCTGCTAATGACCAATGATGATATGGCTAAGATTGTCGATACCAGCGATGAGTGGATTTTTTCCCGCTCTGGTATTCGTCAGCGTCACTACAGCCATATATCCACTGGTGATATGGCTTGGCTAGCGGCAGAAAAAGCACTGGCCGCAGCAGGTTTGGATGCCGATGATATAGATCTGATTGTGCTCGGCTCGACAACTCCCGAAGAGATCTGTCCAAATACCGCCAGTTATATTATGAATAAGCTGGGTGCCACCAAAGCCGCTGCCTTCGATATCAATTCTGCCTGTACTAGCTGGTTCTATGCACTGAATGCAGCGACGGATATGGTTAGAGCCGGTTCTATCAATAGAGCCCTGGTCATAGGTTCTGAGCGTATTTCTCTGGCCATGGACTGGCAGAAGCGCGAGTCCTGTTTTCTGTTTGGCGACGGTGCTGGTGCGGTAGTGATTGAAGCCTCTGAGCAAGAGAGTGGCCTGCTCGCCTCAAAAATCAGCTGTATTCCCGACAGTCGCGACTGTCTGCGGCTTCCGGATTGGGGTATGACACCGACTCACCTAACCGATAACCTTTTTATCTCGCTGGATTTTGAAGGTCAGGAGATATTTAAAAGCGCGGTCAAGGGAATGTCGGATGCGATTGCCGATGTGCTTGAAAAGCAAAATTTAAGCGCTGACGATATAGACCTGTTTATTCCCCATCAGGCAAATATTCGGATTATTCAAACCTTGGCTAAACGACTTAACTTCCCCATGGAAAAAGTGGTTGTTTCCATCCATAAATATGCCAATACCTCAGCGGCGTCGATTCCTCTGGCGCTCTGTGATGCCTTGGAAGAAGGGCGGATTGTACCCGGCATGAGGATTCTGACGGCGACCTTTGGTGCCGGCCTCACCTGTGGCGCAGGTATTATCCAGTGGGGCGATAGAGTCGAACCACTGGGTGTTTCTGATGCTTCGGTTGCAGACTATGAGGGTACAGTTTTTGATTTGATGGCGGATAGCTTTGTTCACTACGGTGTCGACGCTAAACATTTATTAAGTAAATAATTAAATAAAGTATTTTATATAAAGGGTAATTCCAATCAGCACTCAATTAGATTCTCCCGTTACTGCTCCTTCGAGTACTTTATCAAGTGCTATGCCCGGTGCCATGTCCAGTGCCCCCGCATTTGTCCACCTTAGGCTCCACTCCGAATTTTCACTGGTCGACGGCTTAGTGCGAATTAAGCCATTGGCGAAAAAAGTTGCCGAGATGGGTATGCCGGCGGTGGCTCTCACTGACTTTAATAATTTCTTTGCCGCGGTAAAGTTTTACAAGGCGACTCAGGCGGCCGGGGTTAAGCCAATTATTGGTGCGGATATGCTTGTTCTCGATGAGAGCGGCGAAGGCAGTCCCACCCAGTTGGTGTTACTGGTCAAGGATCAGATTGGCTATGCAAACCTGACCAAGCTGATCTCTAAAGCCTATCAGCAGGGCCAGCGTCAGGGTATTCCCACTATTAAGAAATCCTGGTTGGCTGAGTTTAGTGATGGTTTGATCGCACTGTCTGGTGGCCGCTGCGGTGAGATTGGTGTCGCACTTGTATCAGGTCGTCTCGCCGATGCAGCGGTGGCTCTGGAAGAGTTTTTGGTCCTCTTTGGTGACCGTTTTTATCTTGAGCTACAGCGCACCGGCCGTCCCGAAGAGGAAGATTACCTGCATGCAGCTGTAAAGCTGGCAGCCCAGAAAAACTGCCCGGTCGTGGCGACCAATGATGTGCGCTTTATTTACGACGATGAGTTTGAAGCCCATGAGGCGCGGGTCTGTATTCACGAGGGTCGGGCACTGGACGATCCACGCCGTGAGCGACGTTTTTCAGAGCAGCAGTATCTGCGCAGTCCGGAAGAGATGTGCGAGCTGTTTGCGGATATCCCCGAGGCTTTAGAAAACACTGTCGAGATCGCCAGGCGCTGTACGCTGAATATACGTCTCGGTGAGTACTTCCTGCCGGACTATCCGATTCCCGATGGCATGACCATGGATGAGTTCTTTACCCTCGAGTCGGAAAAGGGTTTGCAGGCGCGTCTGGAAGTTCTCTATGACAGCAGCGCCGAAGATTTTCCCGAAGTGCGGCAGCGCTATGCTGAGCGTCTTAAGTTTGAACTCAAGATTATTATTCAGATGGGTTTTCCCGGCTATTTCCTGATTGTGATGGACTTTATTGGTTGGGCAAAAGATAACCTTATTCCGGTGGGTCCGGGGCGTGGTTCCGGTGCCGGCTCGCTAGTTGCCTACGCATTAAAAATTACCGATCTCGACCCGCTGGAATACGATCTGCTGTTTGAGCGCTTTCTTAATCCAGAGCGAGTTTCGATGCCGGATTTCGATATGGATTTCTGTATGGAAGGCCGCGATAAGGTAATTGCCTATGTGGCCGAACAGTATGGCCGTGATGCGGTATCGCAGATTGTTACCTTCGGTACTATGGCCGCCAAGGCGGTGGTCCGCGATGTAGCACGGGTGCAGGGAAAATCCTATGGTCTTGCCGACAAGCTCTCGAAGTTAATTCCCTTTGAAGTGGGTATGACCCTTGAGAAAGCCGTAGAGCAGGAAGATAACCTCAAAGAGTTTCTTGAGCAGGATGATGAGGCCGCCGAAATCTGGTCCATGGCGCTGCAACTTGAAGGGGTGTCACGCAACTGTGGCAAGCACGCCGGTGGCGTGGTTATTGCCCCCACCCAGATTACTGATTTTTCACCGATCTACTGTGATGATACCGGAGCTGGGGTTGTCACCCAGTTTGATAAAAATGATGTCGAAGATGCCGGTCTGGTTAAGTTCGATTTCCTTGGACTGCGCACCCTGACGATTATCGACTGGGCGGTGCGGATGATTAATGCCGATCGCAGTGCCGCAGGTGAAGATCTTCTGGAAATTGATAAGATTCCTCTCGATGATAAGCCCACCTATGAACTGATGCAGCGCGGCGAAACCACCGCTGTCTTCCAGCTTGAGTCGCGGGGTATGAAAGAGCTAATCCGCAAACTTGGGCCCGACCGCTTTGAAGATATTATCGCACTGGTAGCCCTGTTTCGACCGGGACCACTGCAGTCGGGGATGGTTGATGACTTTATCAACCGTAAGAAGGGCAATGCTGAGGTTAGCTACCCCCATTCCCAGTACCAGCACGACTGCTTAAAACCCGCCCTTGAACCCACCTACGGCATTATCCTCTACCAGGAGCAGGTTATGCAGATCGCTCAGGAGATGGGTGGTTATACGCTGGGTGGTGCTGACTTACTTCGTCGCGCCATGGGTAAGAAAAATCTTGATGAGATGGCCAAACAACGCGACCTGTTTTTGCAGGGCGCGATCGAAAAGGGCTTTGAAAAAGAACTTGCCTCAAATATTTTCGATCTGATGGAAAAGTTTGCCGGCTATGGTTTTAACAAATCTCACTCCGCAGCCTATGCGTTGGTCGCCTATCAAACCGGTTGGCTAAAGTGCCATTATCCCGCTCAGTTTATGGCTGCAACCATTTCCTCGGATATGGATAAGACAGACAAAGTCGTGACCTTTATTGACGAATGCCGAGCCATGGGGCTTGAGTTATTGCCGCCGGATGTCAACGGTGGCCAGTTTCAGTTTAGCGTCGACGAGCAGAACAATGTTATCTATGGCCTAGGTGCGATTAAGGGTTTAGGTGAAGGCCCGGTTGAAAATATACTTGCCGCGCGGAATGAGGGTGGTCGCTTTAAGGATATTTTCGATTTCTGTGCCCGGGTTGATGGTCGCAAGGTCAATAAACGCGCTTTGGAAGCACTGATTCGCAGTGGCGCGTTTGACGAGATTGGTCCAGAGGGGGAGATCGGTTACCGCCGTGCGGTGATGCTGGCGGCTATGGAAGAGGCGGTCAAACTCGCCGAGCAGCACGCGCGCAATACCAGCAGTGGTATGGGC
>CAWUVN010000033.1:0-31345 GCA_963925995.1 uncultured Pseudomonadales bacterium | reverse complement strand
GCGAATATGTCTTCTTCCGTATTAACAAAGGTGATGAGAATGCCTTTGTTAGTGGCTGGAATGCCTATGTCTTAAAGTCCTCTCAAACTGAGGCAGGCGTGGATGAAGCGCCGGAAATAAGGTACACCTCGACGGTTGATCCTATGGCTATGCCTGTGATTACTCCACCCGAAGAGCCGCCAGAAGAACCGCCTGTAGAACCACCGGTTACTACTGGGGACAATCTGCTTGTCTACGGTGATTTGGATGATGGTACTGGCTGGACGATTATCAATCACTATGAAGCCGCCAACACCATGGGCGGTGTAAATTTTGTCAATGGTGCGGCAATGCTGGTTGAAACAGAGACATACGTTCCAGGTAATTGGAAACATATAGGTCTCTATACATCAGTATATTTACAGCCGGGTACCTATCAGTTCGATATGTCTGTGGTCTATGCCAATACCAGTGATATCTGGGGTGAGGTTTATATTGGCGCTTCTGAACCGGTTGCCGGCAGCGAATACAGTGGCGATCAGCAGGTGATCAAAGTCTTCAATACCTGGGACTGTGCTGGCAAGGTCACCTATTCTGGATTTGCCACCGCCTCGGGTTGTGATGCGTCTTCAATCCCTGGGCAGTTCGATATTACCACTGAGGGAACCTACTACCTGTTGTTTAGAGTGGGTGGTGCTTCCTATGGTACGTTTGGAATTGTGACGGATAACTATTCGATCAGGGCGCTGGAGTAGTTGTATCACTGTGCGTTGCTGGTTTTGTCGGTGAGGCAATTACAGAGTATCAAACTCTTTAATTGCTTCGCCGAGAATTTTTGAAAACTCTCGGGCGCCATTGAGGCCTAAATGATTGTCATCATAGAACAGTGTATTAAGTTCAACGTAATTTCGTTGGTAAAATAAATCGTGATAGTCGACAAATAATACATTGGGTTCTAGGGCTAGTTCTTGCAAATAATTTTGCTGCTCTAACTTGGTTTCCTCCCACAATCTGTGGTCATAATATTCTGCAGTGAATGGCGGTATAAAGAGTATTAGCTTGTGTTGGTTGGTGGCTAATCCCTGAATCATTGCAGTCATTGCAGTCATTGTTTGTTTGTTTGTTTTAAAGTTTTCCTGCTGTATTCTTGTATTCAGTATTAGCCCAGCATGAATATTTACTGTAGCAATAGCCAGCTCATTAAGGCACTTTCCATCGGCGTATTCATCGAAATACCCACCAATAAAGCCATCCTCATGATCTATTTTCCTAGATTTTTTCAGTTGACAAGGCAAATGCCGGTTTGAAACCTCTAAATGAGGTATCAATAGCGTTATTTTTTTTCTAAAGTTCTTTCTTAGCTTCCACAGCATCCGCTTGGGATAGTGGAATAGCAGATTCCAATATAGTGGGCCGTTAAAATTGCTGTATTTTGGGTAGTTGGCATGAACAAATACTTCCTTTTGGGCTCTCTTTTTATCACTTTGGATAAAATGCAAATAGCCCGGATTGATCGCTAGCAAAATATATTTCAGGTTCGGTGTGAGGGGAGCAATAGCTCTATACTTTTCAGCCACTGTTTGAAGATCGGAGCCTGGGTCATGATAAGAAAATCCAGGTATCCCAAGCGATGGAAAATTAATAGCTCTTGTATGAGAGACTCCTAATGCTAAAGCTTCAATTTTATCAGCTTGAAGCTCAAAGTATCGCTGTTTGGAGTAGTATGAATCTACTGGAAGCAGCCAGAAGAGTATTTGGATTGTGCCAAGAACCAGAGCCAAGCTAAGTAGCCAAGTCAGTAAAAGCTTAAAACGCAAAATAGACAAACTCACCTCCACTGGGATGTGCGGCTATTAATACTGATACAAAGAGAAAGCCAGCTATAAGCAGCCGGATGGAGATTGGCTTGTTAATAATACCCTCAATTTTGAATCCTCGATATTCTGCAAGTAAGTCGTGACAGAGTACTAGTGCAAAACCAAATAGTGCTATCAGTAGAGAATCCAGATGACGCAAGGGCATAATATCGGTGCTTTGAAAGCTGGCCATTGATAGAAGTATTTGCTGCAGCTGGGCAATATCATCAATATAAAACATCGGAGCTGAGATGATTAAAGTGATCATTAGCAGAGTCCTGCTCACCCACTGGTTAAGGATAATTTTGCGAATGTAAGGGATATTTCCACAGTGCCCCCAGGCAATTAAAACCGCACCCTGAAACAAGCCAAAGAAAATAAAATTCCATGATGCACCATGCCAGAACCCAATAAGAACAAGAGTGAATACCGCGACAAATGAACGCGAAGGCTCCCTGCGGAAACGCTTCATTAGCGGTACCTGAACATAATCCATCAGCCACCGAGTCAGCGTAATATGCCAGCGCGTCCAAAAGCCGGCTAAATTTTTGGCCAAAAATGGTTGGCGGAAATTAATGCTTAGCTGCACGCCAAAAAATTTGGCGATACCTCGAGCGATCTCTGTGTAGCCCCAAAAGTCGCAATAGACCCGAACCATCGCTGCAGCAGACAAGCCCCATAGGAGCAGTGAGCCTTGGCCTTCCGTATAGGCCTGTTGGACGGCGGGGGCTAGATTGTCAGCGACGACTGTCTTGATAAAAAGACCCCAGAGAATTAGTAAAATACCAGTTTGAACTTCTGCAATTGATGGCAGCGTCAATTTCTTTAGTTGCGGAATTAGCTTTGATGCGCGCTCAATCGGACCGGCTACCAATTGAGGGAAAAACGCTGTGTAGAGAAGAAAAACGCTGTAATTGCTTTCTGCTTTAAATTTTCCTCGATAGACGTCAATGGTGTAGCCCATTGTCTGTAAGGTATAAAAAGACAGCCCAACTGGCACTACCCAGTCGTGGATAAATATCTCGGCAGTTGATAAGTTTTCTATGCCTGTGGCAAAGAAATTCCAATATTTAAACGCTATTAGCAGCGATAAGTTCAGAAATACCGAGATACCTAAAAGGTAGCCTCGGCGGCGACTTTGGGTATATTTACAGATTGCCAGCGCGGCGGTGTAGTCAATTAAAGATGAAGCTATTATCAGGCCCAGATATTCTAGCTTCACGGCGGCATAAAAAATCAGGCTGGCGGCCAATAAAACCACCCGGCGATATGAACTGGATACAACCAGATAAAGCAGTACCGTCGTAAAGGCCAGGATTAAAAATTCAGAGGATAGAAAGGTCACAAAATTTTTATCATATAGAGTTATATTAAGCTATTATACAAGGATATAAATAGGCTGTATGAATAAATTAGAATGCAAAAAAACAGCGTTATAAGGCTAAAAAGTATACTTGATGGGTCGGTAGATCTCGATTCCCGGTTCAAGGCTGTGCGCTCTCGAATTTTCCCGATCGTGCCATCACAGTATGACGTCACCAATTTATGCAATATGACCTGTACTGGCTGTATGTACTTTGAAGGTGACGGTTGGTTTAAGGGTGATGTCAATCAATCCTTTGATCAGTGGTTGGACTTTTTTCAAAGTGAATCGACCAGAGGCGTTAACTTTCCACACATTGGTGGCGCAGAGCCCTCACTTAATCTTCCAGCGCTAAGAGCTGCAGCAAAGGTTTTTAATCGCGGTGTAATCTATACCAATGGCGGAAAAAAGATTCCCGAAGATATTAATCTGGCCATACAGGTGTCTATCTGGAGTGATGACGAGACCGAAGAAGAGGTAAGAGGTAATCGCTTCTTTAATACGGCGCTTAAACATTACGCTGGCGACTCAAGGGCAATCTTTGTATGCACTCTGTCCAAAGCATCAGCTCCATCTATTGAGGCGATTATACGTAAGTGCGTAGAACATGGGGTTCAGATAACCTTTAATCACTTTAGTCGTCCCAATCACCGAGAGTATGCGGCTGACTACTTGCGAGACTGGCAGTTAGAGAATAACGCCGACAGTATAGATCTCTCCCTTACAAAGACAGAGACGTCCGCTGTTCACGCAAAAATTGAAGCGTTGAAGTCGCTGCATCCAGATACCATTGTTTTTTCAGAGCATTATGCTCAACAGCTTCTTCGTGATGACCTTTACACCCTAGATAGTCAGGGTGTAGCAACCAACTGTGCTTCGCGCCTCAGCGATACAATGCGACATTATTTACCGGATATGAGCCGTGAAATGGGCACCAAGTGCTGCACGCCCAATGTCGACTGTTCATCCTGTAGCTTGTACGCAATGGCTTATGCGTCGATTACTGACCGCCTTGAGGACTTTGTGTCTAGTGAAGCGCGGTTAACGGAATGGCTGGACATTGTTGAGACATGGGAATCAATCTTTTGTCGAAAAACGCCGGTCAGTGAAGCGGTTATTATTCCGGCTCGAGAGCTTACTGCTCAGGAGCCGTCTTTAATATCCTAGATTAGAAAGTCTAAGCTTCAGAGAACTTCCTCGCTTATAGCTGTAGAGCCAGCTTTGGAGTTCTATCTGCTTTATAGAGCCCCCAATGCTTTTCTGGTTCCAAGGGATCATCCGAACCCTTCCAGTTTTCATCAAAGGCTTCAAAGTAATAGACCAACACCTGTTCTTTTTCCGCCCAATCCATCAGCTCTTCATAGTACTGCTTTTGGAATTCTTGATTTACTCGGTGAGGCTCTATACCCAGACCATTGGTTTTAGTCGCCCAACCAGCCTCGGTAATAATGACCTGTTTTTCGGGATAGGCTTCAGCGACTACTTTGTAATTTTCAATGGTATAGGCAAGGCCTTCTTCGATGCCCTTGTACTCCCAGACCGGGTAAGTATGAATCGCAATAATATCCAGCTCTTTGACCAGAGGTTGGAGCTTATCCAGCCAGGGTACATAGTTCTCGCAGAAGGTGACCGGCTGGGAAACCGCCTGTTTTAACAGTCGTGCATATCTGACCAGACTTTCGGTGGTGACCATATGATCAGTCCAGCTCACCGAGGCCTCGTTGCCGATAGAGACTGAACTGACAATGTTTTTGTAGGCATTGGTCAGCTCAATTAACCGGTGAATTTGCGCAAGGTTATCCTGTTTGTTCACTAACAGCTCTTCCGGTGCATAGACACCGCCCCAGGGACATTCTGGGTTACTTACCTCGGCGGTGATATAAGCGCCGAGCATCACGTCAAAAGGCATCTCTTCGTTTCTGATGACCGCGAGCACTGTCTCCGAGTGCGCATCACTGGCATACAGGCGCAGAGACTGCCAATCACCCTGCAGAATTAAAAGATCCTGTTTGACCTCTTCATAGGAGGGCAGGTCGCCGGACTCTGGACTCTGTCCATCGCGGTAACCGGAGTAGCAAATAGCCTTACAGTAGGGCAGCGGTTGATTGTTCATGATAGTGGTACCGAGTATTTAAGTTGTTCGTCTTTATTCCAAAGTCCCCAGAATGCACCGACATCGCCTTCGGCGCCGACTTTCCAGGATTCATCGAATGACGAGAAATAGAAGATATCAATGTTTTCTGTATCACCCCATTGCTGGGTATTAAGGAAATAGCGAATAGCGTTTTCCTGAGAGGGCTCCGCGCCGTGGAATTTCTCTCCCTGATTCGGCCAGCCAGTTTCAGTGATAATGACTTTTTTGCCCGCCGCAACCTTTTGTGTTCTGCGAAACATATCCTTCATATACAGCAGCGAGTACTCAATGGCACAGCCTTCCCAGAAGGGGTAGCAGTTGGCCAGAATCACATCGCAGATCTCGGTAATCGCCGGGCGGTCTTCAAATTCGTAATAGGCATCGACATAGCCGACAGGTACGCCGGGCACAGCATCTTTAACTCGCTGGATATAGCCGAGCAGCTGCTCTTCGGTAAGATCTTTGCGGTACATCACCTCATTGCCCACTGCAGCAATATCCACATAGCCTGCTTTGGCTAGCTTAATCAGGCCTTCAACTTCCTGTTCATTCTTTTCTAGATCATCACCCAGCCAGGCGCCGACCAGAGTTTTTATACCCATCTGTTTGGCCACGGTGGGGATCAGTTCATTGCCCTGCAGGCAGGAAAAGGAGCGTATCCACTTTATGCTCGGCTTCAGTATCGCCATTCGGCGCTGCACCTGCTCAAGACTCAGCTCATCACCGGGCTTTTGTCCCTCTTCATAGGCGCTAAAGCCAATACCGTGCATGCCCTGTTTTAAGTAAGCATTGAAATATTTATGTAATTGCAGGCTACTAACCTTGGCGGGATCCATTCCGGCAAGGGATAAAATTTTATCTTCGCGCTTTGACATTCGCTGACAGAGTCCTTTTGATATTAATTAGAGTGCTTCTAGTAATTAAGGGTCGTTATTTATAGTTATTAGCAGCTTTTTGAAAGCGCTTTTTATACATATTTTTATAGAGAAATAAAGGCTTACAGAGGCAGACTGAGATGTTGAATTGCAGTTTGACCAGAGCTTTATCTAGTAATACTGCAAATTTTACTTGAGGCAAAAACAACTTACAATCACGAATCTGTTCAATTTATGCACATATAACAGCCTAAAAGCTGATTATTTGGGCTCTAGAGTTGCGAAATTGCCGGTGTAACCTTAGGATACTGCCCGACAATTTATGGACAGCGTCGCTATTAGCCCCTTAGATCTTAAAAGGTCTGAAAAAAGGGCAACATGGAAAGAGACTGAATAAATATTCTCCGTGATGGAATTTTCACTGCGGGGATAACAAAAAAAAACACATGATTTAGGGTAACCATGACTCAACGACAAATCCATATCGGTAAGCAACTTCTGCAACAGAACCAGACAGAAGTCAGTGGGCAATATGTAAAGATAGAGGGCGAAGACTTCTATCAGATTGCTAATTACGACCAGATGAAAGACTTCTTTATCAGCGTCGTCAGCGATTCTAATCACTGGATGTTTATCTCTACTCGCGGTGGACTGACAGCCGGCCGAATCAATGCGCAGAGCGCGTTATTCCCTTATTATACCGATGACAAGATCAGCGATGGCTCACCGTACACTGGCAGTCGCACCATTGCTATGGTCACTGCTGGCGATAAGACTTCGCTGTGGGAGCCAATGTCAGAGCAGCATGCCGGTGCCTACAAGCTGACCCGCAACCTGTATAAGAATGTCTATGGCGACAAGCTGATTTTTGAAGAGATCAACCACGATCTGGGTCTGACCTTTAGCTACGCATGGCGAACTTCAGATAAGTTTGGTTTTGTTAAAACCTCCAAACTTGTCAATAACAGCGATCAGGCTGTCTCCGTTGAGATTCTCGACGGTATTGAAAACCTAATTCCCTACGGTGTTGAATCCGATGTGCAGAACTCTTTGAGCTGCCTAGTCGATGCCTACAAGAAAAATGAACTGCAGGCAGATGCCGGTGTTGGCCTCTACAGCATGAGCTCAATCTTGGTCGACCGTGCAGAGCCCAGCGAAGCACTGTCTACTACTGCTGTTTGGTCTGTAGGTCTGCCTAACTCTAAGAAGCTGGTTTCTTCAATTCAGCTGGATGAATTCCGTAAAGGTTCATCTATTGAACAAGAAACAGATGTTCGCGGTCGCCGCGGCGCCTACTTTGTTAACGACACCGTTAACCTTGCTGCACAGGGTGCAGAGAGCTGGAGCATTGTCGCTGACCTCAATCAGGGTCCCGCAGATGTTAGAGAGCTTATTGCTTTCCTTAACAGCAACAATGATATTGCCGAGCAGATCGAAAGCGATATTGCTCTGGGTTCATTAAACCTTGCGCGAATCGTCGGTACTTCTGACGGTTTGCAGGTCACTGAAGATCGACTCAGTGCCAACCACCATTTTGCCAACGTGCTGTTTAATGTTATGCGCGGTGGTCTGTTTGTCGACAACTACGCTGTCGATAAGCAGGACTTAATCGGTTTTGTAAAAGGTTTTAACCGCGGCGAGTTTGAAAAATTTGCCGGTTTCTTTGCCGATCTCGACGACAACTTCCACTACAGTGATTTGATTGCTGCCGCAGAAAAGCAGGGCGAAGCCAGCTTGCAGCGTCTGTGTATGGAATATCTGCCACTCTCCTTTAGCCGTCGTCACGGTGACCCATCGCGCCCTTGGAATAAGTTCGCGATTCAGGTGAAGAAAGATGATGGTTCACAGTTGCTAAACTATGAAGGCAACTGGCGCGATATCTTCCAGAACTGGGAAGCCCTCAGCCTGTCGATTCCAAACTATGTCGAGAGCATGATCTGCAAGTTTGTTAACGCAACCACAGCAGATGGCTACAACCCTTACCGAATTACCAAAGCCGGCATTGACTGGGAAAAGCCCGATCCAAGTGATCCATGGGCGAATATCGGCTACTGGGGTGATCACCAGATAATCTATCTGTTGAAGTTCCTCGAGTTCTCCAACGATCATCACCCGGGTACATTGCGCGACTTTTTGACCCGCGATCTATTCTGTTACGCCAATGTTCCCTACCAGATCAAAGGCTACGAAGATCTACTTAAAGATCCGCACAACACCATCGATTTTGCCGAAGACGCCGAAGAAATTATCAGCCAGCGTGTTGAACAGGTGGGTGCAGATGGCCGTCTGATCTGGGACAAGAACGATTCAGTCTACTATGTAAACCTGACTGAGAAGCTGCTGGCCACTGTGCTCTCCAAGCTTTCAAACTTTATTCCCGAAGGTGGTATCTGGCTTAACACCCAGCGTCCCGAGTGGAACGATGCTAACAATGCACTGGTAGGTTACGGCGTGTCGATGGTGACTCTGTATTACACCAGACGTTACCAGCAGTACTTGCTCGACCTGTTCTCTGCGGTTGAATTTGATCAGGTAGAAGTGTCTGCCGAGATCTATCAGCTGCTGAATGCAATTGATGGCACCTTTACCGATAACAAGAATCTGCTAGATGGAAAGATCAACGATGTCGATCGCAAGAAGGTTCTCGACCGTCTTGGTCTTGCCGGCAGTGAGTTCCGTTCAGGCATTTACGAGAATGCATTCTCTGGTGATCGCGTATCGGTTAAAACAGCCGATCTGGTTAAGTTCTTCGAACTGTCACTGGAGTTTATTGACCACACTATCGCGGCTAACCGTCGTGAAGATGGCCTCTACCACGCCTACAATCTGATGACTGCTGGCGAAGATACGGTTGAGATTACCTACCTCTACGAGATGCTCGAAGGTCAGGTTGCGGTGCTGAGCTCCGGTTACCTGAAGCCTGAAGAGGCTCTGGATGTGCTGGTCGCACTGCGCCAGTCTGCGGTTTACACCGCTCGCCAGAACTCTTACCTGCTTTACCCAGATAGAGAGCTAACCCGATTTATTGATAAAAATATTATTCCCGAAGCTGATATCCAGCGCTCGGCACTGCTGAAGGCGTTGGTCTCTGCCGGCGATCGCTCGCTGGTTGAGAAGAACTCTGAAGGTGGCTACCACTTTAACGGCAGCTTTAATAATGTCGTCAGTGCCAAGGAAGCGATGCAGTCTCTGAAAGCGAATGGCTATGCTGACCTTGTTGATAAAGATGAGTCACTGATCGAAGAGATATTCGAATCAGTCTTTACTCACCGTCAGTGTACCGGTCGCTCTGGCGGTATGTATGCCTACGAGGGCCTTGGCTCCATCTACTGGCATATGGTCTCTAAACTGCTCCTAGCGGCTCTAGAGAACTTCCAGAAGGCTGTCGCTGATGGTTCTGACCCTGTGCTTATTGGTCGTCTGGCTGACTGTTACTTCGATATCCGTTCAGGTATCGGCTTCAACAAGACCCCGGACAACTACGGTGCATTCCCAACTGACCCATACTCGCACACACCAGGTTTTGCAGGTGCTAAGCAGCCGGGTATGACAGGTCAGGTGAAAGAAGAAGTTATCGCTAGATTACTTGAAGTCGGTGTCTCGGTTGTTAAAGGCTGCATTACCTTTAATCCGTTTATCCTGAGAAAGTCTGAGTTCCTTTTACAAGAAGATTCTCTGGGCTACTTCGATATCAATGGTGATCAGCAGTCTGTAGTTCTGGCTACAGGTCAGCTCGGCTTTACCTACTGTCAGGTTCCGGTTGTCTACAGCCTGGCTGAAGAGACATCGATTGTTGTCCACTATGCGGATGGCACTAGCAACAGTATTGATGGCAATAATATTGATGCGGATACTTCAATGCAGATCTTTGATAAGAAAGGTGTTGTTTCGCAGATCGAAGTTGCTCTTAAGCCTGGGCTTGAGTAGATAGATCAGTGATCTAAAAAAGGCGCTCATTGAGCGCCTTTTTTATGCCACTCTTTTTTAGATTGAAAGCTTTTGTGTGAGCATTGTTTTTAGATCGTGGCGGTCAGAGTTGGGTAGGGGCTTTCCCCGACTCGCCGTAAACCCGGTCGCTAACGGCATCCTGCCTAACGCGACACTCATACATCCCTATATATCGTCCATGGGGGCTCGAGTGCGGCATCCTTGCCGCACACGGTCTGGAAAAGCCCCTATCCAACTCTAACCTTCATCTGAGATTTCAGATTACTTTTCTAACCTCTTTTCTATTTTTTAATTTATTTGGAACGCTGAAGGTAAGCGTTAAGGATGGAATCGAGGGAGGCCTTTCGGGACCGTGCGCCGTCGGGAACGGCGTACGAACGCCCATGGATGGCTTGAGTGAGTCCCGAAAGGCCTCCCTCGGTTCCGTCCGTCTCCTAAACCCAAACAGTGCACCCCTAAACCCAGCCCAAAAAAAAGGCCCCGTCATAAGACAGAGCCTTTTTAATTTTAAGCTAAGTAATCTTAGCTATCGGCCTTCTATCAGCCAGTGGCCTCAGCACGAAGATTTAACTCATCGCGAATCTCAGTAGCCTTCTTCTCATCCAGATCATAGTTACGCATAACAAAGATCGCGGTAAGCGTTCCCGCAATTGGAATACCGATAAACGCAAAGCGCAACTGAGTCAGAGTCTCCTCCGACTGAGCAGCCACAGAATTATCAAAGCCAATAACGCTCAGAATCAAACCACTCGCCAGACCAGCAAAAGCCAAACCAAACTTAATCATCCACCAGTAGATCGCACCGAAAGTACCCTCTCTGCGTTGTCCAGTTTCCAGCTCATCCATATCGCAGATATCCGCCGTCATCGACATCATGATAGTGAACAGACCGCCAATACCAAACGCATACAAAGGAATTGGAATAAACATCAGCCAAGGATTCTCCGGAGAAAAACTCCACCAGAACATACAGTAGCCAAGAACCGAAATTGACTGTGAGTAAAGGAAAGCAGATCTCTTACCGAACTTCTGTGCAAACCAGTTAACGATAGGAATAACCAAAAAGCAGGTACAGAGAGCAGAAATACAGCCAAACAATGTAGGCCACTTTCCAGCCAGTCCCGGATCACCGCCGTTCATGTAATAAACGATAATAAACCAAGAGAAACCCGCCACCATATTAAAGGCATTAAAGATCAGGAAAGTCGCCATACAGATTTTCTGAAAAGGCTTGTTACGCAGAGTAATCGCAATACCCTGAACAAATTCACCCATAGTCTCTTTAAAAGTCTTCTGTTCAGCAGTCTGCTGGTCATCCGACACCTCAGTGTTGGTGTAAGTACAGAAGAACGCAGGAATCAGCGCCAGAGCCATACACACGCCACCGACCCAAATAGAGAGGTATCTTGCACCCTCAGTCGCCGAAGCAAACCAATCGGGATCATAGAGCACAACCCAGAACCAGGGCGCGATCACCCAGGCCCACTGGCCAATCCACTGAGAGACAGCCATCAGGCGCGTGCGCTCATGGAAGTCACTGCTCATCTCGTAACCCATGGCAACATAGGGAACGCTGAAGATAGTCATACCAACAAAGAAGATGCACGACCAGCCAAGGAAGTACCAGAAGTTATACATCTCGGTGTTTTCTGCGGAAAGCTGCCACATCATCATGTACGACAGTCCCGAGATAATCGCACCGATAAACACGTACGGGCGACGTTTGCCCCAGCGCGAGACAGTGCGGTCAGAGATAAAGCCCATCAGTGGATCAGTGATCGCATCAACCAGTTTAGGGATAAAGAAAATTAGACCCCAGAGGACAGGGCTCATGCCCAGGCTCTGAACCAGAATAACCATAAAGATACCCAGCGCGGCAGGGAACATCTGGTTGGCGAGCATGCCAAAACCGAAGGCGACTTTCTGATTGAATGGAATTTTGTTTAGCGTGGCATCTTGTAAATTATTAGTAGCCATAATTTGTTTTTTCCGCAGTTATTATTAGTTTTAACATCTTACCCAGCCCCCTAGCCGGGTACTCCTCAGAGGTCTTTGGGCGAATAGTGACAGGCCCAGATTTCCTTTGATAAAAGATCCAAAAAACATAACAGGATCAGTAGTCCAAACATACCAGTTTGCGATGAAGCTAGTGCATTTGGTCGATGAATGGAGTGTTCACCGAATTCTATGCGCTAGTATGCCAGTATAAAGCGCGCCGAGTCTTAACTTTTGAGTCGACTTGCTTTGGTCGCCATCAATGATTCCACCAAAATCGGAATATTCGCGGTAGCAGCACCGTCTTGCTTATCTTCGACATAGGCATAGAGCCGATACTCTCCAGCCTCTGGCGCCTTAAACTGAATCTTGTTAGAAGTCTTCGCATCCGACTGATGCCAGACGACCTCTGGTGTGGGCTCAAAATCACCGCCATCACTCTCCACATCCTTATCGACCTCGCGCATAATTTCCCAGCGATAAGTCAGTGCTTGATCAGCCTGCTTATCAACAGAGACCTCAGCGCTGTAGAGCTTATCCTGTTTAAGGTGAACGCTGTCAGCAGCGCTTAAACCCTCAATAGTCAGTGTAGAAATTACCGGTGCCGGATGTTCAGCTGATTCGCCAGTCCATACTTGTTGCATAACCTGAGCTGCACCCATGGGCAGACCATTTTCCAAAAATACGCCATACCAAGTAGGTGTGCGCTCCTGTTTTTGTCCCCACAAAAATACAAAAGAGCCAATACATTGGGCGGTATCTGCGGCGATATAGTTGATATAGCGCTCTTTGTAGGACAGAGCTTTATCACTGCTGTTCGCCTCGATGGGTCGCTTCCAATCGGTAAGAGGTGACTCCCAGTGACCGGTAGCACCCCATTCCGAGACTGTGTAAGCCCCCTTAAATTTACTTTCCGCAAGAAAGCGCGGCAGCTGATCGATTTCACCATAGACCTGAAATGACAGCAAATCGACATCCGTACAGCGCTTGGCCACCAGCATAATATCCTTGGGTTCAGCACCGGCGAGCATAGTGGTAGTCGGGTGATTGGGGTCGACCTGATGGATCATCTTCGAAAGATCATTGACCGCATCCCAGACTTTTGGATTGGTATGGCGCAGATTGAGTTCATTGCCAATCCCCCACATCAGCAGAGCGGGATGATCTTTAAGCGCTAATATATCCTGCTTAATCTGTTCCAACTGTTCGGTGACCGCCTTTTTGTCATCGTAGTCAAAACCATGGCGTTCACGAGCTACCTCTAAACCCATACAGACCATCAGGCCATGCTGGTGAGCTTCATCGAGTATCTCCAGTGCTGACTGCTCGCCATTTTCCACACGCCAGGTGCGAAATGCATTGCCCCCATGGCTGGCAAGAGACTTTATATTATCAATGCCAAGATCAAGACCGGCACCTTTGATATAGAAGGGTTTTCCGTCAACAGTTAACTGGTAGTTTTGCGCTTGTTTAATAAGCTCGACTTTACGGGGATTCATGGGTGGGTTCCTTTTGAGAGCTGGGGATTATGGATTTTTCACCCAGTGAGAACAAGCCGATAATCCTGTTCATTGTTCAAATAAGGCATCGATTAAAAATTTATTAGCTAAATCAGTCGCTAGAATTCAACGATCACTTTGAAAAAAGTAAGGGCGAGCCATATAATCACAGTCTATAACTATAAAATTTTCACCAAAATAAGGTTATTTATAACTGTGATTAAATTCCCAAAGTTTTTTGTACTTATTCTTTCTATTGGTTTTCTGTTCGCCAGTGGCTCTGCACTAAGCAAGTCCGATGCGGATAACGGACCATCGGCAGCCGAAATATTTGGCAGCCCAAACTATCCAGCGATGTCCTATGGCGGCTATCGCGGTGTCTCAAGAGATGACCAGCCAAGCGTTGCTGAATTGGCCGAGGATATGCAAATACTCTCTGCTATGGGTGTCAAAGTATTGCGTACCTATAACACCTCGCAATACCTGATGGCCGAGCGACTGCTTGAAGCAATCGACGGGCTAAAGAAGGAAGATGCGGATTTTGAAATGTATGTCATGCTCGGTGCATGGGTTGAAGCCAAGGGTTCATGGGGCGATAACGTCGACCACACCCAGGGCAATGTTGAAAATAACACCGCTGAAATCAATAAAGCTGTCGAGCTGGCTAACCAGTATCCAGATATTGTTAAAGCCATTGCCGTTGGTAACGAAGCAATGGTGCAGTGGGCAACGAGCTACTTTGTATTCCCGAAGACCATTCTCAAGTGGGTTAATCACCTGCAGGAACTGAAGAAGAAAAAGCGTCTATCCAGAGATGTCTGGATCACCAGTTCGGATAACTATGAGTCCTGGGGTGGTAAAGCCAAGCAGTACCACACTAAAGATTTGATTAAGCTGGTCAAGGCGGTCGATTTTGTTTCGGCGCATACCTATCCTTTCCATGACTCCTACTACAACCAGGATTACTGGGGCGTACTTCCTCATGAAGAGCAGTTACCTAGACCTGAGATGATGGCAGGTACCATGATGCGTGCTGTGGAATATGCACAGTCGCAGTATCAGGGCGTTGTCGATTATCTCGATAGCATCGGCGTTAAAAAGCCTATTCATATCGGTGAAACCGGTTGGGCCTCTATGGACAATATCTCCTACGGTGCCGGCGGTTCGAAAGCGGCCGATGAATATAAAGGCGCGCTGTTTTACAAGTTTATGCGCGAATGGACCGATGCCGCTGGTATCTCGCTATTTTACTTTGAAGGTTTTGATGAGCAGTGGAAACACGCCAGCAACCCGGGTGGTTCAGAAAACCACTTTGGTTTCGTTAGGTTGAACAACGAAGCTAAGTACGCTCTTTGGGAACTATTTGATGAAGGACGTTTTGACGGTCTGACTCGCGGTGGCAAGCCTCTGGTTAAAAGCTATGGTGGCGACGAAGCTGCACTGTTAAACGATGTGCTTAATCCTCCCTTCAAGAGCACTATGCCAGTTCGTAAGATCACCACGGTTAATGAAGAACTGAAGACGGGTAAGTCGGTCAAAGCCGGTACCTATGTGATTGCTCACAGAAAAATGAAGCCTACGGCCAGCAATGATATGACCTACCCAAGTGCGCCAATCAAGTTGAGCCCCTGGGAAGGAACTGTCGGTATTGAGATGTCACCCAAAGGTGTTGTTTCAATTCTCACTCGAGAAGGTGCGCAGTGGGGTTGGGGTGCTGGATTTGAAATTCAAGCGAAAAAGGGCGAGAACCTATCTCAGTATAAGTCGGGTCATCTGCATCTGACTATTCGTGGTGATTCCAAAGTCTCTTTCCAGATTGGCTATCAGAGTGGTCGCTGGGCAGATAATAATCAGGTTAATAACTTTGTTAACTTTGGTCCAAATACATCCAGAAAGCTGGGTAGCCGATGGATTGATTACAAGATTCCTATGAGTCAATTACACAATGGTGGCAACCTGAGTGATGTCGGCAGTGTTCTATCAATACTGAGCACCACTCGCGATGCAGATAAGAAAATCTATATTAAGAATATTTATTACACACAAGACTAAGGGATTAAGTTTTTAACCTAATCCAGTACCAGAAAAACAGCTGCCCTTTAGTTAGTGTAGCTGTTTTTTTATGCCCAGTATTAATAGCTACAAGGTCATATCGAATGCAGGTTTATGGGCTATGTAGTTGGCGATTTATGCCGAGAGATTGGTTATAGATTGGAGCTTATTCAGGTGTTTTTATGGGCATAAAAAAAGACCCTGATAACTGTATTTGCTAAACAGTTAAAAGGGTCTTTTAGTGTTACTAGAAAAACATACAATCACATTTTAAAAACTAACCATTTCATACTTTAGGCGAATCTTTTGGTCTCAGCTCTTGGGAGGAAACTGAGACCTCTGGACCCACCTATACCATTAATTAAAATGGTAGAGAGTAAGATGCAACGAAAGTTGGTTCAGCTTCTACATCACCGTCAACCCCAAAAGGAACACTGTAAGTGAAGGACATAGAGTCGCTGTAAGAGTAAGTAACGTCGAAGTTCTCTTGACCGTCTTTGTGAGCACCGTACATCAGAGAGAAGTCAGCAATATCGTAACCAACAGCTGTGTAAGTGTAATCAGTATCAACGTCGTCAAAAATAGTTACGCTAACTGGGCCGTAACCTACAGAGTAGATGTACTCAGCCAGTTCGCCAGGCTTGTCAATGCTGCTAGTACCAGTCGGATATACATAAGTTGCATAGCCGATGTCGTAAGAGAACTCACCAACTGATCCGCCGTAACCCAGGAAGAAATCGTATTCGGTACCATTTGTATCACCGGATGAAAGCCACAGACCGCCGTAGAAACCACCTTCGCTGTAGACTAAGTCTGCAGCCAGTGCTGGAGTACCTGAACCCAGATCGTATCCACGCCATAGGTAAGTTGAAGAGATAGAAGCTGAAGCGGTAACTTCAGCAACAGCTGCAGGTGCTATACCCATGGCCATAGTTGAAACAGCAGCAGTCGCTAACAGGGTTTTTTTAAATGTGTTCATATGCGTTATTAACCTCAAAGTTAAATTGAATACTAATAAATTAGACATGCCCCCAAAAACTCGGCAAGCAAATTAATTTCACCACTCTCAACAACAAGTAAAAGTGATAAGTAGATAGTAAAGAATGCAGGGAGATTTAATATGCGCGTAAGACGCTAGTGGGCTACGTAGAATGACGTATATAAGCTTTGCATAAAGCTTATATACATCAGAGTTGGCTCAGATAACGGAGTGAAACGGCGGCGGCAGTGGTGCGATTTTCAACATTCAATTTACGGAAAATCTGTTCCAGATGTTTATTTGCCGTGCGCGGACTAAAGTCCAGAATAAGCGCTATCTCATGATTGGTTTTGCCTTTGGCAATCCAGGTTAAGACTTCCGCCTCACGAGTGGTCAGCTCAAATTTTGCTTTCAATAAATCCTCTTCCTTAGGTTTATTGGCAGGTTCAATAAGCAGTAGTTTCTCGTCTGTATCTTTTGATTCAAGGGCTGTGACTAATAGTGGTTCTGATAGATCATCAACTAGAAGAGGTTCCTGAGCGCCCTGTGCCAACCAGGGAGACAGCAGCGTGGGCACTATTGTGGTTATCCAGTCATGGCTGGCACCGAGACTTTCCATCATGCTGTGAGTGTTGGGTGTCGACCACAGGATATTGCCTTTTAGATCCACAGATAGAGAGTGTTGGCCGAGAGTGTCCAATGCCTGCCTAGCACCAGTGGCAATTCGCGAATTGGTCAGATGAGCACGCATCCGCGCTATCAGGCCCTCGACATTAATCGGTTTGGTCACATAGTCTATTCCGCCAGCATCAAAGCCTCTAACCATATCTTCACTGGCACTTAGTCCGGTCATAAAGATAACCGGAATATGGGCGATTACCGCATCGGCCTTAATCCTTCGACAGGCTTCAAAACCGTCCATCTCCGGCATCATGGCATCCATTAAAATAATATCTGGCTTGATACGTCTGGCGATGGTCAGAGCCTGCTCTCCTGACAGTGCAACCAGAACCGTTAGTCCAACTTCAGAGAGAGTGTCATTGAGCATACTCATGGTCTCGGGATTGTCATCGACAATTAGAACAACGCCATTAAATTTAATATTAGTTTTCATCGATTGCAGCCATCAGTTGTGAACGGATTGTTGTGAGTTGTAGCTGTGCTAAATCATTGTGTAAATTAGTGCACAGGTCTGGGCTCAGCCGGGAATTTTCTTTGGCTTTAGCCAGTGATTTTTTAAAGCCATCGACATAGCCAATATCGAGAAAAGACAGCAGTTCATTTATCGCTACTGGATCATTGGTTGTTGGGCTCGCAGAGGTTTCAGGCACCGCATCGGCCAGCTTTAGGTCAATATTCAGGTGGTAGGCCAGTGTCGAGAGCAGCGAAGGCATATTGATAGGCTTAACTAAATAATCGTTGTGCAGAGGTTTATCTGTATCCAGACCGAAGCCCTCGTCCGCCTCAGCCGAGATCATAACCAGAGGCGCATTAATCCCTCGCTCGCGGAGTTCAGCGACCAGTTCCCAGCCATTCATGTCGGGCATAGAAATATCCAGCATAAATAATTTGGGTGAACATTGATCGAGCATCTTTAAGCATGAGGTGCCATCCGCCGCGGCAATAACATTGAAGCCAAGAGGCGTTAGGGTATCGATTAGCAGACGCCGTTGATTGGGGTCATCATCGACAACCATCAGGCTAAGCGTATCGCCGTGATAGCCGATAACTCGATCTGCGGCAATCGGTTGGCGGGTGACCTCGCTAATACTTGGCAGCATCAGCGACACTTTAAATTCAGATCCCTCACCGATCCTGCTTTGAATATCCAGATTGCCGCCCATACGGTGAATCAGGGACTGAGTGATGGCCAGCCCCAAACCACTGCCAGAGGCCTGATGCATTGGATTGGATATACGCACAAAGGCTTCAGAGATACGCGAAATATCACTCTCTTCAATACCTACGCCGCTGTCAGTGACAGTGATATAGGCAACCTGATTTCGGTATTTAAGATCCACCGACACCGAACCTTCAGGGGTGAATTTAATCGCGTTTGAAATCAGATTTATTAGCACCTGACGCAGACGTTTTCCATCGGCAATCACATGTTCCGGAAGTTTTTGCTGATGGGTGAAATTAAGTTTTATGTTTTTTGATTGAGCCTGTATCTGGAACATATAAATTAACTGTTCAATCATCGCGACTATATCGACTTCGTTTCTATGCAGGTCGAGTCGCCCCGCCTCAATTTTCGAGATATCGACCAACCCTTCAATAAGGTCAGTTAAATGTTCGCTGCTATTGCGCATAACCTTGATCGATTCCCGGCGCGCTAGAGGAATATCATCGGCACCTTCAAGCAGTTGCGCGTAGCCCATCACAGAGTTTAAGGGGGTGCGCAGTTCGTGACTGATTCTTTCCAGATAGCGGCTTTTGGCAATATTTGCCGCGTCAGCTTTTTCACGGGCCTGTTGCAGTTCGCGATCAGTTTTTTGGTGGGCATCAATCTCAGCAATTAAAAGCTGGGTTTGCCTCTGCGACTCACCCTGAGCCAGTTGGCGTCCCTCCATGCCGAGTAGAAATGACCAGGTGGTAACAATCAGAACAATCATGGCGACTGCTGAAAGCGTCCAGGAGAAAGTTTGAATCATCGCTGCTTGCTCAGGATAAAGCCCGATAGTTTTTAGGTAGGCGACCATAATCGCCACGGAGAAAACCAGCATATTGATGCTCAGTAAAAGGACAAACTTAAATCCTCGAGACTGAATATGTTGCAGTGTGATGCCTTTGTAAAAGAACTGACAGAGAGCGAGGAACTGATTGGATATTTTACCCTGAGGTCGACATGCATCTTCACAGCGCGCATCCAGAGAGCAGCACAGTGAACAGATTGGCAGCTCGTAGAGCGGGCAGTGGGTCATATCTTGAATATCGAAACGATTTTCACAGACACCACAGTCTTTATTGCTTAAGTCGGTTTCAATATAAGCTGGCCGGGCAATGTAATAGCGACCTTTAGTTGCCCAGGCGATTAAAGGCGAGACAATAAAGGTCAATGCCATAGTAATAAAAGAGGCGAAGGATTCTGCGGCAATACCCAGAGAACCACTGTAGGCAATAATGCCGACGCTCATGGAGACGAGCATGGCGCCGACACCCACCGGATTTATGTCGTAGAGATGGGCGCGCTTAAATTCGATCTGTGGTGGGCTTAGACCAAGCGGTTTGTTAATCACCAGATCAGCGACGATCGAGCCAATCCAGGAAATCGCAATAATACCGAACAGCCCAAGGGTTTTTTCCAGTGCACTGTAGATACCAATTTCCATCAGGATAATTGCCACCACTACATTAAAGACAACCCAGACAACGCGACCGGGATGTGCGTGGGTAAGTCGCGAGAAGAAATTAGACCAGGCGATAGAGCCGGCATAGACATTGGTCGCATTGATCTTTAATTGAGAGAGAATCACAAAAGTAATCGTCAGTGCTAACACCGTTGACGGCGACTGGCTGACAAAATTAAATGCCACCAGATACATCTGGGTAGGTTCTACTGCGTGCTCGGGACTGATTCCATAATCGAGTGCCAACACCAATAAAAACGATCCGAGTAATAATTTCGCTGCGCCAATAATGATCCAACCCGGCCCCGCGAGAATAGTGGAAAACCACCAGGCAGCCTTACCTGCAGTTTTTTCGGGGGGAATAAAGCGTGCAAAATCTGCCTGTTCGCCAATCTGTGCGACTAACGAAAACAGCAGGGTTGAAGCTGCACCGATCATTAGCCAATCTAACCCCTGATCAGTTTGTTCTATCTGTTCAATGCCTTGAAACTGTACCCAGTTATCAACACTAGCTATATTGTGGATTAACACAAAGGCTATGGGTAATAGCTGTAGCACTACCCACAGAGGTTGAGTCCAGAGTTGGAAACGGTTGATGGTGGTAATGCCGTGGGTAACTATAGGGATTACTAGCAGGGTACTGACCAGATAGCCCCAGTGCAGTGGCATGCCAAAGGCCAGCTCGAGAGCCAGCGCCATAATGCTTGCCTCAAGAGCTAAAAAGATAAAGGTAAATGAGGCGTAGATTAGCGAGGTGATCGTCGAGCCGATATAACCGAAGCCTGCGCCGCGGGTCAGCAGGTCTATATCAAGGCCATATTTACTACTGTAGTAACTGATCGGCAGTGAGAGTAATAATATAATGACACTGACCAGTAAGATTGAAACTAATGCGTTACTAAAACCATAGCTGAGGGTTATAGATCCACCGATAGCTTCCAGCGCTAAAAAAGTAATCGCGCCCAAAGCGGTGCTTGCGACTCTTAAAGCGCTCCATTTTCGTGCGTTAATACTGGTAAAGCGCAGCGCGTAATCTTCTAGGGTTTCGTTTGCAACCCACTGGTTGTATTTGCGCCTAGCGCCAAAGACGCCTTGCTTTTTTCTAGCAGTCATCTGTGCACCATTGCTATATTGAAAAGAGATAAACAGACAATGCAATTTATCTGCCAATAAATGATCGGCTTAGAAATAAGCCGGTTTCTTATACTCCCAAACAATCAGTTTTAGGCATATGCGCTAAATGACGTATACCATGGGCTATTAGGCGAATTGTTTGTTTTAGCCCCACATCGAATAATCTCAGCGAGTTCAACTTTACTGAGGTTCCACCATGATTAACTCCCTTAAACGTTCTATCCCAAGTCTGAAATCTGTGTTCACAGTTGCAGTTGCAGCTTTCGCATTTTCACAGGCAACACTTATTAACGCAGCGCCGCCAACGGCTGAAGTAAACACTACTGGTCTGGCTGTAACTGATGACACAGTAACTGTAGGTATCTTGCATTCGATTACCGGAACAATGGCGATCAGTGAGACAGGTTCTACCCAGGCTGAGAAATTAGCCATCAAGCAAATCAACGAATCAGGCGGCGTTTTAGGTCGTCAAATTAAATACATTCAAGAAGATGGCGCGAGTGATTGGCCAACTTTTGCTGAAAAATCACGCAAGCTTTTAGTAAAAGATAAAGTTGCTGCAGTAATGGGCTGCTGGACATCAGCAAGTCGTAAGGCTGCACTGCCAGTATTTGAGCAGTACAACGGTATGCTTTTCTACCCGACTTTCTATGAAGGACTTGAGCAGTCACCAAACGTTGTTTACACCGGTCAAGAAGCGACTCAGCAAATTATTGCGAGTATCGATTGGGTTGTAAAAACAAAGGGTGTTAAGACTTTTTACCTATTAGGTTCAGACTATATCTGGCCACGTACCTCAATGAAAATTGCCCGCAAGCACATCGCTAAACTGGGTCTTAAAGTTGTTGGTGAAGAGTATTACCCACTGGGTCACACTCAGTTCAACTCTGTGATCAACAAGATCAAATTGAAAAAGCCTGACGTAATTTTTGCCGCTGTAGTGGGTGGATCTAACGTTGCTTTCTACAAGCAGGTTAAAGCTGCTGGTATTGACTGGAGAAAAGAGAAGCCGCTTATGCTGACTATCTCTGTTACTGAAGACGAAGTCCTTGGTATCGGTGGTGAGAACTTAGTAGGTGCTTACTCTTCAATGAAGTACTTCCAGAGCCTAACTAACGGTAACAACATGGAGTTTGTAAAAGCCTTTAAAGAAATGTGGGGCGAAGACAGTGTTATCGGCGACGTTACTCAGGCGGCTTACCTAGGTCCTTGGATTTGGAAATACGCTGTTGAGAAAGCCGGTTCTTTCGATATCGACAAGCTGAAACTAACTCTGCCAGGTATTGAGTTGACTACAGCACCTGAAGGCTATGTGAAGGTTCATGAAAATCATCACCTTTGGTCTAAGGCGCGTATCGGTCACGCCCGTGCAGATGGTCAGTTTGATGTGGTCTTTGAATCAGAAAACCTTATTGAGCCAAACCCATTCCCTAAGGGTTATCAGTAGGCATTACACGACTGGCGTCTTCGGGCGCCAGTTTCTTTCTGTATAAAATTTATCCAAGGAATTAATCATGTTTGACGGATATACAGGTTCTGAACTAATTGCAATCTTTGCCATGCAAGGTTTCGCAGGACTTATCTTGTTCTCTGTGTTGGTACTTATGGCACTGGGTTTGGCGATTATTTTCGGGCAAATGGGCGTCATTAACATGGCCCACGGCGAATTTATGATCCTTGGCGCTTACGTCACTTATCTCACCTCAATATTTTTTGAAAATTACCTGCCTGGACTTTCGAGCATCTACTTCTTTGTTGCCATAGTCCTCGCCTTTATAGCGGCGGCCAGTCTTGGCGCCTTTGTGGAATGGGCCTTAATCCGCCGGCTTTATAAACGTCCTCTGGATACGCTGTTAGCGACCTGGGGTCTAAGTTTAATTCTGCAGCAAACCTACCGTTCTGTATTCGGTGCCCGTGAAAAGGGTGTTTCACTTCCAGATTGGATGATGGGCTCAATACCAATAACCGATATGGTAGAGATTCCCATCAATGGCATTATTGTGATGGTCTTGACCTTGATCATTACCCTGTCAGTGTACTTTATTATGCAACGCTCTCAGTGGGGTGCCAAAGTGCGTGCGGTTGTTCAAAACCGCCCCATGGCAGCTGCTGTTGGCATCAACACTTCAATTGTCGACCGTATGACCTTCGCTCTGGGTTGTGGTATTGCCGGCGTCGCTGGCAGCGCCTTCACCATGATTGGTTCTACAGGACCAACCTCTGGGCAGCTGTATATCGTTGATACCTTTATGGTTGTGGTCTTTGGTGGTGCAGCGAATCTGATGGGAACTATTGCTTCTGCATTCACCATCTCTCAGGCTCAGACAATTCTTGAATTCTTTATGAGTGGCTCGATTGCCAAGGTACTTACTCTGGGTCTGATCGTGGGCATATTAATGATCCGTCCGCAGGGTCTATTCACCCTCAAGATTCGTCGCTAGGAGATAGATTAAATGTCTAATTATTCAAAGCAGAAATTTTTATCCCCCGCCGAACTCTGTGGCTTTATTGTATTGGCACTCCTGCTGTTTGTTGTACTGCCACTCTCGGTTGGTGACTTTCGACTCAATCTGATTGGCAAGTATCTGAGCTACTCCTTTGTGGCCATGGGCCTTGTCTTGTGCTGGGGATACGGCGGTATTTTAAGCCTTGGTCAGGGCGTATTCTTTGGCATTGGTGGTTATTGCATGGCGATGTTTCTCAAGCTTGAAGCCTCAAGCCCTGAGAATACCGCTATTCAGTCCACCCCAGGCATTCCAGATTTTATGGACTGGAACCAGCTCACTGAGTTGCCCTGGTTCTGGGAACCGTTCAACAGTTTGGGTCTATCATTAATAGCTGTTGTACTGGTGCCGGGCTTGTTTGCATTCCTTATTGGTCTGGCGATGTTCAAGCGTCGCGTAGGCGGTGTTTACTTCGCCATTATTACTCAGGCAGTCGCAGCGATTCTTACTATCTTAATTGTGGGTAGTCAGGGTATGACCGGTGGTATTAACGGTATCACTGACTTGCGCACGATGCTTGGTTGGGATATTCGCACTGATGAAGCCAAAGTTATTCTTTACTTTGTTTGCGTTACCTTCGTTTTCCTCTGTCTTCTTTTATGCCAGTTTGTACTTCGCTCAAAGCTTGGCCGACTCCTTGTAGCTGTACGTGACACAGAAGAGCGTGTTCGCTTCTCTGGTTACAACGTCGATAACTTTAAAATCTTTGTCTTTACTCTTGCGGCGATGCTCTCAGCAATCGGTGGTGCCATGTTCACCTTGCAAGTGGGTTTTATGTCACCAAGTTTTGTTGGAATCGTGCCCTCGATTGAAATGGTTATTTTCTGTGCGGTCGGTGGTCGTTTGTCACTGCTGGGTGCGGTCTACGGTGCATTGGCAGTTAACTTCGCTAAAACAACGCTATCTGAAGCCATACCAGAGTTGTGGTTATTTGCACTAGGCGCGATGTTTATCGCCGTAGTTTCAATCTTCCCCAACGGTTTGGTTGGTCTGTATACAGCCTATATAGCACCGGTGGTAAATCGTTACCTAAAGCCAGTAATAACAGCAGTTAAACAAAAGCTATCATCCAAAGAAGCTGTTTCCGAATCCACCACAGGAGCTAAGTGAGCCATGAGTAAAAAAGACTTTGTTTTAGCGGTTGAGGGATTAACGGTTTCCTTTGACGGATTTAAAGCGGTTGATGATCTGTCCTTTTATGTTGAAGAGGGCGAGATACGCGTGATTATTGGACCTAATGGTGCCGGTAAAACCACCGTGCTGGATTTAATTTGTGGACGAACGAAGTCGACTGATGGATCTATCAAATTTCGCGGTAAAGAATTAACCAAAATGACCGAGCATGAAATCGTTCATGCCGGGGTTGGTCGGAAATTCCAAAACCCGTCAGTCTATGAAGATTTGACCGTGTTTGAAAATTTTGAGTTGTCATTCCCCCGTGGCCGATCTGTGTTCGGCGCCCTTGGATTCAAGCGTGATGCTGAAGTACTAAAAGCCATCGAAGAGACTGCGGAAATGGTTTTTCTGCAAGAGCACCTGGGTATGCAAGCAGATCTTCTTAGTCATGGACAAAAGCAGTGGTTGGAAATTGGCATGCTGTTGATTCAGCAGCCAAGTCTGCTGATGCTCGACGAACCGGTTGCCGGTATGTCTGTTGCTGAGCGCAAAAAGACTGCTGAGCTGTTACTGAAAATTACTAAAGATCGCTCGGTGGTTGTTATTGAACATGATATGAATTTTGTTGCTGATATTGCTGACCGTGTAACGGTTCTGCATCAAGGCAAAGTGTTGTCTGAAGGCAGCATGGATCATGTGCAAAAAGATCCCAAAGTCATCGAAGTTTATTTGGGCCACTAATTTACTAGGCCACTAATTTATATAGGCCACTATTTTTTTTAGGCGCTAAGGAGTCTAGAGCATGTTGAAATTACAAGACTACAACGTTGCTTACGGTCAGAGCCGTGTTATCAACGATATGAACCTAGAGATTGGTGAGGGCGAAATTGTTGCCTTAGTCGGGCGCAATGGCATGGGTAAAACCACTTTGCTGAAGTCTCTTGTCGGTATGGTTCCCCAGCAGTCAGGTGTTATTTCTCTGGGGGGCAAAGATATTAGTGCCCAAGAAAGTCATCAGCGAGTCGCCAGTGGAATTGGCTTTGTTCCTCAGGGGCGAATGATTTTCTCAACCATGACTGTTTCAGAAAATATTATTACTGGATTGACCACCACTGGTGAGAAAAAAATACCCGAAGATTTATATGACCTTTTCCCAGTACTTAAAGAAATGGGTAAGCGTCGCGGCGGTAATTTATCCGGTGGCCAGCAGCAACAGTTGGCGATTGCCAGAGCCTTGGCTAGTCGACCCAAGCTACTAATTTTAGATGAACCAACCGAGGGCATTCAGCCTTCTATTATTCGAGAGATGGTGCATACCCTTAGACGTATTCGGGATGAACGTGGTCTCTCCATTTTAGTGTCAGAGCAGGTGTTGAGTTTTGCCTTGGATGTTTCTGACCGTGTAATGGTGATCGAAAAAGGCGACATAGTTCACCAAGAACCCAGTGCGACAGCAGATCAGAAAAAGATCGCAGCGTACTTATCTGTTTAAAAACCTTTTATAAAAAATTTTTTTTAAGTTAACAATTTAAAATATAGGAATAAGATCATGGCCGAAACCATTATTAAGATTAACCTCAAAGAAAGCCCTTACACCAATGACAAGATTCACAACCGCTGGCATCCGGATATTCCCATGGTTGCCAAAGTAAAACCTGGCGATGATTTTATTGTTGAATGTTATGACTGGACCGGCGGTCAAATTAAGAACAATGATTCCGCAGAAGACGTACGTGATGTTGATCTGGGACAGGTTCACTTTCTTTCAGGTCCGATTGAAGTCGAGGGTGCGCAACCAGGTGATCTACTTCAAGTAGAAATTCTCGATATTGGTGCATTTGAAGAATCTCAATGGGGTTTTAACGGCTTTTTTAGTAAGCAAAATGGCGGTGGTTTTTTAACCGAACACTTCCCTGATGCTCAGAAATCTATCTGGGACTTCAATGGTATGTTTACCAAATCTCGACATGTACCTGGCGTAGAATTCGCCGGTTGTTTGCACCCAGGATTGATTGGTTGCCTGCCTGACAAAGCGATGCTCGATACTTGGAACGAGCGTGAGAAAGGCTTGTTTGATACTGAGCCAGATCGTGTTCCAGCACTGGCAGCACTGCCCGAAGCCCGCGTCGCCCATATGGGTCAGATGAAGGGTGCCGAGCGTGATGCCGCTGCCGCTGAAGGCGCAAGAACAGTTCCCCCTCGTGAGCATGGAGGTAACTGTGATATTAAAGATTTGACTCGTGGTTCAACCGTATACTTCCCAGTTTATAAAGACGGTGCTGGACTTTCTGTCGGTGATTTACACTTCAGTCAGGGCGATGGCGAAATCACCTTCTGTGGCGCCATCGAAATGGCCGGTTGGATTCATATGCGCGTCAACCTAATTAAAGACGGTATGGTGCAGTACGGGGTTAAAAACCCAATCTTTAAGCCAAGCCCAATGGTCCCTAAGTATGATGACTATCTGATCTTTGAAGGTATCTCAGTAGATGAGGGCGGCAATCAGCACTACCTCGACGTACATGTTGCCTACCGTCAGGCCTGTTTAAATGCAATCAACTATATGACCAAATTTGGTTACACCAAAGCCCAGGCCTACGCTATTCTTGGTTGTGCTCCAGTGCAGGGCCATATTAGTGGTGTGGTAGATATCCCTAATGCCTGTGCGACACTGTGGTTACCGACCGATATCTTCGATTTTGATATGCATCCGAATGCCAATGGTCCGACCAAGCAAGTAGATGGTGCTGCCAATGATATTCCTAAAGCAGCGGATTTAGACTAGATAAAACGGAGGTTAAACCCATGCCTTTATATGATTACAAATGCAACGAACATGGTGTGTTCTCAGAACTCACCACTATTGCCAAGATGGAAGACCCTGTTGACTGCCCCCAATGTGGGGTGGTCTCTCCACGCATATTAGCCTTGCCACCGCATATAGTTACTATGATGAAAGAGACTAAACAGGCGATGGAGCGCAATGAAAAAGCCCAGCATGAGCCGATTATTTCTACATTAGATAGACGTACAAATGATAAGAAACATGCATCGGATTGTGGCTGTAGTACGACTAAGAAATCGAATCTTTTTTATACTGCAGAGGGCAACAAGATGTTTCCATCCATGCGCCCTTGGATGATAAGTCACTAGACCTGTTATTAGCTGCCCCGGTAACTGGGGCAGCTAATTAATAGCCTATCTTTTAAATTATCTTAAGCTGCCAGCATTCCTTTATCGACAATAAAATCGATAATCACATCAAGCCCAGTATGCTTATGTAAGTTGGTAAATACATAGGGACTTGTTGGGCGCATACGCTTGGTATCACTATCCATTATTTCTAGATTAGCCCCTACATAGGGCGCCAAATCAATTTTATTGATTACCAATAGATCGGCTTTAGTAATACCCGGGCCGCCTTTACGGGGGATCTTTTCTCCCGCCGCAACATCGATAACATAGATAGTTAGGTCTGCTAATTCAGGACTAAAGGTCGCGCTTAAATTGTCGCCGCCACTTTCAATAAAGATCAAATCCAAACCCTTATGGCGTTGACTCATCTCCTCAACAGCCGCCAGATTCATTGAGGCATCTTCACGAATAGCGGTGTGCGGACAGCCACCAGTTTCCACGCCGATAATTCTATCTGCGGCCAGAGCTTCTGCACGGGTCAGAATAATCGCATCTTCCTGGGTGTAGATATCATTAGTGACCACTGCAAGGTTGTACTGGTCGCGCATGGTTTTACACAGAGCTTCTAGAAGTGCTGTTTTGCCAGAGCCTACAGGGCCGCCGACACCAATGCGCAAAGGGGCATTTTCATGATTCATGGTAAAGTCCTAATCGAAGTCACGACCTAAATAGTCGCGTGTATTGGGTTTCATGGCGACTACTGGCAATCGCCATAGCCGGTGTCGAACTGCGTATATCAGCGTCTTTAATCTGTTCTGCCTGAAGCACCGCCGCGGGAATATCCGCCGCCAGATCGAGCATTATTTGCTGACCGTGGGTCTGCCCCAGAGGAATTAGCTTCACCCCAGCGACCACATTATTTTCTAGCCAGCTCCAACTGTAACCGCGACAGAGTAGCTGGCTATCTATATTCCACTGGCTGGCAGCCAAAGCAATGCCGGTCAATTGGCAGCTGGCGACTGTTGCGCTTAAATGATCGGGGATTTGAATATCTAGATTGGGCAATAACCGCGCTAGAGCGGCACCGCGCTGACGCTCTTCTTTGCGCAACTCTAAGGTTTCACGGCAGGCAATTAACCAGCGAGTCCAGCGTATAACACTGGCCTCGTCAGCGTTATTAAAGGCATTCAACAGGCGTATCAAAACAGGTAACTCAAGCGTCGCAACACTGGCGGCGAAGGTACTCCGAAACCAGTCTTGTAAGGTTTTCTTGTCGGTCACCCACTGCGCTTCAATCGCCCACTCTAAACCCTGCGAGTAGGTAAAACCTCCCACCGGCAGAGATGGACTAATAAGCTGAAAAAGCCGAAGTTCGGAGAGCGATTTGTTGAGCATTGTTGTTCAGTTCTATAAGTCAGTCTTTAGTTTTTCTAGCTTCACAGTCCGCGCTTTTCTCGCGTCTTTTAGGCGAAGAGCCGCACAACACAGCGCTAGAGCTAAAAATCCCGTCAGGCTCAAATGATCTGGCGAAGTTATAAAATGAAAAACCGACGTTACAGTGCCATCCGGGTTATGGGCTTGAGCTGCAGATTGCCCGAAAATAAACACAGCGATTATAGAGAGTCGGTTAAATAATGGAGTCATGGGTTTTCCTTTAAAAAGTAAACGGTGTAATGGTTAGTGGTCATGGCTATGGCTATGGCCAGCAGAAGAATTTTTATAGGCACCCGCTTCAGGTTCGAATGGGGCTTGTTCGACAGCAACAGACAGTCCCAGTCCAATAACCATGTCGTCGAGTACATGGTCGTGTTGATAGCGTAGAAAGCCAGGCTCAATTTGTAAGGGAACATGGCGGTTACCGAGATGATAGCTAGCTCTGGCAAGGGCATGGGCACAGTCGCTAGTCACTGTTGAAACGGTTTCTGGTGCGGCATTAATTTGCACCACTAAACCGTCGTTACTCTGAACTAGATCGCCGCCTCGAAGAACTTCTCCGCGGGGTAAAAAAAGACCGGCCTCACGTCCATCATCCAGAGTGACTTTAATGCGGCTCTTGGTGCGCTCTCTAATCGGCAAGCTCAGGGTTGTGCTGTGAGCTGCTGACTCTTTTAAAAGGCGAGTAATGCGAATCATAGTTTTTCTCTTAAAAAAGTCGGCGGTTAAAACAAAAAATAGCGCTGAGCCATAGGCAATTCGGTAGCCGGTTCACAGACCAATAGCTGGCCGTCGGCACGCACCTCATAGGTCTGCGAATCTACTTCTATTTTGGGTTGGTAGCTATTGCGCACCATATCCTTCTTGGTCACATTGCGGCAGCCTTTCACCGTGCCGATCAAGCTCTGTAAACCCAGCTGTTTGGGTATGCCAGCATCGACAGCGGCAGCGGATAAAAACAGCATCGAAGTATTGTTATTCGCCTTGCCCATGGCGCCAAACATTGAGCGATAGTGAACCGGTTGCGGTGTTGGAATCGACGCATTGGGGTCACCCATGGGGGCCGCTGCGATCATTCCGCCCTTGATAATAGTGGCTGGTTTGGTGCCAAAAAATGCTGGCTTCCAGAGTACTAAATCAGCCAGCTTGCCGCTCTCAATAGACCCCACCTCATGAGCAATACCATGGGCAATGGCCGGATTGATGGTGTACTTGGCGATATAGCGTTTGATTCGCTCATTGTCGTTGGCGCTGCTATTGTCGGCGTTGCAATCTTCGGCAAGAGGCCCACGCTGCACTTTCATCTTGTGAGCGGTCTGCCAGGTTCGTAAAATAACTTCGCCAACGCGTCCCATTGCCTGAGAGTCCGAGGCAATCATTGAGAATGCACCCAAGTCATGGAGAATATCTTCAGCGGCAATCGTCTCGCGACGAATCCGCGACTCGGCAAAGGCCACATCCTCTGCAATATTGGGATCCAGATGATGGCAGACCATCAGCATATCCAGATGTTCATCGACAGTATTAATCGTGTAAGGGCGTGTCGGGTTAGTCGAAGAGGGAAGAACATTCAGCTCACCACAGGCCTTAATAATATCCGGCGCATGGCCGCCGCCGGCACCTTCGGTATGGTAGGTGTGAATGGTTCTGCCAGCGATAGCGTCGAGGGTAGATTCGACAAAGCCTGACTCATTGAGAGTATCGGTGTGAATAGCCACCTGAATATCGGTTTCTTCGGCAATATTCAAACACTCATTAATCGAGGCCGGTGTAGTGCCCCAATCTTCGTGAAGTTTTAGCCCCATAGCGCCTGCAGCAACCTGTTCGCGCAGCGGTTCTGGCTGGCTGGCATTACCTTTGCCCATAAGCCCAATATTCATCGGCAATGTATCTGCCGCTTCTAACATACGGTGGATATTCCAGGGTCCGGGGGTGCAGGTGGTCGCGTTGGTGCCGGTCGCTGGACCAGTGCCGCCGCCGAGCATAGTGGTG
>CAWUVN010000032.1:0-11964 GCA_963925995.1 uncultured Pseudomonadales bacterium | reverse complement strand
GCCTCTATCGAGAAGCAATTTGATCAGGTGGCGGGGCTTTAGAGTTGATACAGTCGGCAATTTAAACTGAAATCATGCAGGCATTAATCTACTGGCTATACTGATTTTGATGATGTTTTGGGCAATGAGGCCCATCACTATTTAATGGAGTAACTATGTTTAGTTTATCGTTTAGCTTATCAATGAAAAAAATTCTCGCTTGCCTTATCCCCTTTGTGTGTCTTCTTGCGCTGCAAGCCTGCACTACATTTGACCCTTACACCGGTGAAGAAAAAACCACCAATACGGCCATTGGCGCGAGTATAGGCGCTGGTGTCGGCGCAGTTATTGCGTATATAGACAACAAGGACGAAGACAGTCGTCAGCGCAACAAACGTATTCTTGCGGCTGCCGGAGGTGGTGCTGCAATAGGGGGTGGAATTGGCTACTACATGGATGCCCAAGAAGCCAAGCTACGCAAGCAGTTACGCGGTAGCGGTGTCAGCGTCGAGCGGGTTGGCGATAATATCAATCTGATTATGCCGGGCAATATTACCTTTGCCACCAATAGCGCGAATATCAATGCGAGCTTTTATTCTGTGCTTGATTCTGTGGCGCTAGTGATTGCTGAATACGATAAAACACTGGTTGTTGTCGCCGGACATACCGACAGTGATGGCAGCGCTAGCTTTAATCAAGACCTCTCACAAAGACGCGCAGCATCGGTTTCGGATTATTTGGTCTCGCAGAGTATATTGCCGGTGCGACTGGAAACTGTTGGGTTTGGAGAGGCAGAGCCTATTGCTGGGAATAATACCGCTGAGGGCAAGCAGCAGAATCGACGTGCGGAAATCACCCTGTTACCAATTACTGAATAGTCTTTATCGGGGTCGTTATCGGCCCCCAATTAATTCGAGTTTACTAAGCAAGGATGCTACCAATGACTTTATTACTAAAGCACCCCAAACTATTTATTTCCTATAGCCAGACGGATGATCGGCATAAAGACTGGGTGGTCGATCTGGCCGAGCGTCTTCTCGAAGATGGCATAGAAGTTATTATGGATCGCTGGGATCTTAAATACGGGCATGAGATGTTCGTCTTTATGGAGCAGATGGTCACTGACCCAAGCGTGGACAAAGTGCTTATAGTTTGCGACAGCCTCTACAAAGAGAAGGCTGATGCACGTATAGGCGGGGTCGGTAATGAAGTTGAGCTGATGGTAAATTGTATTGCCAATGACACCACTCAGGAGAAATTCTTTGCACTGGCCTGCGAAAAAAATGAAGTGGGCAGTGGCTGCATACCAAACTATCTGAAATCACGGTTTTATATTGATTTTTCCGATCCACAAGATTTTGAACTCAACTATGAACGACTAGCTCACTTTGTCTATGGGCGCGAGTTCCACAAGAAGCCATCTCGCGGTCAAATTCCCGAGCGTTTTAGGGATACAAATAGTAATTCTCAACCCGTAATAAAAGGACTTTCCAGTAAAAAACCGCTATCCGAAAGGGCTAGAAAATCCGCTCAACAGACGCCGGTTGCTGATGTTTTAAATTCAATCTATGCCAATGCGAAAAATTTTAAAGCTCAGCGTGGCTGGCTTTCTGGTACGGCTGAAATTGCCGATCCAGGCGCTGAGCATGAAGCTGTAGTGATTGAGCCAGATAAGCGCTACAGCGATGTATCACTGGTCTCCTCCTGTTTTGAACAGAGTGAAATACTTCTTGAGCGAATACTCAATGGGCTTGCGCTGCTAGACAGCTTAAATTATGCGGTAAAAGATTATCTCAAAGTGATTTGCGCCGCATTTAATGCCAACTCCTGTACCTTTATCGAGAATATGCAAGAGTTTCATACCAGCAAGAGAGGCGAGGTTTCTGACCGTCAAATAAACACGCTCCGAGAGGACTACAGCGAGCTATTCGGTCAAGATTTAGCGCTGCTATTTAATGCTCCGGGTACCATTTTGAAGAATAACTCGGCCTATATTCCGTTGATATTTAACGCTTCAGCCAGCGATGTCCAGCAAACAGGTCTACTCATCAATGGTATAGATAAAGCGCTTAAAATTGATGCGAGTTTTCAGATTGTTCTGTCATCTATCTATGAAAAAACCAATGGTTTTATCGACAGCCCAACAGCCGATGAAATTCGCATTCATGTCTATGATAATTTCAAGGCCATCTACAACTTTGTCAGTGATGAGATGTACGAGCGGCGTTATGCTTTATTTAATCAGCAGCTCAGTGCAGTGGATGTTCATTACGAACCGATAATTCAATTTAGCTGCTCAGGCAAAAGCTTTAATATTATTGGCTTTGAGGCGCTGGCGCGGGTTGATGGGCGTGTTCCAGGCTGGTTGTTTAATGCCGCAGAGCTGTGGGGTATTCGGTTTCAGACGCAGTTGGATATCTATATTTTAAAAACTGCACTGACAAAATATCTAAAGCTGTTGGTAAAAAACAAACGCCGTTCGTTCAGCAAGTTGATGATGCTTTCAGTCAATCTCTACTCCAGCACTATTCTGCGCGCTGGGTATAGAGACGAGCTTTATAAGATACTCGAAGACCTCAAATTCCCCGGTCATAAACTGGTACTGGAATTATCGGAAAAAGGGGTGATCAGAGCTGGTGACAATGAAGATGAAACTCTGGAGGCATTTATTAGGGCCAAGGAAGAGCTCAAAGAAAAGCGCGTGAAAATAGCCATTGATGACTTTGGTGCTGGCTACAGTTCACTGCTTAGAGTGCAAAAAATTATGCCCGACTTTGTCAAAGTTGATCGTGAGGTCTTGCTCTATCAGCCCAATTTTGCCGCAGAGATGATAGCCCAGTTGGTCAGTAGCAAGGATGCCTCACACAACCGCCTGTTTCGAGTTATTGTTGAGGGGCTTGATGCAGAAGTGGAAGAGAAAATTTCTCTATCAACGCTGGTCAATGATCTGGAGGTGGATTTTATTCAGGGTCATGCGCTGGCAATGGCCAGCGATGAAGTGCCCGATCGACTGGATAAAGCCAAGCACAGTGAGATTATGCAGAAGTTGGGCTGGTAGATTGGCTAGTGCTTGTAAGTAACGGCTGCTAACGGCTATTGATTGAGACTAAAGGCTATTCGAACTGCCACCATCCACGGCAATGGTTTGGCCAGTCATATAGCTCGCATTCACAGCGAGAAAAAACACAGTCTCGGCAATATCTGCCTCGCAACCCAAACGTCCCATAGGGACTTTGCTCAGCACCGAGTTCTGTTTGTTGGTATCGTCCAGCTCGTGTTCCGGCCACAGAATGGCCCCCGGGGCGACGCTGTTAACTCGCACTGAAGGTGCTAATTCAAGAGCCATGGATTTGGTCATGGCGATATTGCCAGCCTTGGCGATCGAGTAGATAGGGTGGTTTTTCAAAGTCTGTCGCGCGTGCATATCCGAGATATTAACAACACTGCCCTGAGTTTTGGTCAGCTGGGGCGCTAGACCCTGAGTCAGGAAGAATGGTCCTTTGAGATTACTGTTAATCAGGTCATTCCACTGCTGGTCATCGCAGTTCTCTAGAGGTGTCGGGTAAAAGCTCGAGGCATTATTGATCAACACATCGAGACGACCCACAGAATCGACCAGATCGGTAATTTTTTGCAGGCCGCTCATATCATTGAGATCAGCCTGAACCAGCAGGCAGCTATTGTCGCGCTGCTGATTTAATTTTTCGCAGAGTTTGTCAGCATCACTGGCCGAGCGATTGAAGTGAATAATCACCTGATAGCCCGCAGCGTGAAAAAGCTTGGCTGTGGCTGCGCCAATACGTCGTGCGGCACCGGTTATCAGCACTACCGGGGTTGAACTTTTGTTGTTATGGGGCATTTTTAACTCGCGCTGTAGGTTTGTTTTAATTCTGCAATGCATGCAATACGGCGCAGATTCAATTGGCGACCAATCTCGGCACCCTCTATTCCGGACTTCACCAGATCGGCAATACTCACAGCCATTACTTGGCTCAGTGCGGCGCGCAAATAATCCGCCGGCGGGTAATCGCGCTGTTCAAATCCCGTGCGACCGCGGGCATCGGCCATACAGCATAGGATAAAATCTTCGAACTTGGCGGTGGATTTAAGTGCGCCAATGCCTTTGAGTAGATTGACAATTATTTCCGGCTCCAGCTGCAGAGCTTTGTGGCACAGCAGGTGGTATTCGGTCACTGCCAGAGCCAGCTGACGAATATTATTTGGCACTTTTAAACGATCGCAGAGACTGTCTACCAGAGCCACACCACGAGCTTCATGGCCGGAGTGGCTGGGTAAAATATGTTCGGGGGTAATACCTTTGCCTAGATCGTGTACCAGCACGGAAAAACGAACCGCACTGCTATCGGACAATTTCACCGATTGCTGCAGTGCCATCAAGATATGAATGCCTGTATCGATTTCTGGATGAAAATCCGCCCGTTGAGCAACCCCAAACAGGCAGTCAACTTCCGGAAATAGCGCCTTGAGAGCGCCGCACTGTCGCAGGGTTTCAATATAGATATCCGGCGAGCGTTCACAAAGTGCCCGTTCAGTCTCTTTCCAGACCCGCTCGGCGACCAGATAATCCAACTCGCCGCTCGCGGTGATCGAGCTCATCAACGCCACGGTTTCCGGAGCAATGGTAAAGCCGAGATGATGGTAGCGAGCGGCAAAGCGTGCCACACGCAAAACCCGAAGAGGGTCTTCAGTAAAGGCGTCGGAGACATGGCGCAGCAGCTTGTCGCTGAGATCACGCTGACCACCGTAGGGGTCGATCAGCGAACCATTTGCATCTTCCGCCATGGCATTAATGGTCAGATCGCGGCGTATCAGATCCTCTTCCAGGCTGATATCTTCAGCAGCGTGAAAGGTAAATCCCTGATAGCCATGGCCTGACTTTCGCTCGGTGCGAGCCAGCGCATATTCCTCGCCAGTGTCGGGTTTGATAAACACCGGAAAGTCGCTGCCCACTGGAACAAAACCGAGATCGATCATTTTCTGCGGGGTTGCGCCAACTACAACCCAGTCATTCTCATCACTGGGATAGTTAAGTAGTTTGTCGCGAACGGCGCCGCCGACTCGGTAGATTTTCATCCGGAGTTCCAATGCTGTTGCTTTTTAAGCAGTTATATTTTTTAAGCATTGTAAGGCGCGCCGCAGTTCACCTCAATCAATAACCGGAGCCTGGGAGGTTATTGACCCGCTTCAGGGTTTGAAATCAATTGCTGTAGGGCATGTTTATCAATCAGCTCAATCTCTTTCTTGTTGACCTTAAGGTATTTCTTTCTTTGGAAGTGGCTAAACGCTCGGCTCACTGTCTCCACCGTCATACCTAGATAGTTGCTGATCTCACCCCGAGACATCGGCAGTCGAAAACGTGTTGAAGAGAGCTTTTGTTGTGCCAGTCGAGCAGAGATACTCAATAATAAACTGGCTAGACGCTGATGGGCAGAGTTGCCCGCCAATAGGGCAATCAGTTTTTGATCGCTGTTGATCTCCTTGCTTAAAAGCTTGGTCACGTGCTTCTGAATAGACGGAATGGTTGAGCTCAGCAGCTCTAACTGTCCGTAAGGTATTTCGCAGATAGAGGTGGTTTCCATTGCAACAGCGGTATTTTGATAGTAGTTGTCGGCGAGACCATCCCAGCCAAATATCTCCCCGGGCAGATAGAATCCGGTTACCTGCTCGCGGCCTTCATTGTCAATGCAGTACGACTTGACCGAGCCGCTGCGCACGGCGTAGACCGAGGTGAACTTATCGCCGCAATAAAATATTGAGGTTCTCGCCTGATAGGGGTTTCCGCGCTGAATAACCTGATCCAATTTATAGAGTTCGTCGGATCTGAGTGAAAGGGGGATACAAATGGTGCTCATTCGGCAGTCGCGGCAGCTGACTGGGATGGCGTAGACAGTCTCTTCGTTTTTCAAAATATCATCCTTAATTTTAAAATCCTTTCCAGCGCAAGTATTTAATCGCCAATATTTTTTTAAAGCGTTTTTTTCTGTTTGTGCTTCTCTTTAATGTACGGTTTTTGAAAAGCTCCAATTAAAAGCTCAAGTCCGACTTTTAGGTAAGTATAGACCTTGAATTGATCTAAATCAGTTTGATTTTCACGCGTTAAGAATTTGCCAGCTACACTAAAAATATTGTCGGTTATGTATCTCTAAGGTCGATGTAAAGTCTCATTAAAAAGCACAATAGGATTAAAAAATGAAAAATATACTCGTGGTTTTGGATGGTTCGGAGAGTGATGAGCATGTCTTGAACCAAGCGGTTAAGGTGGCTGATGCCCGAGGCAGTGATATACGCCTGTTTATGATTGTCTACGATTCCATAGAAGAGCTTAATCGCTACGTCGGCTTTGATAATTACGCCGAAGTAAAACAGGCAATTCTGGATGAAGCCGAGGTTAAACTGCGAGTGCTCACTGACAAGTTTGGCGATCGCTTTTCATCTACCATGCACTGGGGGCGACGCTGGCACTTCAGTGTTGTTGTCGAAGCGCGAAATATGAGCGCAGATTTAATTATCAAAGCAGTGCATCGTCACTCGCGAATAGCTGAATTTTTACACACGCCTGAAGACTGGCACTTGCTGCGCGAAGCCAGCTGCCCTGTGTGGTTAGTTAATGACAGCACAGACAAGATCGATAAGGTGGTCGCAGCCTTTAGCACCCTAGAAGAGACCCCAGAGCATCGTCAACTCGGTGAAAGGGTGGTGTTCCAAGCCCGGGATCTGGCAGCGGCTCTGGGTGTGGAGTTACACGTGATTTCGGTGATACCGGACCTGTTAAATTCTCAAGCGATGATCGCCCCGGTTCCTGCAATGCCCGGACAGTTCCCCTATGTACTTGCGGATATTGGTGAAGAGGCACTAGAGCGCGCTCAGCAGATACTCAGTGAATCACTCGCGAGAATTGCTGTTGAAGCAGATGTCACCGAGGTAAGAGCTGGCTTTGTCGATACCGAGATGGCCGATGCCGTAGGCGCCGCCGGCGTATTAGTGATAGGTAGTGCCGCAGCTCGAAGTATTCCGGGCAAGGTTGCTGCCAAGCTATTTGGCAACACCTCGGAAAAAGTCATCCACCATGCGCATGGTGATGTTTTAGTCGTTCATTGATAATTAACTGATAGGTCACTGACGGTTTGGTCTATTACTCTACATCCCCCCACAGCTGCTCGAGTCGTTTATCGCGCCCGCAGCCCCAACGGTAATAATTGTAGCGTACAGGATTTTTTAAGTAGTAATCCTGATGGTAGTCTTCAGCGGGATAGAATGTACTGGCGGCAGTGATTTTTGTTGCTATGGGAGCGCCCAAGTTGGCAGTCTCGACAAGGGCCTGCCGGGAATTCTCGGCAGCCAGCTTCTGCTCCTCACTGTGATAGAAAATCTCGCTGCGGTACTGCTGGCCACGATCGCAGAACTGGCCGCCCCCATCGATGGGGTCAATGCTCTTCCAGAAGTATTCAAGCAGAATCTCATAGCTAGTTTCGCTGCTGTCAAAGATAATTTGCACCCCTTCGGTATGCCCGGTTTTACCTGCTGAAACTTGTTTGTAAGTCGGGTTTTTGAGCTCCCCACCAATATAGCCAGAGGTTGCAGAAATAACCCCGTCGAGTTTTTCAAAATCACTTTCTGAACACCAAAAACAGCCGCCGGCAAAGGTGGCAGCCTGATCTTCCGCATAGCTTGTGCTTGCCAGAGTGGTTAGCAGAATGGCTGAGGCCATGGTTGTAACAAAAGCTGTTCGCAGAGCTGTAACCAAATCGACATAAATACGCAGAATAATGTCAGGAAATAAAAGTGAGTTATTTTTCATGCTGGGTTTCCTTCCTGTTGAGGGGAAAGTCTATCGGAGAAAATTCGACTTTTTAATAAGTTTTTTTCTATACGGTTGGTCTATGGCTATTGGTTCGACCGTAGAAAAGTGATTAGTTTCCCAAATCTTTGTCAAGTGACAGGGCTTGTCAGGCGGGGGAGACCATTCACTGGTAATAAATATTTAAAATTGGCGCTGGCATTTTATAAGAGTCAGCAATTAAAAGGGTTTAAAGGTATGTTATGAACTTCATAGATGACTTGGGTTTAGATGACAATTTTGATGGCAGCACCGCCAGCAATTCAGATGAAAATCTATTTGAAAAAAATGCCCCGTCCGGCACGCAGACGCATAAAGTTGACTTTCAGGCAGATTCGCGGCGGCGCCTAGAAGAGCGGCTGGAGGCATCGAGAGTGAGAAAGCAGGCTCAGGACTATGATTTCGATCTCGATTAGGCTCATGGCCAACCGTTGAATCAATGCTTGCCGATCAAAACCCTGAGCCGATTAAATCACTGTGTTTTTTAGCAACATTTACACGCCTTTTTTGGCATAATAGCTGACTAAGAAACCTCATTGAGCTCGGGAAATTCTGTTGCCGCATCCACCCCTTCTAAAAGTTGAGAATCTCGCCTTTGAGCGCGACGACAATTGCCTGCTTGAGAATATTAATCTCAGTCTTAACAGCGGCGAGATAATTCAGATTGAAGGCGCCAATGGCAGTGGTAAAACAACCCTGTTGCGACTGCTGACCAGTGCGCTGGAATCCAGTGCTGGCAATATCCTCTACAACGGCAGCCCAATTGGCGACTGCCGTTATCAATACCTCTCCGATATGCTTTATATCGGACATCAACCGGCGGTCAAATTAACTCTGACCGCAGAAGAAAATCTGCGCTGGATGGTCAACAGCTCGGCCAAAAAAAATCAGCTGTCAATTGCTGATGCACTGGCTGGCGTAGGTCTCGCCGGTTACAGTGATATTCCCTGCTACACACTGTCTGCTGGCCAACACCGACGAGTGGCACTGGCGCGATTATTAATCAGTGAAGCCGCACTCTGGTATCTCGATGAGCCGTTCACGGCGATCGACAAGCAGGGGGTGAGCTTTTTAGAGTCCCGTCTTCAGGAACATCTCAATAGCGGTGGGGCTGTCGTCCTCTCTAGTCATCAAGATCTAGGCTTTAACAATCTGCGTAAATACAGTCTGAGCGCGCCGACGGGGCAGACGCAATAATGGCCAACTCAATTAATAGCGGGTTTCATGCCTGGTTAAAGCGCGACCTTTTGTTGGCCTACAGGCGCCGGGGCGAAGCGGCCAGCCCATTGGTGTTTTTTGTCATGGTTTCAACCCTGATACCTCTCGGTTTAACCCCCGAGTCGGCGCGACTGGCAGAAGTTGCCGCCGGTATGATCTGGGTAATGGCGCTGTTAGCGACGCTTTTATCGGTCGACGGGTTATTTGCCAGTGATTATCAGGATGGCTCACTAGAGCAACTATTAATCACCCCGCAATTACTGCCGATGCCACTGTTGGGTAAAATTACCGCTCATTGGTTAACCACCGGTTTACCCCTAACGTTAGTTTCACCGCTGCTGGGGGTGATGTTATCGCTGCCGACTAGTGGCTACCTGCCAATGATCTGCAGTCTGGCATTGGGCACTGCCTGTCTAAGCCTGACGGGTGCAGTGGGTGCGGCTTTAACCGTATCCCTGCGAAAGGGCGGCCTGCTGTTATCGCTGTTAGTGATGCCGCTGTATATGCCAGTGATTATATTTGGCACAGCGACAGTCACCTACGCTATTGATGGGCTTAACTGGCTGCCACCACTGTCAATACTTGGGGCGCTATTTGCAGCCTCTGTGGCACTTTGCCCACTGGCCGCGGCCGGTGCGCTGCGCGTTACTAGCGCCAATTAACCAAAGGAAAAGATATGAGTTGGCAATGGTTTCACCGTCTTGGATCACCGCGTTGGTTTTATCATAACAGTGCGCGCTGGTTGGTCTGGCTGTGCCCGATCGCGGCCGCTGTCCTGTTGGGCGGATTGGTCTGGGGACTAGCGATAGCCCCAGAGGATGCCAAGCAGGGCAATAGTTTCCGAATTATTTACCTGCATGTTCCCGCGTCATTTTTAGCCTTAGCAGGCTATTACATCATGGCCATTGCCGGAGCCGTAGGCCTGATCTGGAAAATGAAACTCTCGTATATGGTCATGAAGTCTGCCGCGCCAATTGGTGCCGCCCTTACATTTATTGCACTGTTTAGCGGCGCTATTTGGGGTAAGCCAACCTGGGGGACCTACTGGGTCTGGGATGCGCGAATTACCTCCATGCTGATTCTATTGTTTTTGTATCTCGGCGTGATGGCCCTGCAATACGCCTACCACAGTGTAGATGCAGCCAGTAAAGCCGGTGCCATACTCGGCTTGGTGGGTACAGTAAATATCCCGATTATCTACAAGTCAGTCGACTGGTGGTACACCTTGCATCAGCCAGCGACGATCAAATTTACCTCCGCCCCCAGTATGCACGCGGATATGTTCCAGCCGCTGCTGGTGATGATAGTTGGCTTTTATCTTTTTTATGCGGTGGCGCTTATATTGCACACCCGCAGCGAAATACTCCGCCGCGAGCGCAAAACCAGCTGGGTGCGCGAACTGCTAAACGAAAAAAACCAAAGTAAGGCCGACAAACAGGCTGGGAAAAGCTAAAGCTATGAAAATGTACTTTGCGAATTTTCAAGAGTTACTGACAATGGATGGCCATGGTATCTATGTCTGGTCGACAGTCATTGTCACCTTGTTAGTCATGACCTGGTTGTTGGTGGCCCCCATCCTCAGTCGCCGCACACTGCTTAAAGAGGTTGCCCGGGATATTCTGCGCGCCCGCGCCCGTCAAACATCGCCGACAAATAGTCAGGGAGATAGCTAATGCATCCACTGCGCAAACAGCGCCTACAGCTGGTTGTATTGATTGTTGTCGCCACCACTATTGTGGTGGGCTTGGTGCTTTATATGCTGCGTGAAAACGGCAATTTCTTTTATACCCCTGAGCAGATTGTTTCCGGTGAAGCGCCGCAAAATGTATATCTGCGTGCTGGAGGTATGGTCGTTGACGGCAGCCTAAAGCGTGCCGACGATTCACTCTGGGTGCAGTTTCAAATCACCGATGGAGTAGAGAATTTGACCGTAGAGCACACCGGCATACTGCCAGATCTATTTACTGAAGGTGAAGCAGCGATAGCCTCAGGAAAAGTCGATGAAAATTCAGTGTTGCAGGCTACCGAAATACTTGCCAAGCACGACGAAAATTACACACCTCCCGAAGTTGCTGATGCGATGAATGAAGCCTATGAGCGCAAGCAGGAAGCCCGTATCGAAGAGCTTGATAAAGAATTTGATAGAGGGTCGAGCGGTAACAAAAAATTCTATATGGATAACACAAAATGACAGCAGAGCTAGGTCATGGAGCATTAATAGTCGCGCTGTGTCTGGCGGTGATTCAGGCGATTGTCCCCATGTTGGGATCATTTGCCGGATACCGCTCCTGGATGCGTCTGGGTCATTCACTGGCGTTGGGACAGTTTGTACTCTTAGGCATATCCTTTGCCTGTTTGGCAAACGCCTTTTTGCAGGATGACTTTACTCTGCAATACGTGGCCGATAACTCCAACACCTTACTTCCCGATCATTTCAAGTTTAGTGCCGTGTGGGGTGCTCACGAGGGGTCGCTGCTACTCTGGGCGTTGATACTGGCCGGTTGGACCGCTGCAGTAGCACTCTGTAGTCGTCATCTTCCGCTGGTTTTATCGGCGCGCGTGCTATCAATTCTGGGTGCAATCGCAGTTGGTTTTGGTCTATTTTTACTGTTGACCTCAAACCCCTTTGCACGCATTCTGCCGTTCTCCCCAATTGAGGGTGGTGACTTAAATCCACTGTTGCAGGATATTGGCCTGATCGTTCATCCGCCGATGCTCTATATGGGTTATGTAGGTTTTGCTGTGCCTTTCGCATTTGCCGTTGCAGCCTTAATTGGCGGTCAGTTTGACAGTGCTTGGGCGCGCTGGTCGCGACCCTGGATCAATACCGCATGGGTATTTTTAACTATAGGTATTACCCTTGGAAGCTGGTGGGCTTATTATGAACTGGGTTGGGGCGGATGGTGGTT
>CAWUVN010000031.1:0-73437 GCA_963925995.1 uncultured Pseudomonadales bacterium | reverse complement strand
ACCCTCAACAATATGTTGGATAATTAACTGAGGATTTTCGCTACGCGGGTTGTCGCTCGTCACAACGACCTGGTCCGCCCACTTTGAGGCAATAGCACCCATCTCAGCACGCTTACCTATATCTCGATCGCCACCACAACCAAAGACCACCCAAAGCTTGCCATGACAATGATCTCTCAGAGTCTGCAGTGCATTTTTTAAGGCGTCTGGAGTATGCGCATAGTCAACGACGACAAGAGGGTGTGCTTTGGCATCAATCAACTCCATTCGACCGGAAACAGCTGGCAAGCTGGGTATTGCCGACAAAATATCAGCCACAGAAAAACCCTGAGCGACGCCGCAACCGATTACCGCCAACAGATTGGCAAGATTAAATCTACCCAGCAATGGTGAATTTATTTCGCCCTGACCCCAGGGCGTGCATACCACCGCTCGCAGACCCGCCGGAGAGTGCTTAATGGTATGGCAGTAAATATCGGCACGACTATCCTCGAGACTAAAGCTAATAGCGCGAATATTAGGATTGAGACCCGACAGAATAACGCGACCGATGCTGTCATCAATATTGATTATGGCGGTTTTAAGTCCGTCCATTGCAAACAGCTTAGCTTTGGCGGCAGCATAGGCCTGGAAATCGCCGTGATAATCGAGGTGGTCGCGACTCAGATTGGTAAATACCGCGATATCGATCTGCAAACCAGCTACGCGATACTGATCGAGGCTATGAGAAGAGACCTCTAGAGCCACGTTGCTGGCACCCGCAACTCTTAGCTCCTCAAGAATTCTCTGCATGGAGACAGCATCGGGGGTCGTCAGCCCCGCATTAGATGGAGCGGGCAAACGACCACCATTGGCGTTAATCATCCCGTAACCCAAGGTACCTATAAAGGCTGCTGAGTTGACCTGAAGGGCCTCGACCAGTGCTGCATAGAGTCGAGAACAGGTCGTTTTGCCGTTGGTACCAGTGATAGCGGTCAGAGCCATCTCTCGCGACGGAACAGCATAAAAAATCCCAGCTATATGTGAAACATGTTCAATGAGCTTGTCGATGCCAACTACGGGCACCAAATGATTGATTAAAACGCTATCGTCGATGACAGTACTGTCGACCAAGATAGCGACGGCGCCACGATCAATCGCCTGAGAGATATAGTCGGCACCATGGGTCTGAGAGCCCTGAACAGCAATGAACAAATCTCCCTCTTCAACCTGACGGCTATCGAGCGCAATGCCGTTTATACTCACGTCATAACAGTGACCTGACATAGTAAAATCCGCCATTAGATCGAACAGAGTAATGGCGCTTCGTTGCGATAGGCTCATCATGAGTCCCCTCGCTTTCTTGAGGCTGCAAGTAGGCTCGCGATGGTACGATTAACATCTATTTGATCGGGCGTGACCTGCAGTAAGCGCAGCGCATTACCAGTCACCTCAGAAAATACCGGCGCGGCCACAAGACCACCGTAGTAAACATTTTCACTGGGCTCATCAATAACAACAACGGTTACCAGACGTGGCTTATCTATCGGCGACAACCCAGCAAAAACCGACATATGACGATTTTCGTCATAACCCCCGGTTGCCTTAGTCTTGCGCGCCGTTCCCGTTTTACCGCCGACGGAGTAGCCTTCAATCATGGCGCGCTTACCTGTACCCTGGTCACTGCTGGCATCATGCAGCATCTGACGAACCTGTTTGACAAGTTCAGCATCTGCTACCTTGACGCTTTCGGGCGGCCCCTCAATAGCCAACAATGAAATATCTTTGCGCTGGCCATTACTGGCCAATATTGCATAGGCTCGAGCAAGCTGCAAAGGGGAAACACTCAACCCATAGCCAAATGCAAACGTTGCCTGAGTGACGGGATCCCAATTGCGATGAGCCGGTAAACTACCTGCTGTCTCACCCGGGAAGCCACTACCAAGACTCTCACCAAAACCCATACGCGCAAACAGCTCTCGCGTTGACTCGGGATTTAAAGCGAGGGCTAACTTGGTGGTACCGACCTGACTCGATTTGCGCAGCACACCACCCAAATCTAGCAGACCGTAATCATTGCTATCATCAAAGATTTTATTGGCAACCTTGATATAACCAGGACTCGTATCAATTTTGCTATTAATATCAAACTGACCACTTTCCAGAGCCGCCAAAATAGTGAAGGGCTTCACCGTGGAGCCCGGTTCTATCCTATCGGTCATAGCCCGGTTACGCACCGAGCTTGACTGTAAATTATAGCGGTCATTGGGATTCATAGACGGCTGATTTGCCATAGCCAGAACCTCACCAGTCTCGACATCCAACACAATCACCGAACCCGATTTAGCCTGATGTTTTTGTACCGCAGCCTTCAAGGCACGGTAAGCGCTATACTGCACGCGCAAATCAATACTGAGGCGCAGAGTTTTGCCTGAATGTGCAGACTCAATCAGCGCAATGTCCTTAATCACTCGACCCGCGCGGTCTTTAACCACTTTCCTAGAACCCGACACACCTGCCAGCCAAGCATCGTAGGCCAGCTCCATCCCCTCTTGACCATCATCATCAACATCAGTAAAGCCGACTAATTGCGCCGTAACTTCGCCCGCAGGATAGAAGCGCTTGTATTCCAAGCGACCCTCGACGCCGGGAATCTGAAGGGAAAGAATTTTTGCGGCCTCAACAGCGGGCAGATGATGAGCCAGAGACATAAATGCCTTATTGCGGTAGCGCTGAAGTCGACCTTTTAATTCAGTCGCCGAAAGCGCCAAGGCCTCAGCTAGCACCAACAAATCCGCCTGGGTAGCGGACTCTTGGAAATGCTGCGGATTTACAAACAGCTCAGTCACTGGCGTGCTAACCGCCAATGGCTCACCATTCCTATCGGTAATCAGGCCTCGGTAGGCTGGAATAGGCTCTAAACGAATAGATCGCGCGTCGCCCTGAGTCTGCAAAAAATCTACGCCACGCTCGGCTTCAGGCATTATTTGTAGCTGGGCAATCTTGGCAACAAGCACAATCGGTAGAGAGACCAAAGCTAGCATTACTAAATAGTAACGCCAGCGCGGTATAACTGTCTCTACCGGTTTTTTGGCCACGATTCTGTCTTACCTTTTTTATCTATTGCGAGCCGATTAGGGCACCATGTATTTACAACGTCTAAAACTCGATCTACTGCCGCTTAATAATCAAAATTTCTTGCGCCTGCGGACTGCGCATATTGAGGCGTACCGTCGCCATCGTCTCAACGCGCTGCAATGACCCCCAGGCACTGTGCTCCAGAAGGTACTTGCCATAATCCACCTGCAACTGATTAGCTTCGCGCTCCAATTCTGTCAGCTGCGCATACTTCTGCCGGCAGAGGTGGCTTACAAACGCAACCGATAACGCACTAACCAGCACTAAAAGCCAAAGCACCACCACTGGTTTTGCGTCGCCCATCTCAGGCGACGCGCACAGCAATACGCATCACCGCACTGCGTGATCGAACATTGCCACCCACCTCTGATGCTGCCGGTTTTATAGCTTTCCCCACTTTTACCAGCCTCACTCCACGATCAATATCTCGTATCGGCAGATTTTTCGGCAGTTTGATACCCTGCTCTTGATCGCGAATAAAACGCTTTACCCGCCGATCCTCTAATGAGTGAAAGCTAACGACAACTAGTCGGCCGCCCACCCTTAAACTGTCGATGACCTGTCCTAGCAAATCCTCAAGGTCGTCTAACTCGCGGTTAATAAAAATTCGGATAGCCTGAAACGCCTTAGTGGCGGGATGTCTCCCTCGCTCCCATGCAGGGTGCGCTGCGGCCAAAACTCCGGCCAACTGCACTGTCCGGACGATGGGTGCCTTAGCTCGCTCAGCGACAACCGCACGAGCCATTCGTCGAGCAAAGCGCTCCTCGCCATATGTTTTGATAACACGAGCAATCTCCTCCTCGTCTGCGCTGGCAATCCACTGCGCTGCCGAGAGGCCCTTACTGGTATCCATGCGCATGTCCAACGGGCCATCGCGCATAAAACTAAAGCCGCGCTCAGCCTGATCTAACTGAGGAGAAGAGACACCCAAATCAAGCAACACCCCTGACAATTCGCCTGCCATATTCATCTCGGAAACCATGCTGTGAAGGTCTGCAAAGGTACCGTGCAATAACTGTAATCTGCTGTCCTCACTAAAACGCTCATGCCCAGCTGCTATTGCCTGCGGGTCTTTGTCTATAGCTAGCACTCGGCCGCTGCTGGACAATCTAGATAGCAACTCTGCACAATGGCCACCGCGACCAAAGGTACCGTCGACATAAAAGCCATTGGGGTCGACGACTAAAGCATCAATGGCTTCATGCAACAGCACGGTTGTATGTTCGGCCGATTGGGCGCTACCCATAGCTAAGTCCCTCACCAAGACAGGCTCTTAAGAGCATCAGACATGTTGTCTTTATCTATCAACATGCTGCGATAATTTTCCTGAGATTTCTCTCGCTCAGCATTCCAGTTATTCTCTGACCAGATTTCTAAGCGCTGCGTACGGCCGACCAACACCAGCTTTTTCTCCAGCTCGGCATAGTCTCGCAATTCTGTTGGAATCAGGATTCGACCACTACCATCTACCTGTAAATCTTTGGCTTGACCGACAACAAAGCGACTGAGCATCTCACCCAACTCGTCCATTGCCGGCAGCGCAGCGACCTTCTCTTCAAATTTTTTCCACTCTGGAAGTGGAGAGAGCGTCAAACAAGCAGACTTCATATCTATCGTGATGACCAGATCGTTAGAGCAAATATCTTCAAACAGGGTTCGGTAGCGAGTCGGAATTGCCATCCGACCCTTTGCGTCCATATTGATTGGATCACTACCTCTAAACACTTTTAACCCTTTCTCTCTATTTAATGACTCTTATTAACCCTACTTCACCACTTTTTTCCACTTTTACCCATTTATGCAGATTATGGCCCGCACTGACCAATGTCAAGGGGGATACAGGATGAAAAACTTAATAAAATCAGTAAGTTCAGCGGTTATCTATAGATTGGTTTTAAGGCGGGCGATAGGGGAAAATATTTAACAATGTAAAACATAACAGTAAGGCTGCAAGTTAAAGTAACTTCTAGCTTTGATTTATTTTAAGATCAATTTTAGCTTTTTTTGGTTTTTTTTAGATCGAAACGAACTAAACGTCACTCAAAATCCAGCGCCAACAAAAAAGACTAGCGATTTCTCGCTAGCCTTCATTGCAAAACCATAAAAAGTGAGTCGACCGATAAGCCGGGTTCTGTCGTGGACAATCATTCATCTGGGACAGACGTCACCGCCTGCCTCAAGCAACCTACCCGTCCCCAACGCGGGTCGCGCCATACGGGAACCTATTTGGTCTTGCTCCGAGTGGGGTTTACCATGCCACTACTGTTACCAGTAGCGCGGTGCGCTCTTACCGCACCCTTTCACCCTTACCTGTGTTCGCGAACGAACCATCGGCGGTCTTCTCTCTGCTGCACTGGCCGTGGGCTTTCGCCCCCCAGGTGTTACCTGGCACTCTACCCTTTGGAGCCCGGACTTTCCTCTGTGTTACACCCTTTTAAACGCAAGCGATTAATTGAGAAATCAACACAGCGACTGTCTAGTCAACTCGCGGCTAGGATAGCACAGACGGGGGTTTCTTAGGGGTTTTAAAATGTACGTCGGAAATGGATGCTGAAACGTCACCCCAGCTAATAACGTCACCCCAGCGGAGGCTGGGGTCTTTCGAATTATGCTGCCGGTTGAAGAGGTACTGGCCTTCGCTAGCATGACGGGGCGCTGTAGCAAGTATGGCGCGCAACTAAGCTCAAACACCGAGCGTAATTCAAATATTTTTTGACTGTACTGCGATAGTTCAAATAGCCCCTGTGTATTGCCTTGAGATCAGTCAGGGCCCGCTTATGGATTTGTAATTCCCAGACTGAGCGAGCGCTTGTTTGAGCGAAGCGAGTTGCGGGAGCGCTGGGAATTGCAAATCCATGGGACCGATCTCAAGGCAATACACAGGGGCTATTCCACGCCAAAACAGGAAGTAACCGGCAAGGAGATCCCTCATCGCTACGCTCTGTCGGGATGAAAGGATAAAACGGATAGCCGGGATACAGGATAAGGTGAAAAACTGGGATAACAGAATGGAATAAAAAAGCCCGCCACAACTGGCGGGCTTAATACAAGAAGTGATTACTTAGTTTCAGACAGCAAAGAATGGCCTGCCGGAAGCTGACGAGAGATCCACAGCGCCAATTTATGACGCATATTCGGATCACTTATATCCTTCTTCGCCAGCGGCTGAATCAGCTTATCTTTCACCAACACCTTATAGATAAATTCAACCTTCAACTTAACCGAATCCTGATCCTCAACCACGCCATAGGCACGCTTCTGAGCATAAACAGCACCGATCTGAAGCGCCTTCTTAACCAACTCCACCTCATTAGGTAACTTTGACATAAACCGCTCCTCTATTTTTATAAGTTAGTCGACAAACTTACGCGCATTTCTAAATATACGCATCCAAGCACCATCCTCGCCCCAATCATCAGGATGCCAGGAATTCTGCACCGTACGGTAAACACGCTCCGGGTGCGGCATCATCAATGTAGCACGGCCATCAGCACTGGAAACACCGGTAATCCCCTCTGGCGAACCATTGGGATTAGCCGGATAAGTACTGGCAACCACACCATGGTTATCCAAAAAGCGCATAGCAATTTGATTACTGGCCAGCAGCCTATCCATCGCCTTCTGCGACGAAAACTCCGCGCGACCCTCACCATGAGAAATCGCAATCGGCATATGCGAACCCGCCATTCCCTGCAAGAATATAGAAGGAGACTCCTCCACTCGAACCAGCGAGAAACGCGCTTCAAACTGCTCGGAAAGATTGCGCACAAAGCGCGGCCATAACTCAGCGCCAGGAATCAATGTTTTCAAATTACTCAACATCTGACAGCCGTTACAGACACCCAGACTAAAGCTGTCTGAACGGTGAAAGAAAGTCTGGAACTGATCGCGAATCTGCTCATTAAACAGCACAGTTTTAGCCCAACCCTCACCGGCGCCCAACACATCACCGTAAGAAAAACCACCACAGGCAATCACTCCAGAGAAATCAGCCAGAGTGCGACGACCGGCCAGCAGATCGCTCATATGAACATCCACCGAATCAAAGCCAGCGCGATTAAAGGCCGCAGCCATTTCCAGATGACTGTTAACGCCCTGCTCACGCAGAATCGCCACAGCGGGACGAACACCACTATTAATATAGGGCGCAGCAATATCTTTTTCAGGGTTATAAGTCAGCTTAGCCGAGAGACCCGGATCATCCATGCGCAAAGTATTAAACTCCTCCCAGGCACAGTCTGCATTGTCTCGCAGCGCGGCCATACGGTAGGAAGTCTCACCCCAGGTACGCTGTAAATCTATTCGCGAACGAGTGAACAGTGACTTTTTCTTTTTAACAATTTCCAATTCCTGACGATCATTTAAGCCGCCGAGCAGATGCACATCCACCCCCGCATCGCTAAACCGCTCGGCAATGCTATTGGCGCGCTCAGCACTCACCTGAATCACAGCACCTAGCTCTTCATTAAATAGCGCAGCAATCGAATCATCGCCAAGGGTCTGAAGATCCACCGAGACACCCACATGACCGGCAAAAGACATCTCCGCTAGCGTCGCCAACAGACCGCCGTCAGAGCGATCGTGGTAAGCGAGAATATCGCCCTGCTCCATAGACGCCTGCATCACTTCAAAGAAGCCTTTAAGTAGTGCGGGATTTTCTAAATCCGGCGCTGTATCGCCCATTTCATTATTGACCTGAGCCAGAATCGAGCCGCCCATACGGTTGGCACCGGCACCCAGGTCCAAGAGTAATAGCTGTGTCTCTCCGCAGTCGGTTCGCAGCTGCGGAGTCAGAGTTTTGCGCACATCCAGAACGGGCGAAAACGCAGTAATAATCAATGACATAGGCGAGGTAACCGCCTTATCTTCACCACGGTCATTCCAGGTGGTGCGCATCGACATTGAGTCCTTGCCCACCGGAATCGTAATTCCCAGCGCTGGACAGAGCTCCATACCCACCGCCTCAACGGTGCGGAAGAGTTTCTCGTCTTCGCCCGGATGCCCTGCAGGGCTCATCCAGTTAGCAGACAATTTAATATCTTTAAGGTCACCAATGCGCGCAGCGGCGATATTGGTAATCGCCTCACCAATCGCCATACGCCCAGACGCGGGAGCATTAATAAGTGCCAGCGGCGTGCGCTCACCCATAGCCATGGCTTCACCAGCGGTGCTGTCATAGGTCACAGTGGTTACTGCACAGTCAGCCACCGGCACCTGCCAGGGCCCAACCATCTGATCGCGGGCAACCATACCGCCAACGGTTCGATCACCGATGGTGATCAGGAAGTTTTTACTGGCTACGGTGGGATGGCGCAGTACCTGAAATACTGCATCGTCAATATTTAAATCATCGGTAGAAAACGGACTGGCATTAACCTCCATCGTCTCGGCAACACGGTGCATTTTTGGCGCCTTGCCAAACAGCACAGACATCGGAAGATCAACCGGATCATTATCAAAATGACTGTCGCTAACGGTAATTTTTTTATCTTCTATAGCTTCACCGACCACGGCTACCGGACAGCGTTCACGATGACAGATTTCTAGAAAACGGGTCAGGTCGCGGGGCAATACTGCCAACACATAGCGCTCCTGAGCTTCGTTACACCAGATCTCCACCGGTGCCATACCGGGTTCATCATTGGGTACTTTACGCAGCTGAAAATGGCCGCCGGTGCCGCCATCTTTAACTAATTCAGGCAGGGCATTGGAAAGACCGCCAGCACCCACATCGTGGATAAAGGCAATTGGGTTCTCACCACCCTGCTGCCAGCACTGATCGATCACTTCCTGACAGCGGCGCTCAATCTCAGGGTTTTGACGCTGCACGGATGCAAAGTCCAAATCCGCTGAACTGGAACCGGTCGCCATGGATGAGGCTGCGCCACCACCAAGGCCGATCAACATCGCCGGGCCACCTAGAACTACTAACTGGGCACCGGGCTCAAATTCGGGTTTATCAACATGGTCTTCACGGATATTGCCGTAACCGCCGGCGATCATAATTGGCTTGTGATAGCCGCGTCGCTGCCCGTCAAAATCCACTTCGAAAGTCCGCAGGTAACCACAGATATTCGGTCGGCCAAATTCATTGTTAAAGGCCGCGCCACCAATCGGGCCCTCGAGCATAATATCTAGCGCCGAGACAATTCGATCTGGCTTGCCGTAGTCCTCTTCCCAGGACTGACGGTAGTTGGGAATATTTAGATTGGAAACACTAAAACCAACTAGACCAACTTTAGGCTTGGAACCACGACCCACGGCACCCTCATCACGAATTTCGCCACCGGAACCGGTGCCAGCACCAGAATAGGGGGAAATAGCCGTTGGGTGATTATGAGTCTCGACCTTCATTAACAGATGCACAGGCTCTTGGTTGTAACCATAGAGCTTGGTAGCCGGATCAGGGAAGAAGCGTCCGCCTTCGGTACCCACTATAACTGCGGCATTATCCGAATAAGCAGAGAGCACATTCTCGCCATTAACCTTATAGGTATTGCGAATCATGCCGAACAGGGAATGCTCCTGATCTTTGCCGTCGAGCGTCCAGCTGGCATTAAATATTTTATGTCGACAGTGTTCTGAGTTGGCCTGAGCAAACATCATCAGTTCAACATCGGTTGGGTTGCGCTTTAGCTCGTTAAAGCTATCGACCAGATAACCGATCTCGTCGTCGGCAAGGGCCAGACCCAATTCAATATTGGCCGTTTTAAGCGCCTCAACGCCACCACCCAGAGTATCCACACTGGTGACTGGGGCTGGTTGCTGATGACTGAATAGCACATCGGCTTTATTTAAATCATCGAGCACCGTCTCAACCATACGGTCGTGCAGATCCGCTGCCAGCGTCGCTAACTGCTTTTCGCTAAGGGTCTCTTCGGCGTGAACATAGTAGGCGGTTCCGCGCTCGACTCTGACCACCTGCGCTAAACCGCAGTTATGGGCAATATCGGTGGCCTTGCTTGACCAGGGTGAAATTGTCCCGGGGCGCGGCACAACTAAAATCAACTGGCCTTTGGTGGATGTCTTCTCTTCCCGTGGCCCGTAGGTAAGCAGTGCCTTAAGGGTTTCTGCAGCGCTATCGCTGAGGCTCTCAGTGATTTCGGCAAAGTGAACATATTCCGCGTACACAGAGACCAGCGAGGGCACCGATTTTTGCAGAGTGGAAAGTAATTTTTTACGTCTAAACGCGGACAGGGAAGGTGCGCCACTGAGGATCATCATAGATGGAGTGCTCATATTCATCTGATTGAGAAAGCACGTCATTCTAGCGGAAAAACGGCTCGTTGGCAGATAGAATTTAGCAAACCATGTACAATTATTTTTAGTCGGTAAAACATAACCGCAATTATCCACAGTAAATCGCAATTGGCGGCCTAAAAATTCCATGAGAGGACTTTCACACAGAGCGAGACGAATCCGTAACCGCGGGCTTCTAATCCTGTCGGCAAGCGTATTTCTATTCTATGTTACCAGCGCCGCACGCATCAGCGACCTCGAAAAAATTCAGGCCAATGGCGAACTCCATGTGCTGACTATCGATGGCCCGACCACCTATTTTGAGGATGGTCGCGGCAAAAATGGTTTTGAATATCTGCTCGCCAAAGCCTTTGCCGACAGTCTGGGGGCTGAATTGGTAATGAAATCCAAGCCGACTCTGCACTCAATGCTGCTGTCAGTAGGTGGCCCAGAGGGCAGCTTTGCCGCTGCCAATATCACTCACACCCAAGATCGTGATCGCTGGATACAGTTCTCCGATCCCTATATGGAAGTTACCCAGCATCTGGTTTACCGACGCGGCAGCTCAAGACCGCGCTCACTCAACAACCTCAATGGCCAGCTGATGGTTATTAAAGGCTCTTCGCACAGCGAGCGGCTCAATTACTGGACCAAAGACTATCCCAATCTGGTTTGGCAGGAAGATGATCGCGCCGAAATGAGCGAACTACTGCGTATGGTTCACGATCGAGAGATAACCTATACGGTCGTTGACTCCTTGGCCTATCTGGTTAGCCGACATATTTACCCGCAGGTGCGCAGGGCTTTGGATATCTCCGACAATCAGCCGATTGCCTGGGCTTTCCCGAAACATGGTGACGGCACGCTGTTGAAAGCGGCAAATCGGTTTTTGCAGGAATACAGCGCTAGCGGCAAACTGGATGCACTAAAAGATGAACTGCTGGCGCATACCGAAGATTTTTCGGTCGCCGATTCACAGCGGCTCGGCGAGCTGGTTGCTAAACGACTGCCGGAGTATCAGGAACTGTTCCAGGAAACCGCCGAACAGCATGGCTTTGACTGGCATCTGCTGGCAGCGGTTGCCTATCAAGAGTCTCACTGGAATCCGAAAGCGCGCTCCCCAACCGGCGTGCGCGGATTGATGATGCTAACTCTGAGCACCGCCCGTGAAATGAAAATAAACAACCGCCTCGATCCCCTGCAGAGCCTGCAGGGTGGAGCGGCCTATCTGGCCAAGCTCAAAGGGCGACTGCCGAAGCGGATTGTTGAGCCGGACCGCACTCTGATGAGTCTGGCCGCTTACAATGTCGGACTTGGGCACTTGGAAGATGCGCGAATACTCACCGAGCGTAGTGGCAAAAATCCGGATCTCTGGGTTGATGTACGCGAGCACCTGCCGCTACTGAGCAACAAACAGTATTACTCAACATTAAAATACGGGTTTGCTCGCGGCAGCGAGCCGGTGACCTATGTCGACAATATTCAGTACTACACACGTTACCTGCAACTCAATTCACTCTCTATTCAGCGGGAAAATGAGAACAATTTAGACAGTGCCGCCGAGGCATCAAAAAATAGTGACTGGGAAGGATCTGGGCCTTCATCCCTATAGATAATAATTCCATTAAGGACAGTAAGCGCTAACTTTTAGTTCGTTTTCGACGAAAGAAACCACTGATAATCTCGCCGCACTCCTCCGCTAAAACACCACCCTGCCATGCAATAGAATGGTTGTAATGATTATTATCCATCAGCCGCAATTGACTTTCGAGAGCGCCCGCTCGCGGCTCGGGGGCACCAAATACAATTCGGTTGATTCGCGCGTGGATCATCGCGCCAACACACATGGTGCAGGGCTCGATAGTGACATACAGATCGCAGCCACTAAGGCGATAGTTGTGCAGCGCCGAGGAGGCGTCGCGCAGGGCAATAATTTCCGCATGGCCGGTTGGATCGCAGCTGGTAATCGGCTGATTAAAACCCTCACCAATCACCTGACCATCCTTAACCACTAACGCGCCCACCGGTACCTCACCAACACTGGCAGCCTGCTCGGCAAGGGCAATTGCTCGGCGCATAAACTCGATATCTGCAGTCACATTCTCACCTGTATTCTCTCCCCGCTTGATTACAAACAAGCGGTATTTTAAATAACAAACTATCCACCCCAATCGGGAATAGCGTAAACTCTGCGCCAATCAATCAGCCACTAAGTTTGCAAAAAAACTGCCTCATGCCAAATTCTCCTCAACCTATCAGCATCACTCCGGACTGGAAGTTGGAACTCAGCCAATCGGTCACCACCATTGATGAATTACTTGGCAGTTTAAACCTCAATGCAGCGCAACTCAGTACTAGCCAACAAGCCATTGCAGATTTTGCACTGCGAGTGCCGCGTCCATTTATCAGTCGCATGCAGGTCAATAACCCCAGCGACCCTCTGCTCTTGCAGGTGCTGCCAGTTAAAGCAGAGCTTTCCAGCGCCGCGGGTTACAGCGACGACCCTCTCGACGAAGTCAGCCACAATCCGATTGCGGGCATTGTACATAAATATGCCAACCGACTTCTTTTAGTCGTCAGCCCCGCCTGTGCTATCAACTGTCGCTACTGCTTTCGCCGCCACTTCCCCTATCAGGAAAATCGTCAGAACAAAGAACAGTGGCAGAACGCTTTAGACTATATACGCAGTGCCACTGAGATAAACGAAGTGATTTACAGCGGCGGCGATCCGCTTGCCGCCAACGACCATTTCCTGGCCTGGCTAACCGAACAGATCGCCGACATTAAGCATATTAAACGGCTGCGCATTCACACCAGACTTCCGGTGGTTATTCCCTCGCGAATCGATCAATCGTTTCTGTCTTGGGCTACCGCCACCAGACTAAAGCCTATAGTGGTTCTGCATATTAATCACGCCAATGAAATAGACAATGAGGTTATTCAGAGCATTAAGCGGCTACAGGCCTGCGGTATTAAAGTCTTAAATCAAAGCGTATTACTCCGAGATATCAATGACAGTGCAGACTGTCTGGCCGAGCTTAGCGAGAAGCTTTTTGACTGCGATGTTATGCCCTATTACCTGCATTTATTCGACCCGGTTGCCGGTGCTAGCCACTTCGATATTGAAGAGCAGCGAGCAAAGAAAATCTACGCCGATCTACAGGCTATTCTGCCCGGTTTTCTAGTGCCAAAACTGGTTCGTGAAATTCCCAACAAACCCTCCAAAACTACCATCGCCCCCGAATAAAAAATATTCATCTTTTTATTGCCAATTAACTGAGGGGATAGATCTCCCATTCGTTTAATTATAGGTGCGCCAACCTTGGCTCATCAGCGATGCATTTATACAAATAAAAAATTAAAGCATCGTTCCTTTTTGAAAATTATCTCGGGGGAGATCTATGAACACTAAAACCTTTTGGAAATTAAATACGATTGCAGCAGCAATTATTGCTGGAAGCACTGTGCTTCCTACAATAGCCATCGCCGCTGATGAAGGTATGGTAGAAGAGATTGTAACTACTGGTAGCCGTGTTAAAGCACGTTCAACCACTGAAACACCTGCACCTGTAGATGTTATCAGTGCCTCTGAACTGGCTAACCAAGGCGACACTAACATCAGCAACCTGCTGCGTAACACGGTCCCTTCTTATAGTGTAAACGACCAACCAATCAGTGATGCGGCGACGTTAGTTCGTCCTGCAAACCTGCGTGGCATGGCTCCTGACCACACGCTACTGCTAGTTAATGGCAAGCGTCGTCATCGTGCTGCTGTTATTACCTGGCTGGGCAACGGTATTTCAAACGGTTCTCAAGGACCAGACGCTGCCGCAATTCCTGCCGCAGCACTAAAGAGCGTTGAAGTTCTCCGAGATGGTGCAGCTGCACAATATGGTTCTGATGCAATTGCAGGCGTACTCAACTTCAATCTAAAAGATGCAAGCGAAGGCACTAGCATCGAATTGCGCGCCGGCCAGTACTCTGCGGGCGACGGCGATCAAATGACTGTGTCTCTGAACAAAGGTATGGAACTGGGCAGCAATGGTTTCGTAAACATGACTCTTGAGTATGGCAGCTCAGACGCGACTAGCCGTTCAGAGCAGCGTAACGATGCACAGGGTCTTATCGACGCTGGTTTTCAGGGTGTTCCTGAACCTGCAATGATCTGGGGCCGCCCGATTGTTGATAACGACATGAAATTTTTCGTCAACTTTGGTGCTGATTTAGGCAATGGCACAGAGATGTATGGTTATACCAACCACAACTCTAAAGAAGTAGATGGTGGATTCTTCTACCGTAACCCAATTAATCGTCCCGGTGTTTACCAAGGTACTAGCGACAATATACTTCTCAATGATGATTCTGATGACTACAACTATTGGTTAATAGGCGATATGGATGGTGTGGACGAGGGTAGTGCATGCCCAGAAGTACGCACGAACGACAATGATATGCCGCTCAACGCACAAGAAGAAGCAGATTGGGCTGCAGTTCTTGCTGATGACAATTGTTTTGCATTCCAAAAAACTATCCCCGGCGGTTTTACACCTCGCTTTGGTGGAAAAGTTACTGACCAAGCGTTCTTGTTTGGCTTAAAAGGCAAAACTAGAGGCGGTTTAGGTTGGGATGTAAGCACCTACTACGGTAAAAGCAAAGCTGACTTCCACATTAATAATAGTGTTAATGCCAGCCTTGGTGCCTTGAGTCCTCGCAACTTTGATCCAGGTTACTACCAGCAAGTGGACATTAACTACAACGCAGACTTTACTTACTCACTCAGTGAAGATGTAAACATGGCATTCGGTGCTGAGTACCGTACTGAAGAATTCACTATTGGCGCAGGACAAGAAGAATCTTACATTGATGGCGGTCTGGGCTCCCAGGGCTTCAGCACATCTTCCAACGGTTTCCCTGGATTCCCAGCTGCAACCTCAGGTGTATTTGACCGTTCTAACATCGCTGCCTATGTGGAAGCTGAGTGGGATGCATCTGATGATCTGCTAGTTCAATCTGCATTGCGCTTTGAAGACTTTGACGATTTCGGTACTACCACCAACTACAAGATTGGTGCTAACTACCGTATGACTGAAGACTTGGGTGTACGTGCTACTTACAGCACAGGCTTTAAAGCACCAACACCCGGTCAGTCGAACACTTCAAATACCTCTACCGAGTTAACCGGTGGTGTTTTGGTTAACAATGGCACAATCCCTGCAACAAGTGCTGTAGCACTTCGCAACGGTGGCGCGCCACTGAAGGCTGAAGATGCGACTAACTTCACTCTGGGTGTCTACGCAACCGTAGGCGAGTTTGATATTACTGTTGACTACTTCGATATCGATGTAGAAGATCGTTTAAACCTCTCGTCAGAAGTTGAATTAACGGATGATGACATTGACGATCTAATTGCTGAAGGTGTTCCAGGAGCTGGTGATCTAAGACGTTTCCGTTTCTTCACCAATGACTTCAACACTAATACTAGCGGTTTCGATATTATCGTTTCAACTAGCACCGATTGGATGGGTGGAACCACTCAGTGGAATCTTGCTTACAACCAAACTAAGACAGATGTTACTGAATACAACACAGCAACTATCGACCCACAGCGTATCAAGCAAATCGAAGATACTACGCCTGAGACGCGCTGGAACCTGTCAGCTAATCACAGCATGGACGCATGGCGTTTCCTCGCTCGTGTAAGCTTCTATGACGAGTGGTTCGACCAGTTCGAGTGTGATGTTTTCGCAGACACTCCTGAGACGGCTGCTGGATTCAAAAACTGTAATGCAGACATCCTTGCAGACGACAGTGCTTACACGTTTGACTCAGAGTTTGTTGTTGATTTAGAAGCTGAATATGAAATCAACGGAAACTCTAGCGTACTGCTTGGCGTGAACAATGTTCTCGACAACAGTGGCCAGACCACTACTGAAATGCATGGCCTTGGATTTAACACAGCGACTGCGGCAGTAGGTAACACTTACAGCGCATTCGCTCCAATGGGCTTCAGCGGTGCATTCTGGTACGCGAACTACCGTTATAACTTCTAAGCAACTCTCAATGAGTTAATTGGAAGCTAAGGCCAGTGTGAAAATACTGGCCTTTAAGATACAAAAAAAGGGGTGCCAATTGGCACCCCTTTTTCTTTACTGACTTTTCACCCTAGCTCTTATTTATGCGGGTTCACTAAGTACTTTTCACCTGTGACTTGTTTGGCATAGCTTTTAAGGATTTCCGGCTGCAGCATTTCCTCGAAGGAAATCTCTTGAGTGTAATGACTGGCGAACGTAGTTTTAATCTCACTGGCCACACGCTGGCGCATCTGCATAAATTTTTCCATGCCAATTCGACCAATCATCGGCATTAACAGCCAGCCGCCCAGTCCCCACTGCATGCCAAATGATCGATTTAAAACCGTCGGTGTCTGGTCTAGCCCACCATATATATACACTTGCTTGAATGTGTCTGAGCCATACACAGAGTATTCAGTCGCAGCTTTATTAGCCGCAACTTCCATTGCAGCTAGAATCTGCCCAGGCAACTTGCCTCCATTACCACCACCTGTGGCATCAAACCCTATGGTAGCGCCAGTAGCCACCAGTGCAGCCACCAGGTCTTGCATAAAAGTGGGCTCACTGGTGTTGCAAATATACTCCGCACCCAGCTTCTTAAGTACATCTACCTGTTCGGCTTTTCTAACAATATTAACCAGAGGAATCGAGTCGTCTCGACAAATTTTAACCAGCATCTGACCCAGATTTGAGGCGGCTGCTGTATTCAGTAAGGCACTGTGACCCTCCATTTTCATGGTTTCAACAAAGGCCAGAGCGGTTAGCGGATTCACAAATGAAGAGGCGGCTTCAGCAGAGCTTGTACCCTCATTCATAACCAAACAGCTAGTAGCCGGAAGGCATCTGTATTGAGAATACATAGCACCCCCAGCAACACCCACCGTCTTGCCTATCAGCCCTTTGGCATTAGCGCCGGCATCTACAACCACCCCAGCGCCCTCATTACCAATCGGCATCGATTGGCCCACCCTGCCCTTTAAAGCGCCCATTAACGCAGGGTTTATCTTCATTTTTGCCGCAGTCCCATCACCGGAACCGGTAACGCTGAGGCTATCAAAATCAGCGGCAAAGCTAACCAGAAGACCAAGGTCTGAGGGATTAATGGGAGAGGCTTCTATTTTGACTAAAACTTCGTTTTCTGAAGGTGTTGGAATTTCTACAGTGGCGATTGAGATTTCTATATTCCCATCGCTGGTGACCATTGATCTAATCTGTTTTGAAGTCTGCTCTGACATACGTTTCTCCCCTGATGGTTATTATTTTTATCTAGACTAACATCTCTTCCAATCCAAGCGGAATAATTCCACTTGGGCTGTTAGAACTAGCTTTATCTTGGAGACAAATGCTGGATTAAAACTAATACGGAAAACCCTGCACATTCAACTTGGCGGTATAAATACCCGCTGCTAGACAGGGCACATCACCACAGAGACGTAGCTTGTCACCGTCCATCGGCGCAGTTAAACCAGTGACAAATAAGGTTTTACCCTCGTCTCCACCAAAAGCGACATTAGTCACAATATGGATGCCTTCAACGTTTAGCTCTCCGATTTCTTGATAGTTTTTGTCTAAAACGACTACCACCTGCCCGTCGGTTCTGGCCGGCAACTCTCGAGTGGTTGTGACATAAATATTGCCACTGCAATCTTTACCCAAGCCATCAATAGGACTATCGAGTAATTTTTGTGGATTTGATACCTCATCTGCAATTAGGTCAAATGCCCAAAGCCCCCGTAACCCAGCAACAATAATCTGCTGTTGATCAAACGACAATATAATGCCGTTTGGCTTGTCACGCAGCGCCGGTACAAGTTCAGTAACAGCCGTGGCAGTTACTTCACCATCAGCAGTCACACGGTAAACACGCTGCCCTGGCTCTGTTGAACCTGGCCATCCACCCCCTTGAACTGTATCTGGATGAATATTTGAGGGGGTATTCCAATTAGGGTCAGTGAAATAAACCGTATCATCATCGGCAATGGTTAAGTCATTTGGTGAGTTAAAGCGCTTGCCTTGAAAAGACGTCACAATCGGTGTGACCTGTTTAGTTTGCCAATCAATATAAGAAAGAGAGCCGTCTAGCTGACGTGCTCCGATCAGATTGCCTTTGCTATCTAAGGCTAAACCATTGGTGCCTGCAATCGTATCTTCAATCCAGACCTGTGGTTTCTCGCCGATAACCCAACGCCAGATGGTCGTTTGATTGCTCAACTCAAAACCATTTTCATCTGGCTGATGGCTACCCATATTCGAGTAATACAAAGCGCCCTTATGCCATACAGGGCCCTCAATATTGTTATAGCCCTGATACATAAGCGGAATATTTTCTTCGCGGGTAAGGGCTATATTTGCCAGATCCAGTTTTATATTTTCAGATCCGGCCGGACAGTAGTTCGCATTGGTATTAGAAATTGATTCGGGATTACTGGTTACATTTTTAGGTGCTTTATTCGAGCATGATGCAGACAACATGCTTGATAAAACAACAGTAACAAGTGCGAAATTATTAAACATAGAGGGTTTCAAAAACACAGCGGGCACCTAAATTATTCGATAAGTTAACATGGGATTTATCTTAAGAACGAATCCATCGTCATTCCAGCGAAGGCTGGGGTGACGTTCCTTTATGAGGTGGCGTTCCTTCGCGAGGTAACGCTTTTAAGGGGCTGAGTGCGGCTACTGAAAGCTGGGGTAACGGGGAATTATTCCCACTCAATCGTCGCCGGCGGCTTGCTCGAAACATCGTAAGCAACCCGAGATACATTGGGAATCTCATTAATAATGCGATTGGAAACCTTCTCCAGCAACTCGTAAGGCAGGTGCGCCCAGCGGGCGGTCATAAAGTCGATAGTCTCGACAGCGCGCAGTGCAATCACCCATTCATAGCGACGCGCATCACCGACCACACCCACAGACTTAACCGGCAGGAATACCGCAAAGGCCTGACTGGTCTTTTGATACCAACCAAAGTTATGCAGCTCTTCAAGGAAGATTGCATCGGCTTCACGAAGAATATCTGCATACTCTTTTTTAACTTCACCGAGAATACGTACACCCAGGCCAGGGCCAGGGAACGGATGACGGTATACCATATCGTAGGGTAGCCCCAGCTCAACACCAATTTTGCGTACTTCGTCTTTAAATAGTTCGCGCAGTGGCTCAACCAATTTCAGGAGCATATGATCTGGCAGACCGCCAACATTGTGGTGTGACTTAATCACATGTGCCTTGCCGGTTTTAGAGGCGGCAGACTCGATCACATCAGGGTAGATCGTACCCTGGGCGAGGAATTTTACATTATCAATTTTCTGCGATTCTTCATCGAACACTTCGATAAAGGTATTACCAATGACTTTACGCTTTTTCTCTGGATCACTAATACCCACCAAGCCATTCAGGAATTTATCCTGCGCATTGGCGCGAATCACTTTTACGCCCATATTTTTGGCGAACATTTCCATCACCGCATCGCCTTCATTTTTGCGCAACAAACCATTGTCGACAAAAACACAGGTGAGCTGATCACCGATCGCTTTGTGCAGCAGTGCCGCAACTACAGAGGAATCAACGCCGCCTGACAAACCTAGTAATACATGGCTATCACCGACCTGCTCGCGTACTCGTGCGATCTGGTCTTCGATAATCGCAGCCGCTGTCCACAGCGCTTCACAGCCACAGATCTGTAGTGCAAAGTGTTGGAACATACGCTCACCCTGAAGGGTGTGAGTCACTTCTGGATGGAACTGAATACCGTATAATTTCTTCTCTTCATTGACCATGCCGGCAATGGGGCAAGACGGCGTCGAAGCCATCAATTCAAAGCCTTCTGGCATAGCGGTAACCTTGTCACCGTGACTCATCCAGACATCGAGCAGGGACTCGCCGTCACTGCCTATGTGATCTTTAATGTCCTGTAACAGTGTATTCGCCGACTCAACTTTAATCTGTGCATAACCAAATTCGTGCACTGCGGAACTCTCGACACGACCACCCAGCTGGCTAGCCATGGTTTGCATGCCATAACAAATACCCAGCACAGGCAGACCCATTGTGAATACGCAGTCTGGTGCACGGGGTGCAGTGGCACCACCAGTTACTGACTCGGGGCCACCGGAAAGAATAATGCCGCGGGGGTTAAACTCACGAATTTCTTCTTCGCTGATATCCCAGGCGCGAATTTCGGAGAACACACCAATCTCGCGAATACGACGCGCAATCAGCTGTGTGTACTGTGAACCAAAATCGAGAATAAGAATTTTTTGCGAATGAATATCAGACATTACTTGATCCTATAAAAACAAAAAGAGGGCTGCACTCACAGCACAACCCCCCATAACATGTGTAAAAAGCGCTAACGCGATTTTTAAAAAACGACCTTAACGACCACCGGCCGGATAATTGGGAGCTTCTTTGGTAATCTGCACATCGTGCACATGGCTCTCGCCCATACCTGCAGAAGTCACCCGCACAAATTCTGGTTCAGTGCGCATCTGTTCCATAGTGGTACAACCGGTGTAGCCCATCGCTGAACGCAAACCACCCAACATCTGGTGAATAATCGCCGATACTGGCCCTTTGTAGGGAACACGTCCTTCAATACCCTCAGGAACCAGCTTCTCAGCACCTGCATTGGCATCTTGGAAATAGCGATCACTGGAACCCTGATTACGCGCCATGGCACCCAGAGAGCCCATACCGCGATAGGATTTGTAAGAGCGACCCTGATAGATTTCAATCTCGCCCGGTGCCTCTTCAGTACCGGCAAGCATGGAACCCATCATCACTGCACTAGCACCGGCAACAATCGCCTTAGACATATCGCCAGAGTAGCGGATACCACCATCGGCAATCACTGGGACACCTGTGCCTTTAAGCGCTTCAACAGCACTGGCAATAGCTGTGACCTGTGGAACACCAATACCGGTGACAATTCTGGTGGTACAGATTGAACCTGGACCAATACCAACCTTTACGCCATCGGCACCGGCATCAGCTAGGGCTTTAGCGCCCTCACCAGTTGCCACATTACCACCGATAACCTGAACTTCAGGATAGTTATCCTTAATCCAGCGCACGCGATCGAGTACATTCTTAGAATGGCCATGAGCAGTATCAACCACCAACACATCGACACCGGCAGCTACCAGCGCACGAATTCTCTCGGCGGTACCTTCACCAACACCAATCGAAGCACCAACACGCAGTCGGCCCTGATCGTCTTTACAGGCATTGGGGTACTGCTCGGCTTTATCAATATCGGTTACGGTAATCAGACCTTTAAGCTCAAAGTCATCATTAATAACCAATACTTTCTCAATACGGTTTTTGTGTAGTAAAGCGCGCACTTCATCGGGCTCTGCACCCTCTTTAACGGTCACCAAACGCTCTTTCGGTGTCATCACTGAAGTCACTGAAGCGGTCATATCTGTGGCAAAACGGACATCACGACGAGTGACAATACCGACTAGATTATTTTTATCCAGAATAGGTACACCGGAGATATTATTGGCTTCAGTAAAGGCGTGAAGATCAGCTAAGGTGGCAGTTCCCTGAAGAGTAAACGGGTTTTTAACCACGCCACTTTCGTATTTTTTAACCGCCCAGACTTCTTTAGCCTGCTGTTCGATAGTCATGCTCTTGTGAACAATACCCACCCCGCCTTCTTGAGCAATAGCAATTGCCAGACGAGATTCAGTAACTGTATCCATAGCCGCTGAGACCAGTGGGATATTCATGGTAATACCACGAGTCAGCTGAGAGCTTGTAGTAACATCTTTCGCAGTAACCTCTGAATAGCCGGGTACCAGAAGTACATCGTCAAAGGTTAGAGCTTCGTGAGAAATGCGTAACATAAGGGACGCTTACCTCAATGAGGGTTTAAAAAGTAAGCGGCGCATTATAAATCAGCCACCGATGTAAGGAAACAACTATTTATCCGCCATCCAGCTCTAGCTTGGAGGCTAAAACTGCTTATATAGCCGCACTTTTATCACTACAATGGCAGCATGAATTTAAATACCGGCGACCGTCAAATATTTAGCGTTAGCGAACTCAATAGAAGCGTTCGCCAACTGCTCGAAACCCGTCTACCCATGCTCTGGGTGGAAGGCGAGATATCCAACTTTGCCCGCCCCGCCTCTGGGCACTGGTATCTAACCCTTAAAGACGGTCAGGCTCAGGTGCGCTGTGCGATGTTTCGCAACAGCAATATGCGGGTCAACTTTAAACCCGTCAATGGCACCCAAGTATTGGTGCGTGGCCGAGTGGGAATCTATGAGGGCCGCGGCGACTATCAGCTGATTATTGAGCATATGGAAGAAGCCGGGTTTGGCGCGCTGCAACGTCAGTTTGATGAGCTTAAACAGAAACTTGCCAGTGAGGGTTTATTTGAGACTGCCCATAAGCAACTAATGCCCGAGTCTGTGAGTCATGTAGGGATTATTACCTCGCCCACTGGTGCTGCAGTAAAAGATATTCTCTCAGTGCTTAAACGGCGCTTTCCATCCATTCGGGTAAGTATATTACCCACCGCTGTTCAGGGTGCACAAGCTGCAGGCCAAATCGTTGAGGCGATCAATACAGCCCAAGAAACGCAATGTGATGCATTAATTGTCGGTCGCGGCGGCGGTTCGCTAGAAGACCTCTGGCCGTTTAATGAAGAGTCGGTGGCCAGGGCTATTTTCGCCAGCGAGATTCCGATTATTAGCGCGGTTGGCCATGAGATTGATTTTACCATCGCTGACTTTGTCGCCGATCTGCGTGCACCTACACCCTCTGTCGCCGCTGAAATGATCAGCCCGGATGGTGAGGATATGCTCAACCAGTTTGAGGGCTTTGAAGTACTGCTAGCCGAAGCTATGGCCAGAACAACCCAGCAGCTTCGTCAACAGATCACCAATCTACACAAACGCCTGCAACACCCGGGTCGTAAACTGCAGGAACAGGCACAACACCTGGATCATCTGGATATCCGCCTGCGCCGCGCTATCAGCAGCAAGTTACAGCAACAGCGTTACCAGATGGATAATGTGCAGGGTAAATTGTCGCGAGTGCACCCAGCCGATGCCATTGTTAACCGTCAGCAGTTGGTGACTGAGTACCTTAAGCGAATGTCGCGGGGTATTGCTCAGCACCTTGAGACGAAGAAGAATAAAACTGCCCAGGCTATGCATCTGCTGGATACGGTGAGTCCGCTAAAAACTCTTGGGCGTGGTTACTCGATTATTCGTGATGATCGCGGTGCTGTGGTTAAGTCTGTGGTGGGGGTTAGTGATGGTGATAAACTGAAAAGTCAGATGGTGGATGGAGAGATTTGCTTTAGCGTGATTAAAACAACTGATAAAAGGCTTTAGGGCTCGGCAACCTCGTCATATTAACAAAGCATATCTCAGCGAAGCGCCATTATATCCACGAAGCACCGTCATCCGAGCGAAGGCTGGGACCTCTAGAACCTCGCTGTTAACCCATTATTATAGTATGCAGTGATAGAGACAGGTCCCAGCCTTCGCTGGGATGACGGTGCTTCATGGGGAGATCATGCGGGGTGTTAGAGGTCCTTCTCCGCTGCGAGTTTCACGGACGGGGTCCTTCTCCGCTGCGCGGCTCAGGACGCTAATTAAGGCTTCGCCTGAATTAGCGCTTTTTAGTATTCTTAGGGTTTTTCGCTTCGTTGCGTTTGCTAAACTTAGTCACCGGCTTGCTCTTAAAGGTCGGTTTGGTATCCGGCTTAGCCTTGCTATAAGGGTTCTCCGAAGTACGGAACTCAACCTTGACCGGCGTACCGTGCAAACCCAACTCACGACGGAAAATCTTCTCCAGATAACGGGTGTACTGCGCAGGCACAGAATCGGTCTGATTACCGTGAATAATAATCACTGGAGGATTGCGACCACCAGCATGGGCAAACCGCAATTTGATTCTACGGCCGTGGACCATCGGTGGCTGGTGCTCTTCCACCGCGCCTTCAAGCACTTTAGTTAGACGCGAAGTACTCAGCGCATCTGTAGCCGCACGGTAAGCATTTTCAATGGAGTCATAGAGATTGCCCACACCAGTACCGTGAAGAGCCGAAATAAAATGCACATCGGCAAACTCGGCAAAACGCAGACGACGCTTAATATCCGCCTTAATCTTCTCGCGCTTTTCCGGATCTAGACCATCCCACTTATTAATCCCAACCACTAGACCGCGACCAGCATCAATCACTGAACCCATTAGGTGCATATCCTGCTCTACTAGCCCTTCCTGAGCATCGACCATCAACACTACTACATTGGCGTCATCAATAGCCTGCAAGGTCTTAACAATCGAAAATTTCTCGATCGCCAACTTAATGTTTTTACGCTTGCGGATACCCGCAGTGTCTATCAACGTATAGTTTTTACCATGACGTTCATAATCGATATAAACACTATCACGAGTAGTACCCGCCTCATCGTAAACCACTACCCGGTCTTCACCGAGTAGGCGATTGACCAACGTCGACTTACCCACATTGGGGCGGCCAACAATACCGATCTTAATGCCGTTTAAACCACTATTATCAGGCTCAACGTATTCTGGATAGGGCTCCAGCAACTCTTCCATCATCGACTTAACACCGCGACCATGGGTAGCCGTGGTTGGGAACATACCGGAGAAACCGAGCTGATAAAAATCAGCTAACGCCTCAGCGGGGTCCAAACCATCAATTTTGTTCGCCACCAGATAGACCTTGCGATTCTTCTGGCGCAGCTTCTCGGCGATCATATAGTCTGCACCAATAATGCCCGACCGGCAGTCGACAATAAACAGTACGATATCCGCTTCATCCATGGCCAGCAGCGACTGCTCGGCCATGCCCACATCAATGCCTTCTTCTTCACCACTGATACCACCGGTATCAATCACCATAAAACGCCGGTCGAACATTTCACCATCGCCGTACTTGCGATCGCGAGTCAGGCCAGAATAGTTGGCCACCAGCGCGTCGCGACTGCGTGTGAGTCGATTAAAGAGTGTAGATTTACCAACATTGGGTCGGCCCACAAGGGCGATAACAGGAATCATAGGGATAAAAAAATGCCGCAGGTTTCAATTGCGGCATTCTACTGTAAATAGTGCGATTAATCGCTACTGAATTTTAAATGCGCTCAATGAGCCATTATTTGACTGAACTATCAGTGTATCAGCCACTGTTAGCATCGGCGCGCTTACCCCGCTGCCATGCACTTTGGTGCGCGCAACAAAGTGACCATCAACTGGATCGAGTAAATGTAAATAACCTTCAGCATCGGCGACGGCAATACTGCCACCGAGTTTTGCCGGGCCGGTTACACGGCGTAAAAACAAATCTTCGTTGCTCCAGATAACTTGGCCACTACCGGCACGAAAGGCGCGAACGGTGCTGTCGGCTTCGCTGACATAGACCTGTTCGAGACTATAAGCTGGTGCCTGATGGGAGTTGCTGTCCTGAAACCACAGGCTGCGACCGGTACCGCGCGCGAGCGCACCCAGTCTTCCCTGATAGGTTACCGCGTAAATAACATCGCCAACCAATAGCGGGGAACCATCGAGATCAACCATACGCTCGAGATCTGTGCGACCCTTGGGCAGTGCCAGTCGTGCCTCCCAAATAAGTGAACCATTTTCCGGGTTAAAAGCGATCAGTTTTCCTGAATCAAAACCGCTTAAGACCATTTTCTCGGTAATAACAGAAGAGCTGGTGCCGCGCACACTCAACAGTGGCGCAGTATCTTCATGCTGCCAGAGCGCTGAACCATCGGCGGCATTAAAGGCGAAGAGTTTATTGTCGATAGTCTGAACCACCACAACCTGACCATTGCTCTGCGGGCTTGAAAGAATCTCCGAGCTAACAGTGCTAGTCCAGGCGATAGTGCCGTCATCTGCATTGAGGGCATAGACCTGACCCTCGATAGTGCCTACCATAACCAGACCAGAGCCGTAACCAACACCACCGGAAACCAGAACGTCCAGTTCAGTACTCCAACGGCGCTCGCCTGTAGCTAAATCAATCGCGGTAATCTCACCTTCATGATCAGCGGCAAAAACTAGCTCAGAGCTCGCAACAGGTCGCAGGCTGTTCCAAAAATCTTTATTGCTCGCGCCTATATTCACCGACCACTGTTTCTTAAGGGTTAGTTCCTGATCAAATTTAACCAGTTCTGCAGGCTTGATCTCAGCATCTTCGTCGTCGCCACCAAACCAGCTACAACCTGAGACTAAGAATGCGCAAACTAGCGCACTGAGCAATAAATTTAACTTTTTCATGGAGCGTTTTCCTATTCGACCGGCTGCTCGGCAGCTAGTTGGTAAATCCCTTACTCTTCAGCCGCTGGCTCTTCGAGCTGTGCAGGCTGAACCAAACCAATTTTAAGCTGTAACAGTGCGCGCACGGATGCGTCACCTGAGTTATCTGTCGCCGCAGCAGACTGATAAGCACTGTAAGCAGCGGCTGTGTTGCCCTGCTCTAGGTAGAAGTCACCTTTGGCTTCTTCAAACGCAGACTTCATCTCACCGGCATCAACACCTTGAACTAACTGCAGCGCTGCATCCAGATCACCACGTGCAGCCTGAACTCGAGCTAGTCTCAGTCGCGCAATAGATTTGCTGACGTCATCGGCATTGTCCATAGCCCACTGCAGTTCGATAACAGCGCCATCCAGATTTTCAGATTCAACGGCGAGCTTGGCTTTGGTCAGCGCCGCATAAACTGCGTACTGAGTGTCGCTGAACTCTGACTTGAGTTTGTCGGCCAACAGTCCAACCGCAAGCTGCTTGTCTTCGGCAAGAGTTTCACCGGGAGTTAAGCCGGCCAGGTTGTCGAGCATTTCCTGATAGGTCAATGAGGCAGCAGATGCCTGTTCTTCGCTGTGATCGGTCCAGGCTTGCCAGCCAAAATATCCGCCAACGATAAGGGCTATACCCAGAATGGTTTGCTTGCCGTTCTCTTCCCACCAACGCTTAAGAGCTTCAATTTGCTCTTCTTCTGTAATGTGATCTGCCACGAGTGTTCCTCAATCAGTAAGTAGTAATTATTTTCATTATGTAGTTGGCCAAATCTTTCTGGTCAACGGTTTCCTGGGGGCGGTCTTCGCGTAAAAACTTAACCCCAATTTTTTTATTCGCTGCTTCATCTTCGCCGAGTATTAAGGCAATAAAGGCCGCGCTTTTATCCGCTTTTTTCATTTGCGATTTAAAGCTTCCACCGCCGCAGTTTGTCTGCAGACGAATGGTTGGGCAATTAGATCGCAGATTTTCTCCCAACACCAGTGCCTGAGTATCTACATCACCTACGGCAACTAGATAGACATCTACTGTCAGCCCGACACTATCAGGGACAACGCCGAGCTCGTCAAGCAACAGCACCAGTCTTTCCACGCCCATGGCGAATCCAACACCTGGGCACGGCTTGCCGCCGAGTTGTTCGACAAGGCCGTCATAGCGGCCACCGGCACAGACTGTACCCTGAGCACCGAGATGAGTGGTCACCCATTCGAACACTGTTTTCGAATAGTAATCGAGTCCTCGCACCAGTCGTGGATTGATCTGGTAATTGATTTCAGCGGCGTCAAGCATAGAGCAGAGCTGCTTAAAGTGCTGTTTGGATTCTTCGTCGATAAAGTCTTCGAGGCTCGGCGCATCATTTAACAGCGCCTGTGTCTCGGCATTTTTACTGTCGAGAATACGCATCGGGTTTGTCTGCAGGCGGCGCTGACTATCTTCGTCGAGCTGCTCCTGTCGAGCACTGAGATAGTCGACCAGTGCGCTGCGATAATTGGCGCGATCAGCCGAGGTTCCCAGAGAGTTAATCTGCAGGGTAACCGCACTTTCGATATTCAGGGCTTTCCAAAGTCGTGCTGTAAGCACCAATAGCTCTGCATCTATATCTGGACCAACCAGTCCAAAGGCTTCAACACCAACCTGATGGAACTGACGCAGGCGGCCTTTTTGCGGGCGCTCGTGACGGAACATTGGACCTGTATACCAGAGCCGCTGAGTTTGGTTGTGTAATAAACCATTTTGATTGCAGGCGCGCACACAGCCGGCGGTGCCTTCCGGGCGCAGACTCAGACTATCGCCATTGCGGTCGTCGAAACTATACATCTCTTTTTCGACTATATCGGTGACTTCTCCAACCGCGCGTTTAAACAGTTCAGTTTGCTCGAGTATCGGGAAACGGATTTCACGATAGGCGTAGCGGCCAAGTACGTCGGCAATAACGCGCTCGAGATACTGCCATGTGGCTGACTGTTCGGGGAGTAGATCATTCATTCCCCGGATCGATTGGATTTTCATCTATTTCTCAATACTCTTTATACAACTAATCTTAATACAGCTAGTTTTTAATACTTAAGCTTTAACACTTAAACTTTCACTATCAGGTTGGCCGCATCTTTGGCCATCTGCGTCTCTTTGGCCGCTGCCTTGGCGCGAATTTGCGTCTCAAGCTCATCGACTAAATTTTCATTGCCAACCTTGTGGTCCGGAACACCGTCGACATAAACCAGGTTGGCTGGAGTGCCACCCGTTAAACCAAAATCGGACTCTTTGGCTTCACCTGGGCCGTTGACGATACAGCCAATAATCGACACATCCATAGGCACGGTAATATCTTCAAGTCGGGTTTCCAACTCATTGACGGTTTTAATTACATCGAAATTTTGTCGTGAACAGCTCGGGCAGGCAATAAAGTTAATCCCTTTGCTACGCAATCTAAGGCTGCGCAACATATCCCAAGCGACTTTCGCCTCTTCCGCCGGATCGGCGGCAAGGGAAATTCGAATTGTGTCACCTATACCATCGAGTAACAGCGCACCGAGACCAATCGCCGATTTAACGGTGCCCGAACGCAGTCCACCCGCTTCGGTGATACCCAGATGCAGGGGCTGTTCGATACGGGTGGCCAGGTCGCGGTAAGCGGCGACAGCCATAAAAATATCCGAGGCCTTAACGCTGACTTTAAAATCTTGGAAATCGTATTTGTCGAGCAGGTCGACATTGCGCATAGCCGACTCAACCATCGCCTCGGCGGTGGGTTCGTTGTATTTGCGCAACAGGTCTTTACCCAGTGAACCGGCATTAACGCCGATACGGATTGGAATATTGAGGTCGCGGGCTTTGGCGATCACTTCGCGGAGGCGATCGTCACGGCCTATATTGCCAGGGTTAATTCGCAGGCAATCAACACCTAAATCAGCCACTCGCAGGGCGATATTGTGATCAAAGTGAATATCTGCAACCAGCGGTACACTGACCAATTTGCGAATTTGACCGAAGGCTTCAGCTTCGGCCATAGAGGGAACCGAGACACGGACTATATCTGCGCCGGCTGCTTGAATGTTTTCTATCTGAGCAACGGTTGCCGCGACATCTGCAGTGCTGGTATTGGTCATGCTCTGCACAGAGATTGGAGCATCGCCACCTACGGGGACATTGCCAACCATAATCTGTCGCGACTTGCGTCGCACTATAGGTGTTTCACTAAACATTCCGATACTTCTCAGTTACTTCTCAATTAATTTTTTTAACCAGGCCTGATAGGCCAAATTTTCCTGTGAGTACGGAAACAGATTCTTTAGTTTCAGTCCTTCACTCGCCGCTTTATCCAGATTACCAAATCGCTCTTCCACTCGCACGGCTAACCACAGGCTCTGGGCGGTCGGCTGGCTCAAGCGTCTAAAGCGATCCAGCGCCAATTTACTTAGAGGATAATTCTTTTGCTGATAATAGAGTTCAGCGGCCTCTAGAAACGGCGGCGGAAATCCTGATGAAAGCTGTGTCGCTTTCTCAAAGGATTCAAGCGCTTGCGGGTTGTCGCCCATTCTTTTCTGGGTCAACCCGAGTATATAAAAAGCCTGAGCGCGGCGTTCGTACCCGAGATCTTCACTGACCAGTGTTATCTGCTCTCTGGCCTCAGCTAATCGCCCCTGATTGTACAAAAAAGCAGCGAAATTGTAGCGTGCTAGGGTGTAACCTTTATTTCTGCCAAGGGCCTTTTGGTAAAACTCTTCGGCTAACTTAAATTCTTGCTCGCTCTGGTATAACAGAGCGTAAGCATTATATAACTGGGCTGAACGCGAGCGATGTTTCGCAGCTTTCTCAAGGTGGACTCTGGCTAAATCGCGATTGTCCGAACCTATATATTTTAGCGCCAGCTTAATATGCTGCTGGCTTGCAGCAGCGGGGTTTTCCGAGTTGGCACTTTTTGGAGCATTTGACACACAGCCAGTGATGCTCAGTGCGGCCACTAAAAAACCCAGTTTAATCAGTGTTACAACGTACCCTGTTGTTATGTTCATATTCCCTCTCCCTGTGACCACTCTGTATAAGCTGGTATTCCTCACTCAATAATTTTGACCACCTGCTCCTGAACCTGCTCCTCGTCGAGACGTTTTTTATAGCGCTCCTGACGTTTGGTGCGGTCGTTTACTTCGCCTGCCAACTGACCACAGGCAGCGGCAATATCGTCGCCGCGGGTGGTTCGCACAGTGACAGTGTACCCGTCATTATGCAGAATGTCCCTAAACCGCCCAAGGGCAACCTTGGTGACCGTTTTATAGCCCGAACCCGGGAACGGATTAAACGGAATCAGGTTTATCTTGCAGGGTAAATCGCGCAGCAGTACCGATAATTCTTTGGCGTGTTCATCGCGATCATTGACCCGATCCATCAGCGTGTATTCAACGGTAATTTTGCGTCGATTATCCGGCATCTTCTCCAGATACCGTCTAGCGCTGTCGACAAATGTCTTCAGCGGATACTTACGATTAATTGGCACCAGTTCATTGCGCAACTCATCGTTGGGCGCGTGCAGAGAAATTGCCAGCGACACATCGATGACATCGCCGAGCTTATCAACTTCGGGAACCATACCCGCAGTGCTCAGAGTGACTCGTCGCTTGGAAAGCCCGTAGGCATTGTCGTCAAGCATCAGATTCATTGCATCGACAACATTATCAAAGTTCATCAGTGGTTCGCCCATACCCATCATCACCACATTGGTGACACGGCGTTTCGTTTTGGGATCAAACTGATCAAATGATTCTGCGGCGATCCACAACTGGCCAATAATCTCTCCGGCGGTCAGGTCGCGATTAAAACCCTGCTTTCCGGTGGCACAGAAACTACAGTCCAGTGCACAACCAATCTGCGAGGATACACAGAGGGTTCCGCGGTCGCGCTCAGGAATATAAACCATCTCTATACAGCTGCCGCCATCCATACGGATCAACCATTTGCGTGTACCATCAACCGAATCCTGCACGCTGACAACTTCCGGCAATACGACTTCTGCCACTTCGCTAAGGCTGGTGCGCAGGCCTTTGGAGATATTGGTCATCTCGTTAATGTCGGTTACACCCTGCTGGTGTACCCACTTGAGAATCTGAGTTCCACGAAAACGTTTCTCGCCGAGTGACTCTAAAAAATCACCTATACGGGAAGCAGAAAGCCCCAAAAGGTTGGTTTTTTCCTTTCGGGGCTGTTCGTCAATCGCTGTTACTTCAACTGCTTGGGACATAAATGTCTATTTCTCTAATGTCGAGAAGGTGCTGTTCGATAAAGTGATTTTAGCGAGCACAGATCTCGTTGTCAGCAAAGAAGTATGCAACTTCACGAGCTGCAGATTCAGCTGAGTCAGAACCGTGAGCGGCGTTAGCATCAATAGATTCTGCAAAGTCCGCACGGATAGTACCAGCGGCAGCTTCTTTAGGGTTAGTAGCACCCATCAGATCGCGGTTGGTGATAATCGCGTTTTCGCCTTCGAGAACCTGAACAGAAACTGGGCCAGACGTCATAAAGGCAACCAGATCTTTAAAGAAAGGACGCTCGCTGTGTTCAGCGTAAAAACCTTCAGCCTGTTCTTGGCTGAGCTGCTGCATTTTGCAGGCAACGATTTTAAGGCCAGCGGCTTCAAAACGGCTAAGGATTTGGCCAACAACATTTTTTGCTACTGCGTCGGGCTTGATAATAGATAGTGTGCGTTCAGTCGCCATGAAGATTTCTCCAAACAAGGGCTAAGGTAAATTAAAAAAGTTTAAATTAGGGATAAAAAAATAGCCCTATTGGGCAATGGCGCGGATTTTACCTGCACTGGGGGGCGGTAACAATGCTTTTTTGGAGTAGCTTTTTTATAGGGCTTTTACCGTGTCGATTAAACTAGCGATTTTAGGCAGCTTACGCAGCTATTTATGCCACCAATAGACGCTGAAATTTATCTAGCGAGACTGGCATACTAAAGTGCGCACCCTGATATTTTTCACAGCCAAGGCTGCGCAAAATTTCCAACACCTCACGCTTTTCAACACCCTCAGCGACCACATCCAGACCGTAGTGGTGGGCTACCATCATAATCGCCTCGACCAGCCCGAGGGTTTCTTTATCCGAATTGAGATGGGTAATGAATTCTCGGTCGATCTTTAAAATATCCAGAGGCAGGCGCTTTAAATAGATCATTGAGGAATAGCCGCTGCCAAAATCGTCGATGGCAAATCGGGTGCCCATATTGCGGATCTTTTTCATTTTCTCAGCAACCGATTCAAAATCATCAATCAGCAGATTTTCCGTTACTTCCAGCGTCAACATATCTGGGCGGATATCGTAGCTCTTGAGACTGTGCTCTAAGGATTTAATCAGATGCGGATCATGGAATTGCTTGGGACTGATATTGACCGCCATCTGCATACTCTCATCCCACAGACCCCGGTCGAGCATATTGCGCAGATATTCACAGGAGGTGCGAATCACCCAGAGCCCGACATCGACAATCATCCCTGAAGATTCGAGAATAGGAATAAAGTCCGCTGGCGAGTGCCGAGCCTGATCTGAGTTCATCCAGCGCAGCAGCACCTCACCCCCGACTACATCGCCACTGTGAGTTGAGACCTGGGGCTGAACATAGAGATCAAAATCCTGATTGGCCACTGCCTTGCGCAGACTGGATTGCATATTAATCCGCTGACGAGCCTGCCGGGTTATCTGCGAATCAAATAACACCACGGTGTCGCGACCGCGGCGCTTGGCCTCAAACATCGCGCTCTCGGCCTGTTGCACAGCCTCTTCAGCATTCGATAGAGAATCCGTAGAGGGGTAGTAAATACCCGCATAGAGCACACTGATTCCGACACTGGCGGTAACACTGACTTCGCCATTTTCGGTAAAGAATGGGCGGGTAATCACACAGCGAATTTCATTTGCGATGGCGAGACTGGCTTCGCGAGCCTGTTCGGCGGTATCGGCAATATCTTTTACAAACAGCAGAAATGAGTCACCGGCGACCTGATCAACCTCCATCAAATCTGTGCACATTCCCTGAATAGTTTCAGCGGCGCGCTCGAGAATCTGATTACCGACTTGCTTACCGAGGGATTCATTGATCGAGTTGAAATTATCGAAGTCGATTAACAATAAAGTACCGCAGGGACTCTTTTCTCGCGAAAGATCTAGATATCCACTGATACTTTCAATCAATCGCGGGCTGACTGGCAGGCCGGCGAGGGTTTCATACTGATCCGCTTTAATACCTTCGGCGAGGGCACTTTGTTCATCCAGTATCTTAGGCTCAGGCTGCTCTTCGAGCAGCGTTTTGGTGACGGGAATTTCTTCCAGTTTCTCTACAGGCTGCTGATCAATATTCTCAGGAATTGGCTTTTGTTTTAGGTCTTCACTGCTATCTAGCTTGTTCTGAGGTGAAGTCTCCAAGGTGGCCAGATCTTCAGTAACAAACTCCTGAACCACCATCTGAGCCAGTGATGGCAGTGGGTAGAGCATCAGGCACAGCACCCCATCATCAGTGTCTTCAACCGAACCTATGGAGACGACGATTTCATCCTGCTCGAGAGTATTTTCAGAGCGCCACAGAATACCTTTAAGCCGGTCGTCCTGAAGTTTTCTTACTACCTGCTTGAGCTGCTGAATAGATTGGGGTTGGTGGTTCTGGTCTTCGCTAATCGTTGCGCCAATGATTTGCGCGCGATCGCATTTAAGAATCGAAAGGGCTTGGGCATTGGCATCAATGCAGACACCATAGGCGAAGAACACCGTGCCAAAAGGCGCTGTATCGAGAACTTTTTTATACAGTTGATTCTTGGCTGGCATCCTTTGCTCAAATCCCGCTGCTGTTGCAGCATTTTGTTATTAACTCTGATCAGATTTTAATCTTGTACTTTCTACGCTTGTACTTTCTAAGCTTGTACTTTTAATCCAATTCTTCCATCCATGCCATTTGAATAGCTTCAAGAATCTTCTCTCCACAACGCTCTGGATCATCAGAAAAATCTTCAAGTCCGAGAACCCATTTGCGCAGATCTACAAAATTTACATACTGTGGATCCACATCTGGATGGTTATCTGTCAGTTCAATGGCGATATCATGTATATCAGTCCACTTTAGCATAGTCTATTACTCCATTTTTTGCCGTTCGCTATAGCATTTAAAGCGCAGCACTCAGTGCTTTTCAGACACCATATTAATCGTGTACTTGGGGATTTCTACAACCAGATCGGTATCGCCGGGAATAACCTGGCAGCTCAAGCGAGAATCCGGATCTACGCCCCAAGCCATATCCAGATAATCCTCTTCCAGATCATCGGCGACTGGCAGCTCGGCATAACCTTCGCGCACATGAACATGGCAGGTGGTGCAGGCACAGGACATTTCGCAGGCGTGCTCAATATGGATGCCGCTGCGCAGTGCGGCTTGGCAGACGCTCTCTCCAGGCTGTGATTCAACCACTGCACCCTCTGGGCAAATTTCTTCATTGGGTAAAAATACTATACGTGCCATTATAAGTTTGTCTCCACATCATCAAGGCTTTGTCCGGCCAGCGCACTTTTAATGCTGGCGTCCATACGGCGGGCGGCAAACTCTTCGCTGACCTTGCCTACCGATTCAATTTGTCGCGCCAATACACGATGTTCTGTGCTGCTAGCTCGTACTTCTTGCAGTTCTTTAACCGCCACTTCCAAACACTGGTATTCCTTAGGATCGAGCAGCTCGCCGCCATCTTTTTGCAGCGCCGCGTGCAGATCTTCAATCATACGATCTGCCTCAACCTGTTGTTCGCGCAGTGCTCGCGCCTGCATATCATCGCGGGCATGGCTAAACGAATCCTGCAGCATCTCGGTGATTTCATTTTCCTGCAGACCGTAGGAGGGCTTAACTTCGATACGGGATTCAACACCGCTGATCGTTTCACGGGCAGTCACACTGAGTAGTCCATCGGCATCAACCTGATAGGTAACCCTAATTTTTGCCGCACCGGCAACCATTGGCGGAATACCGCGCAGCTCAAAGCGCGCCAGTGAACGACAGTCTGTGGCCAGCTCGCGCTCGCCCTGCAACACATGCACGACCATCGCCGTCTGGCCATCTTTAAAGGTGGTAAATTCTTGGGCTTTGGATACTGGGATAGTGGTATTGCGATGGATAATTTTTTCAATCAGAGCGCCCATGGTTTCAATACCTAGGGACAGGGGAATCACATCCAACAGCAACATTTCGTCGCCGGACTTATTGCCGACTAGTACTTCAGCTTGCAGCGCAGCGCCCATGGCAACCACACGATCAGGATCAAGTTTCAAGTGGGGCTGACGATTAAATAGTTGTTCAACTTTTTCACGCACACGCAGTGCACGGGTTGAACCGCCGACCAGAATTACTTCATCGACCTGATCTGTGCTTATTCCAGCATCACGCAGTGATTTTTTCGAGGCGCGCAGGGTTTTATCAATTAGGCTATCAATCAGCTCATTGAGCTTTTCGCGACTCAGAGTGCCCTGCCAATCCAGAACTTCTATCTCGACTGATTCCTGATCGGTAAGCTCTTCTTTGGCGGACTTGGCGGTCTCTAAAAGTATGCGCTGCTCTACCGGGTCGAGATTTTCATCCATACCGACCTGCTGGCGAATCCACTCGGCAATAGCGCGATCGAAATCATCGCCACCTAAGGCCGAATCACCGCCGGTTGCGAGCACTTCAAACACCCCGCGGGAGAGCCGTAGAATTGAAATATCAAAGGTGCCACCACCGAGATCGTAGACGGCAATAACACTCTCTTCGACCTGATCGAGGCCATAGGCGATTGCCGCGGCTGTGGGTTCATTCAACAGGCGCAACACTTTGATACCAGCAAGAGTTGCCGCATCTTTGGTGGCCTGACGCTGGGCATCATCAAAATAGGCGGGGACGGTAATAACTGCGCCATCAAGCATACCCCCGAGGGCAATTTCAGCGCGCCCGGCGAGTTTACGGAGAATTTCTGCGGAGACCTGAATCGGGCTGACAGAACCGCTGGCGGTAATAATCTTTGGCATACCACCATCATCTTTAGCAAAGTTGTAAGGCAACTGGCCGCCAAAGGTTTTTACATCGGCAATACCGCGACCCATTAGACGCTTAACCGATGAAAGAGTATTCAGCGGATCGCTAACATTGTGCTCTGCCGCTTCGTAGCCGATGCAGCTCACACCGTCTTTCATGTAGTGCACCACAGAGGGCAACAGATGTCTGCCCTGCTCGTCGGCAAGGGTTTCTGGCGTGCCACTGCGGACAGCGGCTACTAGTGAGTTGGTGGTGCCCAGGTCTATACCCACCGCGTGTTTGCGCTGATGGGGCTGTGGTGATTGTCCAGGTTCTGAAATTTGCAGTAGTGCCACGGTTTAAAAGTCCTCTAGCTCTTCTTCGCGCTGTTCGATCTCGTCTAACAGCTTGGCGAAGAATTGCATTTTTGCCACTGTATCAAGGGCGTCATTATAATTTTTAGCGCTGTGCTGCGCTTGGAAATCCTCTTGCAGCTGCAGATACTGAGCCTGCACATCGTCGCGCATGGCTTCCAGTCCAGCCAGTGGATCGGCGCTATCGCGAATCTCATCCAGATTTTCACGAAACTCTATCTGCTTCATCAAAAAACTCATATCACTGGTGATATGACTCTCTTGGCCAGCATCTATATCTTCCAGCTCGAGCATATACTGCGCGCGCTTAAGGGGAGATTTTAAGGTTTCGTAGGCTTGGTTGATCAGCGAGGTGGTCTGCACAGCGAGACGTTTTTCAACATCTCCCTTGGCAGCGTAGCGATCTGGGTGAAATTCACGCTGCAGTTGACGGTAGCGGCCGTCGAGAACAGTGCGATCTATCTGCCAACCCGCTGGGAGGGAAAATATTTCGTAGTAGTTGCTTGTCTCTAACAGCTTTGTCGATAGATCCAATGTCTCAACACCATTTAGGTCGGTAATTAATGGTCGGCAATTAAACGTGGAAGCTTTCGCCGCAACCACATTCGTCTTTTACATTGGGATTCTTAAATTCAAAGCCTTCATTCAATCCCTCTTTGACATAATCAAGCTGCGTGCCATCGAGGTAGACAAGACTTTTAGGGTCAATAATTAACTTGATATCACCACAGTGAAAAACCTCGTCTTCTGCTTCTGCGCTGTCGACAAACTCCAGTACATAGGAGAGCCCCGAACAGCCAGTGGTGCGAACACCCAGACGAATACCAACCCCTTTAGCGCGATGCTCAAGGTGTTTGGTTACATGCTGCTCCGCAGCTGGTGTCATTGTGATTGCCATTACGTCAATCAGCTCCCCTGCTTTTCTCTAATATCGCGAACTGCGGCTTTAATTGCATCTTCAGCCAGTACTGAACAGTGAATTTTCACTGGGGGCAGTGCCAGTTCTTCAGCAATTTCAGTGTTTTTAATTTCCGCAGCATCGTCAATATGCTTGCCTTTAACCCATTCAGTCAACAGTGAGCTCGACGCAATTGCCGAACCACAGCCGTAGGTTTTGAACTTGGCATCTTCGATAACACCCTGATCGTTGACCTGAATTTGTAGGCGCATAACATCGCCACAGGCGGGTGCTCCAACCATGCCAGTACCAACATTTTTTGAGCTGTCGTCAAGCTTGCCAACGTTGCGTGGATTTTCGTAATGATCAATAACTTTTTCGCTGTAAGCCATTTGATGACTCCTATTTAATAGTTTTATACTTCTCGTAACTTCTCTTAAGGCAAGCGGAACGCGATTTAGTGCGCCGCCCACTCTACCTGACTTAAATCGACACCATCTTTGAACATATCCCAGAGTGGCGACAGTTCGCGCAGCTTGGTTACTGCATGGCGTACTTTTGCGATGGCATCGTCGATATCCTGTTCGCTGGTATAGCGACCGATACTAAAGCGAATTGAGCTGTGGGCCATCTCATCATTGAGGCCTAGTGCGCGCAGCACATAGGAAGGCTCAAGGCTGGCTGATGTACAGGCTGAACCTGAGGAGACCGCCAGGTCACGGAGCGCCATAATCAGTGACTCACCTTCAACGAAGGCGAAACTGATATTAACAATGCCTGGTACATGCTGATCTGGAGACCCATTCAAATAGACCTCTTCCATATCTGATACGCCTTCCCAGAGTCGTGTGCGTAGTTTTTCAATGCGCGCTGACTCTTCAGCAAGCACTTCACCACCAATACGGAAGGCTTCGCCCATACCGGCAATCTGGTGAGTCGGCAATGTTCCTGAACGCATACCACGCTCGTAGCCGCCACCGTGCATCTGCGCTTCAATACGAACGCGCGGCTTGCGACGGACATAGAGAGCACCAATACCTTTGGGGCCGTAAATTTTGTGGGCGGAGAAAGACATCATATCGACGTTCATCGCTTCCACGTCAATCGGTGTTTTACCGGCGCTCTGAGCGGAATCCACATGAAAGAAAACCTTATTTTCACGGCAGATTGCGCCGATCGCGGCTATATCATTGCGTGTTCCGATCTCGTTATTCACATGCATAATCGACACAACAGTAGTGTCTTCACGAAGAGCATCGGCAACTGCCTGAGGCTGAATCAGGCCATTTTTATCTGGGTCCAGATAGGTCACTTCAAAGCCTTCACGCTCAAGCTGGCGACAGGTATCCAGAGTCGCCTTGTGCTCGATACGCGATGTAACCACATGCTTGCCTTTGCGCTGATTAAAGTGCGCACAGCCTTTAATCGCCAGGTTGCTGGCTTCGGTAGCACCAGAGGTCCAGACGATTTCGCGGGGATCCGCATTAATCATATTGGCAACTTGTTCACGGGCATCTTCGACCGCCGCTTCCGCTTCCCAACCAAAGGTGTGAGAGCGCGACGCCGGATTGCCGTAGTGGCCAGTTGGCGTTAGGTATTGCATCATTTTCTCTGCAACTGCAGGATCAACCGGGGTTGTCGCCGCGTAGTCGAGATAAATAGGAAGACTCATTTACTTCTCCAGTTCTAGCAGGCACCTGCCTGCGGGCTTTCACTTAAAATTAAAAGCTGGTCTACTTGGCGCTGGGCAATGTTTTTAACATCGCGACGGGCCATTAAATGGGCCAGCGAAATACCGTTTAAAAAATTGTGTATCTCTGCTGTAAGCTCATCCCAGAGTGCATGGGTAAGGCATATCTCGCCACCCTGACAATCACCCTTTCCCTGGCAATTGGTAGTATCCACTGACTCGTTAACCGCTTCGATAATCTGCGCGATATAAATATCTTCGCTGGATCGCCCCAAACGATAGCCGCCACCGGGGCCGCGCACGCTACTCACCAGTTCAGACTGACGTAATCTTGAAAACAGTTGCTCAAGATACGAGAGTGAAATCGATTGTCGTTCAGATATTTCGGACAGCGAAACAGGCTTATCATCTGCATGGATAGTAAGATCCAGCATGGCTGTCACCGCGTAACGCCCTTTGGTTGTCAGTCGCATCGTATGCTCTCTGCCATGTTCAGACTGAAATTATCTAATACCTGACTATTTTAGTCAACTAAATACCTGATTAATCTTGTCAACTATTCGTTGTGTTATTTTTTGATTGTACGCTGTACCGAAGATAACAGACCACGGAGTATAGAAACCTCCATCTCATCCATTCTTACGCGGTTAAACAACCTGCGCATACGGGTTAAAAGCTGCTTGGGATTCTCGGGGTCGTAAAATTTCAGATCGGCCATAGTGGTGGCCAAATGTTCATGGAAATACTCGAGATCACCGGCGCTGACGGGTGGCTGATCCCAGTCGGTGAGAGAGGGTAAATTACCCTGCTCATCTGCGAGACTGGCCATACGCACTTCGTAGGCGAGAACCTGAACCGCCGTTGCCAGATTGAGCGAGCTGTACTCAGGATTGGACGGGATATGCACATGGTAGTGGCACTTTTGCAGCTCATCATTGGTTAAGCCACGATCTTCACGACCGAACAATAGCGCCGTCTTGTGCTTCTCCGCTTCGAGGTAGATTTTTTCACCGCATTCACGGGGATTGAGCAGCGGCCATGGAATTCTGCGCTCACGGGCGCTAGTACCCACCACAAGACCACAGTCGGCAATCGCCTCATCGACGGACTCAACAATAGTCGCATTGGCCAACACATCTCTGGCACCGGCAGCACGCCATACTGCTCGCGGAGCTGGATACTCTTTTGGTTGAACCAGATACAGCTCTGCCAGACCCATATTTTTCATGGCTCGTGCGGCACCACCGATATTGCCCGGATGTGTGGTATTGACTAATACAATTCGGATATTTGCCTGTCGCTCAGATATTGACACTTAGCACCTCTTATAGACTCACATAAAGCCCAGTTAAAGGCTTTTATACAGTCCCGTTAAAGACTTATATAGCCCAATAAATCCATGGGCTAAAAAACGGGCGCGAGTGTAGCAGAATCCCTCTTCTCTGGCACTGTAGTTCTGTTACAATGCGCGCGCTCTTTAAGTCACTGCTAAAGTTAATTGGAAAATCTAATATGCAACCAATGGTTAATATTGCCCTTCGCGCTGCCCGTCTGGCCGGCGAAATGATTGTAAAATCTGCAGACAGTCTCGACTCGGTTAAGGTGGATGAGAAAGGTCGTCACGACTTTGTCACCGAAGTCGACAAGCGTTCTGAAGAGACCATTATCTACCATATTCAAAAAGCCTTTCCCGACCATCGCTTCCTCTGCGAAGAGAGCGGCGTCAGCGGAAACCTTGAAAGCGACGTTGAATGGATTATCGATCCATTGGATGGCACCACCAATTTTGTCCGCGGTATACCTCATCTGGCCATATCTATTGCCTGTCGTATTAAGGGACGCCTTGAGCATGCGATCGTTCTCGACCCTTTCAAGCAGGAAGAATTTACTGCGAGTCGTGGTGATGGCGCCAAATTAAATGGCCGCCGCATTCGCGTCTCGGGTCGCGCCAGTGATGCTGGCGCGCTGTACGCAACTGGCATCCCTTTTAGCGCGCCCTCTTTTGACTATATGGAAAACTATTTAAAGTCTCTGCATGAATTTGCCGACAACTCTTCAGGTATCAGACGTATGGGCGCAGCCTCTCTCGACCTGGCCTATGTAGCTGCCGGGCGTATGGATGCCTTCTGGGAAATGTACTTAAAGCCCTGGGATATAGCTGCGGGGGCACTGTTGGTAAGAGAAGCCGGAGGAATGGTCAGTGATTTCCAAGGCGGCGAGAAGTTTTTGGATACCGGACATATAGTTGCCTGCACACCAAAGCTGTTTAAGCCTACTTTAAAAATACTCGCAAAAAATCTCGGCAACCTAAAGTAAGCATTTAATAAGAGACAGCCTGAGCATCTCGTATTAAACAGCCCTGAGCGGCTCATTAAAAAAGAGCTGCTCTCTCGATTAGCCAGTAGGCACTACAAACTCCAACAACATAGACAACTATATCGACAAGCTTCACCTGATGCTTGCCGATCAAAGGCACCAGCCTCGCAGCCACAAACACCAAGACCAAAACAGCAGCGATAAAGGATAATTGTCCCAGCTCAACTCCAATATTAAAGAACAGCAGCGCCTGAACCTTCATCGACGCGGGCAGTCCCAACTCCTGCAACACCACCGCAAAACCAAAGCCATGCAGCAGACCAAAGACTGCAGAGACACTGACTGGATAGCGCCAGGTAAAACTCTCTGCCGAGCCGCCCTGTCGATGCTTAATAATCTCCACCGCCAACAATAAAATACTCAGGGCAATTAGCAGCTCAACCAACTCCGTGGGCAAGCGAAAAATATCCAGGGTCGCAAGACTTAAGGTAATCGAATGAGCCACAGTAAAACCGGTTACCGTCAGCACCAGACGTTTACAGGTGCCAGCAATCATCATCAGACAGAGAATAAATAACAGATGGTCAGTGCCGATCAAAATATGTTCAATACCGGCCACCGTATACTGTTTGGCCACGGCAGCCGGTGAAGAGGCCAGCGGCAACTCAAGCAGCGTTTTTTCCGGGCCGGAAAAGACCTGCAGCGGATCACCGGAAAGCGGCTTGTAGACAATTAATGAAGTCAGCGCCGGATTGCTGCGCGGATAAATCAGTTCGATAGAAAATGGCGGATTGAGCTCAGTGCAACTGTAGCGTTTTTTACCCACTAGACCCGCCGGGCGACCACCCACCGAACCATCCAATAAACTACAGCTCGGGTGACGCAGCTCCACCGCGGGCTCCTCTCCGACAGGCATAACCGGCGGTATTTTCCACTTCAACAGATACTCAGTTTCAGCCTGCTGAGCAATTTCTACATAGACCGGACGTGCCTCATCGGCAACGGCAGTAGTCGCCGCAATCGACACTGTTATCAACGCAAGCAACGCAAGCATAAAGCGCATTATTGTTGCTGGCTCTCATCACTGACCTGATCACTGACCTGATATTTAGCAATCAACGCATCAATGGCATGACGCTTAATTTCCCGCTGCTGCTGGCGCTGAGCATCGGCAAAAACAGCCTGAGCTATTTCTTCAAACTCAGGAATATAAGACGAGGTATTTTTTACCAACAGCACCAAATGCCAGCCGTAATTGGACTGCAGCGGCCCCTGCCATTGAGCGGAAACCTGATAGCTAAATAACTGCTCCTGAAAGCCAGCGCCAAAGTGACTGCCAATCTCATCATCATCGCGATTGACATAGTTGCGGTGATATAAAAATCGCTCGCCATGGCCAAGGGACTTTTCAAACGGCACCTGTTCGGCATTGAGTTTTTTTGCAAGCAATTCAGCCATAGTCTCAGACTGCTCAGAACTGCGCTTTTCACCAGAGATAAAGACATGAGTAAAAGTCGCAGATGCAGGCTTCTTATAGTCCTGCCGATGCTCTGCATAATAGGCACGTAGATCCTCTTCCGTGAGCGGCTCAATTTCATCGTAAAAACCCTGCGCCAGATAATCCATTTTTTGAATAAGACGACGGCGAATCACCTGATCATTCATATTTAGATTGAGCCCCACAGCTTCGCGAAACAAAGCCTCATTGCGCGCATAGTTATCAATTAGCTGCTGACGCTCCTCAGCGCTCAGCGCTTTTAAGGCAGCCATGGCCTTTTCAGGCTTAAAGGTTTTAGCCTGTAGCTGCATAAACTGCAGCAATACCTGATCATCGACAACTATCTGATATTGCTGATCGGAATAGGCGTCGGCATTGATCAGCCGCTCACCACCCAGCAATACCAACGCAATAAGCAAAAATTGAAACAGCGGTTCTCTGAATATTTTTTTCATAAATCCTTTCACAAATCGCCAGCAAATATATCCATAAGGAGGGAAGTATCCGAATGACTATAGTCTAAACCGTGAAACTCTGTCAGGACAATTCCACCAGCAGCGATATACAGGTATCTGTAGCCTTTATAGCTGTGACTGATACCAGATCGGAGAAGTATAGGCACGTTCCTGAATAGTTTTTGGACCGCGAGGTGGCTTATCCAGCTGCAGGGCAATAGCGTCTAACAAACCATTGCGCGGCGTGGGAATCTGTAGCACTCGGACGTAATAAAATGCCGATTGCTTAGGATTAAAATCTGGATCAACCCAGAGGGTAGCGAGCTCGGCCTGACCAATATTATTCGAGTAGTGCCCAGTTTTTAAATTGACGCTATTGCCAACCGCCGTCAGGCGTCCACGGCTATCCAGAGTTCTGCCGTCAGACCAGGCAATATTGTAAATCTGCTCCTGCTGCTGACCCTTGGCATCAACCCAACCTTTGACCATCTGTACTCGATCGAGATTAGCGTCGACGGGGCCTTTGACTGCTCGGACCAAAAACTGAGGCGCCTTATTTGAGTCCTTCAAGGCAACAAGATCAGAACCCATAGGCACGCCATACTGATAACCTATGGCAGCAAAGTCTTCGGCACTTACTGCACCAGCAGGAAAATCCCAGCTGGCAAACATCTGCACTCGAATACGCGGCCCTGTGGTGGCATAAACTTCCTTGCGTTTAAACGCTGCATAGATAGCTTCGCGAGTATTCTCTTCGGCCCAGACAGCAGCCAGACCTGAGGCGGACATATTCCAGCCATTACTGGTAACTGGGCTATTACCCTTGCGGGCTTTAGTCTCAGGTGTGGAATCCGTGGCCATCTTGCCCCAGAAATTATTTTCTTCTGGGGAGGCAAGCCCAGAGTGCGAATCGGTTGAACCAATCAAGCCAAACTTATAGGGGTTAACACCCACCTTCTGCTCAATGGCCAGACCTTTCTTTAGGGCTGGGCGAATATAATCCCCCGGACGGGCGGTAAACTCTTTCTGTGCTCCTTGCCCTTCTTGCCCATTTTCACCTTCCTGGGCTAACTGAATATAGTGATCATAACTTTCAAAATCGGCAAACTCGTCCTCTGGTGAAAAATCGCTGCGCGTCTCACTGTCGCCCTTGATCTGGGTAACTTCTACAATTGGTTCCCAGCGCATACGCTGACGGGCATAGTCAGCACTAATAGGCTGCCCACGCAGAGTGGTATCGTCAAACATATAGCCTTTAGAGATATTCGAGTTATGGGGAATCGCGATAAAGCGCGTGCCAGTACTCTGCTCTGTTTTATCCAACCACTGCCAGAGATCCTCAGGATACTGACTGATATCAGAACCGTAGGGGAAAAACTGACTGGCCTTATCTGCACCGTCTGGAGTAATCACCACCCGATGCAGATTTGCGCCAGTTGGGATTGAAGACCATTCCCATCCGATCAAGGCGGTAAAGGAACCGGGTTGATTGTGTCGGTCTGCGGTCTGAATAATATCCTGCCAGGCAGCCATCGACGTTGCGCTGGTATCACCAAAAAAATCGACGCTACCAATATTATTACTACTATCAGCAACCGGGTCAGAGTGATGTTGATCGATTGCCGAAATCGGCAAAAACCGGCCAAAGAATTCCAGGCCGGTATTATTATCAATCGCCCGCATCATCAATTTAATACCAATCCAGCGTTTGATATTACCTAGCAGGCCAAGATCCTCAAATTCAATACTGTCGTTGCGAACCGCGCGCATCACACCGAGCATCTCGGCGTGATCCGAGACCACCATAAAATCTAGCGGCGTATTAATTTGCACCCGTACTCTATTGTAAGGATGAATCACCGGCTGACCCTTCGCCCAGCGATAGGCGGTATCCGGATCAGCACTGTGATTATTATTTAAGAAAGCATCAAAAGAGTAGGAACTGTGAACATGGGTATCACCAAAATATACCTGACGGGTCTCAACTTCTGGCTCTGCCATTGACGAAAAAGTCAACGCAGTAACAGCCGTTAAAAGTGTATTGGTAACTATCTTAGGAGTGAACATTTATTTAGACCTGGTGACCACTGGCAGGTAATTTTCGACGGGCAAACTCAAGAAAGCACAGCGCGAATATCTCTATTAAAGTAGAGCGAATTGCCGGCTGAGAAATACCGTCAATCAAAATATGAATCGTGCGACCAAAAAGTACAGTGACCAATAAAACCACAGGCACTATCAACCACGCACTATTACCTGGGCGCGAGCCATACAACATAAAGCCGGCCACCATCAAAAACATACCGCCCAGATCACCGCGAATGGTTCCAAGCCCATCAACACGACTGGCAACTATAGAAAAATCCGCCTCCATCTGAGTCGGCGCAAATATAAACCCAAGGCCACCCAACAGGGCAATCAGCCCCATAAGCACCACTCCAATACGTATGCCTTTATCCATACCGCTATTCCTCACTATCTTTATTATTTTTCTTATCTGAGCTCGAGTCTAACCCATTTGTCCCAATCTGGGTATTTACTGCACCGACCCAGCGACTGCTGTAAAGTGCTAAAAAGTCTAGCGAAGCCTCTATGCAAAAATTCTCTAAAGCTACCGGCATCTCGGTTGTCGTCGCCAACATGGTGGGTACCGGTGTATTTACCAGCCTCGGCTTTCAGCTGCTGGGTATCCAATCCTTTTTTGTACTGATGATGCTGTGGTTTATCGGCGGCCTAACTGCACTCTGCGGCGCACTGACCTACGCCGAACTGGGTGCCAATCTGCCCCGCTCCGGCGGTGAATATAATTTCCTCTCGCGACTCTACCATCCCTGCGCCGGATTTATCTCCGGATGGGTCTCAGCCACCGTCGGCTTTGCCGCACCAGTGGCACTGGCCGCCATGACCTTTGGCGCCTACCTGTCCGCCGTGTTCCCGAACATATTGCCGAGCTGGTCAGCGGTCTCCCTAGTGATTCTGTTAACCGCCATACACTGCCTGTCCCGACAGACTAGCAGCAGCGTTCAGCAAGCCTTTACCGGTTTGAAAATACTGTTAATCTTGATCTTTTGCGCCGTTATATTTATCTGGGGTGGCACTCCACAGTCCATCGACCTAATGCCTCAGGCGGGCGACGAAAAACTGTTATTAAGCGGCGCCTTTGCGATATCACTGATCTACGTAAACTACGCCTACACCGGTTGGAATGCCGCCACCTATGTCACCAGCGAACTCGATAATCCCCAGCGCAATCTTCCCATCGTGCTGTTTGTCGGCACCGGGATAGTCATGCTGCTCTATCTATTACTTAACTTTACCTTTTTAAGTGCAGCGCCAACGTCCATCCTTGAAGGAAAATTGGAAATAGGTGTCATCGTCGCCAACCATGCGCTGGGTGAAAATGCCGGTCGCGCCATGGGTGCCATGCTCGCCCTATTACTAATCTCAACGGTTAGCGCCATGACTATGGCTGGCCCCAGAGTGCTGCAGGTTATTGGTGAAGACTTTAAGTTATTTGCTGCCCTGGCACGCAACAACAAACATGGCGTGCCTATGACGGCGATTATTTTTCAGGGACTGTTAGCCATATTATTTATTCTTAGCGCGACCTTTGAATCAGTGCTGATCTTCTCCAGCTTTGTGCTTGGAGTAAATACTCTTTTCTCGGTGCTCGGTGTCTTTGTGCTGCGCTGGCGCAAGATGAATATTGCCGGGGCGTACAAAACCTTTGCCTATCCTTTTGCGCCGCTGATCTATCTCGGTGTGACGCTGTGGACTTTAATCTATGTGTTGATTTCGCGACCCATGGAGGGCTGGATTGGTATTGGGATGATCGCTGTTGGTGCCCTGCTGTATTACCTTTCCGCTAACAAAGCGCAAGATTCGGGTCGATAAATAACCCACAGTCGGCAATACTGTTTTTATGAATTCAGACTATCAACGCATAGCTGAGGCAATAGAATTTATTAATGCCAACGCAGACCAACAGCCCTCCCTTGAAGCGATTGCTGCACAGCTCAATCTAAGTCCCTTTCACTTTCAGCGTCTGTTTAGTCGCTGGGTTGGTGTGACACCGAAAAAATATCTGCAAATTCTGACTGTCGAGCATGCCCAACGGTTACTAGCCGAGGCTCAACCACTGCTGGCAGTGGCCGATCAGGTTGGTTTAAGTGGCACCTCACGCCTGCATGATCATTTTGTGCAACTGGAAGCAGTCACCCCCGGTGAATTTAAAACTGGCGGTGCAGGTTTAACCATCGACTACGATATTTACAACAGTCCTTTTGGGGATATATTCGTTGCGGCTACGGCGCGGGGAATTTGCAAACTCTCATTTATTGATGGGGATAAAGTAGAGCTGCATATTGAAGATCTACAAAGGCGTTGGCCGAAAGCAATTCTGTGTAATCGAGATTCGGATAGGCTAAAAATTGTTGAATCTCTCTTTGTCGATCAGAAACCTGATCGCCCACTTTCACTGCATGTTTCGGGCACTAATTTTCAAATCAATATCTGGCGCGCTCTGCTGCAGATACCTGAGGGCACACTAACCAGTTACAGCCAGGTTGCCGAGGCGGTGGGCAGACCCAAGGCGGCTCGGGCGGCTGGCACTGCGATTGGCTCAAATCCAGTGGCGTTCTTTATTCCCTGTCATCGGGTGTTGCAGCAGAGTGGCAATATTGGTGGCTATCTCTGGGGGACAACCCGAAAGCACGCTATGCATGCTTGGGAATCGGCACGGTGTTTGTCCTGACAGCCTAGAGAGAGCCTTTAGCTCAGGGTGAAGGCAAGCCTCAAGATCGAGTTGTAATTCTATTTCGGATTCTTTTATTAAATACCCATTTTTTTAAATGGACTCTTCTGCGGAATTTCAAATAGTCTCTGCCTCCACCCTTGAGATCAGTCAGGGCCCGCTTATGGGTTTGGAATTTTCAGGTTAAGAGAGCACTTGTTTGAGCGCCAGCGAGTTGTGCGAACGCTGGAAATTACAAACCCATGGGACCGATCTCAAGAATGGAGGCAGAGGCTATTTCGCTCGAACAAAATGGGAAGTACGTGGATAGAGGTCTCTCGTCGCTACGCTCTGTCGAGATGACAGGAAAAATAAAAAGCCGAGATGACAGAAAAAATAAAAACCCGAGATGACAAATAGGTGGCTATTCAGCAATTAAAACACTAAGAGACTCAAGCGTCTGCGGCCCGATAAGACGATGAAGCAAAACACCCTCACTATCTATAATCAGTGTTTCAGGAAGAACCGACACCGGCTTTAGAGACCAAAGTGCTCTTGGATCAGACTGTAAAGATGAAAACTCAATACCCAGCTTTTCAACCTGAGCCTGCAACTTCTCACCCTGCTCATTATCAAAATTAACCGCGACAATAGTTAACTGATCTGCATACTCCTCAGCAAAGTGATTTAGCTCAGGAATCTCCTCACGACAGGGCGCACACCAAATAGCCCAATAATTAATCAGCGTCAGCTTGCCCTCATCGTTTTTAAAACTGTGACTACCGCCACCCACTAAGCCTACCGAAGAGTCAGTCGCATCCCCACCGCACCCTGCCAATAGCAGACAGAGCAATACAATTTTTTTAATCATTAACCATTCTCTTCATTAGTATTGTCGCCGATCGATTTTGCACTATTATCACTCGTAAACAGCGTTTGTAAATCGACTGACATATTGTGTTCTATGACCTGTCGATTATCGCCGATAAGCCTATTGTACTCTGCATACCAAGGGTGGCCGACGGCCAGCTTTTCGCTCATCGCATCCGTTGAACTGAGGAAATTACCTCCCAACCAGCCGACCACATCATTTAGGCTAATATTACTTGGATCTCGGATCAGCACATACTGGCCTTTGGCTGTTTTCTCCAAAACACACTTTTCTAAAAGCATATTTCGCAACCTACGCCAGTGCTCCGCATCCAGACCGACCACGCTCCCGAGTCTATGCATAGCACTATCGGATAGGGTCTGACCCTTCTGTTGGCGGCGCCAGCACTGCCATAAAATAATCACCACCGCGAGCAGATCCGGCATGGCACTGCCGCGTCCCTGATAGCGGAATGTCTCCAGACTGCGCACCAACTCGGCACCCACCAAAATCAAAACCCAGAGCAGATAAATCCATAATAAAAATAACGGAATTACCGCGAATGCACCATATACGCTGGTATAACTGGAATGGGCCACCAGCAAACCAAATAAAGTCTTGGCTGTTTCAAACAGCGCCGTGGTAACCAACCCACCAAAGATCGCATAGGATGTTCGAACCTTACAGTTGGGAACCGCTATATAAAGAAGGGTAAAAGCCAGCCAGGTCAGCAACCAGGGTAAATAGGAAAAAAGAATAGCTGATACGCCAAGACTATCGACCTCATCGACAATCAATTGAAACGACACCAGATAGGTTTTCATCATCATGCCCGCCGCCAACAACAGCGGCCCAAGACTGAGAATCGCCCAGTAGACCAAAAACCCCGCCAGCCCCTTGCGACCGCCGGTAGTAGCCCAGATATGATTAAAGGTCTTCTCAATATTGGCCAACATCAAAAATGAAGTGACCATCAAAATAACCACACCAGCAGCGCTCAGTTTGCGCGCCTGAGATGAAAACTCCGTTAAATACTGACTTATCTCCTGACCACTGCTGGGCAAAAATTTGGAAAAGATAAAAGCCTCGACCTGCGAACCAACCTCATTAAAGGCCGGCACCAGTGAAAACATGCTGTACATCAGCGTCAGCATCGGCACTACCGCAAACAGACTCATATAAGTCAGAGCCGCGGCACTTTGGCGACAGCCATCACGGTTAAAGCGCTGCACCAGATAGTGCAGAAAATGCCCACCGCGAACCATATGATCAGATATATTTTGCAGACCAGCTTGCAACCCATTGGTCATCGAGAAAAACTCCCATTCTGTTTAAAACCATTTGCTCGTACAATAGTCTTCTTAATCATTTATAAAGCTATAGGGATAAAGGATAGACGATGGCGACCATATACCACAATCCGCGCTGCTCTAAATCGAGACAAACATTAGAGCTGATAAAAAATCAGGGACTGGAACCCGATGTAGTACTCTATCTGGAAACACCGCTCAGTGCGCAAACTATAGCAACCCTGTTAAAAAAGCTCGGCATTAGCGCCCGTCAATTATTGCGCCGTGGGGAACAGGCCTACAAAGAGCAGAACCTTGCGGAAAAAAGCCTGTCAGAGGCGCAGCTGATTGAAGCCATGGTCGAATTCCCAAAATTGATTGAACGGCCAATTGTCGTCAATGGCGACCGAGCCATTATTGGCCGTCCCCCAGAGCAGGTAATGGAGATACTCTAATGTCAGAAGCAGCATCGGAAAAGACAGCCCCCTATATTTTAGTCCTGTACTACAGCCGCAACGGCCATGTTAGAAAACTCGCCGAAGAGATTGCTCAGGGCGTTGAAGCCGGCGGTATGGAAGCGCGGCTGCGCACGGTGCCCGCGGTCTCAACTGTTTGCGAAGCCACTCAAGAGGATATTCCCGACAGCGGCGATATTTATTGCAGCGAAGAGGATCTGGCCAATTGCAGCGGCCTGTTGATGGGCAGCCCGACTCGCTTTGGCAATATGGCCGCGCCGTTAAAATACTTTATCGACGGCACCGCAGGTCTGTGGATGAATGGCAGCTTAATTAATAAACCAGCCGGCGTCTTTGCCTCGACCTCGAGTATGCATGGCGGACAGGAGAGTACGTTGCTTTCCATGATGATTCCGCTTTTACATCATGGCATGGTGATCGCTGGAATCCCCTATTCCGAGCCAAGCCTGCACAGCACCATGAGTGGCGGCACCCCCTACGGCGCCACCCATGTCGAGAACGATTACCTGAGCGCAGATGAAAAAAACCTCTGTCAGACTCAGGGCAAGCGTATAGCCATGCTAGCCACCCAACTTATTTAACCCTAAGGCAGATTAACTTGACCACTGAACTTAAACTCTCGATCAGCAGATTTCTAACCCGCGGCAGTTATGCACTGTTAATACTGACCATTGCGGTTAATTTGTGGACGGAAAATGCACCCTGGGCGGCTTTTCTTTTCTTTCTGATACCGCTGCTTATTTTTCTTCCAGGAATGATTGCCGATACCGTCCGCAACCTCATCTGGATGGGCTTTGCACTACTGATGTATTTTGTCATTGTGGTCTACAAGCTGAGTGTTCACGAACCTCTGGCTCTGGATATAGCTGAACTGGTTTTAACCACTGTACTCTTTAGTGCTTCAATGTTTTATGCACGCATCAGGCAGACAAATAATCTATAACTACTAACTGGTAAAGACCAAAGTAGTAACAATCGAAAAGGAATCCAAATGAGTGAGAAAGTAGGCTTTATACGAAGGGTTTTCAGGTTTGTCGGCAAAATCGTCAACGTTATTCGCCATCTGATCAGTCTCGCGTTTCTGGTGCTGTTTATTATCATTATTGGCGGACTGTTTGCCGGTGATATTCAGCCAATACCGGATAAAGGCGCGCTGTATTTAGCACCTAGCGGTATTCTGGTCGACCAACGTTCTTATATTGATCCCTTTACTCAGGCACTCTCACAAGCCGATCAACGAGATGCGGAAACGCTGGTTAGAGATATAGTCGATGTCCTCGACCATGCCCAGTACGACGAGCGTATCACCCATATTCTGCTCGACACCAACTATCTAGCTGGTGGCGGCATCGCCAAACTTGAAGAGATCAGCAGCGCTCTAGAACGCTTTAAGAAAAGCGGCAAACCTATTATTTCGATTGGTGACAATTTCTCGCAGCAGCAGTATTTTCTCGCAGCCCATGCCGACGAAATTATCATTAACCCGATGGGCAGAATTATGCTCACCGGCTTTGGCTCCTATAACAGCTACTATAAAGAGGCGCTGGATAAGCTAAAGGTCAATATGCATATCTTTAGAGTTGGCAAATATAAAAGTGCAGTTGAGCCTTATATAGCCAATAGCATGTCCGACGAAGCACGTGCCGATCGCTCTGAACTTCTCGATTCACTTTGGAAGTACTACACCTCTCAGGTCGAGCACCTGCGTGGCCTTCCGACAGGCGCTATCGACGATCTAGTCAACAATATGCACAGCAGATTAGCCGCAGCCAATGGCGATATTTCAGCGCTGGCACTGGATCAGGGATTAGTTGATCGGGTAGCGACAAGAAGTGAAACCCAAAACTACTTAGAGCAGATACTGCCAACCTCCAACGGTGACTTCGCCAGCATTTCAATGCCCGCCTATCTCAACCATATCAAGCTCAGCAAACTGAAAGCGGTCGATAAAACCAAACCCAAAATAGCACTGGTTGTTGCCAGCGGCACCATTATTGATGGCAACCAACCCGAGGGCACCGTGGGCGGTGACACCATCGCCAATATCTTTAGCGAGATACGCGATGACGATCAGGTTAAAGCCGTAGTGCTGCGAGTCGACAGCCCAGGCGGCAGCGCCTTTGCCTCGGACGTTATCCGCGATGCCATCGCCGCCACCCGCAAAAACAATATTCCGGTGGTTGTCTCCATGGGCAGCTATGCCGCTTCCGGTGGCTACTGGATCGCCACTGAGTCTGATCTTGTGCTCGCCATGTCGACCACCATCACCGGATCGATTGGTGTGTATGGTGTAATTCCAACCTTTGAAGACTCCTTAAAGGCCCTGGGCATTCACTCCGACGGGGTGGGTACCACCAATATTTCCGGAATGCTTCAACTCGATCAACCGATGAGCCCAGAAGCTGGGATGATTATGCAATCCGGGGTGGAGAACGTTTACACACGTTTCTTGAAGCTGGTCGCCAATGCGCGAAACTCAACCCCTAGCGATATTCATAAAATTGCCCAGGGTCGGGTTTGGACTGGTGAGAAAGCTCTGCAGTTAGGCCTGGTCGATGAGCTCGGCGACCTTAACGATGCGATTAAAAGTGCCGCAACACTGGCAGGAATCAGCAACTATAAAGTCGACTATCGACGTAAAAAGTTGAGCTTTATCGAACAGGTGATGATGGAGATTAATGGCAATATCAGCGCGGCTGTAACCGCTATGAGTGTAACCAGCTGGTTGCCAGAGAGCTTGCAGAATCAGGTTGTGAAGGTGCTTAAACCACTGGAGATTTTGGATACCTTAACTGATCCCAGCGGTATCTATCTGTATTGCGACGACTGTCCGGATTAACTCGTCATACTGGCGAAAGAACGTCATCCCAGCGAAGGCTGGGACATCTCTACAGATCACTAGATACTAGCCTACGCTAGTATGACGAAATAAACTAAAGCTCCAAAACACCCTTAACAAACGGCAGCGTCAATCGGCGCTGCTCACGCAGAGAAACAGCATCTAGTTTCTCTAGGGACTCCATCAGCACATGTGTATTGCGCGGCAATCTATGCAATAGAAACAGCGCCACATCATCAGAGAGATAAAGACCCAGGCCACTGGCTCGGTGCTGCAATAGGCGACGAAGATCAGCGTCTTTGTAATCCACCAACTGCAGAGAAATTCCCGACTTTAAGCGCGACAGTAAATCCTCTAACACCACCTCTAATAAATCCGGCAAGGTATGAGCGGCAATAATTAAACGCGTGCCAGACTCATTGCAGAAATTAAAGAAATTAAATAACGGCTCCTGCCATTCCTCACGCCCAGCCACCTCTTCAAAATCGTCGAGACAGACAATATCCGAAGACTCCAAACCCTGCAGAACCTGCTCCGCCGGATAATCACACAACTCTTTTAACGGCAGATAAATAGCCGCTCCACTCGCGGGACGCAGTGAATGGGTTTGACAGAGCGCCTGTAATAAATGCGACAGACCCGTGCCTGAAGAACCACATATATAAGCGTATTGCTTGCCCTCATCCTGCAACAACATCTTAGCCAGATGCTGCGGCGTTCCATTGGGGGCATAAAAATTATCGAAGGTAGCCTGGTTATCTAACTTGATACCCAAACTCAACTGCTGAAAATCATTCACTTGGCAATCCAATCAAATTCTAAATTTCCGCTGAACCGCGCCGATTGGGAAGTCTGGTTTTCCAGACGACCACTGCGCGCCAACGCTGACTCGAGCAGATCAACACCGCCCTCAATATCCAGAGTTAAGAAAAGCTTATCGCCCTTAACTGCAAATACATTTAAAGACTGCACCAGCTCCAGCTTCTGAAGCTGTGATAGCACCGCCTGATAATCGCTGAACGAATCGACCCGATTGATCTGTACCACCAACTCACTAGTATCAGTCTGGGGTATATAGGTGAACTGCGCCGAGAGGCTATCAACCAAACTATTAACTGCCAGCGGCACAAATAACTCAGTGGTCTCGGCACGCACATCATTAAAGCCGCGCTGATCACCGACCTGATACATCCAGGCCCCGCGAGCCTCACCGGTGGCCGTGGTAAAGAAACGCAACAGCACCCAGCCATCCGCCTGATAGCGCTGGGATGCAGCCTCAATCGCCTTCTCCTGTAGGCCCCAAGCCTCATTTACCGAAAGCGACAGCTGATCTTCGAGATCAAAATCCGGCAGTCGGTAGGGCATACCGCGATCCTGCATCAGACCAGCAAACTGCTGAGTAAATTCAGGTAACGTCTGATCACTGACAAACTTGCGACCGCTCTGGGGATCATCGCGCACAATCCAAATCAGCAGCTTGGGTCGATCAGAGGGCAATAACGGCAACTGTGCCGAGCGGATTAAATAATCAATCGCCTGACGAGAAAAACTCACCTGCAAACTGGTTTTTGCTGGCTCGCCCTGCTCGGCAGGTAAACTTTTATAGCCTACCCCAGCAACGTAATTATCCGTATTGCTCACTGCTTCCTGAATGCCCGGCACTTGCATAATATTGCTATTACCGGTTAATTTAACCAGCACCTGAGCAAGGGCATCTCGCACGCCAGATTTTCGCGATTGCTCTGTTTGGTCCGCAACAGAAACTTGTCCACTATAGAGTCCAGAGACTTCTTCAGCGGTCACTTCAGTCGGCACATAGGCGCAAAAAAGGCTAAAAACCAAAATAAATGTCCGTTTCAACGGTTTTTCTCCAAAAAATTTGCAACATTATATCAGTGCTTGATGAAAAGTAGGCCCACTGCATCTAAAATAGCCGGTCAACAACGGAAGCCAATGCCATGACAGAAAATACTAAATCATTAAGCTATAAAGATGCAGGCGTCGATATCGATGCGGGCAACGCACTTATCGAAAAAATCAAAGGTGCCGCAAAACGCACACGTCGACCAGAAGTAATGGCAGGCTTGGGTGGATTTGGCGCACTCTTCGAATTACCCACTGGCTACAGTCAACCAGTACTGGTTTCCGGAACCGACGGGGTAGGCACAAAGTTGCGCCTCGCACTGGATCACAACAAACATGACAGTGTCGGTATCGATCTGGTCGCCATGTGCGTCAACGACCTTATTGTCTGTGGTGCCGAGCCATTGTTTTTCCTCGACTACTACGCCACCGGCAAGCTCGAGATAGACACAGCTGCCGCCGTAGTTAACGGTATTGCAGATGGCTGTGAACTTTCCGGATGTTCTCTGATCGGCGGCGAAACCGCTGAGATGCCCGGCATGTACGAAGGCGAAGACTACGATCTGGCCGGGTTCTGTGTCGGTATTGCAGAGAAATCTGAACTGATTGACGGTACTAAAGTGGCTGTCGGCGACAAGCTGATCGGTCTCGCCTCTAGCGGTCCTCACTCCAATGGCTACTCATTAATCCGCAAAGTATTGGAAGTTACCAACACTGATCCAGCGGTTGAACAGCTCAATGGTGTCCCGCTTATCGACCTGCTAATGGAACCCACACGCATCTACGTCAAGCCCCTGCTTGAACTGATTAAAAACTCTCAGGTAAATGCTCTGGCTCATATTACCGGCGGCGGACTCTTGGAAAATATTCCCCGCGTTCTGCCAGACAATGCCAAAGCCGTTATAGATACCCAAGCCTGGAAGCGTCCAGCGGTATTTGACTGGTTACAAAAAGGCGGCAATATTGACGAGCACGAAATGCATCGCACCCTAAACTGTGGTGTTGGCATGGTTATCTGTGTTCCAGCTGACAAAGCGCAAGAAGCGCTAGATATGTTAGCTACCAGCGGAGAGACTGCATTTGAATTGGGCAGCATCTCTGAATTGGCCGCCGGCGAAGAGCAGGTGCAACTGGTTGGGCTCAAATAATGACTGATCACTCGACGCGCAAGCGACGAATAGTTGTATTAATCTCTGGCGGCGGATCCAATCTGCAGTCATTTATTGATGCCTGCGCCGACGGCACATTAAACGCCGACGTCGCAGCCGTTATCAGCAACAAAGCCGGCGTTAAAGGTCTCGAACGAGCCGCTAACGTTGGCATCCCAAATATTACCCTCGACCACAATAGCTTCGAATCACGGGGTGAATTTGATCAATCACTCGGCGATGTGATTGAAAGCTTCTCGCCAGACCTGATTATTCTGGCGGGCTTTATGCGCATCCTTACGCCGCAGTTTGTGAATCGCTTTCTCGGCCAGCTGATGAACATCCACCCCTCACTACTGCCAAAATATCCCGGCCTACACACCCATCAGCGCGCAATAGATGCCGGTGACCGTGAAGCCGGAGCAACCGTGCACTTCGTAACACCAGAACTCGATGGTGGCCCAGCGATTGTTCAGGCACAGGTACCGGTATTGAAAAATGACAGCGCAGATGCACTGGCAACACGAGTATTAGAGTTTGAACATCAGATTTACCCTCTGGCTGCCGAGTGGTTTTGTCAGGGGCGCATAGAGCTCAGAGATGGCGATGTTCTCTTCGACAACCAGCTGCTTCCGGTCGAAGGGGTTAATATAGAAATACATGAAAAAACTTAATTTAGAACATTCTATTAATTTGGTACTCTAACCACATCAGTAAATAATCCCGAGGTCAAAATGGTCCAACCGTCCAACATATTTGCAACAACTGCACATAATATGGGCCTGACAAAACTGCTTTTACCTCTGCTGCTGGTTATTGGCAGCTCAGCATTTGGCAACCAGCTTTCCAGCAAAGCTGTTATTCAAGATAGCAGTCAAAACAGCCGCCAACCAGAATCACCGATCAACCTCTACCGCGCAAACTACTCCGCCAAATTTAGCGGCCTTAATATTCAAGCCGAACAAAAGCTCGAAGAAATCGAACCCGGCGTTTATCGCGAAAGTCTCTCAGCAAAAAACTTTATCGGCAAGATTAATGAGCAGAGCACCTTTAGCTTAACCCCGGACCAGCAATTGAGTCCCACTCAATACAGCTACAAACGTTCAGTGTTTGGCCGAGACCGCTCGGAAGTTCAGAGTTTCGACTGGCAGAACAGTGTGGTGCAATATATAAAAGAGGGTAGCGCCAACAGCCAGTTAGATCTTGAAACTGGCTATCTGGATATGATCACCCATCGACTGCAACTGCGCCGTGACCTTAACGCCGGCAAACAAGTTTTTTCCTACCCGGTTATTTCTCGGGGTAAACTGAAGCAGTACGATTACAGAGTGGTCTCCAAACAAATTCTGGAGACCACCATCGGCCCGTTAAATACAGTTAAAGTTGAAAGAGTCACCGACGATGACAAGAAAAAAGTCAACGTCTGGTTAGCCTGTGACTGGGACTACCTGATTGTGAAATTAGAACAATCAAAAGGCAAAGACAGTCATTATCTGGAACTGCTCGATGCCGTTATAAACGATAAACAATTAACCCCACTGGCAAAAACTGACGAGAAGCAACTATGAATCGCCCACGCAAATCCTCTGGTTCAAACCCAGCACTTATTATTGGCACATTGATAGCAGTCGCTATAGTCGTTGGGGTTATTTACCAATCACAGTCGACGCCAGATGAAGACCTCGAGTTGGTCGCAATACCAGAACAGCAAGTTGAACCAGTGGTTCAAGCCCCGGTGGTACCAGAAGCGGTAATCCCCAGTGCGCCGGAACCAGAGCCCGAACCTCAACCAGAGCCACAGAAAAATCTGGTCTCCAAACCGCCAGAACTACCCGGCCTAGACAACAGCGACGACTTTGTTCGTGAACGCCTACTGCTAATTAACAGCAAAAAAGAATTTTCAAACTGGGTAAAAGCTGACGACCTAGTCAGACGAAGCGCCAGCTATCTCGACGGCCTCTCCAATGGCGTCATGTTATCCAAGATATTCCCCCTAACCCCACCAGAGGGAGCATTCACCACCCATAAAAGCGATGGCAGCATCTGGTTAAATGCCGGAAACTACGAGCGCTATAACCGCACTATTAATGCCATTGCCAATACAGATATGACCTCGATAGCCAAGATGTTTCACTTCTCGCGACCCTTATTAGAAGCGGCATTTGCAGAGATGGGCTACAACCCACGACAGATGGATGGCATTGTTCTTCAAGCCATCGATGTAATTTTGGCCGCACCAATTATTGTCGAGCCGATTAAACTCACCAGAGAATCCGTGGTTTATAAATTTGCCGACCCCGCTCTGGAAGCACTGCCGCCATTGCAAAAGCAGCTGCTTAGAATCGGACCCAACAATACCAAGCATCTGCAGAAACAGGCCTATGCTCTACAACAGGCACTTCTAAACCCTTAAGAGCTAAACCCTTAAAAGCTAAATCCATAGACAGAAATCGAGATCGAAAAAAAACCTGGATAATTATTCCAGGTTTTTTTTGTATCTGAATAACGCAAATAAGCTGTTATCTAGGTCTTTGGCAGGGTAACGCCTGTCTGCCCCTGATACTTACCACCACGGTCAGCATAGGATGTTTCACAGACCTCATCAGACTCAAAAAACAGCATCTGAGCAACGCCCTCATTGGCATAGATTTTAGCCGGAAGATTGGTCGTATTGGAAAATTCCAGAGTCACATGTCCCTCCCACTCAGGTTCAAGAGGCGTAACATTAACAATAATGCCGCAGCGCGCGTAAGTAGACTTACCCAGACAAATAGTTAGCACCGAGCGAGGAATACGGAAGTACTCCACGGTTCGCGCCAGAGCAAAAGAGTTTGGTGGAATAATGCAGTAGTCACCGGTCATATCCACAAAAGAGTCATTATCAAAGTTCTTCGGATCCACCGTCTTCGAGTGAACATTGGTAAAAACCTTGAACTCATTGGCACAGCGAACATCGTAGCCGTAACTAGAAGTACCGTAAGAAATCACCCGCTCATCACCAGAGTAACGCACCTGCCCTGCCTCAAACGGTGCAATCATTTGCTGTTGTTCAGCCATACGGCGAATCCAGTGATCTGACTTAATGCTCATTGATTACTCTCTTTTTTGATTTTTTCGAGAGATCGCAGCATAGGGCTGCGCCTCATAAAAGTGCAGCCGGTATGATACCGATTTACGCAGGTTGGGCAAGGGGAAGTCTACTGCCGCTGAAAGACTATGGTCTCATCAATCTGAGTATCGCCATCTTCATCAATGGTTACTGTCATGGTATCCGCCGAGACATCGACAAAAACATTGGGTGCGCCAATACCAACAAAGTCGGTTAAGCCGGCACTGCCGTTGTTATCAAAGGTCTGGATGACCGTGAGTAAGCCGGTACTCTCATCGCGGGCATAGGTGCCTAGCTCCATACCTGACATTAATGAAGGATCATCGCGATCGATTTCGGCGAAGAAATAGGTATCGTCGTCGAAGAAGCTGATAGTTAATAATTCCGCCGGGGTGGTTGTGCTTACCCAGGTGCCAAGAATACCTTCAGATAGAATTTTTCGAAATTGAATCGAATTTTCAAATCTTGAGTCTCCAAGGCCAAACTCCTGAACAGGCTCCTCTTCAACCGACTCTTCCTCGGCAGGTTCTGTAATAACCGAAGGCCCCAAAACTAGTACATCTGAGCTAATACCAGTTGCTGGCCCACTCAAAAAGACCCAACTCAGTGGTGGACTAGCTTTGATACCATTTAACCCAGCAGTACCATTACCATCAAATGTCTGTGTCGCTTGAGAAAACCCCTGACCCTCAAAAGAAACCGTTCCCCACTCCATACCGGATATTTCACCAATACCTAAGTCCCCGACCTCCGCATGAATATAGCTGTTATCTTCAAAAAAACTCAGCAACACAAAATCTCTATCAGGATGAGTCCCTCGCCAAGTACCCATAAAAAACGTTTCAGGGTCAGGCGCCGGACCAAAAACGTCTTCAGACAGTGCCAAGCTAAGAATAAGGTGGAGTGTCGCCTCTATAACTGAGACAAGTTCTGATCTGGAAACATCCTGACCACCATTGGCAAGAAGCGAAGAAACCTCAGACAAAGTCTGAAAGGCTATTACAGACAAATCAAAATCCAATGCCGCAGCATTGTTTTTAGCCGTATCGGTAATGGTAATGCCATTATCAGGATTGCCATCCTTATCCAGCGATTGCAGCAGGCGAATAATATTAACCACCATATGATGAAACACATCATCGGTGTCGGCTATATCTAGAGGAGTAATAATCTCAGCAGCCAACACTGAAGGAAATTCCAGATCACCAATAAAAAACGTCACCATCTCACCGGGGAAATAGTTAAATTCTCCGCGCGAATTGGTCACGCCATTTTGGGTTTCAGTTCTGTAACCTATATTGATTACCGGGCTATCGACAAAGGTACCGGTAGAAGGAGGGTTTGAGCTGCCGCCACCTCCGCCGCAGCTGGCTAGGGCTGTGAAAAGAGTGACAGTAATAAGTAGATTGATCTTCATATTTTTTACATCCTGTAAAAGTTAAAGTAAGTCCGTTCTAAGCGATCAAAAACTGAGATTACCAGTGGATAACATTCAAAGCAAACCACAACCGAGTGGACGCCTGATATTTGGCATTATTCCTTCTGTAAAGATACGAGGTCTGATCTACGCTTAACAAACAAACTTAGAACGACAACACATACAATATTAAGGGCTCAGACAAGGATAGGTTATGAAGTACATTTTAATAGGAATGCTATTTATTTTTTCAGTTAGCGCAATCGCTGAAACCGACTCTAAAAGAGAACAGGTAGAAGACCTCTTGGAGCTAATGGATACGTCATCCATTATAAATTCCATGTATTCTCAAATGGAGATCATGCTGCAGAACATGTCTAAAGAGTTAGGTGTAAAACCTTCAGAAAAAGTAATTTTTGATGAATACTATTCCAAAATGGTTAACGTGATGCGTGAAGAAATGAGCTGGGCAAAAATGAAAGAGCCTATGATAAATATCTATATGAATAATTTTAACGAAAAAGAAATTTCCGATGTAATCGCTTTTTATAAAAGCGATACAGGGCAAGCATTCATCGCTAAGACGCCAAAATTGACCCAAGAATCAATGCAAATTGGTCAAAACCTTACCACAACTGCAATACCTAGAATCCGGGAAATATCCAAGCAATTAAAACAACAATTGGCATTAGCTAGGGATAAAAGAACGAACGAGTAGTTTCAAGATTCGTCCCGAGGGGCTTTAATGAATCAGCTACTTCCCCCCTTGCTAATATTCCTATTAGAATTATTAGCTTGCGCTTCACTATTAATTTTCGCCAATAGCAAATCGTACGACAGAACTATAAAGCAGACGTTATTGTTTTCATTGACAGCTTCGCTGTTGCTTAGGGCTGTGGTTATTTTTTATTGGGGTATTGGTGCCGCGTGGAATCTCCCAAGCACTATAGGAAAACTTATCTCAGCCTTTATTTCATTGGCCATCCCGATATTTCTGACAGCAGTGACTTTCCAAGTCTGCCAACGCTTTGAAATAAAAAAAACAACCGCCAATATAACCTCCCTAATAGTTGGGCTTATTGGAGTTATTCCTATGATCGCAATCGGCGTTCTATTAGCATGCGTTACAACAGGTGACTGCTTATGCCATTATCGAACAAGACACTTAAATATCGCATATATACCATTCTATTCATTGTATTTAGCCTCGTTTCAATACATGCCAACTCATCCTGCGTAATACTTCTCCATGGGCTCGCAAGATCAAGTGGCTCAATGGATAAACTTGAGCAGGCTCTATCAAAGAATGGTTTTTATCCCGTTAACTTGGGGTATCCATCCAGAGAGCATTCGATAGACATTCTAGCAATGAAAGCAATAACACCTGCACTGGCAGAGTGCAGCAAAGATATGGAAGTAAACTTTGTCACCCACTCTCTCGGAGGAATACTGGTTCGGCAATATCTAAGTCAGCAGCAAATACCCAATCTAAAGCGAGTCGTTATGCTTGGACCACCCAATAAAGGTAGCGAGGTCGTTGACAAATTGGGCGCTGCGCCTGGATTTACATTTATAAACGGGGTGGCGGGCTTGCAACTAGGCACTAGTGAGCTAAGCGTCCCGAATAGTCTGGGACCTGCAGATTTTGATGTTGGTATTATCGCGGGCAATAAAAGCATAAATTGGATGCTGTCATTACTTATACCTGAGGTTGATGATGGAAAGGTTTCAGTTGAGCGAACCAAGCTAGAAGGTATGAATGATCATATCGAAGTGCCAGCGACACATCCGTTTATGATGAACAATGAGACCGTTATTAGACAGGTCATCTTTTACTTACATAAAGGCAGGTTTGAGGGAAAACAAAAGCAATAGGTGTACAGATAAATATTTCGTGAAGAAATCCCTCGTCGCTGCGCTCTGTCGAGATGACATACTCCTGTCATTCTGAACGAATGTGAGGAATCTCTTGATGTTTGCTCAGATCCTTCGGCTCCGCTCAGGATGACATAAAAAGGCTCTACCGGGATGACTTAAAAGGGCTCTACCGGGATGACATAAAATAGCTACTCAAAAACGATTTCCGGCCCACTATCACTGCCTTCACTCGCCAACTGCTCCAGCACTTTTCGCGCAATCTCACGGTAGCTCTGGGCAATTTTACCCTCAGGCTCAGCCGCAACCGATGGAACACCCTGATCACCGCGTTCGCGGATACTTCTATCCAAAGGTAGGCTTCCCAGCAGCTGAGTGCCGTACTCCCCAGCAACCACCTCACCGCCACCAGTACCAAAAATTGAGTCTTCATGGCCACAGTTGCTGCAGATATGCACGGCCATATTTTCAACGATACCGAGCACTGGGATTTTTACTTTGGTAAACATCTCGATACCTTTTCGGGCATCCAGCAACGCAATATCTTGCGGCGTGGTCACAATCACTGCGCCAGCCACTTCGGCTTTTTGCGCCAGAGTTAACTGAATATCCCCGGTTCCCGGCGGCATATCCACCACCAGCACATCAAGCTCACCCCAGTTGGTCTGGGTAAGGATCTGTTGCAGCGCGCCACCAGCCATTGGGCCACGCCATGCCATGGGTGTCTTATCGGTAACCAGATAACCCATCGACATAGTTTCCAGTCCGTGGGCAGTTATTGGCGTAAAGGACTTACCATCTGGGGACTCCGGGCGCTGACCCTCGGGTACACCGAACATCATGGCAACACTGGGGCCATAGATATCAGCATCCAACAAGCCGACCTTTTTACCCTCTGCCTGCAGTGCCAGCGCTAGATTAGCCGCAGTTGTGGATTTGCCTACGCCGCCTTTCCCTGAGGCCACTGCAATAATTTTTTTCACTTGATCCAACACTAAATAGCTCCAAATAAATTTTTAACTGCCTGTTTTACGCCCGCTTAAACGGCTCAGGTCAATTGCCTATGAAAAGTTAGCGCAAAATCGCTATAATCGCGCGCTATTAAAAGCCTTAACAAGAAACCTTACCATGTCATCAAAACGTCAGATCCTGGTCACTAACGCGCTTCCCTATGCCAATGCTGCATTGCATCTTGGCCATGTTCTGGAATATACCCAAACCGATGTCTGGGTGCGCTTCCAAAGAATGCGCGGGCACGAATGTTACTACCTTTCTGCGGACGATGCTCATGGAACTGCGATTATGCTCAAGGCCGATGAGAAAGGCATTAGCGCCGAGCAACATATTGCCGATATGCGCGCTATCCACGAGGCGGACTTTAAAGACTTTCTGATCAGTGTGGACAACTACCACACTACCCACTCTGATGAGAACCGCGAGTTCTCTGAGCTGATTTACAATCGCTTAAATGCCAATGGCCATATCGCCAAGCGCGATATCACTCAGGCCTTTGACCCTGAGAAAAATCTGTTTTTGGCCGACCGCTATATCAAAGGCACCTGTCCAAAATGTAAAACCGCCGATCAATACGGCGATAACTGCGAAGCTTGCGGGGCAACCTATTCGCCCACCGACCTGATCAATCCGGTATCGGCTATCTCTGGGGCTACCCCCATCGAGAAAGAGTCGACTCACTACTTCTTTAAGCTGCCCGAGTTTACCCAGTTCCTAAAAGACTGGACGCGCAGTGGCGCAGTGCAACCTGAGGTCGCCAACAAACTCGGCGAGTGGCTGGACAGTGGCCTGCAGGAATGGGATATCAGCCGCGATGCACCCTACTTTGGTTTTGAAATCCCCGATGCACCGGGCAAGTACTTCTATGTATGGCTGGATGCACCAATAGGCTATATGGCCAGCTTTAAAAATCTCTGTGACCGTGAGGGCATAGATTTTGATCACTACTGGAATAAAGATTCCAAGACTGAGCTGTACCATTTTATCGGCAAGGATATCGTCAACTTCCACGCGCTGTTCTGGCCCGCCATGTTGCGCAGTGCCGAATACCGCACGCCGACAAAAATCTGCGTCCATGGTTTTGTTACCGTGAACGGTAAAAAGATGTCCAAGTCCCGCGGCACCTTTATCAATGCACGCTGCTATCTGGATCATCTCAACCCGGAATACCTGCGTTATTACTACGCCTCAAAACTCTCCGGCTCAGTGGAAGATATCGACCTCAATCTTGAAGACTTCCAGCAGAAGGTTAACAGCGACCTAGTCGGCAAGGTAGTGAATATCGCCAGCCGCTGCGCCAAGTTTATTGCCAATGGCAATGACGGTGTGCTCTCGGCCAATATCGAAAACCCCGAACTCTGGGCTCAGGTCAGTGGCGCTGCAGACAAAATTGCCGAGCACTATGAAAATCGCGACTTCGGAAAAGCGATTCGCGAGATTATGGCTCAGGCCGATGCTGCCAATGAATATATTGCCGCCAAAGAACCTTGGAAGCTCAATAAACAGGAAGGTAAGCAGCAGGAAGTACAGGATATCTGCTCGCTGGGAATTAATCTGTTTCGCGTAATTCTTACGTATTTGAAACCTGTACTGCCGGCTATGACGGCGGCTGGTGAAGAGTTCTTAAATGACAGCCTGAACTGGGACAGCGTTCAGCAGCCATTAACGGATCATAAGATTGAGAAGTTTAAACCTCTGATGCAGCGCATCGAAAAAGATAAGGTCGACGCTATGGTTGAAGCCAGTAAAGAAGAAGTTGCCAAGGCAGCCGCTAAACCACCTGAGGGCCCTCTTGCCGACGAAACTCTTAACCGAGAACCTATAGCAGATGAGATTACCTTCGATGACTTTATCAAGGTCGATCTGCGCGTAGCACTGATCGTTAAAGCCAACCATGTAGAGGGCGCAGAGAAACTACTGCAACTGACATTGGATATTGGCGGCGAAATGCGCAATGTATTCTCTGGCATCAAGTCATCCTACAAGCCCGAAGATCTTGAGGGACGGTTGACAGTCATGGTGGCCAATCTGGCACCACGAAAAATGCGCTTTGGCATGTCCGAAGGTATGGTGCTGGCGGCAGGGGATACAAAAGGTATCTACCTACTTGAGCCTGACAGTGGCGCGCAGCCGGGACAGCGAGTAACTTAATTACGTAGCAGTTAGTTAAGACTTTCGAGACTGCTGCTTATTACTAAAAGAACTAAAAACACACTCTATATATGTTGAATAGAACTAGTTGATTCCACGATAATAGAGCCCTTAAACCCTTTACACGTGTACAGAACATGCAAGAATTTGCAGTTATTCTGGTCAGCTCGATTCTGATCAACAACTATGTACTGGTACAGTTCCTCGGACTCTGTCCGTTTATGGGCGTGTCCAACAAACTCGAGTCAGCCATCGGTATGGCCGCGGCCACCACCTTTGTACTGACATTGACCGCCATGGCCAGCTATATAGTCAACGCTCTGGTACTCGAGCCACTGGATCTAATCTACCTGCGCACCATCGCCTTTATTCTGGTAATTGCCGCGGTTGTGCAATTCACCAAAATGTTTATCGAAAAGACCAGCCCGCTACTCTACCGCGTGCTCGGTGTATTCTTACCGCTGATTACCACCAATTGTGCAGTACTCGGCGTAGCACTTCAGAACACATCAAAAGACCTTAACTTTGTAGAGTCCTCGCTGTATGGCTTTGGCGCCGGCGCCGGTTTCTCTCTGGTACTGATATTTTTCTCGGCAATGCGTGAGCGTCTCGCCTCTGCAGATGTCCCGGTCTCGTTTCGCGGTGCTGCCATTGCAATGATCACCGCAGGACTTATGTCACTGGCCTTTATGGGATTCAGTGGACTCGTTTAAATGATCGAACTAATCAGCCAAAACCCAATACTTGCCGCACTGGTCGCCCTTGTAGGACTAGCCATCTTATTTGGTGCCCTGCTTGGATTCGCCGCAGAAAAATTTAAGGTTCAAGGCGACCCGATTGTCGAACAGCTCGACGAACTACTGCCCCAGACTCAATGTGGCCAATGTGGTTTTCCAGGCTGCCGACCCTATGCAGAATCAATCGCCAACGGCGACGAGATCAACAAATGTCCTCCCGGCGGACAGGCGACAATTAATGCCATCGCCAATCTGCTCGATGTCCCGGCACCAGAACTGGATGCCGAGCACGGTGAAGAGAGTGAAGTTAAAACCGTCGCCTATATTCGCGAAGACGAATGTATCGGCTGCACTAAATGTATTCAGGCCTGCCCGGTAGACGCGATTCTCGGCGCGGCAAAATTAATGCACACAGTAATTGTCGACGAATGCACTGGCTGTGACCTCTGCGTTGAGCCCTGCCCGGTAGACTGTATTGATATGCTTCCGGTGGAAGAAACCATTGCCGACTGGCGCTGGTCAATTCCCGCCCAACCTGGGCAGCCCGGACAAATGATTGCCAGCGACAAGCGCGGCGAACTAGCCAGCCAACCAAACAGTGAGGATGCCGCATGAACAAAACCTGGGTAACACCGGGCGGCGTGCACCCCCCAGAAAACAAACTCCAATCTGTCACCCAGAGTATTGGCCAACTGCCTATACCTGAAACATTGGTAATTCCCCTTAGCCAACATATTGGCGCCGCGGCTATTCCCTGTGTTGAAATCGGCCAGACCGTTCTAAAAGGTCAGGTGATCGCCAAACCGTCAGGCGTGGTAAGTATCCCCATGCATGCGCCGACCTCCGGAACCGTCAGCGCTATCGAACACCGGCCTATCGCCCACTCCTCAGGCATGCTCGCGCCGTGTATCGAAATCACCAGCGATGGTGCCGACACCTGGATTGCGCACCAAGGCATCAGCGACTACGAACATATCTCCCCCGCCAAACTGCTCGAGATGGTTGGCAATGCCGGTATTTCTGGGATGGGTGGCGCAGGCTTTCCCTCAGCGGTAAAGCTTAACCCCGGTCGTCAGCGTCCGATAGATACATTGATTGTTAATGCCACCGAGTGCGAACCCTATATCACCGCCGATGACTCAGCGATCCGCGAGCGCGCCGAAGAAATTGTTGAAGGAATAAAAATCCTCAGCGCCATTCTCGATCACCCCAGTCATATTATGATCGGCATCGAAGATAATAAACCGGAAGCCATTGAAGCACTGGCTCCCCATGTTGAAGGTACTGGCATTTCGGTTGTGGTATTCCCCACCAAATACCCCTCCGGCGGCGAAAAGCAGCTGATCTATATTCTTACCGGCAAAGAACTGCCCTCCGGCAAACTGCCCGCAGATATAGGTATGGTGTGTATCAATATAGGTACCACCTACGCCATCAAGCGCGCGATTATCGACGGCGAGCCACTGGTTTCCAGAGTCACCACCGTCACCGGTGATGCCGTGGGTATCCAGCGCAACTACGACACCTTGATCGGCACCCCGGTCAGCCATCTGCTGACTCACAATGAATACGATCAACAGGCCGGTGGTCGCGTAGTGATGGGCGGCCCAATGATGGGCTTTACCCTGCCCTCCGCAGAAGTGCCCATTGTTAAAACCACCAACTGTATTCTGGCACCCAGTTACGCCGAGATTCCCGATGACGAACCTGCCCAGCCCTGCATTCGCTGCGGTATGTGTGCCGAAGCCTGCCCTGCCTCACTGCTGCCACAGCAGCTGTTTTGGTACGCCCAGGCCCAGGACCATGAACGTCTTGAAGCGCACAATCTATTCGACTGTATTGAATGTGGCGCCTGCTCCTATGTCTGCCCAAGTAATATTCCACTGGTGCAGTACTACCGCGCAGCCAAAGGTGAGATTCGCCACGCTCAGGATGAAAAAGTAAAAGCCGATCATGCCCGCGAGCGCTTTGAGTTCCACAAAGAGCGTATTGAACAGGCCGAGCGCGAGAAAGAAGCAAAGCGCGCTGCGCGACGAGAAGCTGCACTGAAAGCCAAAGCTAATCTGCCAGCCGCTGACAAGACCGATGGCGCGTCTGGTAGCAAAGCAGAATCTAAACCCAGCTCCTCAGCCGCGGATATTATTGCTGCCGCCCAAGCCCGTGCCGCTGCCAAACAGGCCAGCCCGGAAGATCAGAAAGCCAAGCTCGAGCGCACTATTGCCGCCACCGAACAACGTTTAATTGTCGCCGAAGAAAAGCTTGCCGAAGCCATAGCCAGTGACAGCGACAAACAGGCCATATTCAGTGCCGCCGTCGAAAACACCCGACAGAAACTGCAGCAATCAAAAACCAAACTCGCGGAGCTGACAGCATAATGGCATTTAAACAGGTCACCTCACCCCACGCCCACAGTGCGCAGAGCACCTCCAAGGTTATGCAGCTGGTCATCTGGGCCACAGTGCCAGGCATACTCGCGCTGACCTGGCAGTTTGGTTGGGGCAGCCTAATCAACGTAGTTATCGCCTCAGTCACTGCACTTATCTGCGAAGCCATGGTTGTTAAAATGCGCGGCCGCTCAGTCGCCTTTTACCTTAGTGACTACAGCGCCCTGGTCACCGCCCTGCTGCTGGCACTCTCCCTGCCACCACTGGCACCCTGGTGGATAATTGTTGTCGGCACCGTATTCTCAATAGTCGTCGCCAAACAGCTCTATGGCGGCCTCGGCTACAACCCGTTTAATCCAGCAATGGTTGGCTATGTCGTTCTGCTGATCTCATTCCCCATCCAGATGACCACCTGGGTCGCACCACTGGCGCTGTTGCCAGAAGGTATCTCCCACCCTGGATTAGTCGAATCACTGCAGATCGTCTTTGGCAGTATCAATCCCGTCGACGGCGTCACCGGCGCCACCCCACTGGATGTGTTTAAGCACAGCAGCGGCTTATTGGTCGACCAGGTCTATGAACGCGAACCCCTGTTTAATCTGGCAATGTTTGCCGGTGCCGGCTGGGAATGGGTCAATATCGCCTTTCTGGCAGGCGGTTTAATACTGCTATCCAACCGTATCTTTACCTGGCATGGCCCGCTCGGCATGCTCGGCGCACTGGCACTGATGTCAGTGATCTTTTACGACTCCGGCAGCTCCACCAGCCCCGGTACGCCAATGATGCACCTGTTTAGTGGTGCCTCCATGTTCGGCGCATTCTTTATTCTTACCGACCCGGTTTCATCCGCCGTTAGCAATCGTGGACGACTGATTTACGGCGCCCTGATCGGCGTGCTGGTCTATATTATTCGCGCCTGGGGCAACTACCCAGATGCAGTTGCCTTCGCCGTATTGATTGCTAACTTTGCCGCGCCGTTTATCGACAACTACACCTTGCCGCGCACCTACGGACACACCGACCGTCGTCGCGCCACTGAAAAAGAGGAAGGCTAATGATTTTTAAATCAATGGGCTTTAACAGCGTAGTCCTGGCCATCTTTGCTCTGGTGACTGCGATTATTCTCGCCACCACCAATGACCTGACCAAAGAGCGTATTGCCGACTCAGAGCGTCGCGCCGCACAGCGCGCCCTGCTGGAAATTATTCCCCTCGAACGCCACAACAATGATCTGTTGATGGATGTTCAGCCAGTACCCGAGAAATACTGGGGAATGCTCGGGCTGAAAAAAGGCGGCAATATTCATATCGCCCGCGATAACGGCCAGCCAGTCGCCGCGATTATTCCTGCCGTGACATCAGACGGCTACAGCGGTGATATCGCCATGATTGTCGGCATAAACTTCGACGGCACTATCGCCGGTGTACGCGTAGTAGAGCACCGTGAAACCCCAGGCCTCGGCGACAAGGTCGATCTGAAAAAGAGCGACTGGATACTCGATTTTAATGGCAAATCACTGGATAACCCCAGTAGCAATGGCTGGAACGTTAAAAAGGAAGGCGGCAAATTTGATCAATTTACCGGCGCCACCATCACACCGCGCGCCGTGGTTTACCAAATACTAAAAACTCTGCAATACTTTAATGATGATCAACAGCGATTATTAGAGCAGAGCGCAATAAACACTGAGCAGGTGGCCCAATGAGCGAAGTCAGCATTTCAGAAGTCACCAAAAACGGTCTCTGGACTAATAACCCGGCACTGGTGCAGCTGCTTGGCCTCTGCCCACTGTTGGCAGTTACTGGCACCGTAGTCAACGCACTGGGTCTGGGTATTGCCACGATGATGGTACTGATCGGCTCCAACTGCATCGTCTCGTTAATTCGTAACCATGTTAGCGACGCCGTAAGACTACCCGCCTTCGTGATTATTATCGCCGCCTTTGTCACCTGCGCCGAACTGCTGATGAAAGCCTATACCTACGAGCTGTATCAAATACTCGGTATCTTTATCCCGCTGATTGTCACTAACTGTGCCATCCTTGGTCGTGCAGAAGCTTTCGCCAGCAAACACCCAATAGGCTATGCCGCCCTCGACGGTTTTATGATGGGCCTCGGCTTTCTGCTAGTGCTGGTTGTACTAGGCGCAATTCGCGAACTGTTTGGACAGGGAACACTGTTCGACAATATGCATCTGCTATTTGGCTCCATGGCCGACTCCTGGAGAATGCAGCCCTTTGGCGATAACTACAGTTTCCTGGTCGTTATCCTGCCACCCGGCGCATTCCTAGTTACCGGCCTGTTAATCGCCGGTAAAAACAGTATTGATGCCGCCATAAAACGCCGTGCAGATGCCCAGAAAGATCGCCCGGTTAAAGGCGCCAAAAGAATTAGAACAACAGGTAATATCGCTTAAGGTAAAAAGTAAACGCGATACCCAAATGGAGCAGTAAATAGCACAGAGGATAGTGGCTAAAATGAATAAAACCGGCGCATGGTTAGTCCATTATGCTCTCGAACAACTCGGCGTTACCCATACCTTTGGCATCCCCGGCATTGCCAATGCTGAGATCTACGACGAGCTAGAACAGTCCAGCCAAATCACCCCACACCTAGTCAATCATGAAATGAGCGCCGCCTTTATGGCCGACGCCCTCAACCGCACTAACCCAGATAGTATTGGCATTATGCTAATAGTCTCCGGTGCAGGCGTAACCCATAGCGCCACGGGTATTGGCGAAGCCTATCTGGCTGGCATACCTATGCTGATAATTGCCGGCATTGCCGATTATAAAAATACTGCTTATGAAAAAACAACTCATCAGGACAGCATCGACCAGCAAGAACTTTTAAAACCCCTGACCAAAGCCAGCTTTCAAATCACCGAACATCAGCAGATCATCGAAATCATATTTAACGCCTACAATATCGCCACCAGCGAAAAACCGGGCCCAGTTCTTATAGAAATCCCCGTAAGCGTTCAGATTGCCAGCGCAGATATCGAAGAGCCACTTTCTATCCATCTATCAGCCGCCAATCAGGAACAGCTCGAATACAGCGATGTCGAAGTCAGCAGCACCGCCAAATATCTGCTCGACGCAGACCACCCTGGCATCCTGGTCGGATGGGGTGCAGTCGATGCCCAATCAGAACTAATCGCCCTCGCCGAACAACTCGGCGCACCGGTTAGCACCACCCTCTCAGGCATCAGCAGCTTCCCCGCCAGACATCCATTGCACAGCGGCATGATCTTTGGCCCCGCTGCCGTCCCCAGCGCACGCAATGCCTTTGAAAACTGCGACTGCCTACTCGCCATCGGCACCAGCTTTAGTCAGATCGACACCGCCAGCGGCAGTGTCGTGCCGCCAGAAAAACTCATTCATATAGATAGCGACAAGCAAGTGTTTAATCGCGTCTATCCCGCCACACAGACATTGTGCGGCGAACCCAAACAAATCCTTAACAGCCTGCTCTACAAGTTACAGGCCCACCAAGAACAGCCAGCCCAGAGCGATGAACTCTGCGCCGCTATCGCCAGTGATAAAGCCGCCTTCAAAAAAGAGTGGCTCAGCCACA
>CAWUVN010000030.1:0-9859 GCA_963925995.1 uncultured Pseudomonadales bacterium | reverse complement strand
TCATTGACATCCGGTGATAGGGAAGCGGTTCTGCTGGTGGGCCCCAAAATACCGGCAACAAAGCGCGGGCGCTCAGGGGTCGAAAATTCATCGGCAGCCTTTCTCGCCAGCTGCGCAGAGACAACATTTATCTCCCGTGAGATAGCCTGCATCTCGTAATCAGCTTGCGAGATAGTCGTCGAATTAAAGGTATTGGTCTCGATAATATCGGCACCCGCGTCGAGATAGGCGCGGTGGATATCACAGATAATCTCAGGCTGGGTAAGGCTTAAAAGATCATTATTGCCCTTTAGGTCAGTATGCCAATCGGCAAAGCGCGCGCCACGGAAGTGCTCTTCTTCAAGAGTATGGCGCTGAATCATGGTACCCATAGCCCCATCTAAAATCAGAATTCGCTGTTGAGCAGCATCTAATAGCCGCTGTTTGTAGCCTTGAGATTTATCACACTGAGACATAATGGTTGTCTATACCCTAGTTTATCTGGTGTATCAAAATATTTTGATGGATGCGTATCATACCAAAATGAATTTAAAAAGCGACCTTTAAAAAAGTGAAAAGGGGCTTTTGCCTAGGCACCAGAATAGCGTAAAATAACCTAGTCTTTTACTCAGGAATTACTTTTGTAATTCCATTTCAGGATAACAATATGCTCAACGTAACAATTACAGAATCAGCCCAGACATATCTCGCGGGGTTATTGGAAAAACAAAATTGCGAAGGCATAGGCATTCGTATGTTTGTCTCAGATCCCGGCACACCCAAAGCTGAAACCTGTATCGCTTACAGCCGTCCCGGTGAGCATAATGAAGAAGATCTGGTGGTTGAATACGCCGCCTTCAATGGTTACTTCGAACAGCGCAGCATTCCCTTTCTTGATGAAGCTAAAGTAGATTTTGCCGAAGATAAGTTTGGCGGTCAGCTAACTATTCGTGCGCCGAACTCAAGACTACCTAATGTCAGCGACGACAGCCCAATCGAAGACAGAATTAACTACCTGCTCTACAATGACATTAACCCTGGGCTGGCCTCTCATGGCGGTGTGGTGTCACTCTCGGAAATGGCCGAAGGTGTAGCGATACTTGAGTTTGGTGGTGGTTGTCAGGGCTGTTCTGCAGTCAGTCTTACCCTTAAAGAGGGCGTAGAGAAAACCCTGATGGAAAAGATTCCTGAATTGAAGGGTGTACGTGATGTGACGGACCATACGGATACTAGTAACGCTTATATGTGATAGTTAGAAAGTTATAGGCTTAAAAAAACCCGCGTTAGCGGGTTTTTTTATTATTTTTTCATCTGAAACCAACTGCATACAATCTGGTACGAATGTGAGAGATTTCAATGAGATCCCTCGTCGCTTCGCTCTGTCGGAATGACGGTGAGGCGCTCGTTATGACGGCAGGGTGGTGCCCAGGATAAAATCTACATTTGCCTGGGCGAGATCCTTCGACTTCGCTCAGGATGACAGTCAAGCGCTCAGGATGACAGTCAAGCGCTCAGGATGACAGCCAAGGCCTCAGGATGACAGCCAAGGCCTCAGGATAACTGGAGCTTTATGCTCCAGTTACCTCCACAATCTGCTGCGCTGCAATCAGCTTGCCTTCCTCTGCTGACTTCTGGAATGACTCGATCTGGTCGAAGTTCATGTAGCTATAAACCTCTGCAGACATTGAATCAATCTTGCTGGCGTATTCCATATACTCGGCGACTGTTGGCAGTCGACCTAAAATACCACCAACTGTCGCCAGCTCGGCAGATGTCAGATAAACATTAGCGCCATCGCCCAAACGGTTGGGGAAGTTACGAGTAGACGTCGAGAGTACAGTAGCACCGGCTAATACACGTGCCTGGTTACCCATACACAGTGAACAGCCTGGCATCTCTGTGCGTGCACCGACTTTACCGTAGATGTTGTAGTAGCCTTCTTCCATCAGCGTGTGGGCGTCCATGCGAGTAGGAGGGCAGATCCAGAATCTGGAATCGACTGAACCGGCTTCGTCGAGGAGTTTACCTGCGGCGCGGAAGTGACCAATATTGGTCATGCATGAGCCGATAAAGATTTCGTCGACTTTGTCGCCCTGAACTTCTGAAAGAAGCTTGGCATCATCCGGATCATTTGGACAGCAAACGATTGGCTCTTTGATGTCAGCCAGATCAATTTCAATTACAGCAGCATATTCTGCGTTGGCATCAGCTTCCATTAGAGTTGGCTCTGCTAGCCATTCTTCCATCTTGCGAACACGACGCTCTAGGGTACGCACATCGCCATAGCCTTCGGCGATCATCCAGCGCAGCAGAGTAGCGTTGGAACGCAGGTACTCGGCAACGGAATCTTCGCTTAACTTAATGGTACAACCGGCCGCTGAACGCTCGGCTGAGGCGTCGGATAATTCAAAGGCTTGCTCTACGGTGAGGCTTTCAATGCCTTCGCCTTCGATTTCCAGAATACGACCACTGAAGAAGTTCTTTTTGCCTTTCTTCTCAACGGTCAGCAAACCTTCTTTGATACCGTAGTAAGGAATCGCATGTACTAGGTCACGCAGTGTAATGCCGGGCTGCATTTTGCCTTTAAAGCGCACTAACACAGACTCAGGCATATCCAATGGCATAACGCCGGTCGCTGCGGCAAAGGCCACTAGACCAGAACCACCTGGGAATGAAATACCCATGGGGAATCTTGTGTGTGAATCTCCGCCAGTACCTACGGTATCAGGCAGCAACATGCGGTTGAGCCAGCTGTGAATAATGCCGTCACCGGGACGCAGAGAAACGCCGCCACGGTTCATTATAAAGTCGGGCAGGCTGTGCTGGGTAGAAATGTCGACAGGCTTGGGGTAAGCCGCTGTGTGACAAAAAGACTGCATTACTAAATCGGTTGAGAAACCCAGGCAAGCCAGATCTTTCAGTTCGTCTCTGGTCATCGGGCCAGTGGTGTCCTGTGAGCCGACAGTAGTCATTTTAGGTTCGCAGTAGGTGCCGGGACGGATACCGTCGGTGCCACAGGCTTTACCAACCATTTTCTGCGCTAGCGTAAAGCCAGCATCAGTGATTATAGGGGCAGTGGGGTGACGGAAGACTTCTGAAGGTGGCAGGCCCATGTGCTCGCGGGCACGCTGAGTCAAACCACGACCAATAATCAGGTTGATACGACCATCGGCTTGAACTTCATCCAGAATCACTTCTGATTTGTGTTCAAACTCGGAAACCACTTCGCCAGCTTCGTTGAGAATTTTGCCCTCATAAGGGTAGATGGTGATTACGTCGCCATTGGCAATATTGTCCACTGGGGCTTCAAAGACTAGGGCGCCAGCATCTTCCATGGTGTTGAAGAAGATCGGGGCTACTTTGCTGCCGAAGCAGATGCCGCCAGAGCGTTTGTTGGGGACGCCGGGCATATCTTCACCGAAGAACCACAATACTGAGTTTGTAGCTGACTTACGAGATGAGCCTGTTCCAACCACGTCGCCGATAAAGGCAACCGGTAAGCCACGCGCTTTTAGCTCGTCGATCTGGGTCATGGGACCAATAACACCATGCTCTTCTGGGTGCATGCCGTCGCGGGTCATTTTAAACATAGCGCGGGCGTGTAAGGGGATATCGGGGCGCGACCAAGCATCCTGTGCTGGGCTGAGGTCATCGGTATTGATTTCGCCAGTGGCTTTAAAGACCGCTACTGTGATGCTTTCAGGCACCTTATCATTGTTGGTAAACCATTCAGCATCGGCCCAAGACTGCATAACGGCCTTGGCGTGCTGGTTGCCGCCATCGGCGTTTTCGGCGACATCGTGGAAGGCGTCAAATACGAGCAATGTGCTTTTTAATTCTTCAGCGGCTTGGCCGGCTAATTCGGCATCGTCAAGCAAGGCAACCAGTGTAGCGACGTTGTAGCCGCCGTGCATGTTGCCGAGCAAGGTTACTGCGGCGCTGCGATCGATGATCGGTGAGGAGGCTTCGCCATTAACCAGCGCGCTTAAAAAACTCGCTTTTACGTAGGCGGCTTCGTCTACTCCAGGAGGTACGCGGTTGGCAATTAGGTCTAGGAGAAACGCTTCTTCGCCGGCTGGTGGGTTCTTTAATAACTCTACCAACCCTGCAGTCCATTCTGGGTCCAGTGGTTTTGGTGGGATATTCTCTAATTGACGTTCAGCGACGTGAGCACGATAGGCTTCTAGCACGGCTGGTTTCTCCTGTGGTTTTAAAAGTAATTGTTTGCTTCAATTCCGGAAAACGGCCTTGAAAACGGAGCGCCATTGTACGTGAATTTGTAGTTTATTTACAGGTGGTTATGCATTCAGGTTGGCTTGAGCTTAGATAGGGGTTTAAATTAAAAAATGCTGTTAAGTTATTGTTAAATATATTGAAATAATTTCTATTGAGAGGTTGGTTTGAGTGGTGGGCTTTATATAGCAGACACTTATAGCGGTTATCACTGTAGGCTGTTTTTATCTATATCTCTTATTACAGTTATTCTTCAATGAATGCCCGGGTTTAAAATAGTTTTTTACAGGTTTTTTTCAGTGCTTTTTTGAATAGCTCTTTTAACGATTTACCGCTAACCGCTAACCGCTATACTTGTTAAAACGATTAACAAATTCTGAATATGGAATTGGAAGCCTAATTATGATCAAACTCTACGGTGCACCCCTAAGCAATTACTACGCAATGGTTAAAGCCTTTTTGTTGGAGAAGGGTTTTGAATTTGAAGAGGTTTATATAGGGCCAACTTACAGCGAGCCATTTCTCGAGCTGAGCCCGATGGGTAAAATTCCCTGCATTGAGGTTGATGAGGGCTATTTAAGTGAGACCACGGCGATTATGGGTTTTTTGGAGAGCTGTATTCCCGAGCTCCCAATGACTGATAGTGATAGCTTTCGTCGCGCGCAGATGGCGCAGTTGATCAAGGTGGTTGAGCTGTATGTGGCGATTGAGTCGGCTCGGCTGTTGGGCTATGTGTTTTTTGGGCGCGAGCTAAATCAGGCGGTTGCCGATGAGGTTAAGCCGGTTATGGTTAAGGGCTTGGCGGCCATGCAGAGGTTGAGCAAGTTTTCTCCCTATCTGCTCGGCGAAGAGATTACTATGGCTGACTTTTTTGCCTATTACGTGTTTAAAACTGCGGTGCCTGTGGCAAGAAAGGTCTGGGGTTGGAATATAGTCGACGAAGTTGATGGTTTGAGGGATTGGTTGCAGCTGATGTCTGAGCGGCCGATGATTCAGCAGGTTGATGGTGAGCACAATGCGGCTGTTAAAGAGTTTTTGGAGAATGCGGAATAACTTGCGCAGCTATCTGTCAACCTATGTGAAGAATCTCATGGTTTGAGATCCTTCGACTTCGCTCAGGATGACAGTTTGGCGTGCAAGAATGTCAGAGTTGAGTACGAATTAATAAAAAAATATATGAGTATTAAATGTCAGTCTCCACCGCTTCAGCCCTAGATGAAATCAATGCCTTCTTGCCCTGTCCGACACCGGATCGCTGGGTTGAAAATGCCTTGGAAAATCAATCCCTAATGCTTATCGACCACGCCAACTGTGAAAAGAAGGCGGCGAGTACGGCTTTAAGTCTGATTAATCGCTATACCGATAATTTTGACCTGCTAAATAAAATGTCCCGTCTGGCTCGTGAGGAGATGCGCCATTTTGAGCAGGTTATTGCGTTGATGAAGCGTCGTAAGATTACTTATGTACATGTATCAGCTTCTCGCTATGCTGCAGGATTACGCGATATGGCGCGCAATAAAGACCCTCATAAATTGGTGGATATACTAATTATTGGTGCGTTTATCGAGGCTCGTTCCTGTGAGCGCTTTGCCAAATTGGCGCCTTATCTGGATGAGGAGCTGGAGGCTTTTTACCGGTCGCTATTGAAGTCTGAAGCGCGCCATTATCAGGATTATTTACGCTTGGCGAAGACGGTGGCGGGTGATGTTTCTATCGATGATCGGATTGCTGAGATTGCTCAGCGTGAGCGTGAGTTGGTTGAGCAACCGGATACGGAGTTTCGGTTTCATTCTGGGCCTATAATGTGATTAATGCTAGCTATCTGTCATTCTGAACCTGAGTGAAGAATCTCTTGGTTTGTGTTGGGATCCTTCGGCTTCGCTCAGGATGACAGGTGGGTATTGGGCTCAGGATGACAGGTGGGTAGTGGGCTCAGGATGACAAAGAGGGACACAAAAAAAGGCAGCCGAAGCTGCCTTTTTTAACGCTCGTATTTCGAGGCTTATCTATCTTCCACTTCTGTGTAATCGCGCACACCAGCACCAGTATATAACTGGCGTGGACGACCGATACGGTAGGGATGAGTAATCATCTCGTTCCAGTGTGAGATCCAGCCTACAGTGCGACCTGTGGCGAAGATTACGGTAAACATCTCAACGGGAATACCCAGTGCTTTAAGAATAATGCCGGAGTAGAAATCAACGTTGGGGTAGAGCTTCTTGCTGACAAAATACTCATCTTCCAGAGCGATTTTTTCAAGCTTCTTGGCAAGACGGAACAGTGGGTCATTTTCCAGGCCAAGCACTTCAAGTACTTCATCACAGCTCTGACGCATGACAGTCGCTCTTGGGTCGTGGTTTTTGTAAACCCGGTGACCAAAGCCCATCAAACGGAATGGATCGCTCTTGTCCTTAGCTTTAGCAACATAGGCTTCAATGTTGTCTTCGTGACCAATCTCTTCAAGCATATCCAGTACTGCTTCATTGGCACCGCCATGTGCGGGGCCCCAAAGTGCGGCAATGCCTGCTGCAATACAGGAGAATGGGTTGGCGCCAGTGGAGCCAGCCAAGCGCACGGTAGATGTCGAAGCATTCTGCTCGTGATCTGCGTGCAGTAAGAAGATACGGTCCATCGCTTTGGCGATAGCAGGTTCTATTTTGTAGGGCTCGCAGGGCGTGCCAAACATCATGTGCAGAAAGTTCTCTGAGTATGAGAGAGAGTTGTCTGGGTAGATAAATGGTTGGCCGGTAAAGTGCTTGTGACACATGGCGGCAATCGTTGGTATCTTTGCAATCAAACGGTGTGCAGAGATCTTGCGGTGTTCTTCGTTAGTGATGTCCAGTGAGTCGTGATAGAACGACGACATTGCACCAACTACACCACACATCATAGCCATTGGGTGCGCGTCATAGCGGAAGCCGCTAATAAACAGCTCAACCGAACGGTTAACCATGGTGTGATATTTAATGGTGTTTTCAAATTCAGCTTTTTGCTCTGCGTTTGGCAGTGCGCCTTCGAGAAGCAGGTAACAGGTTTCCAGGTAATCAGATTTTTCAGCGAGTTGTTCGATGGGATATCCGCGATGTAGCAGAACACCTTTGTTTCCGTCGATATAGGTAATGTCTGATTGGCAGGCAGCAGTTGCCGAAAAGCCAGGGTCGTAGGTGAATATATTGTGTGCCCCGAGTGTGCCGATATCAATAACGTCTTGACCTAATGTTCCTTCCAAAATAGGCAGCTCTATAGGAGCCTGTCCTTCAATTGAAAGGGTCGCTTTACGATTGCTCATGCAGGATCCTCTGGAATAACTTGATTTGTGTGCGGAGATTTCCGGCCTGCAACTATAGATGTTCGCGGCAAATTGTCAACTAAATCCAGCTATCAAAGTGCTTTCGGCCCTTTAATTTAAAGGCTAAATTGCCCGAAAGGATACTCACTATGCACCGTTTGAATAGCTCGAAATGGGAACTGACGGTTTTTTATGGGTAAAAATAAGTACGTTCACTGTGGCTTGAAGTAGATTCATGCTATGTAAGGGCTCTGAAGCTGAAAATAGTTAGAGTTTTGACCATTCTCAATTGAATTTGAGCGGTCTTGTAATTATACTGCGGCGCCATCATGTTACTGGATGTTCTGCCGTTGGAACTTTCAGTCTTAGATTAGTTTAATTCTGTTTTTAATTGAAATCATTTTAAATTCATCTCCGTTTTTTTCGGAATACCACCTTAAGGTAATACCCGCCGTGGATAATAAAAGACCTGTAAATCTTGATATTGGAACTATAAAACTTCCAATTACATCTTATGTATCTATTTTGCACCGTGTTTCAGGTGTGATTTTATTTTTTGCTGTAGCCATATTTTTATGGATGCTTGAGAGCAGCCTCGCCTCAGAGTCGAGCTTTAACCAGTTGGCTGAGACGCTTAATAATCCAGTTTGTCAGTTTGTTATCTGGGGCAGTCTCGCTGCTCTGGCCTATCACGCCATCGCTGGTATCCGTCATCTGATTATGGATTTCGGGGTCGGTGAGGATTCTTTTGAAAGCGGCCGCAATAGCGCCTGGGCGGCAGTGGTGTTGGCGGTTGTTGTTATCGCTCTTATTACTTGGTGGATTCTATAATGGTTACTTCAGTGACTAGTCTTGGCCGCAGTGGCCTGTCCGATTGGATGATTCAACGCATTAGCGCCTGGGTAATGACCTCTTATCTGGTGTTTATTGTCGGTTACTTCTTTGCTAATCCTAATTTGGATTACGCGCAGTGGGCTGAGTTAAATAGTTCACTGCCCATGCGTATGTATAGCCTGATCACCATACTCTCGATTGCTGCTCATGCATGGATTGGGATGTGGTGTGTTTTGACTGACTATATAACGGTCAGATTGATTGGGCCAAAGGCAACTGCTATCCGTATCTTTTTACAGCTGGGCATGATTGCAATTACGTTGCTTTACGTGGTCTGGGCTATCGATATTCTCTGGGGAATTTAAGTACATGGCTAACATTAGAACGATGAGTTTTGATGCCGTAATCGTCGGTGGTGGCGGTTCTGGTATGCGCGCCGCACTTCAGTTGGCGCAATCCGGTTATAAAACAGCAGTAATTACCAAAGTTTTTCCAACCCGTTCGCACACTGTGTCTGCTCAGGGTGGTATTACCTGTGCAATCGCCAGCGACGATCCCAATGATCAGTGGCAGTGGCATATGTATGACACTATCAAAGGCTCTGACTATATTGGTGATCAGGAAGCGATTGAATATATGTGTCAGACCGGCCCAGAGGCGATCTTTGAGCTGGAGCATATGGGTCTACCTTTCTCGCGTACTGAAGAGGGGCGTATTTATCAGCGTCCGTTCGGTGGTCAGTCTAAGGATTTTGGTAAGGGCGGTCAGGCTGCTCGAACCTGTGCGGCGGCTGACCGAACCGGTCACGCACTACTGCACACCCTGTATCAGGGCAACTTGAAAAACGAAACTACTTTTTTAAATGAATGGTTTGCCGTCGATATTGTAAAGAACGCCGATAACGCTGTAGTGGGTGTTGTTGCTCTTAATATCGAAACCGGCGAAACGGTTTATGTGAAATCTAAAGCCACTGTATTTGCCACTGGCGGAGCAGGGCGTATCTACGCTTCTACCACTAATGCACATATCTGTACTGGCGACGGTATTGGTATGGCGCTGCGCGCGGGGTTCCCGGTGCAGGATATTGAGATGTGGCAGTTCCACCCAACCGGTATTCACGGTGCGGGTACGCTGGTCACAGAAGGCTGTCGTGGTGAGGGTGGATATTTAATCAATAAAGATGGTGAGCGCTTTATGGAGCGTTATGCCCCCAATGCCAAAGATCTGGCTGGCCGCGATGTGGTTGCCCGCTCTATGGTGCTGGAGATTCTTGCAGGCCGTGGTTGTGGCCCCGACGGCGATCATGTTTACCTTAAGCTCGATCATTTGGGTGAAGAAACTTTGAATGCCAAACTGCCGGGTATTCTTGAACTGTCACGTACCTTTGCTCACGCTGATCCAGTTAAAGAGCCAATTCCGGTTGTTCCAACCTGTCACTATATGATGGGTGGTATTCCGACCAATGTTGATGGTCAGGCACTGACCATTGATAAAGAAGGCAATGATCAGGTGATTGAAGGTTTC
>CAWUVN010000029.1:0-7842 GCA_963925995.1 uncultured Pseudomonadales bacterium | reverse complement strand
CTGATGCGAAGGGTTCTCCTCTGGCTATAGCTTCTATAGATGGGTCTACTTCACCTTCCTCTTCCTTAATGTTTCTTATCAGGCGTTTGGCTGCACTGATGGTCTTATCACTTGGATATACTAGCTTTCCAATTTCAGCCTTTTCAGCCATCATGGTTGGGCTATGATCACTTAGATCAATAGGATAGTGATGTGAGGGTCTTTTCAAGTAAAGAGGGTCAACATAGGCCGCTATACCTCCAGCAAGCACTCGCAAGCTCGCTATACGCAGAAGACCTACGTCATCATGAGAGCCCTTAAGGTCCTCATGTAGGCTAACCTTTTGAGATGTTATCGAATCCTTAAAAGACTTATAGTCTGGGTTGTTCCTAAGGATATTCTCGAAAGGATTGTTACGAAGACGTTTGGCCGCTCTAGAGAACAAGCGCTCATTTTTTATGACATCAGGGTGATTTTCCAGGTAACACCATTCACCAACATAGAGCAGGCTTTTGGAGTCAGGCTCTGGCATCTGTATTTCACCATACCAATAGAACTCACCTTTATCCTTTTCCCAGTAATCATAACGTCTTGGCTGATGCACTTTGCCTAGTCTTAATGTGGAGAGGATACGGGCTTTGAGGTAATGAAGTAGCGTGTCAAAGTCTTCGTTGAATGCTCTAGCTTGAACTAGTAGCTCTTGCGTATTTTGTTGTTCCATAGTTGTCTATTCGGTTATGAATCGCAATCATAGGGCCAACTTTAAACTGTTGCCAACATATGAATGATTTTTTTTGCGGCGAGTATATAAATAGACAAAGCAAGGACTTTCGGAGGGGGGGGGTGGGGACTCGTAATTCCATTTTTAGGTTTGATATCTTGAGATGCACGCAGAATACATATCTGGAAATAACTTTTAGAAGATGAAATGTAACCTAATATGTAACTTAAAAGGTTAATTTTATCTCAGAAACAAAAAACCCCTGCAAAAACAGGGGCTTGATGTAATTTAGTGGCGGACCGGACGGGACTCGAACCCGCGACCTCCGGCGTGACAGGCCGGCATTCTAACCAGCTGAACTACCGGTCCGCATAAACTTTCTAAACTTTGGTGGGTGGTACAGGGATTGAACCTGTGACCCTCGCCTTGTAAGGGCGATGCTCTACCAGCTGAGCTAACCACCCCCTGAAAGAAGGAGTGCATTCTACTGAATTGAGGTTAGCTGTCAAACATTTTCTAACACTATATACATATAGTTTGTGCGGCCCTAAGATATGCCCCCTAATTAGTCCTCTAAAGTAGTAAAAATGCAGATTTACAAAGAATTTAATATCGAGGCGGCTCATCGTCTTCCCAATGTTCCTGAGGGGCATAAATGTGCGCGTTTGCACGGCCATTCTTTTATGGTGTCTATTCATGTCGAAGGGCCGATTGGCGATACCAGTGGTTGGGTTATCGACTTTGGTGACATCAAGAAGGCTTTTGCGCCTATCTATGAGCAGTTGGATCATCATTACCTCAATGATATTGAGGGTCTGGAAAATCCGACCAGTGAGAATCTGGCGATTTGGATTTGGAGTAAGCTAAAGCCTCAGTTGCCTCTGCTCAGCTGTATTACTATCAAAGAGACCTGCACTAGTGGCTGTGTCTATCGCGGCGACTGATTCTTCCTTCCGTTACTAAAAGCACTAACATCATGGCAATTGGCAGCAGGCAGATCAGCAGCATCTGTTGCCAGTTGATCAAGCCGAGCGCCCATCCTGCGGACAGTGAGGCTAAAGCCTGAAAGGTAAATACTGTCAGGTCGTTGATAGCCTGTCCCTTAAACTTATCTCGCTCTTCATAGGTTCTCGGTAGTAGTGCGGTTCCCGAGACAAACAGAAAATTCCAGCCGACTCCCAGTAGTACCAGCTGCATCCAGAAACCCTTAACACTGATATCAAAATAGCCGATGGCAATGGTTGCGCAGTAACAGGCCAGTCCTGCGGCCATCATGCCCCTAATGCCGAGTTTCTTGAACAGTAGTGGGGCAATCAGTGAGGGCAGGAACATTGCCGCTATATGGCTCTGAATCACCCATTTGGTTTCCACGAGTGAGTGCCCATACACATGGTGCATGCTGATTGGGGTGCCGGTCATTACAAATGACATTACGACAAAGGCTACTGCGCCACTGGTCAGGGCTAAAATAAATGTTGGGTTGCGGATTATATCGCCAGTTGAGCGAGCGGTGGCAGCCTGTTGTTTGACGACTGCGGTAGTGGGCTTATAGAAGGTTAATAAACCCGCGGCGAGTATTACCGTTACTGCGGCCAGCCAGTAGGAACCCTGATAATCGACGGCGGTTAGGTGGGCGCCAAAAACCGCCAGTTCAGGGCCAATAATAGCGGCGAGAATACCGCCGCACATCATCAGTGATGCGGCAGTTGGGCCATGTTCAGGGGCTACAGATTCCATCGCGGCAAAACGGGTCTGCTGCAGTGCGGCATTGGTTGAGCCAAGCAGGACTGCGGCAATACAAAATAACGCAAAACTCTGTTGTTCTAGAGCACTGCTAGCCAGCCAGCAGGCAAAAATACCGAGCGCCATAAATGCTAGCAGTGCGTATTTGCGACCCAATAGTTGCATGCAGGCTGTGGCTGGCAGGATGCTTGCTGCAGTGCCAATCACGGTTAGGGCTATGGGTAGGGTAGCCCATTCTGCGGAGGGGGCGAGTTCGGCGCCAACCAGGCTGCCGACCAGTATCATCAGGGTCATGATCGAGGCGGCCATGGCATTGCTCAGGGTCAGTACCCAGACGTTGGCGAAGCCAGGGGTCGAAAATATTTTCATTTGATTGCTCGTTGAATGATCCTGGTCGCTGGGGTGTTTGGCCTACCTTGTATTACTCCGTAGTGGAGGTACTGTTTTATCTGCAGTAACCAACGGCTACAACTATAGTCTATATATGAACGTTTAATTTTCAATCGTTGAAATACTTTAATTCAATTGGTACCGCAGGTTTTTGTAGACTACTTTTAACTGGATTCCAACGGATTAGATACTGACGAATTGGATGCGATTGTAAATATAATTTTATTTGAAAAGCTCTCTGCTCGACGCTTCAGATAAGCGCTTACTTATGGAAAAAAGGCAAAATAATTATGGATAATAATGATCAGCCAGCTGTTACCAGCACTATCACCGAAACTGTCTACGAAGCTGTCCTCGATAATCATGCAGTAAGAAAGGCTGGCAAGGTTACAGAGCTCAATCCTTCAATGCTGCTAGATGACTTGAAAATAGACTCACTGGAAAAGTTGGCTCTGGCTATGGATTTTGAGGATCAGTTTTCAATTGATATCAGCGATGAAGATATTGAGACTTTTATCACCGTTGGCGATTATATTGCCTATCTCGAAAAGGCTGTAGCTGAGTCTGAAAATGCTTCTGTAGCACCTACACATGAACAGCTTGGCGAGCCGCAGGCTGAATCTGTATCTGAGGGCTAACTGCTGTATACTGCCGCGGCGAATTTAAGCCTGAAAACCTTCGATGACTCTAGGTGATTTGGGAATTCAATAATTTTAAGCGGTTTACAGCATGGTAGAAGTTGGCAGGTTCAATAAGTTAGAGGTCGTCAAAGAAGTAGACTTTGGTGTCTATCTGGATGGCGATGATTTGGGCACAATTTTATTGCCTGCGCGCTATGTTCCCGAAGATTGCGAAATTGGCGACTGGCTCAATGTGTTTCTCTACTTCGATTCCGAAGATCTATTAATCGCCACCACGGAAACCCCCAAGGTTGAAGTGGGCCGCTGCGAAATGCTTAAAGTTATAGATATCAACAATGCCGGTGCCTTTATGGATTGGGGGCTGCCGAAAGATCTGCTGGTTCCCTACAGCGAGCAGGACAAGCCGATGGAAGAAGGCTATTCCTATGTGGTCTACGTGTTCCACGATGAGGATAGCGATCGAATCGCTGCATCTACAAGATTGCAGAATCACCTTGAAGAAGAATCGGTTTGGTTAAAGCCTCGACAGGCGGTGGATCTGCTGATTGCCGGTCGTACCGACCTCGGTTACAAGGCCGTTATCAATGATAAGTTTCTCGGTTTGATCTTTCGCGGTGATGCTTTTAGACCATTGAAAATTGGTGAGCGGCTACCTGGGTTTATCAAGAGTATTCGCAGTGATGGAAAGATTGATCTGGTTATAAGTCAGGCGACACTGCAGGGCGATCACGATTTGGGTGAGCAGATTATTCAGCATCTGCAAGCCTCTGGTGGCCAGTCAACGCTTACCGATAAAAGTGCGCCGGAAGAAATTTACGCTGTATTTAAAGTCTCTAAGAAAAAGTACAAGCAGGCGTTGGGAACTCTGTATAAGAGTAAACGTGTTCTGTTGAAGCCTGGCGTAGTAGAGCTGGTTTAACCAGCTCTTTTATCCGGCTCTTTTAACCTGCTAAGAAAACCACAGTCTTATTGCCGTCGAGAAAAACTCGTCGCTCAATATGGTAGGTAATTGCTTTTGCCAACGCCATACACTCATTGTCGCGACCCACACGCACTAGCTGTTCAGGCCTGTAGTTATGGTCAACGCGAGTTAATACCTGTTCAATAATCGGCCCCTCATCCAGATCTGAAGTGACATAATGAGCGGTGGCACCAATCAGTTTTACCCCTCGATCGTAAGCCTGATGATATGGCTTGGCGCCTTTAAAGCCGGGCAGGAATGAGTGGTGAATATTAATGCAACGTCCCGATAGCTGTTGGGTCAGATCATCAGAGAGTATCTGCATATAGCGCGCGAGTACCACCAGTTCGGTACCAGTTTCGTCGACAATTTCAATCAACCGCTGTTCCTGCTGGGCTTTGGTATCCGTCGTGACGGGCAGGTGAATAAAGCGCACACCTTCCCGTTCGACCATGGCGCGCAAATCCATATGATTGGAGACGACTGCGGTGATCTCCATATTGAATTCACCTTTGCGGCGACGGTAGAGAATATCGTCTAAACAGTGATCGTATTTGGAGACCATAATCAGGGTTTTTACTGGAACTTTGGGGTCGTGAATTTTCCATTCCATAGCAAAGGCCGCGGACACTTCACTAAAACCGCTTTTAATCTCTTCAATAGAGGGTGAATTGTCCTGCGGACGAAATACCGCGCGCATAAAAAACTTGTTTGTCGATTCATCATCAAATTGCTCAAGGGCACAGATATAGCAGTCTCTCTCGGCGAGAAAGCCGGTGACTGCCGCAACAACACCACTGCCGGCACGGCAGGTTCCAGTGAAGATATAGTTGTTTGCCTGTTCTGGCTCTGTGCTCATGGTTATCGCCTGATCAATAAAATTAAGCATCCGATTATAGGGGCGGGCGAGCAAAGATAAAACCGCTGTCTGCTTATTAACTCTGAGTAATTAGCCATGAATAATAGAGAGAATGCTGTAAACTTGGCAAAAAAATTACCTGCGCGAAAACCTATGCCGATAAATCGACTATTTATTCTTGCCCTTGTTTTTACCCTGTCTGGCTGTGCGACTTACAAGCCCAGCCAGGTTGAAGATGTGTGCAAAATATTTAAGGGTGAAACCGATTGGTATAAAGCGGCACGCAAGGCCAATAAGCGCTGGGGTACCCCTATAGGCTTGATGATGGCGATTATTAAGCAGGAGTCGACTTTTAGGGCCAATGTTCGCCCCGACCGACCAAAGTTCTTGTTTATTCCTCTGCCGCGAAAATCCTCTGCCTATGGCTATGCTCAGGCGCAGAACCCCGCCTGGAATGACTATCGTCGCGACACCGGCAACTGGAGTCACGATCGTGATAATTTTGCCGATGCGATAAACTTTGTCGGTTGGTACACAGATAAAACCCACAAAAATCTCGGCATTTCTAAATGGGATGCCTATAAACAATATCTGGCATACCATGAGGGTTGGGGTGGTTATAAACGGGGCACCTATAAAAAGAAAAGCTTTTTAACCGGCGTTGCCGCCAAGGTGAAAAGACAGACTGAAACCTACAATGCCCAGTTGCAACAATGCTCTAAAAGTCTCGACCGATCTATAAAAGGCTGGTGGCCATTTTAATAATCTCTCTGCGGAGATATTCTAAGCGGTTTATTTAGCCATAAAATACCAGTTTAAGCTGGAATAGAAGGCTATATATGAATCACTTTGATCTCGTTATTATCGGCGCTGGATTATCTGGTATCGGGGCAGCCTGCCATCTAACCCGCAATCAGCCAAATAAAACCTTCAGTATTATCGAGAGCCGCGAAGCTATGGGCGGCACCTGGGATCTATTTCGTTATCCGGGTATTCGTTCCGATTCGGATATGCACACATTGGGTTACAGTTTTAAGCCCTGGCGCGATAAAAAAGCGATAGCTGATGGCACTGCTATTCGTGAGTATATCCACGAGACAGCAGCCGAATACGGAATTGAAAAACATATTCAATATCAGCGTCGGGTGATCTCGGCGGACTGGGATAGCCGCACTGCCAAGTGGACGCTTTGTATTCAAAGGGTAGGGGCTGAGAGTGAAAGTGAGATTGAAGCCGAAATTGAAACAGCCACATGCAGCTTTATCTATAGCTGTACCGGTTATTACCGCTATGACCAAGGCTATACGCCAGACTTTCCCGGTGCCGAGCAGTTTAAGGGTCAGTTAGTCCATCCCCAACAGTGGCCTAAAGATCTCGATTACAGCGGCAAGCGGGTGGTAATTATCGGCAGCGGCGCTACCGCCATTACACTGGTGCCCTCAATGGCCAAAACCGCCGGCCATGTGACCATGTTGCAGCGTTCACCGACCTATGTGATCTCGCGTCCGGATGTAGATATGCTAAGCCGAGCGCTGGGCAAAATATTGCCCGAAAAAGTCGCCTATGGTTTAACCCGCTGGAAAAATGTCAGCCTGCAGGCATTGGTGTATCAGCTGAGTCGGCGCTATCCGGCACTGGTTAAAAAGCTGCTGCGCAAATCGGCGCGCCACTGGCTCGGCGATGACTTTGATATAGATACTCACTTTAACCCCAGTTACAAACCCTGGGATCAGCGTCTCTGTTTGGTGCCCAATGGAGATCTGTTTCGCTCATTGCGCAAGGGTGCCTCCAGCATAGTCACCGACCATATAGAACGGTTTACCGAAAAGGGTATTCAGCTAAAGTCCGGGGATTTTCTCGAAGCAGATATTATTGTTAGTGCTACCGGTCTGGAGTTGTTGGTACTGGGTGGAATGCAGTTGAGGGTCGATGGGGAGCCGGTCAAGATTCCCGATGCTGTTGGTTACAAGGGGATGATGTTTAGCGATGTGCCGAACTTTGCGCTCGCCGCTGGATACACCAATGCCTCGTGGACTTTAAAGTGTGACCTGACTAGCGAGTATGTCTGCCGTCTGCTGAGCTATATGGATAAACATAACTATCAATACTGTGTGCCGAGAATTGATGATCCGCTGATGCAGCGCATTCCATTTTTGGATTTGGCCTCGGGCTATATAGATCGCGCTATAGATCAATTCCCCAAGCAGGGTGCCAAGGCGCCATGGCGGCTCTATCAGAACTATCTCTTGGATATTTTAAAGCTGCGGGTCGGGTCGTTGCGTGATCGGGCGATGAGGTTTTATCGGCTTTAAAAAATTGTTCTGGCCACAGCGCGATCACATCATTAGATCGCGGGTGGCATTTAGCAGGTCGGGATATTTCTCTCCAAGCCTGGCAGTCCAGTAGACAAACCAGTATTCGATTTTCTGCAGAAAGCTCATCTCAAGCATCTCTGGTAGGCGCTGTTGCTTATCGTCTAAAAATGCATGGATCGCTTCTGAATCCTCAAGACTCAGTGTTTCAAAGTAGCCAATCATACCTTTGTGAG
>CAWUVN010000028.1:0-22693 GCA_963925995.1 uncultured Pseudomonadales bacterium | reverse complement strand
GGTGGTCAGGGTAAAGGGGTAGAAAAATTGGCTGATATTTTAGAGGCTGCTGGCGTTGTAAATATTGATTGCAAACTCTACCCAAAGGGTCGCCATGAGATGCTAAATGAGACGAATAAGCTTGAGGTTTATGGGGATCTGCTAGGTTGGTTGAATAGTCGGGTTGGATAATCGGGTTGGGTGAGCTGTCATTTCGACCGGAGGGAGAAATCTGATAGAGGTCCCAGCCTTCGCTGGGATGACGGGAGGGAGATCCCTCGTCGCTGCGCTCTGTCGGGATGACAGGCCTGTAAAAACTCGGCTCGTAAAAACTCGGCTCGTAAAAAAAAGGGGCTGATTAGGCCCCTCTTAAATGGAGTTACATCTGTCCTTAACGACCCTGAATGGGGATTAGACATTCACTACTAAACGTAGAGCGGTCGCCATTGCCAGACCAGTAAAAAGGACAATACTGACCTGACACTTAAAGCATAGACAACAATATAAGCTTTACCAGCCTCTGTTATATTTTAGTGACAGGCTTCTGCTTCAAAGCTTTTAAAGCGACTTAATCGCAATTTCGTAGATATCTTTAACCAGTTTCGGCTCATCGGCAATCACCTGTAGTGCATCACGCATCTGCTGTCGATTTGGCTCGGGGAATTTCTTCCAGCGGGTTAAGGGTGTTACTAGACGCGCAGCTACCTGTGGATTTTGGCTATTTAAAGTAAGAATATGCTCCTTTAAGAACTGGTAACCCGAACCATCCGAATTATGGAAATTAACCAAATTGCCACTGCAGAAACCGCCGATAAGGCTGCGGATTTTATTTGGATTACTCATGGTAAACGCAGAGTGCTCAAGTAATGCTTTGACGCGCGCTAAACCCTCCGGCTGAGAGTTGGTCGCCTGAATCTGCAACCATAGATTCATCACCAAGCCTTCGTCGCGATACTCTTGTTCAAACTCGGCCAACGCACTAGCCGCCTGCTCCTGTGCCGCTGACGAATTGACCAGACAGGCCAGTGCAGAGGCTTTATCGGTCATATTGTCGGCATGTTGAAATTGCGTCCAAGCCAGATCAACACCTACGTTGTCGATCAACATTAAATAGCCCAGAGCAACATTCTTGAGTGCACGACGACCAATCTGTGCTGCATCTGGTTGGTAATCCTGCTCAATATTATGGCGCTGATAAACCGCCAGCAATTTTTCCGAGAGCGCTTCGGCAAGTGATTTACGAACAAAATCCCGCGCAGCGTGAATCGCCTCTACATGGATAACATCTGCCTCTTCGTGAAGCTGCGCTTCGCTGGGCAGTCGTAACATTAAATCAACCATTGCCGGGTCGAGATGCTTATCACTGAGTAGAGAGTCATAGGCATTGATCAGCTGCTGGTCCATCACCAACGGCCGCTGATGCACGCTATCTTCAGTGAGCTTCTGTAATAGCACAAAGCTCAATTTCTGCCCCGCATCCCAACGATTAAATCCATCGCTGTCGTTGGCCATCAGATGGGCAAGCTGTTCTGAACTATAGGGGTAGTCGAGTTTTACCGGTGCCGATAAGCCACGCAACAATGAGGGCACGGCGGCTTCATGAATATTCTCAACCACCAGCTGCTGAGTAGTCTCGGTGACTTCATAGACAATCTCAGTATCGCCACTGGCATTTAGCGGCAGATCACCGGAAGCGCCGACCAAGCCGAGTTTTACCGGAATAACAAAGGCCTGCTTTTGCGGCTGACCCGGAGTTGCCGGGCAGCTCTGGGCAAAATCTAGCGTCATGGTTTTAGCCGCTGCATCGTAACTGGAGCTGACTTTTAAATTCGGCGTACCGGACTGTTTGTACCAGCGACGGAACTGGGTGAAATCACGACCGCTAGCATCTTCCATGGCCTTTACAAATTCTTCGATAGTCACCGCCTGACCATCATGGCGATCAAAGTAAAGGTCGGTGGCCTTTCTAAATAGTTCGTCACCCAACAGGCTGTGATACATGCCCACCACTTCTGCGCCCTTTTCATAAACGGTCAGGGTGTAGAAGTTATTAATCTCCATATAGGAGTCTGGCTGCACCGGGTGGGACATTGGACCACCGTCTTCGGCAAACTGGTGGGTGCGCAGGTAGGTGGCATCTTCGATACGTTTAACGGTAGCGGAATTCATATCGGCGGAAAATTGCGAGTCTCGATAGACGGTAAAACCCTCTTTAAGACTCAACTGAAACCAGTCGCGACAGGTAACCCGGTTGCCGGACCAGTTGTGAAAATACTCGTGGGCAACAATCCCTTCGACCCGCTGAAAAGCGGCATCGGTGGTAGTTTTTGGGTTGGCCAGTACTGCCGAGGTATTAAAGATATTAAGCCCTTTGTTTTCCATGGCACCCATATTGAAATCGTCCACGGCGACAATCATAAAGATATCTAGATCGTACTCGCGACCATAGACCTGCTCGTCCCAGCGCATCGAATTTTTCAATGAGAGCATGGCGTGAGCACATTTATCTAGATCTTTCTCTTCGACAAATATCTGCAACTTGATATCGCGCCCGGACATAGTGGTAAAGCGATCTTCGACCACACTCAGGGTGCCGGCCACCAGTGCAAACAGGTAGGCAGGTTTTTTAAATGGGTCGTGCCAGGTGACAAAATGTTTGCCGCCTTCGAGATCACCGCTGGCTATTGGGTTGCCGTTGGAGAGCAGCACAGGGAAAGTGGCTTTATCGGCGATTACCTTAGAGGTGAATTCCGACATCACATCTGGGCGATCAAGGTAATAGGTGATATCGCGAAAACCCTCGGCCTCACACTGGGTGCAATACATAGTGCGGGATTTATACAGGCCCATCATGGTGGTATTCAGCTGCGGCAAGATCAGTACTTCGGTGGTAATGATCGCGCTATCGGGCAGACCACTGATGGTCAATGACTCGTCGTCACAGCTATAGCCACCCTCTTCTAGTAACTTGCCGTCAACCTGCACCGACTGCAGATCCAGGCCTTCACTGCCGTGTAGCACAAGATCAGCGGAGGGTTCATCGCTGAGTGGATTGCGCTTAACAGCCAAGGTTGCTGTTACTTTGGTGTTGTGTTCCCCGAGATCAAAAACCAGATCGGTTTTTTCAATAATAAATGGCGAGACTTTATAGTCTTGCAGAAAAATTGTTTGTGGCAGCGCATCTCTCATTAGGAACTTCCTTATAGTTTGTTATCGTCAATCGGGGGCTATAGATTACAAGAGTCATCAACCATAGCTATCAGCCATAGACCGAAAACTGCACATTGTAGGCCGTATATTTTCGGATATTGATTACCCCATTATCAAAGATCAGGTACTGGCCTTTTATACCCTGCAACAGACCTTCAATCTGCGGTTGCTTGTCGAGGTTAAAGCTCTTTACTTTCTCCGGCCAGACACTGACCGGGAAATCAATTTCAGTGGTTGTTTCGGTAAATAGTCGCTGCAGTGCCTGCAGGCCAAATTCCTGCTCAAGCAGCTCCAGCTCGGACTCAGACTTAACCATTAATTCGTCGCGCAGAACCGTAAGATCAACCGCGTCTGCATTGCCTTTGAGCATTCTCTGCCAATGGGTTTTATCGGCAATATGCTCGCGCAAACGGTCTTCGATTAATCCGGCCTGATAGCGGGTCTGCACTCTGAATATAGGTAAACCCTGAGTGGCACCCTGATCAATCCAACGGGTCGGCAACTGATTGCCACGAGTAATGCCGACTTTAACCCCGGAGCTATTTGCCAGATAGACAAAATGATCGGTAAAACAGAATTTCTCACCCCATTCCGGGTCACGACAGGTGCCGTGATGAAAGTGACATTTTTCCGGGCTCATAATACAGCTGTCGCACTGCGGCAGCTTGGTAAAACAGGGGTAACAATAGCCCTGACTAAAGCTCTTTTTAGAGCGCCGGCCACAGTGAATGCAATGAATATCACCGAGGTGCTCAAGGCTGACACGGCTGCCAATAAATTTATTCATGGGAATTCGCTGTTCATCCAATGGCAGCTGGTATTCAACCGAGCCATTATCATCGAGACTGGTGTACATCTTTTCCAAATGGCCGGAGGCTTGGAATAATAATTCGCTCATGGAGTTAGTCCTGCCACTTTAGGGGTTGTTCTTCGAGATGGTCATCTGGTAAATCGTTGTTACAGGCAGTGGTTTTCGGTGGCACATAGCCGGTGCGCTGCTCTTTAGGTAATTGCTGTTGCTGTTCATAAGCAATAATAGCCTGCATACACAGATTCTTCTGCTCTTCCGTAAGAGGTCGGGTATCCGGCCATTTGCCCAGTTCAATCGCTTTCTTAAAGCGCTCGTATATATCAGGGGTAATGCTGTCGAGTAACTGCTGAAAATCCATTATCTACTTTAACCTCTTGCCAATATTTGCCACCAGACCAAAAACTAGCCCTAGCAACATGCCGATGACCAGTCCGCTAGCATGGGCGGCATTGGCGATACCCACACCCAGCAGCACATCCAAAATGCCAGTCATGCAGACAAATAACCAGCCGATCATAAATAGGATTAATTCTTTTGGCAGCCTGATCAGCGGATCCGGCGCAAGCAGATTGCGAATCCAAATATAGCCTAATAAGCCATAGATAACGCCGGACATACCGCCAAAGTGAACTGAGCTGCTCCAGACAAACTGCGACATATTGGAGACCAACGCGCAGAGCAACACGACTAGAAGTAGATGCAGAGGGCCTGAAAGTCTTTCAATACGCGCAGCGAGCAGGCACAGCCACAGGCCATTAAAGACAAAGTGCATCAAACCAAAGTGAACAAAGATTGGCGAAATCAAACGCCATTTCTCAGGGCCGCTAATACCACCAAAGACAAAGGGCTGTGGAACCGGATACAAAAAACTGCCAATAAACCAACCAAACAGGCTGGCAAAAAACAGCACGGCGGTAACAGGATGATGTCTAGCGACAATTATCCATCTTGCGATCAGGGTTAGGCTATTGGTCATTATTGATGGTCATTAGTGGTGGTCATTAGTTGTGTTCATTAATTCTAGTCATTAGTGTTTTTTTTAGCGTCGAGTCGACTGCCCCAACCTAATTTAGAGCGGCAGATACTGTAGAAATTATGATCTTGAGGATGAATAAGCACTATTCCGTGAGCATGCTTGCGGATAGTAATAATATCCCCGGGCTCTGTCTGGTAGTCATCGTGGCCATCGCAGGTAATAAGCGGATGAAGCTCATTTCTTGAGCTAACACGAATTTCAATCTGTGCATTACCGTGCAGAGCAATGGGTCGGCTGTTTAAGGTGTGGGGATTTAACGGCACCACCACCATCGCGTCCAATTCGGGGCAAAGCAACGGCCCACCAGCAGACAGTGCATAGGCCGTCGAGCCTGTTGGTGTGGCAACAATTAGGCCATCGGAGCGTTGACTGTAGACAAATTCACCATCCACATAAAGCTCAAAGGCCATCATTCGTACTGACTGCCCTGGGTGCAGAACAATATCATTGACCGCCAGGCCTTCACCAATAAGCTTGCCATTGCGGGTAATTGAGGTCTCGAGAATAAAGCGATCGGTTTTTTTAAAGTCACCCGCCAATACCGGCAACACCCGTTCAGCGATCTCATCTGGAGAGATATCGGTTAAAAACCCCAGTCGGCCACGGTTAATACCCAGTAGCGGAATATTGCTTTCAGCCATCTTGCGGCTGGCACTGAGCATACTGCCATCACCACCGACAACAATCGCCAGATCCACCGCGCCGGAGAACTTTTCTATAGGCAGTGCCTTATCAACTTTCCAGTCGACCAACTTGGCCGCCTGCTCTTCGTAGATAACCTCAGCGCCCTGCGCCAGCAGAAAGGCTTCGAGCTTGTTAAAGGAGTCGCGAACTTCAGGAACCGCGAGGCTTCCAAGGAGTCCGATCCGTTGAAAATAAGGCATATTTTTGAGCGTCCAAAAACGTGATCAATGATTATACAGACTGGGGCGGTAATGCACTCTTTTTAGGGCATAATATATTGGGTAGGCTTAAGTGCAGCAAATACCCCATAAACTAAAGGATTATTATGAATAGCAAAGTAACTAATACTGGCACGGAGAGCATCGTTTTAATTGGAATGCCCGGTGCAGGTAAAAGCACTCTGGGTATTCTCTTGGCCAAAGAATTGGGGTTGGGTTTTGTCGATACCGATGTGGCTATTCAGGTGCGTGAGGGAAAGACACTCCAAGAGATACTCGAAGCCAGCGATTATATGAAACTGCGCAATATCGAAGAGCAGGTATTGCTCAGTGAAGATATCGCCAATAAAGTCGTCGCCACCGGCGGCAGTGCAGTTTATTCCGAGGCCGGGATGGCCCGTCTTAAAGACAATGCGGCAGTGATATTTTTGGATGTACCACTTGAGCAATTGGGCAAGAGAATCTCTAACTTTGATAGCCGCGGCATCGCTAGAAAGCCAGATCAGAGTCTTGAATCACTCTTTGAAGAACGCTGCAAACTGTATAAAAAGTATGCAGATATTGCTGTGGACTGTGACCAGCAGTCATTGGAGCAGAGCTTAAAATCTGTTATCCAACAACTGCTTTAACGGCCTCTTTGAGCCTTATATCAACCCTGAAAACCTATTTAAGCACTTTTTTAATAGATTCCGCTAGGTAATTGATATTGCTAGAGTTTATTCCAGCCAAATTGATCCGAGTAGACGAGACGATATAAATACCAAACTCCTCTCTCAACCGCACCAGATGCTCTGGTTTAACACCCAGAAATGAGAACATTCCGTTCTGGCGTTTGATATGGCTAAAGTCCATTCCCTGAGCATTATCCTGAATACTATCGGCCAGCAGTGTGCGCATAGATTTAATTCTCAAACGCACCTCTTCCAGCTCCGCTTTCCAATCACCGCACAGCTGTTCATCGCCGAGTATCAAGGAGACTAAAAGAGCACCGTGAGCCGGTGGCATGGAATAGAGTTGACGGGCCACAGACATCGCCTGAGCAGCAACAATAGCTGCCTGCTCTGAAGTCTGGGTAATAAAAGTAATTGAACCTGTGCGCTCACGGTAGAGACCGAAGTTCTTTGAACAGCTGGAGGCAATAATGATCTCTGGCAATTTAGCCGCCATCGTGCGCATGCCGTAAGCATCTTCCTCAAGACCATCACCGAGCCCCTGATAAGCGGTATCGATAAACGGAATGAAACCTCTTTCCAGCGCTATTTCAGTAATTTCATCCCACTGGGCATTGGTCAAATCGGCACCCGTTGGGTTATGGCAACAGCCGTGCAGCAGAACTACATCGCCCTTTGGAACCTTGCGCAGGGTGTCCATCATCAGCTGTGAATTGATCTGACGCGTCGCCATATCGTAGTAAGGGTATTCTTCAATCTCAAAACCAGCACCGCCGAGTAGTGGGATATGGTTGGGCCAGGTAGGGACACCGACCCATAATTTGGCTTCAGGGCGAGCGCGTTTAACCACCTCAGCACCCACTCTTAGAGCACCAGAACCACCGGGAGCCTGGAGAGTTTTAATTCGACCCGAAGAGAGAATGCTGTGATCGGCACCGAACATCAGCTCAAGCATACGGCTGTTGTACTCAGCATCACCGGCAATACCCTGATAGGACTTGGTCTGTTCAAGTTCCATCAGTTTGCTCTCGGCGCGCTTAACCGCATCCATAACCGGCGTGCGACCGCGATCATCCTGATAGACGCCAACACCTAAATCGATTTTATTCTCGCGTGGATCTTCTCTAAAAGCTGCCATTAACCCAAGAATAGGATCAAGACCTACTGGCTTTAAACTCTCAAACATTATTTTTTCCTGAAGTGTTTTTTCCTGAAGTGTATTTCTAAAGTGTTTTTCTAATGCCTAAATTTACGCAGGCGCAAGTTTACTATGTCTAAGATTAATTGTTTAACTCTTTATCGCATGATTTTCCGCAAGGAAGTCGGCAATCAAATCATTCACCACCTGCGGCTGTTCCGCATGCAGCCAGTGACCGGCATTGGCGACCACCTGTAACTGCATATTCGGAAACATCTGTTCGATTATCGGTCGGTGCTTATCCTGAATATAGGCGGAGTTTTCGCCTTTGAGAAACAGCGTTACCCCAGCAAAGGAATTGCCGCTCGGTGCAGCAACCAAGGTGCTGGCATAGTTTTCCACAATTGATGCCATATTCAGCTTAAGATTGAGCTTGCCCTGCCCATCGCGACTGAGATTTTTAAGCAGAAACGCCCGAGTTGACGGCTCATCAATATACTCACTCAACAGCTTATCAGCAGCGCTACGACTTTCTATAGAGATATTACACAGGGCAGCCAGAGCCGCAAGGGCCTGATCCTGACCACCGCTATAGGTTACCGGCGCTATATCCGCGACCACTAGACCCGCCACTCTGGCCGGACAATTAAGTGCGACCTGCATGGCGACTTTACCGCCCAACGAGTGGCCAATTAGAGTTGCCCGATCAATTTGCAGATCGTCCATTAGCTCGACAATATCTGCGGCCATAGCGGGTATATCCATTTTTTGCTCGTGGGGCGAGTCACCATGATTGCGCAGATCGACGCTAATCACTCGATACTGATCTACCAGAGGACGAGCCAACATTCCCAGATTACTCAGGGAACCGAACATACCATGGATAAGGATAATAACTGAGCCTCTACCCTGTTCTGTATAATTGAGTTTCATAGCTATTGCTGTTGAGTCCTATTTGCCTGATTGGCGGTTGCGATACTTCTGTTTATTTTTTCGACCCTGCGCATAAAGCTTTGGGCGCAAGAGACGTCTTAGCCTTGGAAACAGATAACTGAGATGAGTCAGCTTTGCACTGGAGGCGGGCAGTACTATTTCAGTCTCTTCACCGGCGGCAACTTTAAGCACCGCCTCGGCCACCTGCTCAGTGGAACTCATTGGCTGGGAGAAGACGATATCTTCAACCGCATCGATTTCATCCATAATAAAACCGGTATCTATAGGCCCCGGTGAAACCACACCAACCACAATGCCGCTATCGCGAAGTTCATCCGCTAAAGCCAGACTAAATGCCCGCAAGCCCGCCTTGGTCGCCGAGTAAGTTGCAGCGCCCTGCAGTGGTGCTCGACCGGCCAGTGAACCAATATTGACAATGGCACCAGAACCGGCCCGGCGCAAATAAGGTATTGCCGCGCAAGAAAGTAATAATGGCGCGCGCATATTGATATCAACCATAGCTGCGACATCATCCGGGGTAACCTTCTCAAGATCGCCGCGACTGTGCATACCGGCATTATTGATAATCACATGAACTGCACCAAAGACTTTTTCAGCCTTGTCCAGCAGTGCCAGACAGTCTTCATTACTGGCAACATTCATGGCCACGGTTAGCACTTCAGATTGCTCACGCAGCTCTTCGGCGATAGCATTCAGGGCAGTTTCACCTCTAGCGACCAGAACCAGCTTGGCATTCTGTGCAGCAAAAGCGCGGGCGCAGGCTGCTCCAACCCCAGCGGATGCGCCGGTGATAATAATTACTTTATGAGCGAAGGCATTTTTCATTATTTTTTTGCTTATGGCTGTTTGGTTAGAGGGCTATATTTCTAAGGCTCTTTAAAACCCGCCAAATTATACCTACCTTAGCCCTGACCAATACCCCCCATACAGATATATTTAATATCCATATAGTCGTCCATGCCGTATTTAGAACCCTCGCGACCCGTGCCGGATTCTTTAACGCCACCAAAGGGGGCCATTTCATTGGAGATAGCACCTTCGTTAACACCGACAATACCGTAATCCAACTGTTCGGCAACGCGCCATACTCGGCCAATATCGCGCGAGTAGAAATAGGCTGCCAAACCAAACTCAGTATCATTGGCCATCTGTACCACTTCGGCTTCGGTTTCAAACTTGAATAGCGGTGCTACCGGACCAAATATTTCCTCGGAGAAAACCCGCATATCCCTAGTTACATGGGTCAGAATGGTGGGCTCGACAAATGAACCGCCCAAATCACTGCGACCGCCACCGGCAGACAACGTGGCACCTTTGGCCAGCGCATCATCGATAAATTCACAGACAGTGTTTGCTGCCTTGGCATCAATTAGCGGGCCGACTGTTACGCCCTCTTCGGCACCATTACCCACCTTTAACGCCTGAACTGCTGCGGTTAATTTGGCGGCAAACTCATCGTAAATCCCAGACTGAATAATTAAACGATTGGAACAGACGCAAGTTTGACCGGCGTTGCGATATTTAGACATCATTGCACCCTGAACAGCAGCCTCTAAATCCGCGTCATCAAAGACAATAAAAGGTGCATTGCCACCCAACTCCATCGAGGTGCGTTTGACGGTCTGTGCGCACTCTGCCATTAACTGCTTACCCACTGGAGTCGAACCGGTAAAGGTGACTTTTCGCACCAGTGGATTACCGGTCAACTCAGCACCGATCTCAGCGGTGCGACCAGTGACTATATTCATTAAGCCTTTTGGCATTCCCGCCCTAACCGCCAACTCCATCAACGCCAGTGCCGACAGTGGCGTGGCATTAGCTGGCTTACAGACCACCGCACAGCCCGCCGCTATAGCTGGGGCAATCTTGCGAGTAAGCATGGCATTGGGGAAGTTCCAGGGGGTAATGCAGGCAACCACACCCACTGGTTGCTTAATAACGATTAGGCGCTTATCGCTAGAGGGTGGCGCAATAATATCGCCGTAGACGCGCTTGGACTCCTCTGCGAACCACTCTATATAGTTGGCACCGTAGACAATTTCGCCGCGGGCTTCGGCAAGCGGTTTGCCCTGTTCGGCGGTGAGTATCTGCGCCAGATCTTCTTTATTTTCCATCACTAGGGTAAACCAGCGACGCAATACCGTTGCACGCTCTTTAACAGTCGATTTGGCCCACAGCTTTTGTGCACTATCCGCCGCTTCAATCATGCGTCGGGTTTCAGCGCTGCCACATTTGGCCACCTCGGCAATCAACTCTCCGGTTGCTGGGTTGGTTACTGCCAGGGTTTCACCTGTATCAGCATCGACCCATTCGCCATTGATAGATGCTTGAGTTTTTAACAAGCTACTGTCAGTTAAAGCAAGTTCCATTCTACTCTCCTCAATTGGGCCTATTTATCAATAAGGTGAAACGGATAATGTTAGCAGAAATCCGCAGCCCTAAGTGTAGACTAAGAGTGCAGGTGTGGAATTGTCATTACCGGCAGAAAAACTGTAACCTTAAACTCTGGCAGATAACCAATAGATAGCCTATGTCCAACTCACAAATACACTTTTTTCGCGAAGGTATTCACACTCATCTAGTGCTGCCCGCGAATATTTTATTGGGCTATATTCCCGAGCTTAAAGAGCAGCTGCAAGACTCCCCTTGGGCTCGAATTGGCTGGGGTGACTTTCAATACTATGGCTCTTCGAAACAGACCTTATTTGCCGCCCTGCGCGCGCTGCTATTGCCGACCGCAGCGGTTATTGCGGTGCTTAAGATCAACAATATTGAGGATCAGGTAACATCGAGCAATCGTGTCTATAGTATCGACTGCAACCCTATGGTTATCGATTCCCTGGCGCGCTTTGTCAGCGGCTATTTTTATCACAGTCCGCAGGGACTGTTAACGCCGGTTAGAGAAAAGCCCACTGGTGAAGTATTTTTCAAATCTCATGGCACCTATCTGTTTATTAATACCTGCAACAATTGGACCTCGCGAGGCCTGCGAATTGCCGGACTGCGCTGCTTGCCGCTATTGCATTTTTTACCTGGGCAGGTTGAGCAAGCGGTGCTCCGCAATGGCTACCTTCCGCGGTTATAAGAAACCAAGTGTTTTTGGCTCAGCCATTGATATTCCGCTGAGCGACCCCATTTCTAGAGACAGTCAATAGACAATCAAATTAAGGAGCAACCACGTGGAACAGTATCGCGGAACAACCATTCTTTCAGTGCGCCGCAATGGCAAGGTGGTGATCGGTGGTGATGGCCAGGTAAGCCTTGGCAATACCATTATGAAAGGCAATGCGCGCAAAGTTCGCCGCCTCTACCAAAACAAAGTTATCGCTGGTTTCGCCGGGGGTACTGCCGATGCCTTTACGCTGTTTGAGCGCTTTGAAGCAAAGCTTGAGCAGCATCAGGGCAATCTAACCAAAGCCGCTGTCGAGTTGGCCAAAGACTGGCGCACCGACCGTATTCTGCGCAAGCTCGAAGCACTGCTGGCGGTTGCCGACAGTGAAGCCTCGCTGATTATCACCGGTAACGGCGATGTCATTCAGCCGGAAGATGATTTGATCGCCATCGGCTCTGGCGGCCCCTTCGCTCAATCAGCCGCGCGCGCACTGCTGGAAAACACCGAGATGAACGCCCGCGATATTGTCGAGCAGGGTCTTAAAATCGCTGGCGATATCTGCATCTATACCAATCACAATAGAACTATTGAAGAACTGGATTCCAATTCTTAAATAGACAGAAAATCAGGAATAACTATGTCACAAATGACACCTCGAGAAATTGTTCACCAACTCAACCGCCATATTATTGGTCAGGATGATGCCAAGCGCTCAGTCGCTATCGCCCTGCGCAACCGCTGGCGTCGCGGACAACTCGGTGACGAGATGCGCAATGAGGTTACCCCTAAAAATATTCTTATGATCGGCCCCACCGGTGTCGGTAAAACCGAAATTGCGCGACGTTTAGCGCGACTTGCCAACGCCCCCTTTGTCAAAGTGGAAGCCACCAAATTTACTGAAGTCGGCTATGTCGGCAAAGATGTCGAGTCAATTATTCGCGATCTGGTGGAAACCTCAGTCAAGCAGGTTCGTGAGCAGGAGATTAAGAAGGTCGAACAGCGCGCCATGGACTCTGCCGAAGAGCGGGTTCTCGATGTGCTGCTACCCCCAGCGCGCGGTGCTGATGGACAGACCGAGCAGACCTCATCGACGCGACAGGTGTTTCGCAAGAAACTCCGTGAAGGTGCCTTAAATGACAAAGAGATTGAGATGGAACTCAGCCAATCCGCTGCCGGCGTGGAAATTATGGCACCTCCGGGCATGGAAGAGATGACCTCGCAGCTACAGAATATGTTTAGCAGTATGGGTCAGGGTAAAACGACCACTCGCAAGCTCACAGTCGCCGAAGCCATGAAGCATCTTAAGGAAGAGGAAGCTGCCAAACTAATCAATGAAGAAGAGATTAAAGCTATAGCCGTGAGTGCCGCCGAACAAAATGGCATTGTCTTTCTCGATGAGATAGACAAGGTCTGCCGTCGCGGCGAAGCCAGTGGTGCCGATGTCTCCCGCGAAGGTGTTCAGCGCGATCTGCTGCCATTAATTGAGGGCAGCACAGTCTCAACCAAATACGGCATGATTAAAACCGACCATATTCTGTTTATCGCCTCGGGGGCATTCCACCTCGCCAAGCCATCAGATCTAATCCCTGAGTTACAGGGCCGTTTGCCTATCCGTGTCGAGCTTCACTCGCTAAAGATTAATGATTTCGAGCGCATTCTTACCGAGCCAAGAGCCTCATTGACCAAGCAGTATCATGAACTGATGGGCACCGAGGGCGTGGATATATCGTTTACCGAAGATGGCGTTCGGCGGATTGCCGAGATCGCTTTTGAGGTCAACGAAGGCACTGAAAATATTGGTGCGCGTCGTCTGCATACGATTATGGAGCGACTGCTCGAAGAGATATCCTTCGACGCCTCTGATATGGGTGGCAGTGATAAGAAAATCACTATAGATATAGCCTTTGTCAACAAACAGCTCGGTGAGCTGGCGGCCGACGAAGATCTGACTCGGTTTATTTTATAGCATGAATAAGCCTTTGGACGCCAAGCTGCTACCTAGCCGAATTGTTCTCAACCCATCAAAAGACGTGCTGACAATTGAGTATGCCGGCGATGTCCGGCATCCGCTGCCCGCTGAGTATTTGCGCGTGCACTCGCCCAGCGCGGAAGTGCGCGGGCATGGCCGCGGACAAGAAGTGCTGCAATTTGGTAAACGTCTGGTGACCATCACATCGATCAGTAAATCTGGTAACTATGCGATCCAAATCAGCTTTAGTGATGGCCATGATTCAGGCATATACAGCTGGGACTATCTCTATGAACTGGGCAGCAGCCATGAAGCCCGCTGGGCAAGCTATCTGCAAACCCTGCAGCAGGCCGGCCAGTCCCGAGACCCTGATACTCAGATAGTCAAACTGGTATAAGCGCCTATTAACGCTTATCAGCCTGAGGTTTTGCCAGTATCAATACCTAAATGGTTTAACTCCGGCTACAATAGGCGCCCAATATTTACCATAGCTGTGACTTTTACTTATGTCTGAAAAGCCTGACAAAACCACCCACTTTGGTTACAAAACCGTCAACACCGAAGAAAAGGCCGAAAAGGTTGCTGAAGTTTTTCATTCGGTAGCCTCCAGTTACGACCTGATGAACGATCTTATGTCAGCCGGTATCCACCGTTTGTGGAAACGTATGACCATTCAAATGTCTGGTGTGCGCCGCGGTCACAAGGTTTTAGATATCGCCGGTGGCACTGGCGATCTGGCGGCCAAGTTTTCACGGATTGTCGGCAGCGAAGGTCAGGTAGTACTGGCAGATATCAATGATTCAATGCTAAAAGTCGGCCGCGACCGCCTAATGGATCGCGGCGTGGTCAACAATATTCAGTTCGCTCAGGCCAATGCCCAGTATCTACCCTTTCCGGACAATACCTTTGATGTGATTACCATTGCCTTTGGTCTGCGTAATGTCACCGACAAAGATATGGCGCTGCGCTCAATGAACCGCGTGCTAAAACCCGGCGGAAAGCTGCTGGTGCTGGAGTTTTCCAAACCACCGAGTACATTGCTATCAAAAATATATGACAGCTATTCCTTTAGCCTGCTGCCCAAGCTCGGCCAGCTGTTTGCCAAAGACAGTGACAGCTACCAATATCTCGCCGAATCGATTCGAATGCACCCGGATCAGGAAACCCTTAAGTCGATGGTTGAGAACGCCGGCTTTAGCAACTGCGATTACCACAATATGACCGGCGGCATTGTCGCCCTGCACCGTGGAGTTAAGCCCTAGTGATCTTCAATGCACTGCAGGCCAGCGCCCTTGAAACAGCGGAAAAAATAATCAATTCCGCCCTCGAATACGACCCGGCAACCCAGCGTCAAATCGCCGACCTCGAAGGTAAATTACTCTTAGTTGAAAGCACTCTTCCGCCACTCTCAGTGGCTATAGAAGCCACCGCTACCGGCATTATGTTACACAGCAATTGGCAGGACAGCGCCGACACAACCGTCAGCGGTTCGCTTATTGCCATGCTCAGCCTAGCGGCTAGCTCCGATCAGCATATCTCTTTTGCCGGAACCGGTATTAGCGTGACTGGCGACCTAGGCTTTCTTATTGAAATCAATAAGTTAATGCGTAATCTTGATGTAGACTGGGAAGGTGCATTAGCGGCTATTATTGGCGATATTCCCGCTCACCTGCTGGCTAAACAGCTGCGCAGTAGCTCAAAAACAGCCGCAGATATGGGCCGTAGAGCTAAGTCTGCCGCCGCAGAAATCGCCCAGGAAGAGCTTCGTGTAACACCCTCTGCTAGCGAGTACAAAGACTTTACCCAGCGAGTTCGCCATCTCTCCACCGAGGTCGAGCGCGCCGCCGCCAAACTCAATAAAAGCCGTCAGCTAATCGAACAGTTACTGGCAGCAAAGTCGTCCACTGACACTAACACGGGCAAGCCAGATAATAGCGCGCCGGAGACAAACCTTTGATTCGACTTCGCCGGCTGTTAAAAATTATTCATGTGGTTTACCGCTATAGACTCGATAGCCTTATCGACAAAGATAAGCTGCCATTTTTAGCCCGACTACTGCTCTCCCCTGCAGTTCTTTATGGCCGTCCCTCAGACAATCGCGGCGAGCGCTTGCGCAAAGCGCTGGAAAGCCTAGGGCCGATCTTTGTAAAGTTCGGTCAGCTGTTATCCACCCGCCCCGATCTGGTGCCTGCGGATATCTGCACTGAGTTAGCCCAGCTTCAGGATAATGTACCGCCATTTAAATCTGCCAAGTTTCGTCAGATTGTTGAAGAAGCCCTGAATAGCAGTGTCGATGAGCTATTTCTCAGCTTTGAATCCGAGCCCCTCGCCTCCGCCTCCGTGGCTCAGGTTCATGCCGCTGTGCTTAAAGATGGCAGCGATGTGGTGATCAAAGCGGCACGCCCAAATATCGCCAAAGTGATCGGCAAAGATATTGCCCTGATGTACACACTTGCGCGTCTACTGGCCAAATACAGCCAAGATGGCCGTCGTCTGCGTCCGGTTGAGGTTATTGCCGACTATGAGCAGGTTATCTACGACGAGCTAAATCTGCAGTCCGAGGGTGCTAATGCCTCTCTGCTGCGACACAACTTTGAAGGCTCGCCGCTGCTCTATGTGCCTAAGATAGACTGGGATTACTCTAATGAGAAAGTTCTGGTGATGGAGCGAATTTACGGCACCCCGGTCACCAATATCGAAGAGCTGAAAAACGCTGGCGTTAATTTTAAAACACTGGCTGAGCGCGGTGTAGAAATCTTTTTTACCCAGGTATTTGAGCACAACTTCTTTCATGCAGATATGCACCCGGGCAATATCTTTGTCAATGCTAGCAACCCTGAGAAGCCCTCGTATATCGCCATCGACTGCGCGATTATGGGCTCGTTGAGCAAAGATGATCAGTACTATATGGCGCGTAACCTCATCGCTATATTCAAGCGTGATTACCGTCAGGTAGCCGAGCTGCATATTCGTTCGGGCTGGGTACCGGAAAGTACCCCGGTCAATGAGTTTACCAGCGCCATACGCTCGGTCTGCGAACCAATCTTTCAGCGCCCGCTCAATGAAATATCCCTCGGCCATATGCTGATCAGCCTGTTTACCACAGCGCGACGATTTAATATGGAAGTGCAGCCTTCGCTGGTGCTGTTGCAAAAAACTCTGTTAAATATTGAAGGGCTCGGCCGACAGCTCTACCCGCAATTGGACCTCTGGACTACGGCGCAACCGTTTCTCGATAAATGGTTAAAAGATCGCTACTCGCCAAAAAGTCTGTTTAAACAGTTTAAGCGCTATGCACCGGACTGGATGGAACAGCTACCAGAAATACCGCCGCTGATTTATCAGGCTCTCCAGTCGATGCAATCAAATGAAACATCAGGCAAAGCTGTTATACCAAAAGCCCCCGAGACCCCAGCTAAATCGAAACTCAACTTTACTCGCAAAGGATTCCCATTAATTGGTGGTGCAGCGATCGGCTCTGGACTCTGTTTAGCCTTTCCAGAGAGTGCCAATGCACTTTCACAGCTGCCTGAGACCGGCATTATTCTGGTCGCTATCGGTCTGGTCATATTGCTAGTGCGCTAGTTTTGATCTAGAACTACTGCCATAATTCATTTATTAATCAACAGAGTAATTTACCAATGAGTTTTCTCGATGAAATAGCATGGAACAGCGACGGGCTGATTCCAGCCATTGCACAGGATGCGGCTACTGGTCGCGTGCTAATGGTTGCCTGGATGAATGCCGAAGCCCTGCAGCTTAGCGTCGACGAAAAGCGCGCGGTGTACTGGTCCAGATCACGCAACAAGATATGGCGTAAAGGCGAAGAGTCAGGCCATACGCAACCGATTAAAGAGCTGCGCCTCGACTGTGACAGTGATGTTATCGTTATGCAGATTGAGCAACTTGGCGGTATCGCCTGCCACACCGGCAGAGAGTCCTGTTTCTATCGCGCACTTGAAGATGGACAGTGGAAAACTGTCGATAAGGTTTTAAAGAACCCCAAGGATATATACTCATGAGTAACAGTACTGATGTGTTAAAACAGCTCTGTGAAGTATTAGCTGCGCGCAAGCAGGCATCTGCGGATAAGTCCTATGTTGCCAGCCTGCATCAAGCCGGGCTGAATAAGATTCTCGAAAAAGTCGGTGAAGAAAGTGTCGAAACTATTTTGGCCGCCCGCGATGCTGAAGTTAGCGGTAACAACGAAAAGCTCGTCTACGAAACCGCCGATCTGTGGTTTCACAGCCTGGTGATGCTCTCGCACCTCGGTGAAGATGCTCAGGCAGTTATCAGTGAACTAGAAAGACGTTTTGATCTATCTGGCCTGGATGAAAAGGCCTCGCGTTAAACCGCGAATACATAAACCACCAATAGAATATTTATACGGAGAATTAAGATGGGTTTTGGATGGCAGGAACTACTTATTATTTTGGTTATAGTTGCGTTGATTTTTGGTACTAAAAAATTGCGCGGCATTGGCACTGATCTCGGCGGCGCTGTTAAGGGCTTTAAAGACTCAGTCACCAGCGATGAAGCCGATTCGACTGAAAAGCCTGTTGAAAAGTCAGCTGACAATTCAGAAGAGCAAAGCGCAGACGCTAAAAAAGAGTCTACTAAAAAAGAGTCTGCTGAATAATCGATGTTTGATATCGGCTTTTCAGAACTGCTCCTAATAGGGCTTGTCACCCTACTGGTGATGGGTCCCGAACGCCTACCGCAAACCGTGCGTAGCGTCTCCCTGTGGATTGGCCGCCTAAAGCAGATGGTAAGCAAAGCCCGTAAAGATCTGGAGCAGGAGGTCGGCATGGATGATATCCGCCAGCAACTGCACAATGAGCAGATAATGCGCGAGCTAAACGAAAGCAAAGAGCATCTCGAAGAAAGCTACAACAAAGCCTTCGATGCCAGCCTGGAAATGACCTCGGAAAACCCTTTTGAAGCGCAGTCGGATAAAGAGCCTTTAGCAAGCGCAGAGCCTTCAGCATCTCGTAACAAGGAGCCTTCAGCTTCTTCTAATAAAGAGCAAGAGCCCTCAGCGTCTAGTAATAAAGAGCAGCCCACAGATGACTGAAGAAAAACTCGACAGCCAACCCTTTATGGCGCACCTGATCGAATTCAGAGACCGCGTACTCCGCGCAGTCGCCTCCGTTGTGGTTATCTTTATCGGCCTATTCTCATTCAGCAATGAGCTCTACCTCTACGTCTCCGAGCCACTGCGACAGTACCTTCCAGAATCATCGACCATGATCGCCACCGATGTGGCCTCGCCATTTTTAACACCGTTTAAACTCACCCTGGTGTTATCCATGTTCGCCGCCATGCCGTATATTTTGTATCAGGTCTGGGCCTTTGTTGCGCCGGGGCTCTATAAGCGCGAAAAGAAAATTGTTATTCCCCTGTTTATGTCCAGCGTATTTCTGTTTTACGCCGGCATGGCCTTCGCCTACTACGTAGTCTTCCCTCTGGTATTTATGTTTTTTACCAGTGTCGGCCCCGACGGCATTGCCATCATGACCGATATCCGCAGCTATTTGGATTTCGTTCTAAAACTGTTTTTTGCTTTTGGTATTAGCTTCGAGATACCGATTGCTGTGGTTATTCTGTCGTGGATGGGTGCAGTTGACCCGAATAAGCTAGCCAAAAAACGTCCCTATGTTTTTGTCTGCTGCTTTATTTTTGGCATGCTGCTAACACCACCGGATATCCTTTCGCAAACGCTGTTGGCGATTCCAATGTGGATGCTATTTGAAGTGGGTATTTTGTTTGGTCGCCTGATTGTGCCAAAAGAAGAAGCGGCCTAAGTTAAGACGAAGCCTCAGCCAAAACCTTATAGGCATCAATCACCGACTGGGGTGCCTGCACCAATTCCACCAAGACACCCTCGCCTGATAGAGGAAACTCGTCATTGCCCTTCGGGTGAATAAAACAGACATCGTGACCCGCGGCCCCTTGGCGAATGCCTCCGGGGGTAAAACGTAATCCCTGTTCTGACAACCATGCCACCGCAGCAGCCAAATCATCCACCCACAAACCGACATGATTAAGTGCTGGGCTATCTACCCTCGGTCGCTTCTGTGGATCCAGCGGCTGCATCAAATCCACTTCAACAGCCGTAGCACCGACACCCAACTGACAAATATCTTCATCGACATTCTCAGCCTGACTGACAAAACTATCTGTATGGGTTAAACCGAGAAGATCGACCCAAAAGCGCCGCAGGCTGTGCTTATCGGCACCGCCAACGGCAATCTGTTGAAGCCCTAAAATAGAAAACGGACGTGAACTGGACAAAACTAACTCCTTTAGTATTGGTTCAGGTACTGCTTATAAAAACGCTATTAATCAGCCGGTGTATGTCTGCTCAAACTTATCAATAAATTCACCCAGCATCTCCGCCGGCAAATCATTGATTCCTGCCGCCGCCTCACGGCCACCCCCAGTGGGGAACTGCATACAGAGTGCCGCAGCACCTTTTTTATTGTTAAGTGGTGCGCGGATACTTACCAGATAGTTGCCATTGGCCTTTTCAGTCAATACCGCATGGGCGCGACCTGGATTCTGGTTAGTCAGGTCATTGCTGTAGACACCGCTGACACGACGCGCCCAGCTAGCATTAGGCAAGACAAATACCGCAACCGAGTCGGTCGCTTTCAAGGGCTCGGTAGACTGAGCGGAACTAAGGTCCTGATGGTAGCCGGTTTCAAGCTTGTTGTACTGCTCGGAATTTTCAGTAACAAAGTCAAACGGGCTCTGATAATTGCTTAACAAGCGATAGAGATCGTCCGGCTTAAAGTGCAGCTCATTAAGGTCTGAACCATAGCCATTGTAATTAATATAGATACCCAGGTTCTCCAGCAGCATTGCCTGCTGCTCGGAGAAATTTAAATTCTTCATTAGGCCCTGAGCGGACTTTTTCAGATTGTCGCCAAAAGTACCCACCACGGCCCACTCTTGAAAAGCACCGCGCATATAATGGTTGACCAAAAGACTGGTACAGACATCAGGCGATTCATTAATCATCGATTTAAGCGCTGAGGACTCGGGAACCTTGCCGGGAAAATGGTGATCGACATAAAACACTTCAGCGCCAGCATCCAAGACACGAATTAGATCATCGTGGTTTTTATCCATAGATACATCCAACACAGTAATACGATCACCGGCCTTAGCGTCAACTCGCTTAAGCAGATTGATATCGCGCTTAACGCCGGTAATCAACTCAGCATTATCTCGCGGTTCAGAAAATCGCAACTGTAAAAGAGCACAGATGCCGTCAGCATCACCATTAAAAAGATCGTAATCAGCCATAGGTTCCTCAAAAAATTTAAACGTTCACTGGACTCAGAAATTCAACTTATTTAAGTGCCTGAACCCGAAAAAATAAGCGCAAATGATGACTGTACACCCTATAGACGTCAAGGTATTAGAGACTCTATTTGCAGATGTTAGGCTATTTTGGGTTAGAAAAATGACTGTGATCCAATCTACCGGTAAGAGCTTCAAATAACATCCTAAAATCAGCCATCAAACTATACAGCGGATAGGTAAAAGTCGCCGGCCGGTTTTTCTCAAAGAAAAAGTGCCCAACCCAGGCAAATAAATAACCCAGCACCGGAAGCACTACAAGCCCCTGCCACTGCCCCATTATCACAACGGCAATCAATAATGCGATAACCAGACTGGTGCCCAGATAATGTAATTTTCGCGAGACCGGATTGGAATGCTGGCTCAAGTAGAAAGGATAAAAGCTTTTAAATGTGCTGTATTCTTTACTCATAATTTCCCTCGCTATTCAGTTCAATGTGACGTTGTATCTCTCCGGCAATCAACCATAACCGATCCTGTCCCCAGAGCGCCAAAAGCTCCTCACCACCTTTAACGGTAAGACGAAAACTGGGAACACCCCAAAGACCTGCAGCGTACATTGTCTGTCGATTCTCTTCGAGTATAGTCTGCCAACAGGACTGGCCCAAAATACCCACCGCCTGCTGCCAATCCAGACCAGCCTGCTCAACCACTATTTTCATACCCTTATCTGTATTGGTATTAATCCCCTCGGCAAAAGCACAACGAAGAAAACTTGAGAGTAACTCTGCGCCCTTGCCCTGCGAGAAGGCCCAGGGATAGAGGGCGTAACAGCGCCTAACCGGTTCACCGACAGGATCATAGAAATGCCCAAAAGAAACAGCTGTCTGGTCGGCCTCACGGGCCGCATCGGAAAATATATATAGCCCCTTTTCTCTGGTCACTGGTACACCGCGCATAACCATTGGCAGAACCGGACAGAGCACCAGTTCAACACCAGTATCTCTGGCCAGTTTGACCGCCCGATCAAAACAGATCGCGGTATAGGGACTGCGCAGAGATAGATAGACCTCCAGCCGCAGACTTCCGTTGTCCTTTAAAGGGCTAACCTCAATATCCGGGCGCGGCGCCAGCAGGGTTTTCTCGGGACTCTGCTCAGCACCCAAGGTTTGAAGACGGCTTTCAAGATAATGGAGACGATCAACGCCCCAATACCATTCTCCGGCATAGTAAAACATCGCCCCAGAATAGTGACCCAACTGCTTGCGACGGGCATTACCGACCTTAAGCTGAGCGGCAATATCATCAGCAGAGGCCGTGCCATACTGCGCCGCCAGAGACTCCAGTGCGACCTTATCAGCAGCCCATAGCGCCTTACCTACATCAGCAGCGCAATTGATAAACCCACCGCTATTCTGAGCCACAAGAATCGCCAAAGCCAGATCAGCCAAATTTCTATCGAGCCTATATTCAGCGGGCGAATTTAACTTAGGAAAAGACAGACCATAATAGGGAGCAATACAGGATGCGTCATAACTGGATAGGCTTGAAAGCAGTTCCGGCTCCGGGGCATTTTTACCCTCGGGAGCACTGACCAGATAAC
>CAWUVN010000027.1:0-10441 GCA_963925995.1 uncultured Pseudomonadales bacterium | reverse complement strand
CCCCATCTACCGGGTCTGCATAAAAACTAGTCTGGAATTTAGTAAAAAGCTCCGCGGGAATGGTTGGAATATCTGCAGCACTACTCATGGGAAGGGCTACCTTTTTGGCCCCCGCATCAAATGCGACTTGTAGGCACTCGGCAATATTTTCAACCGGCGTCACACTGCCGCCAATACTCATATCGCCCAAAACTACCATCTGGCTTTGCACTGGTCTATTCAATAATCCCGATACAAAGGCCACCAGACTGGCTAAGGCTAAATGTGTAAATGTGTAAATGGCCCAGTGTTCTGTAACTCAACTGCACTAATATGGAAATCATGATCGGCCACCTTTACGCCAGCACTTATACTTGATGCGTTGGCCTTAAAGAAATCGAAGGCGATTTTGACTTGTTCTTTTAATCCACCTTCTGAGAAATTTAACATTGCAGTATTCATCCAACCACCAAACAAGCGAAGATTTGTATCTTTCAGAATAGCCTTTTTGGCCTCCGTCTGTCCCTTACCGACATATATGCCGAGCTCTTTTTTAGGGTCTAAACCCTTACCAATCTTTAACAACGCATTCCCCAGAAAATCACGCTCTTCCGGCGTGAGATTTTTAGAGGCATCTGTTAATGTTGTGCCCAATGTTCTTAAAAACCGAAGTTGATCGGCAAGTTTTTTAGCTGCATTGCTCATTTTTTAACCCTCAATTTGTCCAAGTAATCAGCCCACTTCTGCATCATCTCTTTGCGCTGAGCAAGATATTTAGTTCGATTATAAGCCCTACCATTAGGATCCCTTACCGCATGCGCAAGCTGATGCTCAATGAAGTCAGGACGATAATTAAGCTGCTCATCAAGCATTGTCCTAGCCATAGCTCTGAAGCCGTGAGAAGTCATTTGGTCATTGGTATAACCCATTGCCCTTAAAGCCGTTCTAACGCCGTTTTCGCTTAAGGGGCGAGTGGCCCCTCTTGGGCTTGGGAAAACATATTTACCGGCCCCACCAAGTGTTCTCAGCCCCTGTAACACAATCAAAGATTGTCGACTCAAGGGAACCACATGGGGCTCTTTCATTTTCATTTTAGACGCAGGGATCTCCCACAGAGCCTTACTCCAATTAATTTCATCCCATTCCATATGACGAATTTCACCAGGCCTCTGAAACAATAAAGCAGATAACTGAAGAGCCGCCTTAACACCTGGAGTCCCTTGATATGAATCGATAGCGACCAATAATTTACCTACTTCAGAAGGGTCAGTAATGGATGCATAATGCTTTTTAATGTGCGTCTTTAAAGCCGCCGCTAAATCGCGACTTGGGTCGGTCTCCGCTCTGCCGGAAGCAATTGCATACCTGAACACAAGCCCAGCTAGTTGCTTAGCCCTGTGAGCTATATCAACAGCCCCTCTGGCTTCTATTTTTCTAAGAGCAGCAAGTAATTCCGGTACTGAAATACTTTTTATTGGCCGATTACCGATAAAAGGATAAAGGTCCTTTTCAAGAATCCTCAGACTTCTAACTCTGTAGCTGTCAGATTTATCTGACATTTTATTTTCAAACCATTCCCGCCCAATAGACTCGAAGGTATTATCTTTGGCTATATCACCTGTTAACTTCTTATTTCTCTTTAGGTCATTAGGGTCATTACCTAAGGCAAGTGCCTCTCTAGCTTGCTGATGCAACTTACGCGCAGAAGCTAAAGTGAGATCAGGAAATACTCCTAGAGCCAATGTTTTGCGCTTATTGTGAAAGCTGTAGTCATAACGCCAATATTTACTGCCCGAGGGATGGACAAGCAGATACATTCCACCAGAGTCGGCTAACTTATATTGCTTTGATTTAGCCTTAGCTTTTTGAACGGTTGTTGCTGTTAACTTAGACATAAAGGTTCACTCGTCAATATTTACGGTATAAAACTCCGAACATCGTAAAATACCGTGACTTGTACCGTATTTAGTTCGAGATTCTACCGGATTGAATTGGACAGTTATGGACTAAGTATAAACAAAAAAGCCCTGAATAACAGGGCCTTAAGGACATCAGTGGATGCTGATGGATTGATATTTGGTCGGGACGGCAGGATTTGAACCTGCGACCACTACACCCCCAGTGTAGTGCGCTACCAGGCTGCGCTACGCCCCGATTTTAGAGGCGCAATGATACAGACAATGTCTGTATTTGCAACCAATATAGATGGCTCTTATCAGCGCTTATCCAGCATGCTGAGTACAGCTTCGAGTTCTGAAATGGTCTGGTCGATTAATTGTTTGTAGGGGGTTTGTTCTTGCTTGGTGGTTTCGCCTTCAATACGCAGTCGGGCACCGCCAATGGTAAAGCCGTGTTCGTAGAGTAATGAACGAATCTGGCGGATAAGCACGACATCTTCACGCTGATAATAGCGGCGGTTGCCGCGGCGCTTGACGGGGTTGAGGGTTGGGAATTCCTGTTCCCAGTAACGCAGTACATGGGGCTTTACGGCACAGAGCTCGCCAACTTCACCGATAGTGAAATAACGCTTGCCGGGGATTGCCGGTAGTTGGTTGTTGTTACTTGGTTCCAGCATAGTTCTCTACTCTTGCCTTGAGTTTCTGACCGGGTTTAAAGGTCACTACTCGGCGTGCAGAGATTGGGATTTCTTCACCAGTTTTAGGGTTTCTTCCTGGGCGGCTACTCTTGTCACGTAGCTCAAAGTTGCCGAACCCGGATAGTTTGACCTGATCATTGTTTTCCAATGCTGTGCAGATTTCACTGTAAAACATCTCAACGATTTCTTTGGCCTCACGCTTGTTGAGTCCGAGTTCATCGAATAACATTTCAGCTAAATCAGCTTTGGTCAGTGCGCCCATTTACTAGTACCTAATCTCAAACCTCAGATGCGATCAGAGTCTGACCAACATCTGATCAACCTCTGAGTGCAGCTTTAAATTTAGACTCGAGCCCTAAAATAACTCGATCTACCGCAGAATTAATTTCTTCATCGGCAAGAGTGCGCGAACTATGCTGAAACGTCAAGCCTAGGGCGAGACTTTTTCCTTTGTTTTCAACATCTTTGCTGTGATACACGTCAAATAACTTTAAATTAGATAAGTGCTCACCAGCGGCTTTACGGGCCTCACTAAGCAAATCTGCAGCGGCAACTGAGCTGTCGACAAAGAACGCCAGATCACGACGAACTTCGGGGAACTTGCTGACTTCTGCGAACTTTGGAAGCTTACTTTCGGTAATTTGGTCGACATCTACCTGAAACAGATAAACCGCTGTACTGATATCCAATTTTGCTTGCAGCTTTGGATGCAATTGGCCGACCCAGCCTATCTCCTGACCATTGCGCAGTACTTTAGCTGACTGTCCCGGATGCAGTGCGGGATGCTCTGCGGCGACATAACTAAACTGTTCTGACAGTCCGGTATGGGCAAGCACCTCTTCAAGGTGACCTTTAATATCAAAGAAATCAACTTTGTCTTTACTGGCTGTCCAGCCGGTTGGGGTTCTCGACCCACAGATTAAACCGGCCAGGGCCATATTCTGTGTCAGTGCCTTGTCAGCGCTATCTTTAGATGCGGGTACAAAGCACTGCCCTGCTTCAAAGATACGAACACGGCTCTGCTGACGATTGAGATTATAAATCGCGGTAGTTAACAAACCTGTCCATAGACTGGTACGCATAACCGCCATATCCGCAGAGATCGGGTTTGCCAATGCCACTGGCGCTATTTCCGGATCAACTAACGCCTGCAGCTCTGGATCGACAAAGCTGTAAGTAATTGCTTCTTGATAACCATTGGCAATCAACTGACGCCTAAATGAACTTAAGCCTTGCTGAATTTCAGGATCTGCTTGCAACTCAAGCGCCATGGTAGGCGTTGATGTCGGCAGGTTGTTGTAACCGTAGATACGCGCGACTTCTTCAATCAAATCTTGCTCGATGATTAAATCAAACCGCCAGCTGGGGGCAACCCAAGTTGAGCCTGAATCGGTGCGTTCGACAAAGGTAAGGCCGAGACGGTTTAACATATCGTCAACATCGACTGCGGCTATGGATACACCCAACTGTTGAGCAAGGCGCTGATTGCGCAGCGTAATAGTTGCTTGCTTTGGCAAGTGCTCGGCCGACTCTTCACTAACAACAGGTCCAGCTTGGCCGCCACAAATATCTAGCATTAACGCTGTAGCGCGCTCTATAGCGTCAACCTGAAGCTGTGAATCAACACCACGCTCAAAGCGATGAGATGAGTCTGTGTGCTTGCCATAGTTACGTGCCTTACCGGCAATCGCCAAGGGGTTAAACCAGGCGCTTTCAAAAAGGATATCAGTCGTATCGTCGCCTACAGCAGACTCGTCACCACCCATAATACCGGCCATGGCTAGGGGTTTGGTCTGATCGGCAATAACCAACGTTTCGCTATCAACGACAACCTCAGAGTCATCGAGTAGCTTTAACTTTTCATCGCGCGCCATGCGCACCACGATATCGCCATCAATTTTGGCTAGATCAAACGCGTGCATAGGTTGCCCGAGTTCGAGTAATACATAGTTGGTTACATCGACTGCCGGACCCAAACTGCGAACACCACTACGGCGCAGTTTTTCTTGCATCCACTGAGGCGTTGGCTGACTGAGGTCAAGACCACGTATCACTCGGCCTACATAGCGAGCACAGGCATTTGGCGCATCGAGAGTCACCTTTACCGCATCATTAATAGATGCAGGCACAGCGGAACAGGATTGCTGTGTAACAGCGGCTTTATTTAATACACCTACTTCACGAGCCAATCCACGAATACTGAGACAGTCGCCGCGGTTTGGGGTCAGATCAACATCGATAAGGTTATCGTCGAGATCCAGATATTCAATCAGGTCAGTGCCAACGCTTGCGTCTGTAGGTAGCTCCCACAAACCATCGTCATCATCACCCAGTTCCAATTCAGTCTGGGCACAGAGCATGCCGAAGGATTCAACACCTCTTAGCTTAGCTTTTTTAATCTTAAAATCACCGGGCAGTTTGGCGCCTACGGTGGCGAATGGCACTTTAATACCAGGGCGTGCGTTGGGTGCGCCACAAACTACCTGAGTGGTTTCGCCCTCTTCGCCGCCTGCAACCTGACAGACACGCAGTTTGTCCGCATCTGGATGTTGCTCCACAGAGATTATCTCGCCTACCACTACACCAGACATTGTTGGTGCAGCGGGCTCAACGGCATCCACTTCAAGGCCGGCCATAGTCACCTGAGCAACCAGATCTGCAGTTGAGATTGTTGGATTGACTGATTGTCGCAACCAGGATTCACTAAATTTCATAGGTTACCCCAGTTTAAAATTGTTTTAGGAAGCGCAGATCGTTTTCGAAAAACAATCGCAGATCGGTAACGCCATAACGCAACATAGCCAAACGCTCAACACCCATGCCAAAGGCAAAGCCGGTATATTGGTCGGTATCTACATTGCAGCTCTCGAATACATTGGGATGGACCATCCCACAACCCATTACCTCTAACCAGCCAGTGTGACTGCAAATACGACAGCCTTCACCGGAACAGTTGGTGCACTGAATATCGACCTCTGCTGAGGGTTCAGTGAACGGAAAATAAGAGGGTCTAAAGCGTACCGGTAAGTCCGCTTCAAAGAATGCTTTTAGAAATTGATCGATCACACCTTTAAGATCGGCAAAGCTGATATCTTTATCAATTACCAGACCTTCAACCTGATGAAACATTGGTGTGTGAGTAATATCGGAATCACAGCGATAAACACGGCCCGGACAGATAATACGAATTGGCGGTGCCTGTTTTTCCATGGTGCGAACCTGCACTGGCGAGGTGTGCGTTCGCAGAACAGTCGAAGGATCTATATAAAAGGTGTCGTGCATGGCACGCGCCGGATGGTGGCTGGGAATATTCAGCGCTTCGAAGTTATGGTAGTCATCTTCGATTTCCGGACCAGTCTCTACGTCATATCCAATTTTCGCAAAAAAGGCTTCGATGCGTTCCATAGTCCGCGTGACCGGATGCAGGCCACCCACCTCTTCACCGCGCCCTGGCAGAGTGACATCTATAGTCTCACTGGACAACTTGGCATGCAGTGCAATGGTTTCTAGCTGCTCTTTTTGCTGATTAATCAGCACCTGCAGTGACTGTTTAACCTGGTTAATCTTTGCGCCCGCTGCCGGTCGCTCTTCGTTGGAGAGCGCACCCAAGCCTTTTAACAGGCCGGTAAGCTTGCCCTTTTTACCCAGATACTCAACGCGCAAGTCATCTATTACCGACAATTCGGTAGCTGCTGCAATGGCAGTTTCAGCTCGGCTGGCAATCTGTTCCAGTTCAATCATTATGGGTCACCACATTCTTCTGTGTTGCTATCTTATTACTGATAAAAAAATAGGGAAAGAGCAATCGCCCCTTCCCTATTCGGTTAGCTTTTAAACCCCTGCATATGCAGGTATAGCGCTGTTTAAGCTAGGGCAGCTTTGGCCTGATTAACTACGGCACCAAAGGCTGCTTTGTCGTGTACGGCCAAATCGGCGAGTACGCGACGGTCAAGCAAAATGCCTGCTTTGTTCAGTCCGTTGATAAGACGGCTGTATGACAAACCCTCTACACGAGACTGAGCATTGATTCGGGCAATCCATAAACGACGGAAAGTGCGCTTTTTGGCGCGACGGTCACGATAAGCATATTGACCTGCTTTAGTAACTGCCTGAACAGCAACACGGTAAACACGACTACGTGCTCCGTAATAACCTTTTGCTTGCTTAAGGATTTTTTTGTGACGACGGCGTGCTTCTACACCACGTTTTACTCTAGCCATTTTCTTCTCCTACCAATCAGTTATTAAAGTGAACTACGCAGCATGCGGTTAACGCGAGGGACATCAGCAGCATTTAGAATGCTGGTTCCACGCAGTTGACGTTTACGCTTGGTAGTCATCTTGGTAAGAATGTGGCTTTTGTGCTGGTGCTTATGCTTGTAGCCTGCGGCATTTTTCTTGAAGCGTTTTGCAGCTCCACTATGGGTCTTCGCTTTTGGCATTTCTGTTCTCCAGTTTGAGAGTTTAATTAATTATCAAGAAGAGACGCCCGGACAGCCTGCCAAAAACATTGGCTGAACGCGGGTCGCGTTAATTACTTCTTCTTGCTGCGTGGGGACAACACCATAATCATCTGGCGACCTTCCATCTTTGGAAATTGCTCCACTTGTGCCAGCTCTGCGAGATCCGCTTCAATGCGTTTCATCATATCCATGCCGAGCTGTTGGTGAGCCATCTCACGACCGCGAAAACGCAGACTGATTTTGGCTTTATCACCATTTTCCAAGAAACGTACTAAATTACGTAACTTGATGTCGTAATCACCCTGGTCTGTACCCGGGCGAAACTTCATTTCTTTTACCTGTGTCTGCTTCTGCTTTTTCTTTTGCAGGGCAACTTTCTTCTTAATATCAAAGACATGCTTGCCGTAATCCATGATCTTACAGACTGGAGGCTGCGCATCCGGTGAAATCTCAACCAGATCGAGGGTCTCTTTACGCGCAGACTCGAGGGCAGATTCCAGGCTAACCACGCCAACCTGACTACCGTCTGATGCAACCAATCGTACTTCTGAGGACGTGATATCGTCATTGAGACGCGCCCGTTTGCTGCCTTTTTTAATAAGCTTTACTCCGTTTCAACACTTGTATGCCCACGTCGCTCCACTTCCTCGGTAAACATGGCTGCAACCTTATCTAAAGGTATGCTGCCGAGGTCTTTTCCATCCCGAGTTCGGACCGCCACTGAGCGCGATTCTATTTCTTTATCACCGACAACGAGTATATAAGGAACTCGTTGCATTGAGTGACCGCGGATTTTAAAGCCGATCTTCTCGTTTCTCAAGTCACAATTGACTCTAAATCCTTTATTTTGCAATGATTTAGCAACTTCTTGGGCATATTCGGCCTGAGAATCGGTAATATTCATCACAACGGCCTGTTCGGGTGCCAACCAAAATGGAAATGCACCTTCGTAATGTTCGATCAAAATACCGATAAATCGCTCAAAAGAACCCAAAATTGCACGGTGCAACATCACCGGAACTTGGCGACTGCCATCTTCGGCAACATATTGTGCGTCAAGACGACCCGGCATCGAGAAATCCACCTGAACTGTACCCAACTGCCAAACCCGACCAATACAATCTTTTAACGAAAATTCAATCTTTGGACCATAAAAAGCGCCCTCGCCTGGCAGCTCCTGCCAAGGCAGACCTTTGGCATCTAAGGCTTGGCCCAATGCTTGTTCTGCGCGATCCCAATCTTCGTCAGAACCCACTCGCTCTGGAGGTCGAGTAGAGAGACGATAGATAATTTCAGTAAAGCCAAAGTCCGCATAAACCTCATGCAGAAAATCAATGAACTGTGACACCTCCGGCTGAATCTGATCTTCAGCACAAAAGATATGCGCATCATCCTGAGTAAATGAACGCACGCGCATAATGCCATGCAGTGAACCAGACGGCTCATTGCGGTGACATGAACCAAACTCAGCCAATCTTAAGGGCAAGTCTCTATAGCTTTTTAAACCCTGATTAAATACCTGCACATGACAGGGGCAATTCATTGGCTTAACCGCATAAGTGCGCTCATCGGTCTGCAGGCTAAACATATCATCGCCAAACTTATCCGCGTGACCCGACTTCTCCCACAGACTCATATCAACAATCTGTGGTGTCTTAATTTCTTGGTAGCCCTGCTCGCGTTGCTTGCCGCGCATATATTCTTCGATGGCGCTGTAAACACTCCAGCCCTTGGGGTGCCAGAAGATTGAACCCGGCGCCTCCTCCTGCATATGATAGAAATCGAGTTTCTTATTAATCTTGCGGTGATCGCGCTTTTCAGCTTCGGCAAGGCGATTAATATAAGCCTTAAGCTGCTTCTTATTTGCCCAAGCAGTACCGTAAATACGCTGCAACATTTCATTATTGCTGTCGCCACGCCAGTAAGCGCCGGCAACTTTAGTCAGCTTAAATGCGGGTAATTTTGCTGTAGACGGAACATGTGGGCCGCGACACAGGTCGATAAAATCACCCTGACGGTAGAGACCAATCGCTTGGTCATCGGGGATACTGGCGATAATCTCAGCCTTGTATTCCTCACCAATGCTTTTAAAGAATTCAACAGCGTCATCGCGCTTCCACTCTTCGCGGGTAATACCGTGATCGGCTTTCACCAGCTCGGTCATGCGCGCTTCAATGGCTTCAAGGTCTTCTGGGGTAAAGGCACGCTCAAAGGCAAAGTCGTAATAGAAACCATCTTCGATCACTGGGCCAATGGTCACCTGTGCCGAAGGGAACAACTGCTTTACTGCCATAGCCAGCAAATGCGCTGAAGAGTGACGAATAATATCCAGCGCTTCATCCGAGCGATCGGTGACAATCGCCAGCGTTGCATCCTGTTCCATAATAAAAGAGGCGTCGACCACTTCACCGTCAACCACACCAGCGAGGGTGGCTTTGGCTAAACCGGCACCGATATCGGCAGCCACATCGGCCACAGAAACAGGATTATCGAAAAGTCGTTGGGAACCATCAGGCAGAGTAATTGCGGGCATAGCGTTTTCCTTGTCAGTGGTGACCCATACCAGAGGCCACTTGAGTTAAATTTTTAATAGTCGCGCATTTTACTCTGTATAGAATGAGTTACAAGCCCGCAAATCTATAAAGAGCACTATAAACAAACGCCAGTAAAAGCAGGCTTGCAATTAAAGCCTAAGAACAATATAACGGCGCTTTAAATATGCCCGCTGGGAAATATAGCCTGTGAAAATTTACGTCGACGCCGATGCCTGCCCTACTGTTATCAAAGATATTCTCTACCGCGTCTCGCAACGCACGGGTATTGAAGTCGTACTAGTGGCTAACCAGCCTCTTTCAACGCCAAGAATTCCGACAGTGCGAAGCATTCAGGTCAGCCAAGGCTTTGATGTGGCCGACGACCATATTGTCGAATTGGTAGAAGCCGATGATTTGGTGATAACCGCGGATATCCCCCTGGCCGCGGAGGTGATTGATAAAGGTGGCAAAGCGCTTAATCCAAGAGGCGAGCTATATACCAAGGCCAATATTAAGGCACGGCTAAATATGCGGGATTTTATGGACAGTATGCGTAACAGTGGCGTGCAGGTAGGTGGTGGCCCCCCGCCATTAACCCAGCGCGATCGTATGGAGTTTGCCAATGCGCTGGATAAGTATGTGGCGGAGTTTAATAAATAAGTGATTTATTAGAAGTAAATAAGTCGGAGTGAACTGCATGAGGTCCTTCGGTTCGCTGCGCTCTCTCAGGATGACGGTGAGTCTGTTGTTATCCTGAGCGAACCCACCGTCATCCTGAGCGAAGCCGAAGGACCTCATTCAGTTCACTCCGACTTATTTATCAAGCTGCGCCACATAGCTATCCAGCGCATTGGCAAACTCCATACGATC
>CAWUVN010000026.1:0-8376 GCA_963925995.1 uncultured Pseudomonadales bacterium | reverse complement strand
CTACAAAATATGAAGTTGAAAGATTGAATTTTGGGTTCGAAGAAAACTATACGTGCGCTAGCGCTCAGTACAACAACTACCATGTATTTTCTCTCTTACCTGATAAAACCTTTATTAAGGATGTGTACTTGCTTAACATTGAAAACATGAACAAATTTTGCATGAAAGTAAATGAAGTGAGTTTAAAGAAAATACCTTTTCTTCCTAAAAAGTGTTTTTAACAGTTATTCATGTAACATAAAAATATAATTCACTCTTCCCAAAACCACCCCTAAAGTATCCCCACGGATACAGTAACAATACCAGATAACCAAAGACTCCCCCCGCCCCCTAAAAAGGTGACCCATAGGGGTTTTGGGTATAGAAGTTAAGGCGCATGCTAAAGCCGAATGCAGTGCATATGCAGTGCAGGAATAAGTGACTAAGGTGTGAAGCTGTGTAACTCTTTGAATTGATTGGTAGCTACGGGCGGACTTGAACCGCCGACCCCAGCATTATGAATGCTGTGCTCTAACCAGCTGAGCTACGTAGCTATAATTTGATGCAGTCCCTGATGTAGGGGCGCGCATTTTCGCTAGAGTAGGGGGATTTGTCAATAGCTCTGGCGCACCTTTGCTGACAAAACAATGGCAAAAGAGTTGTTGGTGGAAATGATCTGCGTCACACTTTTATTAAAACCCCACCACCATATTTCGAACTGATATCTAGGTCATTAATTTATCATGGAAGATTTGCATAATAGCCCCAGCCTCTGACTGGGGTTTATCAACACTGTGGGATCAACATTAAGTTTTAATGTTAAACCAGGATGTCCAGAAGTCTCTGTGTTTCAACGTGCTTGTTGGTCTTGTAACAGGCGACGGTGGCGTTAGATCTCAGTCAGGGGCGCTTTTATTGGCGCTCGACTTATTTCATATCTTCTTATCGTATCAGTGCTTCCCTCCGGGCGCGTAAGTCACTCGATAAATCCTGTCGGCTAAATCATCACTGATATACAGATTACCCCGTCTATCTTCGGTTATATCAACCGGTCTGCCAGAAACCCCTTTGTCACTTAAAAATCCGCTCATAAAATCGCTGCTACTGATGTTTTCAGCCTGGTCCCAGTGTAGGGCTATAACTTTATACCCGTCCAGAGAAGATCGGTTCCATGAGCCATGCAGGGCCACGAGTGCGGTTCTGTTGAAATTATCTGGAAATGCTGAGGCGTTGCTTAAAAAGTGGATGCCCAGTGGTGCGTTGTGGGCTCTAAATTTAAAGGCTGGTGGTATTGCTGTGGCCAGTAGATCCGGTCTATTTAAACCAAACTCTGGATCTGGAATATTATCGCCATGATAGTAGGGCCAGCCGTAAAATCCGCCGGGAATAATGGCGTTTAGTTCATCTGGTGGGAAGTCATCGCCTAGTAAATCCCGCGCATTGACGGTGGCGTAAAGTTCTCTAGACCAGGGTGCCCAGTCAAAACCTATGCTGTTTCGAAGTCCGCTGGCATGAATTTCTAGACCACTACCATCCAATTCAGTGCGGAGGATTGCCGAGTAGCGGGGATCTTCGGGTTCACAGATATTGCAGGGTGAGCCGACGGTGATATAGAGCTTTCGGTCTGGCGATATGCCAATGGTTTTTGTGTTGTGGGTTTGATAGGGATGGCCATAGGGTAGATCGGCAATCACTCGCTGTGGCTTGCCAATCAGAGTCGCATTTTGATGATCAAAGCGTACCTTGCTAACTTTATCTCGTTCACTGAAGTAGAGCCACTGGCCGTCAAAAAATAATCCCTGAGGTGTACTGAGGCCTGATATAAGTGTGGTGACAATCTCTGCGCTACCATCGGCGTCTAAGTCTCTTAGTAATTTGATTGAGCCGTCACTGGTAGAGCTGACAATAATATCTTCGGCCTCGGTGACAACCATAAAACGCGGCGACGAAAGTTTGTCAGCATAGATATTAACTGAAAATCCGGGGGGTAGCTGAAAGGTTGAGCTAGAGATTTCAGCTGGAGGTTCAGTGGCATTAAGTCCGGTAACAGCGCTGAGGATGACCCAGAATCCACTGAGTCCGCCGGGGCTTTTAATAGCAATAACCCCTATCAGTAAGGCCAGTATTGCAATAAGAGTAAGTGCTAACTTTTTAATCACTTCATAATTCCCATGAGTAATGGATTAGTCATTTAAGAGGTCGATTTATTCAGGGCGGTGACCATAGAGCCAACCACCACTAGAATTGCGCCGCCTACTGAAAGTAGGCTCAAAGGTTCGACAACTAGCCCGGTATTGGGAATTGTATGCACCAGTACAAAGGTGATCAATGGTGTCAGGGCCAAAACGGTGCTGACCTTTGATGCTTCGATATGCACCATGGCTTCGGCAAAACTGCCGTAGGCAATCAGTGTATTAAGTCCGCAAAATATCAACAGCCCCCACTGCAGGTCTGAAAGCTGTGGCAGGCTACTGAAATTGGTGAAAGGCAAAAATGACAGCACACCAATCCAGTAAAAAACCAGCATGGTTTCCTGGGAACTAAATTCCCGCAGCAGAAATTTCTGCAAGATAGCGTAACCGGTCCATAAAACCGCAGCTACAAACACCATAAGCATACCTACACCATAGGCATTAACAGCGATAAATACATCGTGAAAACGCGGTGAGAAAAAGATTAACAGGCCGCTGAAAAAAGTGCCGAATCCAATCCATTGGCCGCGGGAAAAGCTTTCGCCAAATACCCAGAGGCCACTGACTAGCAGCAACATCGGAGCCACTTGGATCATGAGTTGAGTAGCCTCGGCGGTAGTTCTGTTCAGGCCGAGAATATACAGGCCATAATTTCCGGCCAGTAGTAACCCGGCTAATAATAGCTGCAGTAAAAGCGTGGTGGATCGAAAGCGCCGTGTATTAAGCGCTGATTTTCCCCGCGAGCGAAAAATAATATAGGGCGTTAATAGGCCTGCGGCGATGGCGAAGCGAAAGAATGTTGTGGTGATCGGATCCAGGGTTTCCATCACCGCCTTGAGCGCGATGGGCAAAACACCCCAGAGAATAGCAGTAGTGAGAGCTAGTAAAACCCCGAGTTTCCAGCGTCCGGAAACTCGGCTCATAAAATGCTGCAGCTACGTGTGCTACAGCAATGGTTAGACATTAAAGCGGAAGTGGATAACGTCACCGTCTTTAACAATATAGTCCTTGCCTTCAAGACGCCATTTGCCTGCATCTTTTGCCCCCTGTTCACCATTTCCAGCAATGTAGTCATCGTAGCCAATAATTTCGGCGCGGATAAACCCTTTTTCGAAATCGGTATGAATCTTTCCTGCACTCTGCGGCGCTGTTGCGCCAACCGGGATTGTCCATGCGCGAACTTCTTTAACGCCGGCGGTAAAGTAGGTCTGCAATCCCAATAGTCCGTAACCTGCGCGGATTACACGGTTGAGGCCAGGCTCGTCCATACCCATTTCTTCAAGAAATTCAGCTCTCTCATCATCTTCGAGTTCGGCAATTTCGGCTTCGAGTTTATTACAGATTGGTACGACGATGGAACCATCTTGTTCAGCAATGGCGATAACGGCATCTAGATAGGGATTATTTTCAAAACCTTCTTCGTCGACGTTGGCAATATACATGGTTGGCTTCAGCGTTAGCATACTCAGGGGTTTGAGTAGTTGTAATTCGTCATCAGTCAGTGGAAATGAGCGCAGTGGTTTGGCTTCGTTGAGGTGAGGGAGAATTTTGTCGACTACCTGCTTGAGTGCTACGGCGTCCTTATCTTTTCCTTTGGCGGCTTTTGAGAGTCTCAATAGTGCTTTTTCAGCACTCTCAAGATCGGCCAGCGCCAGTTCAGTGTTGATAACATCAATATCATCTGGGGGGCTAATATTGCCCTCTACGTGAATAACATTTTCATCATCAAAGCAACGTACCACGTGAGCGATAGCATCGGTCTCGCGAATATTGGCGAGGAACTGATTGCCCAGGCCCTCACCTTTGGAGGCTCCGGCTACCAGTCCGGCGATATCAACAAATTCCATGGTAGTTGGAATAAGGCGCTCGGGATTCACTATCGCGGCAATTTTATCCTGACGAGAATCAGGAATTGGCACAATGCCAGTGTTGGGTTCAATGGTGCAGAACGGGAAGTTTTCGGCACTGATGCCAGCTTTGGTCAATGCATTAAACAGCGTTGATTTGCCGACATTGGGAAGACCCACAATTCCGCAGTTAAAACCCATAGTAAATTCCTTGCGCCAAGTTATATGGCTTTGTATTTAAACAGTGTGAAGCTCATGCATGGCTTTTTCCCACTGACCATTAATGGCTAGGGGTAGGGCACGCAGTGCATCATCTATGCTGTTGGTGATAAGTTGTTGATCGCTCGGCGATGGCTTTTTAAGCACATAGTCGGCAACCTGTTTGGCATTGCCGGGATGACCGATACCAATTCTCAGTCGTGCGAACTCTTTATTGTTGCCGAGTCGCTGTATGGTATCCCGCAGGCCGTTGTGACCACCGTGGCCGCCGGCTTTTTTAAAGCGCGCAGTGCCTGGAGGTAAATCCAGTTCATCGTGAACAATTAGGATAGCTGCTGGCGGTATCTGGTAAAAACCCGCTAGGGCGGCAATTGACTGACCGCTGCGGTTCATAAATGTGCTCGGAATCAGCAGCCGAACATCTCTGTCGTTGATGGTGACTTTTGCGGTGTCACCAAAAAACTTGCTCTCTTGTTTGAGTTCGACGTTTAGAAATTTCGCTAATTCCAGAACCAAGTCGGCCCCGGCATTATGACGCGTCCGATCGTATTTAGAGCCGGGATTTCCCAGCCCTACGATTAACTCAACGGGCGTGTCCAATGTCAGGGCCTGCTTGATGGGCAAGTTAGAAGATTACTCTTCGCCTGCCTCATCAGCATCAGTTTCTGGCGCTACAGGTGCAGCATCATCTTCGATACGTTCTGCTTTAGGCTTGTTGACCGATACAACGGGTAGGTCGTGATCAGCACCGTGACTCAGGGCAACGCTCTCAACACCCTTGGGCAGAGCGATATCCGAGATGTGCAGAGTCTGACCCAGTTCAACTTCAGCCAGATCAATTTCGACAAATTCAGGCAGATCTTTTGGCAGACACTGGATATCTAGCTCGGTCATGCTGTGAGCAACAATACCGCCGCCAACTTTAACGCCTACGCAAATATCTTCATTGATAAAGTGGATCGACACTTTAGTTGTCAGCTGAGTGTTCTTGCTAATGCGCAGGAAGTCCATATGCAAAACAATCGGCTTTGCCGGGTGACGCTGTACATCTTTAAGAATTACTTCTTCAGATTTGCCGTCGACATCGAGAGTAAGAATCTGTGAATAGAATGCTTCGTTCTCGAGTGACTTCATCACATCTTTGTGAATCAGGCTAATCTGTGCTGGTTTTTTCTTTCCACCACCGTAAATGATGGCTGGGATTTCTCCGGCCAGACGACGCAGGCGGCGGCTCGCACCTTTCCCTGTATCTTCGCGACCTTTCGCTTGTAATGTTAAATCAGTAGACATAATAGTCTCCAAGTTATGCCAAAACAGACCGCGACCAGACCTGTAATGGAGTTTTATCGCCTCGGAATAAGGCAGTTGTTAAAGCGCTTGTTCGGTTTTCAGCAGCAGTTTATTAGCCGGCTGATTAGTCGAACATGGCGCTAATAGATTCTTCATTGCTAATACGGCGAACTGACTCACCGAGCAATTTACCCAGCTGCAGTGTGCGGATCTTACCGCATTTTTTTGCTTCATCGCTCAGTGGGATGCTGTTGGTAACCACCAACTCGTCCAACTGAGAGTTTTTAATATTATCAATTGCGCTGCCAGACAGAACTGCGTGAGTGGCGTAGGCGACAACTTTTTTAGCGCCGTTTTTCTTTAGTGCCTCAGCAGCCTTGCACAGAGTGCCAGCTGTATCGACGATATCATCGACCAGAACACAGGTGCGGTCAGTAACCTCACCGATCAGGTTCATCACTTCAGTCTGGTTAGCTGAGGGACGACGCTTGTCGATAATTGCCAGATCGCAACCCAGATGCTTAGCAACAGCTCGGGCGCGAACCACACCGCCGATATCTGGAGAGACAACCTGTAAATTCTTGTGATTTTGACGCTCAATATCGCTGAGCAATACGGGTGCGCCATAGACGTTATCAACGGTACAGTTGAAAAAGCCTTGAATCTGTTCTGCGTGGAGGTCGACAGTAAGTACCCGGTCAACGCCAGCATTGGAGAGCATGTCAGCGACTACTTTAGCGCTGATAGGTACACGTACGGAGCGCACTCGGCGATCCTGGCGAGCGTAGCCAAAGTAGGGCACAACTGCGGTGATACGTGCGGCTGATGCGCGGCGCAGTGCGTCGATCATCAGAACTAATTCCATGAGATTGCGGTTGGTTGGAGCACAGGTTGGCTGCACAACAAATACGTCGTTTCCGCGAACATTCTCGTGGATCTCAATATTTATTTCGCCGTCTGAGAAGATATCAACGGTTGCTTTGCCGGGCGCAACACCCAACTGTCGAGCGATTTGATTTGTCAGTTCTGGATTAGCATTTCCAGAGAAGACCATTAATCTAGCCACGAGAGAATTCCTAGTTTCATAGTTTTAGTAATTGGCTGGGGCGGGAGGATTCGAACCTCCGATGCCGGGATCAAAACCCGGTGCCTTAACCACTTGGCCACGCCCCAATAAAAAACTCTTTCAACTTCTGATGCACTAGAGAGTGATTGACACCCTTTGCGACAAACCCATTCCAGTGCTGCGGAACCCTAGATAAAACTTCTTTGGCCTGAGCTTCAGTAGCCCAGCGACAAAACACACTAGCCCCAGTTCCTGTCATTAGAGGCTTACTATATGTCTCTAGCCAGTCCACGACTTCTTTAACCTGTGGATGTAACTTTTCGACAATAGTCTGGCAGTCATTCCTGTACTGCTCCTCCGAGAGGGCGCGTATTTTGATCGGTGCGGAGTTCCTTGTCAATTGAGGATTTGAAAATATTTTCGCTGTCGACACATTACAGTCGGGAGTAACGATCAAATACCAGCATTCGGGAATCTCTACAGGCGTCAATTGTTCGCCAATTCCCTCGGCAAAGGCGCTGTAGCCCTCGACAAAAACCGGCACATCTGCGCCCAGTTGTGCACCTAATTCGGCGAGTTTTTTAATCGGTAAATCACAGCCCCAGAGTTTATTTAAGGCCAGCAGCGTGGTTGCTGCATTGCTGCTGCCCCCGCCGAGCCCAGCGCCCATGGGTAATTGCTTGTCGAGATGAATTTTACAGCCCTGAGAGCCGTTGCTGAATTGCTGCAGAATAAGCGCGGCGCGAACAATTAAATTATCGCTCTCGGCAACACCTTCGATCTGCGGCGATAAGCTAATTTGGCTGTTCTCGGTAGGGGTGAAAGTGAGATTGTCACCGCCGTCGAGCAGTTGAAAGAGAGTTTGTAAATTATGGTAACCATCATCACGTCGCCCGGTTATATGCAAAAACAGGTTTAATTTCGGCGGTGCCGGCAGGGTGATTGATGAAAACATGCTCAAACTATTCTTCTTTGTGGAATTTCCAACTCGATATTACCAGTTTAAATGAATAGCTCCTATCTTCACTGTCGAGATTATAAGTGCCGGTTATTTTGCCCGGCAGTATCTCTCCGCCGGTCTCTCGATAACGGCTAAATAAGAGTTGCCAGCCCCCCTGCTCAAATCCACTGGCGAGTCCACCGGCACCGGTGGCCAAATCGGTCACTGCAGGCTGAGTTGGTGAGGGTAGGCCGCGAGCCCACCAACTGAGAGCATCAACCGGCAGCGGCAGGCCTGTCAGTTGCATCGCTAGCTGTTGAGGGCTGTGGCGATAAATAGTATCTCCATAGAGCATTTCGGCGGTTTTATCGTCGCCATAAATCTTTGCACCACCTATACCGAAAGCGCCGGACAGCGATAATTGATATTGGCTGTTTTCTTGCGTCCAGTTAACCGCAGCACTTCCGCCTTCCTCGGGAGTGCGAAAGCCAAGTTTACCGGAGAGCTTCCAATCCTGGAGTTTGGCTATGCGTTGTTGGTGCTGTTGCCAGCTGTTTGAAGAGGGCGTTGTTGGCGGCTGTAAGCTACAGGCAGAGAGCGAAATAATAACTATAAGTAGACTGAAACGAATCACGGACTTTACTCGGCACTGGGCTTATCAAGATGAATTGGCATAGATTCTATACCAAAAGCCTCTGTGTGTTTTTTCAGGGTGTCTTTTGTAGGGGGTTTGATAGTGCCTTTCATCAAACGCTCCATCGTCTCTTTAATATTGTTATCTTCAGGAGCCTTTTCAAGCCCTTGATTCCAAGTCTCTATAGCGGCCTGCCGGTCACCGAGAAC
>CAWUVN010000025.1:0-50229 GCA_963925995.1 uncultured Pseudomonadales bacterium | reverse complement strand
GACCATAGAAAAAGCACTGATAATTGATGGCTCTGATGACCCAATATTTGGGCCGGCAATAATCAACGGAACGCGAATACCGCCCTCGCTGGCATAGAATTTAAACAGGCCGCCCGGCGATGCCGTCGCGCTGGCCCATTCTGGTCCGATAAACCCCATACTGCCTTTTTCCCCAAGAGTCTCAATATTGTGATGGTAGCCATGGGTTGCCATCCATACTCTTGAGCTCAACCACTGATAAGGGTCGCTGGGTTCAGGGCCATTGTCCGAGGTTATTACAAAAAGGGTGTTGTCCAGCTCGTCCTGCTGCTTAAGGTAGTCGACAAAGCGTCCTATATGCCGGTCCATTGCATCTAGCATTGCTGCCTGAACAGCCATCGAGCGGGCGTAGAGTTGTTTCTCATTGTTATCGAGAGAATCCCAGTCTCTTGTGGTCTCGGGCATAGAGGCGGGGGTTGAGTTGCTCGGGATTAATCCTAGTTGAACTGCTCGTTGCCAGCGCTGTTTCTGCAGGGCATGCCAGCCTTGGTTATAGACGCCATTGTAAAGGTCGGTTATTTCACGGGGTGCCTGAACTGGAATATGTATGGCTTGAAAGGCGATATAGGAAAAGAATGGTCTGCTCTTTATGCCCTGTTCCACATAATCAATCATTCGGTCAATAATAAATTCTGATGAATAGAAGTTATCGGGTAGCTTGGCTGGTTTGCCATCCTCAAACCAAGGTGCACTATCATAAAAGCCAATATAGGATTTTTGTTCCCAATTATCGGCACCGGAGGCATCCAGAGCAAAGGAGCGGTCAAAGCCGTGGGCATTGGGTAGATCTTCAGGGCGTGAACCCAGATGCCACTTACCGCTAATGTAAGTTTGATAGCCAACGGCTTTTAATCGGTCAGCGAGAGTTAAAACCCCCGGTTCAAGGGACAGAGAATAGCCGGGCTTGCCCCTGTGCTCGCGCGGGATAATTTCTGGGATAGTGGCTATTCCGGTGCGGTGGTTATCAATGCCGGTCAGCAGCATGGCCCGAGAGGGCGCGCAGAGTGGTGAGCTGTGATGCTGAGTAAATTTTGCGCCGCGATCAGCAAGAGCTTGAATAGTTGGCATTCGAGCTTCACCGCCAAAGGGGGCGAAGTCGGTGAGCCCTGCATCATCGACGACAATAACAACAATATTGGGGCGTTGATCCGCGGCCAAGGTGTCTGTTGCAAAGGCAAAAAGCGTGACCAGCAGGGTCACAAATACTGCCAGTAAGGGGCAGTAAATGCTCTCTGTGTTGTGGCTGCTTTGCGTTAACATAGTTCTTGTGCCTCGGAGTACGGTCTCTTATTTTATCGCCGCTTTTTCTGAGTTTGAATGAGTATAAGCAATCGGTGATTATATTGACACAACAAGTGCCAGATCATAAGGTAACTCGCCATCAGTAGACTAAAGTAACTCTAACCACTGCGACCTGACTATGAGTAATAACAGCCTTTTCCAATCTTTTACCCTCGGTAATCTAACCTTAAAAAACCGTATTGTAATGGCGCCGATGACGCGCAATTTTTCACCAAATAATAATATTCCCGGTGACAATGTGGTCGATTATTACCGTCGCCGAGCACAAGGTGGCGTTGGGCTGATCGTAACCGAGGGAACCTGTATTAATCATATTGGTGCCTGCTGTTATCCCGGCGTGCCGTACTTCTATGGCGAGGAGAGACTGGCGGGCTGGAAGAAGGTGGTTGATGCGGTTCACCAGGCCGGCGGAAAAATTGCCCCGCAACTTTGGCATGTGGGTGCTATGCGCAAAGCGGGCACGCCACCGGAAGGGGATGCCCCCGGCTATTCTCCCTCGGGGATGAATATGCCCGGCAAGGTCAATCGCCATATTATGACTCAAGAAGATATAGACGATGTGGTGCAGGCCTTTGCTCAGGGTGCCGCCGATGCCCAGCGACTGGGTTTCGATGCCGTTGAACTACATGGCGCTCACGGCTATTTGATTGATCAGTTTTTCTGGGAGGGTACCAATCAGCGGGAAGATGGTTATGGGGGTTCTCTGCAGAATCGTTCGCGCTTTGCCGTTGAAGTGATTAAAGCTACCCGTGCCGCGGTGGGGCCGGATTTTCCGATTATCTTGCGCTGGTCGCAGTGGAAGCAACAGGATTACACCGCCCGTCTGGCTGAGAGTCCCGAACAGCTTGAAGCTTTTTTAAAGCCCTTAAGTGATGCCGGTGTGGATATATTCCACTGCTCACAGCGGCGTTTTTGGGAGCCAGAATTTGCTGGCAGTGATTTAAATCTGGCCGGTTGGGTCCGTAAGCTTACCGGTAAGCCCGCAATCACTGTAGGCAGTGTGGGTTTAAATGCTGACTTCATACCAGAGCCGGGACAGAGAACATTTCGCGAAGCTGAGCCGGCCAGCCTTGAAGAATTATTGCGTCGTATGGAGGCCAAGCAATTTGATTTGGTTGCCGTCGGTCGAGCATTGATCGCCAACCCGGCATGGGTTGATATGGTAGAGGCGGAACGTCTTGACGAGCTAAAGGCTTTCCGCAAAGAACATCTCGGCGAGTTAATTTAAATTCAGCTGATAGTGCTTTAAAAATTGGGGGAGAGATCAATTGGAACTTGCGAATAAGATTATTGTGATTACCGGTGCCGGCAGTGGTATCGGCAGAGCGCTGGCCATTCGCTTTAAAGCGGAAGGCGCCAAGCAGATTGTCGCCGTGGATATCAATGCCGAAAATGCTCAGGCGACCGCCGCAATGATCGATGGTGTGGCGATGACGGCCGATGTCTCTATTGAGGAGGATATTGTCCGGGTTATCGAAACTACCGAAGCGGATATTGGACCGATTGATCTGTTCTGTTCCAATGCCGGAGTGGGAATTGGGCCAGATTTAAATTCACCCAATAGCCAGTGGCAGACCAGCTGGGATATCAATCTGATGTCACACCTGTATGCCGCGCGCCATCTTGTACCACGAATGGTTGGCCGCGGTGGCGGTTACTTTTTAAATACAGCCTCGGCAGCAGGCCTGTTAAACCAAGTGGGTGCCGCAGCCTATGGGGTGACCAAACACGCAGCTATAGGCTTTGGTGAGTGGCTAGCTATCCACCATCAGCATGAGGGTATTAAAGTTTCGATGCTCTGCCCGCAGGCGGTGCGTACGGCAATGACTGCTTCGGATAACGATGCGACCACGGCGGCCAGTGCAGATGGCATGATGGAGCCGGAGGAATTGGCGGATAAGGTGGTTGAAGGGCTGCGGGGTGAAGCGTTTTTGATATTGCCCCATGAGGTTGTATTGGAATATATGCGCAATAAAACCTCCAATTACGATCGCTGGATTGGCGGTATGAATAAGTTAATGAAAAAAATTACCGGTATTAGTTAATCAAGAACTAACTTGAATAGATAGAGGTTTGAGCGATGGCATGGTCGTCAGATTCAGGAGCAAAGACAACAAAAGTACTGAGCATCGAAAAGCAGGGCGCGGTTGGAATACTCTGGCTTGACCGTGCGGATAAATACAATGCGCTCTCTACCGAACTCTGGTCAGGTTTTCAGGGTGCACTCGATGAGTTGTGTTCAGATAATCAGATTGGAGCGATTATTATCGCCGGCCGCGGCAAGCATTTTTGCGCGGGCATAGATCTGGTTCAGGACTCACTTAGCGACCATAAAAACAGCACCGCTCGCTCACCCGCGGAAGCCAATATGCGTCAGTTGGAACAGACCCGTAAATTTCAGGCGGCGATCACCGCTATTGCCGATTGCCCGCTACCTGTAATTGCTGTTATCCAAGGTTACTGTTTAGGTGCGGGGGTGGATTTAATTAGCGCCTGCGATATTCGGATAGCCAGTAATGATGCGTTGTTTAGTGTCCGTGAAACCCGTATTGGACTGGTTGCGGATATTGGCACACTGCAGCGTCTACCAAAGATTCTCAATGCCGGCCATGTGGCCGAGTTGGCCTATACGGGTAAGGATATTAACGCCCAGCGCGCCGAGAAGATCGGTCTGGTCAATGATCTCTATGAGTCTGCGCAAGCTGCTATGACCGCTGGCTTGGAGTTGGCTAATCAGATTGCAGAAAATTCACCCATGGCGGTGCGCGGTACCAAGTTTGTACTCCAGCAGAGCGAGAATTTATCCACTGATCAAAGTCTGCTGATGAATGGAATGTATACCCTGATTTCCAGTTTGCCCTCGAATGATTTGCAGGAAGGAATTCAAGCCTTCTCTGAGCGCAGGCCCGCCAAGTTTACTGGGTGTTAATGCCATTCGGATTTGTGTTGCTTATGGCTGTATAACAGTTCTTTGTTGCACTAGTCTTTTACTGTATAAAGCCCGCTCTAAACGTTTCCTTTCACAGGGGAAGCGCAATCCACAAGAAGGTGATACTCAATCGTGCTTATTGGTGATTTATACGCTGCTGGTTCGGCGCTGGTCTGGTCTTTTGCATTAATATTAATGCGTGTCGCCGGCCATCAAATTCCACCGATTCCGCTAACCTTTTTTAAAAATTCCGTCGCTTTTTTTCTTGTTGTACTGACCCTGATTGTTCTTGGCGAACCGCTTTTTATTCAGCTACAGCCCTACGATTATCTGCGTCTGGTAGTCAGTGCCGTTCTCGGTATTGCGGTGGCTGACACCATGGTTGCTGCGGCCGTTAATCGTTTAGGTGCCAGCCTGCAGGCACTTGCGGACTGTGCCTATGCGCCGTCAATCGCTTTTGTCGGTTTTATGATGTTTGGCGAGATGCTCAGCACCTGGGAAATTATTGGTGGGATATTGGTGCTGTTTGGGGTTTTTGTCGGCGCCACTATGACCGCGGAAATTAAAAACCCCAGAGACCTCTTGACTGGTATTCTGCTCGCGGCTGGCGCGCATATCATTATGGCGATTGGCATTTTGATGGTGCGGGATATTTTCCGTGAAGAGTCACTTATCTGGGTCTGTAGTTTCCGATTTTTAATCGGTGTAATTGCAATGTATCTCTATGCCGTGATCAGATTCCCCGGCCGAGTTAGAGAGACACTGTTCCTCGGATTTTTGCGCAGGGATATGTGGCGAACGATTATTCCCATGGCAATACTGGGGCCATTTTTAGCGACCCTGCTTTGGATGGCGGGCTTTAAATATCTGGAGGCGGGCAGAGCGGCGATTTTTAATCAGCTGTCGACTGTGTTTATTATCCTCCTCGCCTATTTTTTATTGGGTGAAAAGCTTTCTCGGCGCAAGATGGTTGGTGTTGTGCTAGCTATAGTTGGGGCTGGATTAGTAGCTACCCATTAAACCTATGATGACTTTGGGGTTACATTTTTTCCGCAGATATGTGCATTCAAGTATATTCATAAGTGATTATTTCGAATATATTGTGTTTCGCATCCTTAATTTCGGAGTTCAGATGGATAAAGTCAGAGTTCTTTTTGTTTGCACTTTCTTTGGTGGCCGGGCGAGAATTGCTGAGCTTTACGCTCGGAAAATGGGGCTGGAACATATTGATGTTTATAGTTCAGGGTTTGAATAAGGCACCCTCGGCGGACTACCTGTTCAAGTTATGGAAGAGGCGGGGTTTGAATTTTCGACGGTGCCCTTAACCACTGTGTTTGACCGTTATGCAAGCAATGAAACCTTCGATTATGTGATTACACTGTGCCATGAGGCCTCGACTGAAAAATGTCCGGTTTTTAGAGATAGTGTTGATATGGTCTATGGGAATCAGGCTCAAATTTTAGGTTGGTCGATACTGGATTTTCTGGTCCTGAATGGATCTCCTGACGAGAACCTCGAAGATGCTCGAAAAATTCGAGATACAATTAAAGCCGAGGTTTACGGGTTTTTAGCAAAGATTTAACTTTCACTATAGGCTTAAAGCCCAGCGCAGTTTTAGTTATGATTGTTGTTCTATAAAGGACAATAATAATGAAACTCCGTCATCTTCTACTAAGCATTATCACCGGCACTGTTGCTCCTGCAGCTGTAAGTTTGGATACAAAAAGCCTGGATAAAAAATACCTAGATAAAAAAATTCCCTATCAGCAAGTTGAAAACCCGTTTCACACCTATGTTCTTGTGCATGGCGCAAGCGGGGGAGGCTGGGACTGGAAACATATGGATCAGTTGTTAAGTGCCGAGGGACACACTGTTTATCGTGCCACTCTGACTGGACTTGGTGAACGAGCCCATTTGGCCAATGCAGAAATTGATTTAACAACCCATATTGATGATGTTGCTAATCTGATTTTATTTGAGCAGCTAGAGCAGGTTGTTCTGGTGGGTCACAGCTATGGCGGTATGGTGATTACTGGGGTTATGGATCGGTTACCTGAGAGTATTAAACAGGTTTTTTTTCTTGATGCGTTTGTTCCGGCTGATGGTATGGCGGCGGTAGATCTGTGGGAAGGTTTTTCCGGCTATGAAATTGTCGATGGGTTGGTGTATTTTCCCTGGCTGGATAATAGTAAGCCTGTCCCCGGGGATGTACCTCAGTCTTATAAAACTCTTAGCGAGCCGGTGTCGTTTGATAATCCTAAAGCTCTGGTATTGCCGGTGACTTATGTGCCTTTTGTTGAGGGGGTTGTTCAGGGGAAAGTTCGGGCTTTGGTTGATCCGTCTTGGAAGTTGGCTGTGGCACGTGGTTGGACTGTTAGGGTTTTTGAAAGTGATCATAATGCGCAGCGTTCGCATCCGCGGGAGTTGGCTGAGTTGTTGTTGGGGGTTGAGTAGGGGGTTTTTGTATATGGTGCACTCGGGTGGATTGATTTAAAACACCTTGAGGTGTTTCAACCCCTGCGGGGCATCGCCACGATGTGGCTTGATCCAAATTTTGCTGGAGCAAAATTAGTCGAACAGTGGTCATCACCACCGTCGTAGCCATATAAAAAAACCCCACCGCAAGCGGCAGGGTTTTTGTATATGGTGCACTCGGGTGGATTCGAACCACCGACCGCCCGGTTCGTAGCCGGGTACTCTATCCAGCTGAGCTACGAGTGCATTTAGGTCTCATTTCTGAGGTCGCGTACTATAGGTGAGCAGGGCGGTTGAGTCAACAACTGCAAGCGTTGAATCGATAGTTTTTATCAGATTTTTAAGCGTAGGAGATTGGAACATCCATAGTTTCTTTTAACTCTTCCATAACCACGTAACTTGTGGATTCCTGAACTGCCGGTAGTCTTAGAATACTGTTGCCTAATAGCTCTCTGTAGGCAGTCATATCGGCGACTCTGGCTTTTAGCAGATAGTCGTAATTGCCGGAGACCAGAAAGCAGCTCTGGACATTTTGCAGGCTCATAACTGAATGACGGAATTCTTCGAAATTTTCCTGTGAGGTGTGGTTTAGTCGTATCTGTACAAACACCACAAGCCCGACATCTAGCAGTTCGGGATTTAACTTCGCAGTGTAACCCTTGATATAACCGTTTTTCTCCAGCCGTTTGACCCGCTCTATACAGGGGGTTACTGATAGTCCGACCTCGCGGGCAAGGTCGGTATAACTAATACGCCCGTCCTTTTGCAGTATGCGCAGGATATTACGGTCTATTTTGCTGATATTGGATCTCTCGCTTGATTTCATAGCTATAAATTCTCCTGCTTAAGCTCTAATAATAGAAAAATATTCTTTAAATTACTGTAATTAAGTAAGAAATATTTATAGATAAACCTAAAATTACAATAATTATTAAGCCTAATGACTGTAAGGAAGGGTTGAGCTATGTTGATTGGGGTTCCCAAAGAGATTAAGAATCATGAGTATCGAGTTGGTTTGACGCCATCCTCGGTGATGGAGCTGGTTGCTCGTGGTCACAGGGTAATGGTTGAGGTTGATGCCGGTGCGGCGATTGATTTCTCCAATGCTGAATATACTGCCGCTGGTGCTGAAATCGTTAATAGTGCCGCTGAGATTTTTGCTGCTGCGGATATGATTATTAAGGTTAAAGAGCCACAGCCCGCTGAGTGCGGAATGCTTCGTCCCGGGCAGATTCTTTACACCTTTCTGCATCTGGCGCCAGATCCACAGCAGACTGAATTGCTGATTAAGTCCGGGGCTATCTGTATTGCCTATGAGACTGTCACTGACAATCAGGGGGCATTACCTTTACTGGCTCCTATGTCAGAGGTGGCTGGGCGTATGTCAGTGCAGGCGGGGGCCTATCATTTGGAAAAGGCTCAGGGCGGCCGTGGGGTATTGCTCGGCGGTGTTCCCGGTGTTGCTCCTGCCAAGGTTTTGGTGATTGGTGGCGGTGTGGTCGGTGACAATGCGGCGGCGATGGCGGTGGGTATGGGTGCCGATGTGACTATTCTCGATCGTTCGATTCCGCGACTGCGTCAGCTTGATGCAAAGTATGAGGGTAGGGCGCGCTGTGTTTATTCGACAGTGGCAGCGATTGAAGAGTACGCACTGGACGCTGATTTGGTTGTTGGTGCTGTATTAATACCCGGCGCAGCGGCGCCGAAACTACTTACCAGAGATATTATCAGCCGTATGAAAAAAGGAGCTGTAGTGGTGGATGTGGCTATTGATCAGGGCGGTTGTTTTGAGACATCTCATGCGACAACCCATCAGAACCCCACCTATATTGTTGATGATGTGGTGCATTACTGTGTGGCGAATATGCCGGGTGGTGTGGCACGTACGTCGACTATGGCGCTGAATAATGCGACTCTACCCTATGCTTTGGCGTTGGCAGATGATCCGATTAAAGCATTATTAACTGATAAAAACTTGCAGAATGGCCTTAATGTTCACAGCGGTAAAGTGACCTATAAGGCGGTGGCCGAGGCGTTGAATTATCCTTATGTGGCGGCAGAAGAAGTTATTGTGGTGTAACCCATACTACTTTGCTTTTAGTTTAAAAACCGCTGGTAACCGCTGGCGGTTTTTTTTATTCCCGCCATTTTTTTGATTATTGTTTTAGCTCTATCCACAGTTGTTCGGCGCGGGCTAGAACCTTACCCTCCATTGTGCTTATAGCTGCGGCGGAATAATGCTTGCGGCCATCGATAGCGCGTTTCCATGTGTAGATAATTAGTGGTTTATCTGCGGGTACTGCCCTGTCTATCACAGCGGTCATCTGCCCAAGCAAGCATATTATTTCGGAGTTGAGGGCAAAGTAACTTGGGCAGTCGAGTGCAGACCAAATAAATTCACCTTTTACATAGCCGTTATCGTCAAGTAAATCCGGCTTGGGCTGCCAGTCGCAGGCAACCATTTCACGACCTTCTACGGAACCGCAAAACAGTCGCAAGCCATCATCCATTGAACGCTTTGGTCCCTTCGCCGGCTCTAGGTTTGGCGGGTAAGATCGTCATGTAATCTTTGCTGTTCATAGCTCTGGCAACAAAACGATAATCAACGACTTTTACAAATACACTGCATATAGAGTTTGTATTAAATTTAATATAGAGTTTGTATTAAATTTATTATATAGTTTTTTGCATAGTTTATTATTGAATATAAATCTACCTTTGGTAGGTAAATTTATGTATAGAATGCCTTAAATAGGCGCTTTCCCTGCTTTTTGCAGGTAACCAATTCTCTTTTTGAGATACACACCAACCGTTCGATTGATTAATTGTTGAGCTTACCCTTATGAGTCCTACTTCAAAACAAATCCTCTTGATCTTGGCCCTTGCATTTTCAGCAAATGTCTTCTCAGTAGACACAGACGACGATGGCTTTGATGACAATGTCGATAATTGCCCCGCTATTGTTAATCTGAGTCAGATTGATACTGATGGCGACCTTATTGGTAATGCTTGTGATGATGACGTTGATGGTGATGGTGTTCAAAATGGCCACGACCTATTCCCCTTCGATATAAGTGAGTGGGCCGATAATGACGGCGATGGCAAAGGCGATAATCGAGATCTCAATGATGATAATGATGCAGTTCTGGATGTTGACGATCTTTGGCCTTTTGATAATAGAAGAAGTCTTGACACTGATGGTGATGGTTTAGCAGATTCTTGGGAGTCTTTTTCTCCATATCTTTTTGCCTTATATTTTGATGGAACCACTATGCGATTACAATTTTACTATAGCGAATTTCCATCCCTCTTAGCTTCTAATCCTTCAATACTAAACGATTTTTATTTGGTTACACCGGGAGTTAATAATGTTTATGAAGGCGTCAGTTTTAAAGAGTCCATTCCACTAGACTCTGCGGGAACTCTCGCTGGTTGGAGAGTATCAAGAAATGGATCAAGTTATGGAAGTATGGAGTATAAAAGGGTTTACCTATATCAGGATATCAAAGATCAAGATGGTGATGGAATACTAAATATAAATGAGGAGGGATGGTCGGATATTGATGGTGATGATGTTCATGATGATATGGATGATAATAGAGATGGAGATGCTCGCATTAATTCTTCTGATCCTTTTCCCGATGATCCCAATGAATGGCTAGATACGGATAGTGATGGCATAGGTAATAATGCTGACACTGATGACGATAATGACGGTATTGATGATGATGCCGACAATGCCCCCTTGAATGCGAATCCCGATCAATTAGACAGCGACAATGATGGTCAAGCGAATGTGGTTGATGCAGATGATGATAATGACGGTAAGCGGGATACTTCTGATGCATTTCCTCTTGACCCATTAGAGTATCTTGATACGGATAATGACGGTATTGGTAATAATTCTGATCCCAATGACGACAATGATATTCTTGATGATAACGAAGATGATTTTCCTTTAGATCCGAATGAATGGTTGGATAGTGACTATGATCAAATTGGCAACAATGCCGATAATGATGATGACAATGATGGTGTTGCTGACGACCAAGATGCACTTCCTCTGGATCCCAGCGAAACCCTCGATACAGATGGCGATGGTATTGGTAATAATGCGGATGATGACGATGATAATGATGGTGTTAGAGACACTAGAGATTTTTTCCCACTGAATGGCAGTGAAACCGCTGACTCGGATGGCGATGGTGTTGGTAACAACGCTGATACTGACGACGATAATGATGGTGTTGCTGATAGCTTAGATGTGTTCCCCTTGGATGCAAGCGAGGCTTTGGACACTGATGGCGATGGTGTTGGTAATAACGCTGATACTGACGACGATAATGATGGTGTTGCTGATAGCTTAGATGTGTTCCCTTTGGATGCAAGCGAGTCCTTGGATAGCGATAGCGATGGCGTTGGTGATAATGCCGATGCGTTTGATAACGATCCCACAGAAACCACTGATACGGATGGGGATGGCGTCGGTGATAACGCGGATGTCTTTCCTGCTAATCCCTTAGAAAGCAGCGATAGCGATAGCGATGGCGTTGGTGATAATGCCGATGCGTTTGATAATGATCCTTTGGAAACCACTGATACGGATAGCGATGGCGTTGGTGATAATGCAGATACTGACGATGATAACGATACTGTAAAGGATAGCTTGGACGCTTTCCCTCTAGATCCCTCGGAGTATCTTGATACCGATGGTGATGGCATTGGTAATGCCGCTGATGATGACGATGATAATGATGGATATTTGGATTTTTCTTTTAACACAACATATGAGGTGGCTTTTGCTAACTTCTACCTCCTTGGTACTAGCGCTGATCTTTCTGAGATAACAGAAGGTGTTGATTTACTCGCCTTAAATCCTACTGCAACCTTTAATTTTTCTCCAAATACGGTAGGCGAAACAAAATATGAATGGTCATGGGACACTTCATTGAATCGAGATATAGCCTTCAGGGATACACAAACCGGCTGGGAGTATCATTTTGCATCATTAATTTTTGAACAAGGCGGTCTTACTGCATATGTAACCAATAAACTTTACCCGGATCAGCCATTAACTATCAGAATGGAACCCTTTGAGGATAATGATTCTGAATTTAAAGAAAAGTTGTATCTTGGTGAGATGTTTTTAGAGGTATCTCTGCGTGTCGGTGAGATGGGTATTTCTGACCCCTTCCCTTTAGATCCCGCTGAATGGTCAGATACGGACGGCGATGGTGTCGGTGATAACGCAGATGTCTTTGCTAATGATCCCACAGAAACCACAGATACGGATGGTGACGGTGTCGGTGATAACGCAGATGTCTTTGCTAATGACCCCGCAGAAACCGCTGACACGGATGGCGATGGCGTCGGTGATAATACCGATGCGTTTGATAATGATCCCTTGGAAACCACAGATACGGATGGCGATGGCGTCGGTGATAACGCGGATGTCTTTCCTACTAATTCCTTGGAAAGCACAGATACGGATAGCGATGGCGTCGGTGATAACGCGGATGTCTTTCCTAATGATCCCTCCGAATCCCTCGATACCGATGGTGATGGTGTAGGAGATAACGCGGATGTCTTTTCTAATGATCCCACCGAAACCCTCGATACCGATGGTGATGGAATGGGGAATAACACCGATAATGATGATGATAATGACGGTGTAACTGATTCTATGGATGCCTTTCCATTAAATTCCAGTGAAACTGTTGATACCGATGGTGATGGCATTGGTAATACTTCTGATAATGACGATGATAATGACGGTGTACCTGATTCTATGGATACCTTTCCATTAGATTCCGGTGAAACTGTAGATACTGATGATGATGGTGTAGGAAATAACACCGATAATGATGATGATAATGACGGTGTAACTGATTCTATAGATGCCTTTCCATTAGATTCCGGTGAAACTATAGATACTGATGGTGATGGTGTAGGAAATAACACCGATGCCTTTCCTAATGATCCCACCGAAACTATCGATACCGATGGTGATGGTACAGGAGATAACGCCGATGTCTTTCCTACTGATCCCATCGAAACTATCGATACCGATGGTGATGGAATGGGTAATAACACTGATCAGGATGATGATAATGACGGTGTAACTGATTCTATGGATACCTTTCCATTAGATTCCAGTGAAACTGTTGATGCTGATGGCGACGGGATTGGCAACAATGCGGATACAGATGATGACAATGATGGTTACCCGGACCATGCCTCCTCGAATCTTTACCAGGCCTCTGGCGTCTGGATTGAAATCTCTATGAGCAGCGACGATACTGAAATTATTCCCGGTGCCGAGCTGATTGACAGCCTGGGTGAGTTCAACCTGTTTGATATCAGGTTTGAGGGGGTCAATTATTTTGAGTTTGTCGACCACGATAGTGAGACCTTTTACCGTTTTAACTCGGTGGTCTTTAACCAGGGCGTTATTTACACTAGGGCTACACCTATTGATAGCACAGTTGATACCGATGACCTGGTGATCAGTTTTACACCGGAAATGGATTTTACTGATCAGGAGTTCCTCGCTGCGGTAATTTATGATCCTTTTGACCTTGGTTCTTTCTCCATCCAGATCGGCGAGCCAGGAGTGCTCGATGCCTTCCCCCTGGACCCCAATGAATGGATTGATACAGATGGCGATGGTGTCGGTGATAACGCGGATGTCTTTCCTGCTAATCCCTTAGAGAGCAGCGATAGCGATAGCGATGGCGTCGGTGATAATGCGGATGCGTTTGATAATGACCCCGCCGAAACCACCGATTCGGATGGCGATGGCGTCGGTGATAACGCAGATGCCTTTGAAAATGACCCTAGCGAAACCACCGATTCGGATGGCGATGGCGTCGGTGATAACGCAGATGCCTTTGATAATGACCCTAGCGAAACCACCGATTCGGATGGCGATGGCGTTGGCGATAATGCAGATGCCTTTGATAATGACCCCACCCAAACCACCGATTCGGATGGCGACGGTGTCGGTGATAATACTGATCTCGATGATGATAATGATGGTTTTGATGATATCAATGACGTATTTCCTTTTGATCCCCTTGAAGCTTTAGATACTGACGGGGATGGTATAGGCAACAGTGCTGATACAGATGATGATGGTGATGGTGTGCTAGATGGTTTGGACACTTATCCGTTAGATGCTGATAATGGGCAACAAAAAGTGTTTGATATCGATGGTAATGGGCAGGTTGATGCATTGACGGATACCTTGCTTATCACGCGCTTTGTATTTGGTTTTACCGGCGATGCTCTTACTGATGGTGCCTTAGGGCAAGGCGCAATAAGAACCAGTTCAGAGGATATTGAGGCATATCTGAAGTCGGTGATACCGGAGCTATAAATACGAGATAGATTGTATTAGCAAAGGGGTGCAGTGATGCACCCCTTTTTTTTCGTAATCAAGATTGCAAAAATACCAAAAACTGGACGGTTTTAGTTAGGAGGTTTTGACTCTGCCACTTTCATATAATGAACCCCATTTATCTTGCTAGGTGCAGAGTAGGCCTTTTATTTTATTAGGGTGGTTGATGAAGCCGAGCCTGGCAGGCGCCGTTGATATTTTTAGCGAGTAATCCACAGCTATAACTGCCATTGCCAGAGTTGGGAGGGCCGCAAAAACGCTGGCTGATAAAGACTTCTTCCATGTCGTCTATTTCCAAGGTTAATTGAGTTCGCTATCCTGCCAGAATTTGGTTCCTTTGATGGTCGCTTGCAATGCCAGTCCTGATTCGGTGAGTTGATAGACGGTGATATTGTCGAAGGTTGCTTCGCCGCCGACAGCGCCGCCTTTTTCACTGGCTTTAGCTGCAGCGTCGGCATTGACGCCAAATGCCCAGCCTGTGTCGACAAATTGATTTAATGCATTGCGGCTGTGAAAGACAAAAATTACTCTAAAGTCTTTGGCGCCTATACCTAGACCAACGCCAGCTTCGCCCATCTTCATAAAGGTATTGGTGCCGCTCTGGTTATCGCGAACCACGCCGTGCCCACCGCCAATACTGGCGAAGATAAGGTTGATATTGGCATTGCTGAACACCCCATAGCCCTCGGCGCTATTGATTTGAGCTTTGACATCCGGTTTGACTTTGTAGAGGTCGCTGAGCACCTGATTGCGCATATCAATGATTGCCTGGCGCTTTTCGATCGGGGTTTTACCCGTGGTATTGGTACAGGCAGATGTGAGAACTAAAAGAATCGTTGCGATGCTGATCATTACCCTGTTCATTGCACTTCCTTTGGATTGTTAATGATTAATGACTTAAATGTAGCATTAAATGTTTTCTATTGGGGGGCCTCGGCAACAAATACTGCACGAATGGGTGCAGGGTGACCCTCGACGGTTTTAGTTGGATCTTCGGGATCTAAAAAGTCTTTTAGGGATTCAAATTTCATCCAATCGGTCGAACGCTGCTCTTCAATACTGGTTGTGCTGATATCAACCATGCGCGGATTTTTAAGGCCATTTTTTTTCATCCAGTTAATCAGCATATTTGGTGTTGGCAAGAACCAGACATTGGGCATTTTTGCGTAGCGATCTTCGGGGACTAGAAGTTGGTTTTCATCACCTTCGATAACCAGAGTCTCAAGAACTAACTGACCGCCGGGTTTTAACAGCTGGCGCAGTTCGCGCAGATGGTCCATGGGCGAGCGGCGATGATAGAGTATCCCCATAGAAAAGACTGTGTCAAAGGCGGCCATATTTTCCGGCATATGCTCTATACCCAGAGGCAATACATCGACCGGTAGCTGTTTGCCGGCAAACTGCTTGATGGCGTAAAACTGAAAGACAAATTTAGCTGAGGGGTCGATGCCAACAACTCTCTCAGCACCGGCGCCGAGCATACGCCAGCAGTGATAGCCATTGCCGCAGCCAACATCAAGGACGGTTCGTCCTTCGAGTGGGGCTAGGTGTGGAAGTACACGATCCCATTTCCAGTCAGAGCGCCACTCGGTATCTAGATGCATGCCGAATAGGTTGTAGGGTCCTTTGCGCCAAGGATGCAGTCCCATTAGGGTGGCCTGTAGTGCCAGTCGACGGCCTTTGTCCATTAGGCTGATATCTCCAATGTGCACGCCGTTAGCTAGGTCTATATGCAGAGGGTCAATTTCTGGCAGGCGTTTGAGAGTTTCTTCCCATTCAGGCATATCCCCCCAGCGCTCGCGGCGCAGTTGATGGGCGATAAGCTCTGGAAGTTCAATGCCCCAGTCATGGAGGTCAGATTCTTCAAGCCAGCAAAATAGTGGGCCGTAGTCGAGGGATGGAGGGATCATGCGGATACTCAAAATTTAAGCAGGAAATTATAAGGTATTTCCGTTATGGTTTACTGCTTAGTAACCGGAATATAAAAAAATAATGACTGATCGATCAATCGAACAAAGATTTGAACAGCTGGAAGAAAAGCTCGCCTATCTGGAAATGAATAATGTTGAGTTGAATGATGAAATTTTCCGTCAGCAGAAGGATATTGACGCATTGACTAAAGCGCACCGTTCACTGCTAGAGCGTCTTGAGACGTTGCAGGATGTTGCTGCTGAGGGAGAGGTACAGGAGGACAGACCTCCGCACTATTAATGACGAGCTATTGACTACAGGCTGCTGAGAAGACTAGTTTTGGATGGTGTTGGCTTAAAAAAAATAAAATATATCAGTGAGGGGCCCCATGAATAATACCGAAATCAGTATTGCCGATAAGAGCGCTATAGACAACACCTTTGCTTTGCAAAAGGCCTATGCTCTGAAATTGCGTAAGTCTACCTGTGGTGGACGCCTTGCGGTTTTGGCGCGCTTTGAAAAAGTTTTTAAAGCTTCGTACGATAAGATGTACACATCCGCCGCCGCAGATTTTGGCAAGCCGGAAGCGGAAGTGGATATGGGCGAGATTATGGTCGTGGTCTCTGAACTCGCCCATATTCGTAAGAAACTCAAGAAATGGATGAAATCCACACCAGTCAAACCTTCGCTGGCTATGCTTGGCACGTCTTCAAAAGTTATTACTGAACCTAAGGGTACAAGCCTGGTTGTTTCACCTTGGAATTATCCTTTTAACCTGACCTTTGGGCCGATGATGTCGGCGATCGCCGCAGGCAATACGGTGATCATTAAACCCTCGGAAATGACACCACACATGTCGACGGTTATTGCCGAGATTGTCGCTGAGGCTTTTCGTCCTGAAGAGGTGGCACTATTTGAGGGTACCGCTGAGGTGTCCACCTATCTGACAAGCCTGCCTTTTGATCATATCTTTTTCACTGGCAGCCCGACGGTGGGCAAGCTGGTGATGGCCGCTGCGGCTAAAAACCTTACCTCAGTCACCCTCGAGTTGGGTGGCAAGAGCCCGGTTATTGTCGATAAGACCGCAAATATTGCCAAGGCTGCTCGCAGCATTGCCTTTGGTAAGTTCAGTAATAATGGTCAGACCTGTATCGCTCCGGATTACCTCTATGTGGATGAGGCGGTCAAGGACATATTGATTGCCGAGTTAAAGACCTATATCGGCCGCCAATACGGTTTGGATGAAGAGGCATTGGCTAATGATGACTACTGCCAGATAGCCAATGCTGCCCACCATGGTCGCTTATCTGGCCTGTTAAATGATGCTTTGGCACAGGGTGGCCAGTTGATTACTGGGGGTCAGGTTGATGATCAGCAATGCTCAATTGCCCCTACACTGGTTGAGGGTATGAGTGCTGACTCACGAATTATGCAGGAAGAGATATTTGGTCCACTGCTGCCGATTATCGGCTATAGCGATTTGGATACTGTTCTCGACCATATCAACAGTCAGCCAAAACCACTGGCGTTGTATTTTTACAGTTCGGATAAGCGGGCAATCGATAAGGTATTGACGGAAACCAGTGCTGGTGGCACCTGTATCAATCAGTCAGTGATGCACTTTGTGCATCCTAACCTGCCGTTCGGTGGCGTTAATAACAGTGGTATTGGTATGTCCGGCGGGGAGTGGGGTTTTAAAGCCTTTTCCCATGAGCGCAGTGTTTTGGAGGACAAATGGAGCAGCATTCATATGATGCATCCACCCTATACCCCGAAGGTTAAAAAGCTGATTAAGATGGCGGTTTCTTTTTTAGGCCGCTAGTTAATCTTTAACAGGCTTTATTGCCACCAGAGAAGCAAAGTTAAAGCACTGGAACCAGGGGCTTGCTGACTCAAAGCCGCAGGCCTTCAGTCGATTAATATGGCTATCCAGGGTTTCGGGAATCAGCACATTCTCAATGGAATCGCGCTTTTGGCTAATCTCCAGATCACTGTAGCCCTGTGCGCTTTTAAACTGGTGATGTAATTCACAGAGCAGTTGATTTAAAGCTTCAGGCTCAAATAACAACTTTTCGGAAATCACCAAACAACCGCCCGGTTTTAGCCCCGCATAAATCTTTTCCAGTAGTGCCTGACGCTTGTCGAGAGGGATAAACTGCAGGGTAAAGTTCATCACCACCAGTGAAGCATTGGTTATCTCAATATCACAGATATCCGCTTCGAGCAGTTGCACAGCTATTTCCGAATTCTTGTTATCACTTTGTTTATCAAGCAGTGACTGGCAGCGTTCAAGCATCGCCGCAGAATTATCCACTGCGATAATCGAGACTCCGAGCTGATCTATCTGCTGGCGAATGGCCAGTGATGAGGCGCCGAGAGAGCAGCCTAGGTCGTAGCAGTTACTATCAGCTTGAACAAAACGCGCAGCCAGTTCACCGCAGAGATTAATAATCGTCTGGTAGCCGGGCACCGAGCGCTGGACCATATCTGGAAACACATCCACTACGGCCTGATCGAAAGCAAAGCGCGGTACATTCCCCAGCGGGCTGGCAAATAGGTCGTCGCGTTTTATTTTCGAGCCAGAGTCATTAGCCATAAAGATTAAACCGCAATAATATCTAGGCCGGTTTTAGCCGCCAGATCGCTGTTGGTAATTACCGCCGTCTGTGCCACTTCTGAACGCAGGTAAGTACTGGCAACACGTTTTAAATCGGCGTCAGTTACCGCGAGTACGCGATTTCTAAATTGCACAATCGAGTCTTTGTTGCGGCCATTAAGCTCGCCATGGAAGGCTTGCATCGCTTCCCCAGCCGGTGAAGCCGGTTTGTCGAGACTGCCAATAACACCGAGCACAGCCTCTTCAATTTTGTCGGCACCCAGAGGTTTTTCCAAAAGCCAGTTAATCGAGTTATCAAAGTCTTCCAGAGTGCCAGCGATTCGTGGATCACGGTAGGAATAAAAACGAAAGGCTCCGGATTGATTGTCCTGAGAGGCGCCGCCGCCATAGGCACCGCCCTGCTCGCGAATAGTGCGATGCAGATACCCGTTGCGCAATACACCGCCGAGTACAGTCAGCGCCGCTGAATCAATATGGGTGGTAGGCACGGTCGGGTAGGCTTTAGCGCAGAAGCTAACCTGAGTATTGGTTGTCCAACAATGATTAACCGGCGCTAGTGTTGGATTAAAGCTGATGATATTACTGACAGGATCAGTAGTTGCATTGGAGCTTGGGAATATTTCCTGCATAGTGCTTTTAAAGTTGTCCAAGCGCTCGCCTTCAGCAACCAGCAAATACTGGCGGGGCTGCTGCAATACCAGCTGATGAATCTCTTCAAGCTGTGCGGCAAGTGCCTCTAGCCCGCCCTTAGACTCGAGACTCTGGTCGAGAGTCTTGAGCAGGGAGAGACCGGTGATGCCACCCCAGCGCTGACTTAGATAAGCATTCGCGGAGAGTCCGCTAGATGCAGCTGTCATTGCCAGAGAGTGGCCGCTGCCGACAATCGTTGATTCGCGATGGGTGCGAATCTGCGAAACCAGTTCACGCAGGCGCGATAGTTCGCTAAAGCCGGTTTCCTGCAGTGATTCCTGCATCAGTTCTGTCATTGCCTGCTGATTGCGTGCCAGACCTTTGGCTGAGAAGCTGATATTGCCGTGGAGCTTTTCAATACTGTCTTTATCAGAGCGCACCGAAGCGGATGCCGAGTAGGCGCCTACCACACTGGAATGCCACAGCTGGGTCTGCTGATAGTCGCGACCACCAACGCCCATCTCGGTGACACAGGTGCTGTAGAGGGGCAACAGATCCATCTGTGCATCGCTAAGGGCCGGCATGGGCATAATAATCTGCTGGTAGGCAAGGCCATTGGTGCCAGCACTGTAGGTGGTTAGGGGTAGAGGCTGGCTTTTTACAGACTGTTTTTCGGCATAGGCAATTTCAACGGGCACATCTTCAATGCCAACCTTGGGAAGAATTTCAAGATCTTCCTCCATCTCCTGACGTTCTTTTAGGACAGCAGCGCCATCGACAATCGCCTGTTTTTCGCTGTCGCTTAGGTCGGCTTTAATTGCTGCTAAGCGGTCTTTCTCGGCCTGCTCTTTTTGTCGTGCCAACTCTGTATCTGGCTTCATCACTAGACGAATTCGGTGCTGATTATTAAGCAGCAGATCACGGGCCAGAGATTTAATAAATTCAGGATCCTGAATCTGTTCTTGGAGTTTTTCCAGAACTGGATCGAGATTTAACAGCGCGATAGGATCGCCGCGGTGAGTAGCACTGGTCAATGAAGTCAGAATTAAATTTAAACCGTAGGGATAACCACCACCGGAGACTTCCCGCTGGGAGAGTTCCAGTTGATGAAGGCTTGCTGCGACCTGTTCCTGAGGCAGACCATTTTCTGCAACCTCGCGAAGTACATCGAGAATCAGGGCTTCAACCGCATCCGCCTGTTCGGGGTTCGAGCCTTCGACACCACCGGCAAAACACAGCTCTTTTTGCGAATCTTCAAGACCGCACATCGGTGAGGGCGCGGTGCCCAAATCGGTAGTTTCTAGTGCGCGCAGTAATGGTGAGCCACTGTTATCAAACAGCACGCTCGACAGCAGTCTGGCCTGCATAGTGGCTTCGAGGTCGGTTGACTCGCCGAGTAACCAGGAGACAACAATATGAGTGTTATCTTCCAGAGGTTGTTGCTCATCAGCGGCATAGACCTCTTCAAAATACTGCGGTTCGCTGTAGCGCTGTTCATTTTCAACGGCAATATGACAGTCGAGTTTTTTAAAGCGACTCAGGGCGTTCTCTTCGAAGGTCGCCTGATGTTCTGCGGCCGGTATATCACCAAAGGTGATAAAGATGGCATTGCTCGGATGGTAGTTGGTCTCGTAAAACGCCTTAAACTGATCGTAGCTAAGATCGGGAATATCCGCCGGTTCGCCGCCACTGTTGTAGTGGTAGGTACTAGTCGGATAGAGATGCTGAGTCATGGTCTGCCAGAGAGTCGAATTAATCGAGCTCATAGCGCCTTTCATTTCATTGAATACCACACCTTTATAGGTCAGCTCTGAGCCTGTATCTGCGGGGTCGGCAAACTCCAGACGATGGCCTTCCTGCGCAAAATCCAGTGGGTCGAGACGGGCAAAGAATACCGAGTCGAGATAGACGCTAAGCAGATTATTAAAATCTTTTTTATTCTGACTGGCGAAAGGGTAGGCGGTCCAGTCGGAGCTGGTAAAGGCATTCATAAAGGTATTTAGCGAGCGCCGAATCATCATAAAGAATGGGTCGCGTACCGGGTATTTTTCGCTTCCACAGAGCGCGGTATGTTCGAGAATATGCGCCACACCAGTGGAATCCATAGGCACGGTTCGCAGCGCCACCAGAAAGACATTTTCCTTGTTGTCTGCCGCTAGATGAATATGCTGGGCACCGGTGACACGATGGCGGTACTCTTCATAGCGCAGTTTAAGGGAGGGTATTTCCTGGGTTCGCAAAAGCTCAAAGGCGGGGTTTGCACTGTTGGTCATAGAAGTGACTGCTCTGTGGGTGGTGTATCTAGGTGTTGTATCAAAAGGAGGCTGCATTCTACTTCAAGAACAGGTCAGTGGAAATGCTAGAGATTACTGTTGTGGGAATGCCTTTGGCGATACTCTATGGGAGTTGTGCCTTCCCAGCGCTTAAAGGCCCGGTAAAAGGTGCTGGGCTCTGAAAATCCGGTTAGATAGACAATTTGGCTAATCTCTTCATCGGTTTTTGAAAGTAGTTTTAGGGCCAGAGAGTGGCGGTGTCTGTTTAGCAGTTGCTGAAAACTGGTATCTGCGGTTTTTAGTTGATGTCTTAGTTGGCGCGGAGTGATGTTGAGTTTTTCGGCAACCGTTTCCAAGTTGGCTTCTCCGCTCTCCAAGAGTGCGGCGATCAATGTTTTTACTTCGCCAATAAAGTCTTTCTGTTGCAGCATTTCCATATGCTTATCGGCGACTTTTACATGTAAATTTAAAAGTTCTGGCACTGCGTTTAGAGAGCGGTAGTTGAGAACTTCCTTTGGAAAGTAGAGCCTGAACTCTTTGGCATTAAACTCTACATCACATTCAAGGATACGCTGATACTCAGCGATATCAGTAGTGGGAGCATGTCTGAAGGCAATCTTGGTAGGTTTGAATACACCGTCAGTGACCGCTTGAAAGCCCTTAATAAGCCCCATCAATAAAGCCTCGGTCAGATGCGGGGTAACAAACTGTTTCTCAGTAAAGTAGCCGGTTAGATAGGGTTCTGGCTCTTCAACGAGTTTTCCCTGCAGGGCATCGCTGACCAGACGCTGATAGTTAATGTTTCTGCGCAGCCCTTCACCAAAAGTGGTGCTACTGTTAAACAGGTAGTCCAGAATCTGGCCTTTATAAATCGGCATTTTCTCGCCAATATGCAGGCCAATACAGGGATTATTGGATAGATCGACGGCAGCCTGCCAAAATTTTGGCTGAGCAGAAAATTGGGTGCGCAGGTTGGATTTATAAAGCTGTTCCGGTTTAAGCCCCGAGCGCCTGAGAACTTCATTGGCATCAATACCAAGATTAACTAGACCTTGGTAGGCGAGTCGTACTAAAGTTCCTGCATCAGTTAACGCTGCCATATATATACATTACCCAATAATTTAAACGCATTATACAGGATTGGCCGAAATGACAAACTTATGTTTTTTTAGCGCCAATGACTCACAGGGAGAAAGATACTAAATTGGATCTTATGAATAGTCCGCATTCCACCAATAAGTTTTCTGAGCATCATGTTCTGGATGCCAAACCCTCTATTTTATTAGAGAAACTTCCCTGCATGCCAGCGCTATTGGGTAAGTTGGCTTTTAAGCAAACTACCTTCCAGATCAGTGATTCATTACCAGCCCTAAGTGCGGAACAAAAATTAGTTATTGATCCTAGGCATCTAGCCGCTTTCAGGTCAATCTGTGGTTTTAAGCTGGGAACACAGGTACCTGCTACCTACCTCCAGACTCTATCAATGCCTCTGGTTCTCAATATTATGAGCAACCAGCATTTTCCAATACGAGCGCTCGGCAAGATGCATCTTGGCAATAAAGTCTCTGTTTTGGAGTCTTTTGATATCAGGCAGCCGGTCACTTTGACTGCCTCTATTGGTGATTCCCTGCTGACCAGTCGTGGTTTAGAGTGGAATATGGACTTTTCCGCTAAGGTTGATAATCAGCTGGTTTGGTCCGGTGTTTCTACCTATTTATTGGACTGTGAAACCGGTATGTCACGTAGAGAAAAGCCAAAATTGATGCGCGGAGATAACCCTCAGGAATGGCTGGTGCCAAATGGCACAGGCCGCCGCTACGGTCGCATCTCAGGGGATTGCAATCCTATCCACCTGTCTTCATTCACAGCCAAACTTTTTGGCTTTAAATCTGCAATTGCCCACGGCATGTGGAGTAAATCACGCTGTATAGCTGCATTGGAAGATCAGCTGCCTGAAACAGGATACTCGGTTGATGTCCTCTTTCTCCGGCCCCTGTACCTGCCTTCTACCGTAAAGTTTTATACCAGACAGCTTGAGACCGGCCAGTATTTTTCGCTATTTAACAGAATGGGTGAAAAAGCTTATCTCAGCGGTTTAATTTCCGAGATTTAATTTAATAGGTCTTAGTTATGCCAGATTATAAAGTTCCCGTCAGTGACTACCTGTTTCTGTTTAATCAGGTTCTGGATATGCAGAGTAAATATCAGCATATTGAAGGTGGTACAGAAGCGACGCCAGATATGCTTGAGGCGATTTTTTCCGAAGCCGCCAAATTTTGTGAAAATGAATTGGCACCCATCTACCAGACTGGTGATGTGGGCTGTACATGGAATGATGGCGTAGTAACCACCCCGGCAGGCTTTAAAGAAGCCTATGCTAAATTTATCGAAGCCGGTTGGACTACCTTAACCGGCGATCCTGATTTAGGTGGCCAAGGGCTGCCTCCCTCGCTAAGTATTGCCGTCAATGAAATGATGACCACCGCCAACTGGGCCTGGGCCATGTACCCAGGTCTTAGTGAAGGCGCTATAGCGACTCTCGAGACCAGCGGAACTGATCAGCAGAAGCAGGATTATCTGACCAAGCTAATCAGCGGTGTCTGGAGTGGCACCATGTGCCTTACCGAGCCCCACTGCGGTACCGATTTGGGTCTGATGAAAACCAAAGCAACGCCAAATGATGATGGCAGTTTCAATGTTAATGGCACAAAGATATTTATCAGTGCCGGCGAGCATGATCTCACCGAAAATATTGTCCATATAGTGCTGGCAAAATTACCTGATGCTCCCGCGGGCACCAAAGGTCTTTCACTGTTTATTATCCCCAAGTTTCTACCTGCCGATGATGGCTCAGTGGGTGAGCGCAATGGAGTTAGATGCGGCTCAATCGAACACAAGATGGGTATCCACGGCAATGCCACCGCCGTGCTTAACTTTGACGATGCCAAAAGCTTTTTAATTGGCAAGCCCCATGAAGGTCTGGCTGCCATGTTCACCTATATGAATGTGGCGCGTATCGGCACTGCCAGTCAGGGTTCGGCAGCGGCCGAGCGCTCTTATCAGGGGGCATCAGCCTATGCCCGCGAACGTCTGGCGATGCGTTCTATCTCTGGGGTTAAAAACCCCGATGGCCCAGCCGATGCAATTGTTGAGCATCCAGATGTGCGTCGTATGCTGTTGACCCAGCGAGTGATTGCCGAGGGTGGCCGCGCAATGGTCGCCTATGCGAGTCAGTTTGCTGATCTCTACAATGCCGGTAAAACGGCTCAGGCCCGCGAGGCCGCGGAAGCACGTCTGGGTTTTTGTACGCCAATTCTTAAAGGCTTTATTACCGAGCTCGGTGTCGAGGCTGCCAATCACGGTGTTCAGGTATTTGGTGGACATGGCTATATTAAAGAGTGGGGCATGGAGCAGATTCTTCGGGATAGCCGTATTGCGACACTCTATGAAGGCACTACCGGTATTCAGGCACTGGATCTGGTTGGCCGAAAAGTATTGATGGATAAGTACAGTCAGTTAAATATTTTTACTGGCGAGATGTTTAAATTTGCCGGTCAGTTGTTACCTTGGAAGGCTGCGGGTAAGAATAAGGCTCTGCGCAAGCAGGCATGGAAAGTAACCAAACTGGCACTTAAATGGCGCTATCTTGGTCTGCGGCTGGGAATGCGAGCGAAAAAGAACCCGGATAATGTCGGTGCCGCGTCAGTCGATTTTCTAATGTTCTCTGGTTACGCCTATATGGCATTTATGTGGCTGCAGATGAGTGCCGCTGCCCACAATCAGTTGCAGGCCGGTGAGGGTGATAAAAAATTCCTTGAGGCCAAGCTTCACACTGCCGAGTTTTTCTTTGAGCGTATTCTGCCCCGGGCAAATGCTCATGCTAAAACCATGGGTGCTAATATAGAGAGTGTTATGGCTATGCCTACCAGCTATTTCGAATAGCTTCTTACGCTTAACGCTTGCCTTAAACCCTATGTTAACAACATGGGGTTTTTTATTGCCGGTGCATAAATTATTTGGTGCGATGCAATTTTAAGCATGACTGTTTGGACGGAATTCTATGTAGACAGCCTATAGTCCCATTGCTATGGTCGATTCGACTAACAGCCTATAAAAAAGCAGCAAGGAGAGAGCCATGGAATTTGCCGATGCGGTTCACGCCAGACATTCTTACCGAGGGTTTTTACCCAAAGCCGTCGATAAAAACATCTTAAAGGGGGTTTTTGAGCTGGCCAACTGGGCGCCGTCCAACTGCAATGTCCAGCCTTGGAAAGTCCACGTAGCCTCGGGTGAAGCCTGCAATCGTATTCGCGAAAAAATGAAAGCCGCTGCGGTTGAAAACCCCAATGGCAATTCCGATTTTCCATGGCAGGGAAAGTTTACTGGCCCCTATCGCGAGCGCCAGATATGTTCGGCACTGGGGCTCTGGGAGTATCAGGGAATCACCCGCGAAGATCGTGAAAAGCGCGCCTGGTCATGGATGCGCAACTTTGAGTTTTTTGATGCACCCCATGTGGCATTTATTTTTGTCACTGATGAATTTCCAGAGACTATACGCCTTGCTGCCGATGTGGGTATGTATGCCCAGACATTGATGCTGTCGCTTGCCAATGCCGGTATAGGTTCCTGCCCCCAGACATCGATTAGCTGTTTTCCGGATTTGGTGCGCGAAGAGTTGGGTATAGAGAGTCAGTTTAAATTATTGATGGGGCTGTCATTTGGCTATATTGATCAGTCTAATGCTGCCAATAATTTCCGCACTGAGCGTGCCGCTCTGGAAGATACGACGGTGTTTCATAGCTAGGCGGCCTGCACACGATTGCGGCCTCTGGCCTTGGCGCGGTAGAGCGCTTTGTCGGCGCTTTTTAAGACCTGATCAAAATGCCCGCTGTTATCACTGCTGGCAACCCCTATGCTAACGGTCAGTCGCAGCTCGCCATTTCGCCGGCTGGCGCCGCGGCATTTTTCACCCTGTTTCGATGCTTTGGGTCGATGTTTTTTATCGCGAATAACCATATCGTAATTGGCAATCGCCCGACGAATATTCTCCAATGTATCTATCACTTCCTGTGCGGATTTACCCTTAAAGAGCAGGCAGAACTCCTCGCCGCCATAGCGAAAAGGTTTTGCCCCATCGGCGGTTTTACGCAGTAATCCAGCAATAACTCGAAGCGCCTGATCACCGAGATCGTGTCCGTACTGATCATTGATCTTTTTAAAATAATCCGCATCGACCATCGCCACAGAGTAGCTGCCACGCAGATTTTTGGCACTCTGTTTTAATGCCCGGCGGTTGCCTATCTGAGTGAGCTCATCGCGATAGCCAATACTCAGCAAGCTGGTAATTAAATTGATACTCAGCAAAACCCCAATAGCGGAAAACATAACGGCGGAAATGTGGCTTAAATGAATCCAACCAAAGGTGCTGTAGGTGATCAGCGCACAGCCGAGCAGGGAGCTTTCCAGAGTCTTTTGCCGGTAAATACACAGGCTTAGGCAGGCACCAAAAACCATAAGGTAGAGAGCGGTAGGCAGGGTTGAAAGATGGCTACTAAAGACCGGATTACCAATGGCCTGCTGCGCCGAGGCGAGAAACAGCTGACTATCAAAGGCCAGTAGTCGCGCGAGCAGAATAATAATCACCGGTGCCAGAGCAATGGCCGCCAACCCCAGTGGTTGTCGGTAGCTCTGTTCGGGCATAAAAGCATAAGCAAATATCAGGCAGGGTAGCCATAGATTAAGAAGATAATAGATTTGCCCTGCAGGCTGAGTTTCCAGTGGTACCTGAAGCTGAGTTTGAACTAGCCAGTAGGCGCAGAGCATACACAGGCTAATACCGGTTTCCACAGCATGCTCACTCAGCAGCGCTAGCAGTGCGGTCAGGGCGAGCAGAATATAGGGAAGATTAAGCAGTAGGAAGGTTAGGTTTTCAGTGGGATTATTGAGGCTATGGCTGATAAACCAATTACGCAATATCAGTGCGCCTGCAAAGCAGGCAGCGGGGATAGCCAAGCGCATAAATATAGGAGACATGGATTGCGGCATTATTCCTTGTAAAGTGCTTCCTTGTAGGGGCTTCCCTATGGAGTGCTGTACTTCCTTTATAGTAGCAAAGCTCGCCGCGATCGCCACAGAGGATGCTCTTTAACCATAGAGAATCTGCGTCACCCCGGCAACACTGGCGGTTAACAGCACGCCACCGAGAATTTGAAAGAAGCGGGCATTGCTCTGTTGCAGCAGCTGTTGATGAAATCGCAGGCCAATAAAATGTCCAACAGCGGCAAAGGGCAGTAGCCAGAGTGCCGCGGCAAACTGCAGGTCGACACCGGCATAGGCAAAGGCAGCTAATTTGATACTGACTAGTACCGTCCACAGCACAAATAAGGTATTGCGGAACTCATGGGATTTTATATGGCGCATGGCCACGGCTATAACTAGTGGCCCGCCAATTAGCGAGGTGCCACTGATATAGGCTCCAAGAACCAAAAACAGAATATCCAGTAGTCGACTATTGCTGGTAAGCGGGCGACCGATAATATAGGTCATTGAGTAGGCGCCAATTAACAGGAAAATAATACAGTTCATTAAATCCGATGGCAGTATCAGCAGCCCAATAACCCCAGCTAATTTTGGGATAATCATTATAAATAGCGCGTAACGTACAAAGCGCCAATTAATGGTTGGCAAGGGTTGCTGATCGGTTTTATCTAATGACTGCTTTGAAGTGCCTATTTTGGGCAGCAGGGTAAGCGAGGCAAAAAATAACAGGTGTATAGAGATAATCGGCAGGAAAAATAGCGGATCATTGTGAATCAGCAATAAAAACGGGATGGTAAACAACGCCCCACCAAAGCCGAGCCCGGAGCGCACAAAGCCGCTCCAGATAAACACCAGAACAATTAAAAAGTACTGTTGCCAGAGAAGCTCGATCAATGGCCGCAGCCACTGCTGCCATGCACATGACCGTGAGCAACCTCTTCGTCAGTCGCTGCGCGAATATCGACAATCTCAACGTCGAAATGCAGGTTTTTACCGGCCAGCGGATGATTCATATCGACATCCGCATTGAATTTTCCAACTTTAATAATAGTGCCGGGCTTTACCCCGTTTTCAGTGTTGACGTTAATGGTCTGGCCAACGCTTAACTTACCTTCATGCTTGAGGTACTTGGTTGGAATACGCTGGGTATTATTCACATTGCGCAGCCCATAGCCCTCGGCAGGCATTACCGAAAAGGTACGTTTTTCACCAACTTCAGCATCTTTAATCGCCGCTTCAAAACCGCGAATCATCTGGCGGTGCCCATGCAGATAAACCATTGGCTGATCATTTTCGTAAGTTTTATCGAGAATGGCTTCATTATCATCTTTCAGCTGATAATGAAGGGTGATAACGTGGTTGTGGCTGACCTGCATAGTCTGTTCCTGATGGCGGTAAATGACAGGTCGGCGATTTTACCCTAAGTGGATGCTTGGTACATAAATCAATTACGTCATAATGAATCACTTCGTCATACTGGTGAATGCCAGTATCTGATATTTTCAAGACCGAAAAAAATCTATAAGATTATTAAAAAAAGAGGAACCCCAGCCATGTCATCGGCGCGCAACAACAAACCTAATAAACAACCGGCCGACCATCGAGAAGAGCAACCGCTGGGCGATCAACAGCTAGGCGAACAAGAATTCGGCTCAATGTTTGGCGATGATGTTGAACCTCTAAAGGGCAAAGGTGCCGCCTTTGTACCCAAGTCTGCCGAAGTTACCCCCGGTGTTATAGCCCGTCGCAAAGCCGCGCAGTTGGAAATGCAGGCTGATGGCAACTTCCTTGATCCCGACAGTATTATTACTCAGGTCGCAGCGCTAGATCCCCTCGAATTTTCCCGTCCCGGCGTTCAGCATGGGGTCTATAAAAACCTGCGTATGGGCAAATATGAAATTCAATCGCGACTCGACCTGCATCGCCACAATGTAGAGCAGGCACGCGCAGCACTTTGGCGTTTTGTCGACGACTGTCAAAAGCATGGGGTGCGCTGCGCTCTAATTACTCACGGTAAAGGTGAGGGCCGCGAACGACCGGCAATCCTAAAGAGCTGTGTTAATCACTGGTTAAAACAGTTTGATCAGGTGCTCGCCTTTCACACAGCACAGAAACATCACGGCGGTCTGGGTGCGACCTATGTATTGGTTAAGAAGAGTAGCGCGGCTCGCCAGAGTACCAGCGAAAAACTTGAGCAGGCACGGCGTATTAAGCGTTAAATTCTCACTCTGGATCGGCGCTGTAGCGCTCGTTTTGAAAGCCCTGCAAGATGATCCTTATACCCTTATAGCGCGTAACAAGATAATAATAAAAGTAATGGGGTGACCCGATGAATCTAATTCTTAACTTTGGTGTGTTTCATATAGGCTGGTTGGCCTGTGTGATCGGTGCCGCCAGCAATATGTCGCTGCTCGGTTCATCTATAGCGATTTTGTTGATCGCAGTTCACCTCTACAGAGTGGCAAACTTCCGTGCAGAGTTATATCTGGTTCTGGCCGCTGTGATAATTGGATTTTCTTGGGAAACCCTGTTGCTGTCTCAGCAGTGGCTGGCTTATGCCGGAGCCTCTCTGGGTAGCAGCCTAGCGCCATACTGGTTAGTTGTTATGTGGGCGCTATTTGCAACAACCATCAATGTCTCCATGGCGTGGATGAAAGATCGCTGGCTGTTGGCAGTGGTGATGGGTGCAGTGTTTGGACCCATGGCATTTATTGCTGGAGAAAAGTTGGGCGCGGTTGAATTTCTAGATAACCAGCGCGCCTTAATCGCACTATCATTGGGCTGGGCAACACTGATGCCCCTAATCCTCTGGGTAGCAGAAAGAATCAATGGCTTTGGCCAATTTGAGGGAAAAACTTAATGAATTTACTATTAAGCATTAATTTGGAACTAATGATGCAGGCACTGCCGGTACTGTTCCTTATTGCCGTTGCCACCTGGCTTATCAGTCTGGCGATTGATGATGTCAGCATAGTTGACTATATTTGGTCGCTGTTATCACTGGCCGCAGCCGCTACCTACGCCTATCACACCGGTATTGAAAGCACCGTCAGTCTGGTGATGTTACTCATGGTTACCCTCTGGGCGCTTCGCTTGACCTACTTCTTGATGAAGCGTGGTCGCAATCAGCCTGAAGATCGTCGCTATCAGGTTATCCGCGAGCGCAATTCACCAAATTTTGGTCTTAAAAGCCTCTACCTAATTTTTATATTTCAGGGTCTAATCGCCTGGATAATAAGTGTTATTTTTGTACCCGTATTCGACGCTGGGGCGACCGTGGAGACCGCGCTTAGCTGGAGTCTCTGGCATAGCGCTGGTGCTGTTCTATGGCTGTTTGGCTTTCTTTTTGAAAGCGTCGCAGACAATCAGTTGCACACCTTTAATCAGCAGGTGGTGCAGGATAAAAAAACTATGAATAGCGGACTTTGGCGTTATTGTCGCCACCCCAATTACTTTGGTGAGTTTTGCGTCTGGTGGGCCTGGTTTATCTTTGCCATTCCAACCGCTTCGGTGTGGATATTAGTGGCGCCGCTGGTAATGAGCTTTTTGCTGATGAAATTTTCCGGGGTTGGCAATATGGAAGTTGGCATCACCTCACGCAGACCTGATTATCAGGCCTATATAGACTCCACTAATACATTTTTCCCCTGGAAGCCGCGCGTAAAAGTAAACGGAGATATCTAATGAATCGGCTTTTAACTGTTCTTCTGCTAATGCTGTTTGTGCCTTTTAGCAATGCAGTTGAAAGCCTCGGACTAACAGATACCCGGGAAGAGCAGATCGACTTCGAAGTATTTCTTAATGATCGTCAAGTAGGCAGCCATAGCTTTATTCTTCAACAGCAGGGTGAAAGCCTACTCGTCTCCTCGACCATGAGTTTAGATTTCACCGTTCTAATGATTAAAAAAATCAAGTATCGACATCAGGCCAATGAAGTTTGGCAGGGCGGTTGTCTGGTATCTCTCAATAGCCAAACCGAAAAGCAGGGTACAAATATCAGTGTAAATGCGATAACCGATACCACTGGTCTGATCGTAGAAAATAAAGAAGGCTTGCAGACAATTAAAGGCTGTGCCAGAGGCTTTGCCTATTGGGACTCGTCGCTTCTCGACGCTAATTTCCTACTTAATGCTGAATCTGGTGATTATCTGCCAGTAGATATAAGCACTTCTGTCTCTGCGCAGAATAATATTACCCATATGCTTATCGCTGGACCGAAAGCCGATGTGCGACTGCAATACGATGCCGCCGGCAACTGGCTGTCCCTGGAATCGAAATTGCAGATCGGTGGGCTTCTGCGCTATCAGCGAGTTGCGAGTGACCAATTAACTACCGGAGAGTAATTATGATCCAACAGGCAAAGCTCACAATAATTTCCCTGCTGTTTTTGTTATTGGTTGGCTGCAGCTCGCAGCGACCCATGGCAACCGTGGACTATGTGGATATACAGCGTTTTATGGGCGACTGGTATGTGATTGCCAATATCCCCACCTTTCTTGAGAAGGGCGCCCATAACCCGATTGAATCCTACCGTCTTGCAGCCGATGGCACTATAGCCACCACCTTTACTTTTAATGCCGATGCTTTTGATGGTGAGCAGAAGGTCTACCAGCCGCGCGGCTTTATCAAAAACACCCAGACCAATGCCGAATGGGGCATGCAGTTTTTATGGCCGATTAAGGCGGACTATCGCATTGTCTATCTGGATACGGACTATCAGTACACGATAATTGGCCGCAACAGTCGCGACTACGTGTGGATAATGGCTCGCAGCCCGGAAATATCAGTGCAGAAATACACAGAATTAGCGAACTTCGTCGCCAGTCTCGGCTACAATCCCCAGCTATTAGAAAAAGCGCCCCACCAGATTGCAGGCGTTAATAAAAACTAGAAGCATTAAGTACAAGAAGAATAAAAGCGAAATAATAAAAATATGAAAATAGCAGTTATTGGCACAGGAATCTCCGGTAATGTCGCCGCTTACCATCTCAATAAAGAGCACGAGATCACTGTATTTGAGGCCAATAATTATATTGGCGGTCACACCCATACACACAACATAGAATCCAATGGTAAAACTTATCAGGTCGACTCAGGTTTTATTGTTTTCAATCACAAAACCTATCCCAACTTTATAAAATTACTCGCCGAGCTCGGTGTAGAGGAGCAGTTGTCTTCGATGAGCTTTGGCATTAAGTGCGAGAAGACCGGGCTGGAATATATGGGTTCAACCCTAAACAGTCTGTTTGCCCAGCGCCGGAACCTATTTCGCCCCTCGTTCTGGAAGATGATTTTTGAGATTCTGCGCTTTAATAAAGAGGCTAGCGCATTGGTCGTTGAGGATATCGACGATATTACTCTTGGGGAATATTTAAAGCGCGGCAACTACAGTCAGGCTTTTATTGATCTGTATTTAATCCCTATGGCTGCCGCAGTATGGTCGGCGGATCTGCAGATTATGTATCAGTTTCCCGCTCGTTATCTAATTCGCTTCTTTCAAAATCATGGCCTACTCAGTGTCAATGATCGCCCCGATTGGTATGTGATTAAAGGCGGTTCAAAAACCTATGCCAGCGCTTTAGCCGCATCCTTTAAAGATAAGATCAGACTGTCTACACCAGTTGAAAAGGTTCAGCGCACAGAGACCGGTGTGGTAATTACCAGCGCCTTGGGCGAAGAGCATTTTGATGCAGTCTTTATTGCCAGCCACAGTGATCAGGCGCTGGCTATGCTCGCCGATCCCAGTGAAGCTGAGCAGCAGGTGTTGAGCGCAATGACTTATCAGGATAACGAAGTGCTGTTACATACCGATGAGTCTGTTATGCCAGTGCGCAAACTTGCCTGGGCAGCCTGGAATTACCATCTGCTCGAGGGAGATCAGGGCAGGGTACCGGTCACTTACAACATGAATATTTTGCAGGGCTTTGATTGCCCAGAGCAATTTTGCGTAACATTAAATAACAGTGCTGCAATTGATCACAGTAAAGTGTTAAAGCGCATGAACTACCAGCACCCGGTATACACGCCAGAGTCGGTCGCCGCACAGGCGCGTCAGGCCGAGATCAACACCGACCGCACCTTCTACTGCGGCGCATACTGGCGCTATGGTTTTCATGAGGACGGCGTAGTCAGCGCGCTGGATGCTCTGGAGCATTTTAAAAATAGCTTTGAATAACAGGCTTTCGATAAGAGGCAGTGGGTGATATGAAATCAGGCATTAACAGTCGACTCTACGCTGGCACTATCGGCCACTGTCGACATATGCCGGCAGTGAACAGGTTTCGCTATCAGCTGTTTATGCTCTATCTCGATCTCGATGAAGTCGATACTCTGTTTGATAGCTACTGGCTGTGGTCCAGCAAACGGCTCAATTTTGCCTGGTTTAATCGTGCCGACCACAGCGGTAATCCAGACCAACCGCTGGCTGACTCCATACGCGAACTGGTCAACGAGAAAACCGGTAGCAGACCCTCTGGCCCCATTCGCCTTTTAACCAACCTACGTTATCTATTTTATAAATCTAATCCAGTCAGTTTTTACTATTGCTTTAACGCCGATGGCGAAACTATTCACAGTATAGTCGCGGAAGTCACCAATACTCCCTGGGGTGAGCGTTACTGTTATGTGTTGGGTGAAGATGAAAAGGCCCCGCCAGAGGATCAAAAGGTTCCACCTGAGATTGAAGATAGCAATCTGCACTACCGCACCGATAAACGCTTTACCGTCTCGCCGTTTATGCCTATGGATATGTACTATAAGTTTGAGTTTTCGTTGCCAACTGAGCAGTTAAAGGTAAAAATGCACAACCACCGTCAGGGCCAGAGGGTGTTTGATGTTGAGCTGGATATGCAGGCTAAACCCATAACCTCGACAACCCTGGCAAAGCAGTTATTGAGACTGCCATTGATGACTGCCAAGGTCACAGCAGCAATCTATTGGCAGGCATTAAAAATCTGGTTAAAGCGCGTTCCATTTTTAGGTCACGGTGGCCAATACCAAGAAAAATAATAACAAGAGAGAATTCTAACGTGAGCACAGATATTTCCCAAAAAATTACCTCGAGTCGACCACGCTGGATAGACCAGTTTGCACGTAAAGCCGTGATGGCGCGATTTGCAAAGATCAGCTATGGGCAGATACGCATTACCGATAGCCGTGGTGAAATAATTTTTGGCCAGCCTGACAATGGTGGCGAACTCTGTGTAGATATCAAAGTTATCGAACCGCGCTTCTATGCCGATCTCGCCTTTGGTGGTTCGGTTGCCGCCGGAGAGTCTTATATGCAAGGCTGCTGGACCTGCAGCGACCTGACCGCACTAGTGCGGATTATGGTGCGCAACCGCCATGTACTGGATGCTGTCGAAGGCAGTCTCTCCAAACTTAAAGCACCGCTGCTGCGCATTGGCCACTGGTTAAATCGCAATACACAGAGCGGCAGTCGCCGCAATATCGAAGCCCATTACGATCTGGGTAACGAGATGTTTGAGTTATTTCTCGACCCGACCATGATGTATTCCAGCGCTTACTACCCCAAGCCTGAATCCACTCTTGAGGAGGCCTCTGTTGCCAAACTCAAGCGCATCTGTGACAAGTTGCAACTCACCAGTGACGACCATGTGATTGAGATTGGCACTGGCTGGGGTGGTTTTGCGATTTATGCCGCCAGCCATTACGGCTGTAAAGTCACCACCACGACAATTTCTAAAGAACAGCACGCCATGGCCACCAGTCGGGTTTCCGCCGCCGGCCTTGAAGATAAAATTACCCTGCTGATGGAAGACTATCGCGATCTCAGCGGTCAGTACGATAAGTTGGTTTCTATTGAGATGATCGAAGCGGTAGGGCATCAGTATCTGGATACCTACTTTGCCAAGTGCAGTTCACTGCTAAAGCCCAAAGGCATTATGCTGATTCAGGCGATTACCATTGCCGATCAGTTTTATGATCAGGCGATTAACTCGGTGGATTTTATTCAGAAATTTATTTTCCCCGGTGGATTTATTCCCTCGGTGAGTGCGATTGCTGATTCGGTAAATAAGGCCACTGATATGCGCCTGTTTCATCTCGAAGATATTGGCCCTCATTATGCCACCACACTCCAGCACTGGCGCGAACGCTTTTTTGAGAATATCGAGCAGGTTAAAGCGCTGGGTTACTCAGACCAGTTTATTCGTATGTGGGAGTTTTATCTCTGTTATAGCGAGGGTGGTTTTCTTGAACGCGCTTTGGGTAATGCACATCTGGTATTTATCAAGCCGGAAAATCGTATCGATTGGCGTGGATCTCTTTGAGATCCCCCGTCATCCCAGCTTAGGAAAGTTATCCCAAGGTGAGCGTCACCCCAGCGAAGGCTGGGGCTGGGATCTATCGAATTACGCTGTGAGCCAAAGAGGTCCCAGCCTGCGCTGGGATGACGGGACGTTGTAGCAAGTATCAGCCGCTATTTACCCTTTCGATAAAACGGCATAAATCCCCTGCACAAGCTTATGCAGCTGCTCGTCATTGGTGATATAAGGCGGCATCACATAGACCAATTTCCCAAACGGCCGCACCCATATTCCCTCAGCGACAAACTGCTTCTGAATCTCCGCCAGTACTACAGGTTCTTTCATTTCAATCACGCCTATAGCGCCTAGCACCCGGGTTTCGGCAACATTGTCCAATGCTTCAAAGGGTGCTAGTTCAATTTTTAGTGCAGTTTCTATACGCTGAATATTAGCCTGCCAATTAGTGTTAAGCAGCAGGTCAATACTCGCATTGGCCACGGCGCAGGCGAGGGGATTGCCCATAAAGGTCGGGCCATGCATAAAGCAGCCGGCTTCACCATTGCAGATACCATTGCTGACTTCTTCGCTGCACAGGGTGGCGGCAAGGGTCATATAGCCACCGGTAATTGCTTTGCCGAGGCACATAATATCCGGCGAAATTCCCGCCCATTCGCAGGCAAATAATTTACCGCTGCGGCCAAAGCCGGTGGCAATTTCATCGGCGATCAACAATACATTGTACTGGTCGCAGAGTTCGCGAACACGCTTTAGGTAGTGGGGCGAATAGAAGCGCATTCCGCCAGCGCCCTGAACGATTGGCTCTAAGATAACTGCAGCCAGCTGCTCTTTCTTGTCGCCAATAATCTTGGCAAATTCAGCGATATCAGCCTCATCCCACTTTTCGTCTATCCCGGTCTGCGGTGCGGGGGCAAAGTACTGTTTGGCCACCACCTGATCAAACATATGGTGCATACCAGTGACCGGATCGCAGACTGACATGGCGGCAAACGTATCGCCATGGTAGCCACTGCGCAGGCTAAGCAATTTGTTTTTGTTTGGCTGGCCCTGAGAAATCCAGTATTGAAAGGCCATTTTGATCGCCACTTCTACAGCGACAGATCCAGAGTCAGAGAGAAATACCTTGGCCAATCCAGCTGGGGTTATCTCCACCAGCTTTTCACAGAGATCCACCGCCGGCGCATGGGTTATGCCGCCAAACATTACATGACTAAATTTATCGATCTGGTTCTTTGCTGCCGCATTGAGGACCGGATGATTGTAGCCATGAATCGCACACCACCAGGAAGCCATGCCATCAATCAGCTCAGTGCCATCCGCCAATGTCAGGGTCACACCCTCGGCAGAGACAACCTCGTAGGCGGGAATAGGCGCGGTCAGCGAAGAGTAGGGATGCCAGACAAATTGTTGGTCCTTTTGCATAAGTTGTGACTGCGATTGGTCGATTTTGGTGATGCTGTTCAAAGTTCTGATGACTCCAAATTGATTGCCCCTGAAGGCAGTGTTACCAAGTGATTCTCTCTTGAATGTTTTTAACCCCGAACCCAAATGGAGTTGTTATATGCGCGCGTTTAAACGGTTATTTTTGATCTCAATTACCCTTGGTTACCTGTCTGTTTTTACCTCGACCGCTTTTGCCGGTCTCGACATTCATTCTTGGCCAATCTGGAACAAGAGCGATGAATCCAATCCGGCCATTATAGATCATTCGACCTTTGACCGCTTTTTAAAAACCTATGTGCTGACCAACCATCCCTCGGGTATCAATCGTTTTCGCTATGGTGATGTCAGCCGCAGAGACAGTAAGAGATTGGATGCCTATATTGTGCAGATGGCCTCTATTGATCCTCGCCACTATCGCAAGCGTGAACAGAAAGCCTACTGGTTAAATCTCTACAATGCACTGACCATTCAAAGCCTGTTAAAAAAGTATCCGCGCGCGCTGGATACGCGCAAGTTAAATCCGCGGATTAGAGTGGCTGGGGTCAAGCTGAGAAGGGCGGATATTGGCGACCGTATTCTGCGCCCGATCTGGCACGACTATAAGGTGATTTTTGGCTTGAGCTGCGCTAGTGTTGGCTGCCCAGCGATTCAGGCTAGTGCCTTTACAGCGGCTAATATCAATAAGCTTTTAAAGCAGTCTGCCCGGGAGTTTATCAATCATCCGCGGGGTCTGGTAGTGAGTCGACACGAGCTGCGCGTATCAAAGATTTTTGACTGGTACCGCGAGGATTTTGGTAATGATAAACGCCTGCTGAAATTATTTGCTCATTATGCTGATGATAAAAAGGCGCTGTATATTCTTGGCTTTAGTGGTGATATGAAGTTTAACTATGATGCACGGCCGAATTCACCTGAGACGGTTTGGCCTCTGTAATGACCTGGAAGAGATCTCTCACATGCGTTCGAGATAACAAAAAAACCGCCGTTATCCCGACAGAGCGCAGCGACGAGGGACCTCCGTCAGGTTACTCATATCTACTAAGGAGTGGTCTGGTGGAGATCCTTCACTGCGTTCAGGATGACAGTTAGAAAGTTCAGGATGACAGTTAGAAAGTTCAGGCGACAGATTATTGATTACAACAAAACTCTAACTGCCCCTTGGTGAAAACCACAGAGTGCAATTACAATGGCCGGCTTTTAAGCAACCGCGAACAGAGCCCAAGATGTCCATTCGAAAAAATCAGCTAGAAGCCAATAAACTGCAAAAGCGCCTGCGTCGCAATGTGGGACAGGCTATCGCCGATTACAATATGATCGAAGAGGGCGATCGAATTATGGTCTGTATGTCCGGAGGCAAAGATTCCTATGCCATGCTCGACATACTGCTCAACTTGCAAGCCAGTGCGCCGATCAAGTTTGATCTGGTGGCGGTCAATATGGATCAAAAACAGCCGGGCTTTCCCGAGCATGTTCTTCCTGAATATTTAGATACTTTGGATATCGAATATCATATTCTCGAGAAAGATACCTACAGCATTGTCACCAGCAAGATTCCCGAGGGTAAAACCTATTGCAGTCTCTGCTCCCGTTTGCGCCGTGGCACACTCTATGGCTTTGCTGAGCAGATTGGCTGTACTAAGGTGGCTTTGGGCCATCACCGCGATGATATTGTTGAGACGTTGTTTTTGAATATGTTTCATCAGTCCAAGCTCAAAGCGATGCCGCCGAAGCTGCTGTCTGACGATAAAAAGAATATTATTATTCGCCCGCTGGCTTACTGTCGTGAGTCTGATCTGATTGCGTTGGCTGAGTTAAAGCAGTTTCCCATTATCCCCTGTAATCTCTGTGGTTCTCAGGAAGGCTTGCAGCGCAATGTGGTCAAGCAGATGCTAGTGGATTGGGAACGTCAGTTTCCGGGCCGAATCGACCAGATTTTTGGCGCCGTTCAGAATATATCCCCATCGCAATTGGCGGACACCGATCTGTTTGATTTTGAGACATTGAAGATCGAACGTGAGGACGTTGATCTCAGTGCAATCAAGGCGATTAATCTTTAACATTTTGTCATTGTTAATGAGACAGCCATCACCGTTCTAATGAGCGCTTTTTCCTATACTCCGCAAGTCTATTTCGAGGTGGGAAAAATAGTGCATCGTATAAAAATTCATCAGGGGAAAGTTACCAGTTTAAAAGTGGATGCTATCGTTAGCCCTTTAGTGGTCAATTCACAGGTGGTCGATAAGGCTGTGCAGGGCCAGCTAAGGCAGGAGAACTGTTTGATTGGTGATGTGCGAATTGTGCCTGCATCAGAGGAAAGACCAAATCCGGTTATCGAAGTTATTAGCCCCTTGTGGCGAGGTGGCGAGTACCACGAGGAAGAGCAGTTGGCTGCCTGTTACCGCAAGGCCATGGATATGGCTAAACAGGAGAATTTTCGAATCATTGCCTTTGCCCCGATCAACGGTGGCGCCAAGGGCTTCCCTGCCAACCGCGCAACCAAAATAGCAGTGCAGCAGGTGGATTCTGCACTACGCCAAAATCCGCTGATGGAATGGGTGATATTTTGCTGTTCCGACCCGGTGACCACTGCGCTCTATCGCACTCAGGTGGGTCGTTAGAGCCCTGTATAATTTGCGGTGTAGACTGTTATGGGGGCTGCTGCGTGGAGACTGAGTTTGCCGGCATGCGTGGCTTCCACCAGCGAATAGTCAGTGGTACGCAAATATTCAGCAAGAACGCCGTTAGCATCAATGTATAAAAGGTTTCCAGGGTGAATATCTGATGTTCAATAAAGGCGATATCCATCACCACAAATGCCAGTTCGGCACGACCTAACATACCAAAGCCAATCATCCAGCTTGATGCCCAGTCAAAATTCCCTGTAAAGCGCGCGGCTAGCCCTGCGGAGAGAACCTGAGCAACAAACAGGCAGACAAACAATGTCAGGCTGTAGGGAAGCACGGTTATCGCCAATTCACTATCAAAAATCAGCTTGCAGCCGAGGGTGACAAAGAATACCGGGCCAATCCACGAGTAAGCGATATTGTTGATCATTTCCATAGCTTGCTGATGAAAATCGACCTGCCGCTCGGGATGAAAGTCGAAGTACTCCTTCTTGATAATCAGACCCGCCATATAAGCACCCACTGCCGGGTGAAAGCCAAACTTATGGGCCAGGACGCCGACTAAAACAGCAATCAGCAGCAGCGCCAATATCATATATTGGCCGCGACCCATGGCTAGCATAACCGGCAGATTAAGATGTTTGAAAAAGGGGGTTTTTGTTAACCAACCCTTATCTGCAGGGAATAGCCAGGCGCCAAAGAAGGTCACGATAACAAAGAAAACCATCACTTTGCCGATGGTTAAAAATACTCCGTCCACTGAGAGTGATGCAGTGCCAGTGGTAATCGGAATTAAAATCGCAACCAGAGCGACGGAGGAGATACTGTCGATCACCGTGGAGGTCATTATGCCCACTGCGGCTGGTGATTTTGCCAGTCCTTCAGATTGCAGAGAGACCATGGTCAGGGAAACCGCTGTGGCAGTCATCGCAAGGCCGCAGAGCAGGGCAATATTGTGATCGTTCCAGATATTTATGGCGACAGTATAGGCGACTAGAAAAGGTACCAGAGCGCCAAACAGTGCTATGCCCCAGCTGCGTTTAACACTCTGCAGAAAGTGATCGGTGTTCTCCTCAAAGCCGAGGGCAAACATAATCACAATAATGCCAAGTTCGGCAAAGTCGACAATAAAGATTGGCATGGTTTCTGGCAGAAAGCCGAGATTGACCATCAGTGCGCCGAGAAACAGGTACCAGAGTACTGGCGTAAGTCTGGTGTGATGGGCAATAAACGAGGCGACTAGGACAGAGATCCAGATAATCGCCAGTATGCTTAAATCGTACATTCAATAATCCTTTATTGGTTGGTCAGATATATAGCGGGTACTTAAGTTAACTTAAGTATTGGCGATAGAGGCGAGTCTCGCAATAAGCGGTTACATTTTCTCCATCACTTCAATGCCGAGCAGGTCGAGCCCCTTGGCGATAGTCTCAGAGGTTTGCTTGCTTAGCTGTAAGCGGCTCTGTTGACTCTGTTCATCGACACCGTCTTTGAGGATCGGGCAGTGCTCGTAAAAAGACATAAATGCGCTAGCCAGTTCGTAGACATAGTTACATAAAATATGTGGATAACCTTCACTGGAAACCTGATCGACTACTTCTTCAAACTGCAGTAATTTCATTGCCAGGGCTTTTTCCTGAGGCTCGACAATATTGATCTCGGCATTAAAGCTTTGAGGATCTATATTGGCTTTGCGGAAGATGCTGCGAATTCTTGTGTAGGCATATTGAAGGTAGGGGGCAGTGTTGCCCTCGAAAGACATCATTGCATCCCAGTCAAAAATATAATCATTGGTGCGGGTTTTGCTGAGGTCGGCGTATTTGATTGCGCCTATACCCACTTTTCGGGCAATCACCTTAATATCCTCATCACTGAGATCGGTGTTTTTATCGTGCAGCAATCGCTCGGCGCGCTCTACGGCTTCAACCAGTAGATCAGCCAGTTTTACCGTGCCGCCGCTGCGCGTTTTAAAGGGTCTGCCGTCTTTGCCCATCATGGTGCCGAACGGGTGGTGTTCAAGACCGACGGTCTCTGGTGCATAACCCGCTTTGCGGGCGGCGGTAAATACCTGTTTCATATGCAGTGATTGGCGTGCGTCTATATAAAAGAGGATGCGATCGGCTCCGAGCTTGTTCACTCGATAGCGCATAGCGGCTAGATCGGAGGTGGCGTAGAGGAAACCGCCACCGGATTTCTGCACAATCATTACCGAGGGGTCACCATTTTTGTCGGCCAGCTCTTCGAGAAAAACCACTTTGGCGCCGTCGCTCTCTACAGCCAGTCCCTTTGCGGTAAGATCGTCGAGAACATTTTGCAGGTCATCGTTGTAAGCGCTCTCGGGCATAATATGTTCACGGCTGAGTCCAACATTCAGCTGCTGATAAATATCCAGGTTGTGCGCTACCGAGACCTGAATAAACTTTTGCCAAAGAGTGCGGCAGTGCTGATCGCCGGACTGAAGTTTAACCACATAGGCTCTGGCGGTATCGGCAAATTCAGGATCTTCGTCAAAATGCTTTTTTGACTGCTGATAAAACACTTCGAGATCATTGAGTGCCAGTTCGGCCTGTTCGCCCTCGCTAAGTTGCAGTTCCAGTTCGGCGATTAACATTCCAAACTGTGTGCCCCAGTCGCCCATATGATTTTGGCGAACAACCTTATGTCCCTGATATTCCAATACTCGTGCCACTGCATCGCCAATAATGGTCGAGCGCAGATGACCGACGTGCATTTCTTTGGCGAGGTTGGGGGAGGAGTAATCTACGACGATGGTCTGCGGTTTGTTATTGCCCGATTTTGGTGCGTTATCGGCAACCGCGCTGGCGAGAAATTTACTGCTCAGATAAATATTAATAAATCCGGGGCCGGCGATTTCTAGTTTGTCAGCGATGCCGTCAAGATCGAGGTTATCTAAAATTTTTGTCGCTAGATCGCGAGGATTGGTTTTTAAACGTTTGGCGGCGCCCATCGCACCGTTAGCCTGAAAGTCACCAAATTGCGGTTTGCCGCTGAGGGCCAGAGCTGGAGAGCATTCGTTAGGAATTCCTGCGGCCTGCATGGCAGCGGAGAAACGCTGATTGAGAAGCTCTTTGATACGCATGCTGATGGTTGTCCTTGAAATTAGGCTTAAATAAGAGTGCGGATTGTAGATTTACTGGTACTGAAAGCAAAGCCATACTTGGAAAAAAATCCGCTTATTGATATAGTTTTAGCCTGCGGCCTGAAATTGGCCTTTTTATATTTATAAAATCACTGATTATCTTGGAATACTAATGGAATCAACACTTGTTACACAGGGCTTGGACTTAATGCTTTATGGTATGGGCACGGTTTTTGCTTTTCTTACCCTGTTGGTTGGTATTACTACACTGATGTCATTGGTTGTCAATAAACTGGTTGTTGAGGCTGAATTGGCTCCCGCTGCCCCAGTGCTAACTAGCACTCCGCAGGCTGTTGAGCCAAGAATTGCCAAAGTGATACAGGCTGCAATAGACCAGCATCGTAAATAGTTAAAACAATAACTTCACTGGAATTTACTAAACGGACATGAATATGCCCTCGAAAACTGCCGCCCTAGGCATTACAGAAGTAGTATTGCGCGACGCCCACCAATCATTGTTTGCAACCCGTATGCGGATTGACGACATGCTGCCGATTGCAGCAAAGCTCGATGAGATCGGTTACTGGTCTATGGAGTCTTGGGGTGGAGCAACCTTTGATTCCTGTATTCGTTTTCTCGGTGAAGATCCCTGGGATCGTATTCGCGAAATTAAAAAAGCCATGCCCAATACCCCGCAGCAGATGCTTTTTCGCGGCCAGAATATTTTAGGCTACCGTCACTATGCGGATGATGTGGTTGAGAAGTTTGTCGAGCGAGCAGCCGTCAACGGTATTGATGTGTTCCGCGTTTTCGATGCGATGAATGATATGCGCAACCTCACCACTGCATTGCGTGCGGTCAAGCAGGTTGGCAAGCACGCTCAGGGAACAATCTCCTACACCGTAAGCCCGGTTCACACTATCGATCGCTGGGTTGATCTGGGTCGTCAGTTGGAAGATGCCGGTGCGGATTCTATCTGTATTAAAGATATGGCCGGTCTGTTGACGCCCTATGCTGGCTTCGAGCTAGTTACCAAATTGAAGGCTGCGGTTTCTATTCCGCTGCAGTTGCACTGTCATGCAACAACCGGTCTCTCTACCAGTACCATTCTGAAATGTGTTGAAGCCGGTATAGATAACGTCGATACCGCTATCTCGTCGATGTCGATGACCTATGGTCACTCTGCGACTGAGTCAGTGGTCTCAATCTTTAAGGGCACTGAGCGCGATTCTGGTTTAAATATCAACAAGCTTGAAGAGATTGCGGCTTACTTTAGAGAAGTGCGTAAAAAATATTCTGAATTTGAGGGTTCATTGCGCGGTGTCGATTCACGCATTTTGGTTGCTCAGGTTCCCGGTGGTATGTTGACCAATATGGAATCCCAGCTACGTCAGCAGGGCGCGGAAGATCGTCTTGATGAGGTGCTTGCAGAAATCCCCAAGGTTCGTGAAGACCTCGGCTTTATTCCGCTAGTTACTCCAACCTCGCAGATTGTTGGCAGTCAGGCAGTATTGAATGTGCTGACTGGTGAGCGCTATAAGTCGATTACCAAAGAGACCTCTGGTGTCTTGCGTGGTGAATACGGTGCGACTCCCGCGCCAGTGAATGCTGAGTTGCAGTCTCGGGTTTTAGATGAGGGTGAAGAGGCGATTACTTGTCGTCCCGCCGATAATCTCGAGCCGGAATTAGAGGCGCTCACGTTGGAATTGGAAGGATTGTCCGCTGAGCATGGGTTTAAGCTGTGCAGTGGCGAAGGGCAGGTCGATGATGTTCTGACTTACTCGCTGTTTCCTCAGGTCGGACTGAAGTTTTTACAGAATAAAAATAACCCAGATGTCTTTGAGCCAGTGCCTACCGGCAAGTCAAAAGTACAGACCAATGATGCCGGTGAAGAAATTTACACGGTTGAGGTTGAGGGTCGCACTTATACCGTTGCCGTGACTGATGGTGGTGATGTTAGCGCGATTGCTGGCGCAAGTGCTGGTGTCAGCGCTGCTTCGAGCGCCGCTGTAGCTACTCGCGGTGAGCCGGTTGTTGCTCCGCTTGCGGGCACGGTGGTTAAAGTTTTGGTACAGCCAGGTCAGCAGGTTGCTGAGGGCGATAGCCTGGTGATTCTTGAGGCGATGAAGATGGAGACCTCTGTAAGCGCACCTGCTTCTGGCCAGATTGTTGAGGTGGTAGCGAAGGGCGGCGACAGTGTGATGGTCGGCGACGTTTTGGTAACCCTGGCTTAAGGAGTCTCTGACGATGGAAAATTTACTCAGTTTATGGGCCAGTTCTGGTCTCGCACAGATTCAACTCGGTCAAATTGTAATGATGACTGTGGGTCTTGTGCTACTGTTCTTGGCGATTAGTAAGGGCTTTGAACCGCTGCTTTTGGTGCCGATTGGCTTTGGTACTATTTTGGCTAATATTCCCGGTGCAGGCTTCGATGCGGCGCCAATTTACGATGCCATGGGGCATATGGAGAGTCCCGGCGGGCTGCTCTATTATATCTATCATGCCGGTATCGAAACCGGTCTGTTCCCGTTGATAATTTTTATGGGTGTTGGTTCGATGACCGATTTTGGTCCCTTGCTAGCTAACCCCAAGACCCTTCTGTTGGGTGCTGCCGCTCAGGTGGGTATTTTTACTACGGTAATCGGGGCTGTTGCTCTAGGGCATTTCGGTATTCTCGATTTCACTATTCGCGAAGCCGCGTCAATCGGTATTATCGGTGGTGCCGATGGTCCAACGGCGATTTTTGTTACCAGTAAATTGGCCCCAGATCTGCTCGGTGCGATTGCGGTGGCAGCCTATTCCTATATGGCACTGGTACCGATTATTCAGCCACCCATTATGCGTGCGCTGACTACGCCAGCGGAGCGTCAGATTAAAATGGAACAGCTGCGTCCGGTAACTAAGGCTGAGCGCATTGTGTTTCCACTAGCGCTACTAGTGTTGGTTGCCTTCCTGCTTCCCGATGCTGCGCCATTGCTAGGGATGTTCTGTTTCGGTAACCTGATGCGCGAATGTGGTGTGGTCAATCGTCTCAGCGATACTACGCAAAACGCACTGATTAATATTGTCACTATCTTCCTCGGCTTGGGTGTTGGCTCGAAGATGAGTGCTGAGAAGTTCCTCAACCCTGAAACCATGGGTATTCTGGCTCTGGGTGCGGTTGCTTTCTGTATTGGTACAGCCTCTGGTGTACTGATGGCCAAGCTGATGAATACCATGGCCAAGCACAAGGTCAATCCGCTGATCGGAGCGGCAGGGGTGTCGGCTGTGCCTATGGCGGCGCGAGTTGCCAACAAGGTCGGTCTTGAGTCAAACCCGCAAAACTTTCTGCTAATGCATGCCATGGGCCCCAATGTTGCTGGTGTTATTGGCTCGGCGGTGGCTGCTGGCGTAATGATTAATCTTGTCAGTGGTATGTAAGATGGGCCCGGTTGAGCGCTCGATTAGAGAAAAACTCAGTGCGCATTTTGCGGCGCAGGTTCTTCAGGTAACCAATGAAAGTTTTATGCATTCGGTGCCTGAAGGATCTGAGAGTCACTTTAAGTTAGTGATTGTCTGCGACCAGTTTAATGGTCAGCGTTTGGTGCAACGCCATCAGTCAATTTACCGGCTGTTAGCTGAGGATCTGGCTGGCCCGATTCACGCTTTAGCACTGCATACGTACACTATTTCTGAGTGGGCTGATAAGAATTCTGTAGCCCCCGAATCGCCTAATTGTCTTGGCGGAAGCAAAGGAAAATAGCTTCCCGTCAGGGTTCAATTTTTCGAAAGTTCCAAGAAAACCTCAGCTTGTAGACCCTTTCGTCTCACATGCATTGAATAATCAACCGATTCACCGCATAAAAATGGCTGTTCACCGTAAAGTTCTGGTTCTGTCTACTCAGGCACGGGACAATCGGGGTTCGAGCATGTCTAAAAAATAAGCTCAAAAATAGAATATCAAATTAATCCAGGGGGATTTATGCGTTCGCAAGTAACGACTGGCGTTGCTGGTTTTTTTCAAGCTAATCATTTCGGTGCAGTTTCGGCACTTTTATTTTCAATAGTTCTGTCGGCCTGTAGTGGTGGATACGATAATCCAGAGTCCAATGATTATGTATCACCATCTCTTACAGAAGTTACAGTACAGGATGCAGATGCACCTTTGCGTACCGATGTGGTTCTTGGTGGCACCTTCCAAATTAATATTACTGCTGATGAAGCGATTATTGCTCCAACAGTAATGATTAATGGACTGGCTGCAGACTCAGTTAGAGGTTCTGGCACTTCATGGACTGCGTCACGAGTGATGACAGAAGATGACGCTGACGGAGCAGTTACTTTTAACATCTCCTTTGTTGATTTAAATACTAATCCCGGTGCTGCTGTTTCGGCCACTACGGATGACAGCTCTATTACTTATTGTGCTGAAGGTTGTGGCACTGGTAATGGCGGTGGTTCTGCCGATGGCGGTACTACTGATGGTGGTACTACAGACGGCGGCACTACTGATGGTGGTACTACTGATGGTGGTACTACAGATGGCGGTTCTACCGACGGTGGTTCTACTCCAGCTGCTGCTATTGAAATGGTTGAAGGTTTTGGTGGCGCACTGGTTGATGGCAATACCTACACATTCCCCGCAGGTTCAGAAGTTTGGGCCGGTTTTGCCAACCTGAACACTGACGTATATCCCCTTAGCTTTGCTGCTGGCGGTAGTGTTACCTTTACTGCAGCAGTTCCTGCTGGCGGAAGCGATACTAGCGTTTACTTCCGATTTGAGCGTTTGCCTCATCCAGATGTTGAGCCTTCCTTTAACTTGGATGCTGTTGTTATCAGCGGTGAAGCTGAACAGCAATACACAGTGACTATCCCTGCTCAGGACTCAGCTAACACATACTCTTCCTTCTTGATGTATGTGGTTGAGCAAGATTCCCCAGTGATGGTGAAAGATATTGTTGTTATCCATGACGGTGGCAGCACAGGTGGCGCCGATGGTGGTACTGCTGATGGCGGTTCAACTGACGGTTCAACTGACGGTTCAACTGACGGTGGCGCTAGCGCTGGCGATATTGAAATGATCGAAGGCTTTGGTGGCGCAGTGTTTGATACTGATACCTTTACCTTCCCAGCGGGTTCAGAGGTATGGGCTGGCTTTGCTAACCTGAACACTGATGTTTATCCGTTTACTTTTGCCAATGGCGGCACCATCACCTTTACGGCGGCGGTTCCAGCGGGCGGAGCGGATACCAATATTTACTTCCGATTTGAACGTTTACCTCACCCGGATGTTGAGCCTTCCTTTAATCTCGACTCTGTCACTATTAGCGGTGAAGCTGAGCAGGAATACACGCTAAACATTCCAGCGCAGGACGCAGGCAATACCTACGAGTCTTTTCTGATGTATGTGGTTGAGCAAGATTCTCCGGTTATGGTTAAAAATATCGTTGTTACTGACGACGGTGGTGCTACAGGCGGAACTACTGATGGCGGTTCAACTGACGGTGGAACTACCGATGGCGGAGCTACTGACGGTTCAACCGACGGCACTACTGATGGCGGTTCAACTGACGGTGGATCTACCGATGGCGGAGCTACTGATGGCGGTAACGCTAACGCTGGCAATGTTGAAATGATTGAAGGTTTTGGTGGCGCAGTGGTTGATGGTGATACCTTTACTTTCCCTGCGGGCGCTGAAGTATGGGCTGGCTTTGCTAACCTGAACTTTGATATTTACCCGTTCACTTTTGATAATGGCGGCACCATCACCTTTACGGCAGCGGTTGCAGCGGGTGGAGCGGATACCAATATTTACTTCCGATTCGAGCGTTTACCGCACCCAGATGTTGATCCTTCGTTCAACCTAGATGCTGTGACTATTGTTGGTGAAGCTGAATTGGAATATACGATCACCATTCCAGCACAGGATGCAGGCAATACTTACGAGTCTTTCTTGATGTATGTAGTTGATCAAGATTCTCCGGTTATCGTTAAAAATATCGTTGTTACTGATGACAGTGGTAGCACTGGTGGTGATCGTGTTGCAGGCGGTGGTTCTACTGATGCCGGTACTACTGATGGCGGCACTACTGACGGTGGTACTACTGACGGTGGTACAACAGATGGCGGCACTACTGATGGTACTGACGCCGAGACATCTGATGTAATCGATATGACTGGTTCGTTTGGTGGAGCAGGACTTGCGGGTAGCACCTATAGCTTCCCAACAGGATCAGAAGTATGGGCTGGCTTTGCCAACCTGAACACTGATGTTTATCCGTTTACCTTTACTAATCCTGGCAGCATCACCTTTACGGCTGCAATTCCAGCTGATGGCGTTGCAACCAATATCTACTTCAGATTTGAGCGTCTCCCTCATCCAGATGTTGAGCCATCGTTCAACCTGGACAATGTGCTGATCAGCGGTGAAGCAGAAACTCAATACACCGTAGCCATCCCTGCACAGGATGCGGGAAATACCTACGAGTCTTTCCTCATGTATGTGGTTGAGAATGATTCACCGGTTATTGTTAAAAATATTGTTGTCACCCATGACGGTGGCAGCACTGGCCTTCCTCAAGAAGCTACTTATGAAACGCCTTCAAGCCCGGGTATTGAAGTCCTTAATGAGGCAACTGTTACTACTGAGTGGGGCGGTAATGCTTCTATGAGCTTTGCAGCCTGTGGTACCTGTGAGGAAATTAGTCAGGAGACAGTTTCTGATGATCAGCGCGGTGATGTTTTACAGATCTCTTATTCTGATACTGCAGGTCACGCTGTGCTAGTGATTGCGAATACTGATCCAACTGTTGACGTGTCTGCATTTACTGAGCTCTCATTTGATATCAAAGTCCTTAATATCGACGCGGATGTTGGCTTTAACTTACTGGTACAGTCGGCAAGTAGTTCGCGACCTCCTGTAGATGTCACCCCAACTGATAGTGAATTTTGGCAGACGTTTACAGTTCCGTTGACTGACTTAAGTGGTGTTGATTTTACCGCTGTGACTGCCCCATTTGTGCTCTTTCCAGATATCAATAAAGGCGCAGGTCTTGTCTACCAGATTGACGATATTCGTTGGCAGTAAATTGCACACCTATTGTGCTTAGATATTTTATTTCACCCTGCGCTGTTTTATGCGTTCGGGTGAAAATATAAAAAAGATTAAATTATTAGTTTAGCTA
>CAWUVN010000024.1:0-48991 GCA_963925995.1 uncultured Pseudomonadales bacterium | reverse complement strand
GCTAATCTTGCGGCGTCCAAAACACCGGAGCTTGTCATCCTGAGCGAAGCCGAAGGATCTCGTGACTATTAACACCTGCCGGGGGTTTTTATTTCTTAGTGAAAAAAGGGTTTGGTTGGTGCTGATGTAAGGCTGTTAGCTAATCTTGCGGCGTCCAAAACACCGGAGCTTGTCATCCTGAGCGAAGCCGAAGGATCTCGTGACTATTAACACCTGCCGGGGGTTTTTATTTCTTAGTGAAAAAAGGGTTGGGTTGGTGCTGATGGAAGGGATTGATTATTAAGGCCCTAAAGGGACTTAATAACCCCTTCGGGGCGCCCTGCGTGCGTCCAAAACACGATGTGTTTTGTCGAACCGGCTAGGGATCTCACCCTTCTTTCGCCGCAAAAAAAATCCCCCGCATCTACGATGCGGGGGATTGATTTTGGCGGAGAGAGAGGGATTCGAACCCTCGAAACGCTATAAACGCTTACACACTTTCCAGGCGTGCTCCTTCAGCCACTCGGACACCTCTCCATAAACTGCTACCGTTTTCTGATCTATTAACTAGTCAGGAGCACGATGTGCTCGTTGTTGCGAGCTATGGCAGAGCCATAACTCTTGTCTCTGCGAGACCGCCCTTCAGGCGACCAAAATGCGTTCGCATTTAGTCAGCCACTCGGACACCTCTCCAGAAACTTTTAACACCACAAAACAGCTATGTAGCCTGCCGTTTTGAAGGGCGTGAACTTTACACAAACCATCGCGCAAAAGCAATTGGAAAGGGGCTTGGCAGATAATATCCGGTGGCAGGGTAATCGCGGTGCTAAACTAGGTTTTATGACATGGAAAGAGTTTATATACCCGTCGCCAAAGTTGCAGGAGCTGTATCGCTTAGCCCTCTGTATTTGTGGCGCCACCATTTTGCTGGGAGCCTGGCAGGATCTGAACTACCACTGGGGGCTGCTAACGGTCATTCCATTGCTGTTTATCTACCAATTTGGCAGCTATTTAACCAATAGCCGTCTTATCTCAAATAGTAAAAAGCAGCTGCTGTCGATTTGTATGGAGTTTATCGACGGGGTTATTGCCGGGGCTTTAATTGTACTAGTAGGCTTTGATTCAATTATTACCCTGGCTCTCGGCGCAACCTTCCTGATTACCATTATCGGCTCTATGAAACCCACAGCACCACTGGATATCACCGGCTTATTTATCGGCGTACTATCAGGCTATTGGTTACTGCCGATTACAATTGATCCAAGCACGATCGTACAGCTAATGATCCTGCTAATCTCTTTTGCTTACTGCCTACTCAATATTAATATGGCTCGGCAAACACATTTTTTACTCGCAGATCAGCACGACTCTGTCCGGCGCCAAAATGAATGGCTAACCTTGCGCACATTCCATTTATCTAAATATCTCTCCCCTGCCCTGCGCAAAGCTATTCTTACCGGCAAGGATGTGAAGGCCGGTACCCAGGAAAAAACCCTCACAGTATTTTTCTCCGACATGGAAGGCTTTACCAGACTTGCTGAAAATCTCGATCCGGAACAGCTTACGGCACTTCTAAATACCTATTTAACCGAGATGTCGGAGATTGCCTTCCGCTTTGGTGGCACGGTCGACAAAGTGATTGGCGATTCAATTATGGTGTTTTTTGGCGATCCGGAAAGTCGCGGTGTGCACTCAGACGCTGTCAGCTGTGTATCTATGGCGCTGTCGATGAAAAAAGCCATGAAAGAGCTTCAGGCGCGCTGGGCCATAGAGGGTATAGCCAACCCTCCGGCTCTGCGTATGGGTATTAATAGCGGGGTCTGTAAGGTGGGAAACTTTGGTACGGAAAATCGTTTGGATTACACTTTATTGGGGCGCGCAGTTAACCTAGCCAGCCGCCTTGAATCATCAGCACAGAGCCACGAGATTTTGGTCTCTAAAGATACCTATGACCTGATTAAGGATGCGGTGAAGTGCACAGATAAGGGGCAGATTTTGGTTAAGGGCTTTGCTGAGCCAATCAATGTTTTTAGTGTTATTGACCTGCATAAAAATCTTGCTAGCAGCCAGCCTAAGAAACGGCAGGCTGTGGTCTAGCCTGGATAAAGAGATGCTCTAATAAACACTAGAGCGGTGGCCAACCTTAATCACCTGCACCACCAACTGCTTATCTCGTATCTCATAAATTATTCGATAGAGGCCAACTCTAACTCGGTATAACTCTTGCGCGGACAGCTTCGTACAACCTTTGGCTCTGGGGTCTGCTGCCAGCGCATTTATCTGATCGGTTATGCGCGCAACATCTGGCTTGGGGATTTTACGTAGATCCTTAAAGACCGATTTCTTAAAGGTTATTGTGTAAAGAATTGGTTTAAATTTTGCCATGCTTCTTTAGATCGCTAAGCATGGTTTCATAACTAACTTCAGGCTCATCAACACGATCGGCAACTGCTTTGAAATCTTCATGATCCTCCAAAAGTTGCAAACGCACTGCATCGTCTACTAACTCAGAAACTGATCGATGAGACGAAGCGGCTTTGATCCTTAATGTCTGATGAATACTTGGATCAAAGTAAATAGTAGATCGCTTAGATAAATTACTCATAATGGAATCTCCTACAACAAAGACAACAGCATAACGCTACAACGTTATAGCGTCAAATTATAAGCGGCTGCGCCCTACTGCCTCACCTGCCGATAAGCCGGCGGCATCTTATACACCGTACTGCGATAGGGATTGATATCCAATCCGCCACGGCGCATATAACGCGCATACACACTTAATTCAGCTGGCTGACAGCGGGCCATAATATCGCTAAATATCTTCTCCACACACTGCTCGTGAAAATCCTGATGCTGGCGAAATGAAACTAGGTATTTAAGCAGCCCATCGCGATCAATCTGCGCACCTTTGTAGGTTATATAAACCGAGGCCCAATCTGGCTGATCGGTGACTGGGCAGTTGGTTCGCAACAGATGTGAACAGAGAGTTTCATCGGCTTCGATTTGATTGCCAACCTGTAAAAAGCTCGCGTCGGGTTCATAAGTATCTGTAGCAACTGGCCGCTGATCCAGGCAGATAGCATCTGGCTCGGAGATTGGCTTAAAGCCATTGTATTCGCCGATTTGATAGAGAATTACATCGACCGTTGAGCCTGAAGCTGCAGACAGATCAGTACACATAATCTCGCTAAGCGCTTCCATTGATGGAAAGTGGCTTTGGTTAAATGAGTTTAGATATAACTTAAATGACTTGGATTCAATAATTGCATCACTGGTGCAGGGGAAAATAAATTCTCCTATCGCCACCTGCGGTAAACCATCGGTATTTAACCAGGATATTTCAAAAGCCGTCCACAGATCGACACCGATAAAGGCTGCTGCGTCAGCTGACTCTTCACGGGCTTTGGAACGGGGAATTGGATCTAACAGCGAAGCATCATATTGATCGCTGTAACTGGTTTCTCGACCCAGTTCTGTATCGGAATAATCGGCCATTAGCTGCGCAACCTCGAGCCTTTCTCAAGCAGGTTAAGGGCAACAAAAAACAGCACTACTGAGAACATCCCAACCATGCCAAACGCCCAGTAGACAGGGATATCACTAATCCCGGCAATACCGTAACGGAAGGCATTAACCATATAGAGCACTGGGTTAATCATTGACACCTTGCTCCAGAAATCTCCTAGAAGCTCGATAGAATAAAACACCCCACCCAGATAGGTCAGCGGGGTTAAAACAAAGGTGGGGATAATCGAGATATCATCAAAGTTACGGGCAAATACCGCATTGATCAGGCCAGCTAACGCAAACATCAAGGAGGTCATCAACACAATGCCAACGGTAACCGGCAGGCTGTGGATACTAAAGTCAGCAAAATAGAGCGATAGCACTGTGACTACCAGACCAACACCCAGACCGCGGCACATACCTCCTACTACAAAGCCGAGCAGGATAATCCAGTTGGGCGTGGGCGAGACCAGCAGCTCTTCAATATTACGCTGAAACTTAGAGCCAAAAAAGGACGACACCACATTGGAATAAGAATTGGTGATCACCGACATCATAATCAGACCCGGGGCGACAAATTGGATATAGGGCAGCCCGGACATCTCGCCAATACGCGAGCCGATCAAGGTGCCAAAAATAACAAAATAGAGCACGATAGTGATAACCGGCGGCAACAATGTCTGCGGCCAGATACGCAGAAAGCGATGAATCTCGCGGCGCACAATTGTTTCAAAGGCAATCCATTTTTCTTGATTAGTCATGCGTTTTCTCCCGACAAGTTTTTCTCCACCAGATCAAAGAACAGTTCTTCCAGACGATTGGTTTTATTACGCATACTCAACACATGGATGCCTGCGCTGCTCAGGGCATCAAACAGTTCATTGATCGACTGAGACTTTTCGACCTCAACCTCTAAGGTATGGTCGTCAACCAGCGTTATTGGATAGCCTTCAATGCTCGGGCATTCACTTAACTGTTCACGAATATCCAGAACAAACAGCTCTTTATTTAGCTGCTGTAGTAAGGCACGGATACTGGTGTTTTGGATAATCTCGCCATGGTCAATAATCGCCACATTGCGGCACAGGCTTTCCGCTTCTTCGAGATAGTGTGTGGTCAGGATAATGGTTGTTCCCTGGGCATTGATCTCGCGCAGAAACTCCCACATGGAGCGACGTAGTTCAATATCCACACCGGCCGTAGGCTCGTCGAGAACCAATAGTTTGGGTTCGTGAATCAACGCACGAGCGATCATCAGGCGACGCTTCATTCCACCGGAAAGCGTTCGCGACGGCACATGACTCTTATCCCAGAGGCCCAGCTGACGCAGGTACTTTTCAGCGCGCTCGGCAGCTATTTCACGGGGGATACCAAAGTAACCCGCCTGGTTAATTAGGATATCAACCGGCTTTTCAAACTGATTAAAGTTAAATTCCTGAGGCACCACGCCAACATGCTGCTTGGCCTGAGAAAAATCAGTATCAATATCGCAGCCAAAAATACTTACCGTGCCACTGGTTTTTAATACCAGCGAACAGATAATGCCGATAGTGGTAGATTTACCAGCCCCATTGGGACCCAACAGCGCAAAAAAATCGCCAGGCTGTACATCGAGAGAGATGCCTTTTAATGCTTGAAAACCACCTTCATAGGTTTTGTTCAACTGACTGATGGCGAGTGCCGGTTCCATTCTGTGATTCCTGTTATTCCGATTAATTTATTTAAGTTGGCTATTGTATCTGCCCGATGGGGATAAGTCCGTACCTGATTATTACTGATGGTTGCATTTATTAGACCACCTGAGCCAAATTAAACGGCTAACAGTATATATAAGTAGTTCACCACCATTATTGGATGGCATAATGCTCGCCCCGAGTTGACCGCCCTGTTTTAAGTATGCCCAGAAAAACCATTCGCCGAATACTGCCCGACTTTACCAAAATGCTTGAGCATCCTTCTCTACAGTGGACGAAGCCACTGATTCGCGACCCCAATCTTCTGCATATCAACAGGGAATCCGTTTCACTTGCGGTATTTATCGGTATTTTTTCTGCCTTTGTGCCACTCCCTGGGCAGACATTTATTGCCGCCGCACTGGCTTTCTGGTGGCACGCCAACTTGCCAATATCAGTACTGACCATCTGGATCAGCAACCCGTTGACCATAGCCCCGATGTTTTACCTGACCCACCGCTTCGGCAGTTTTTTACTCGGCAGTGACCCGATAAATTTTACTGTCTCTCTAACCTGGGAGTGGTTTTCCAATATCGGCGCACAGATACTATTACCACTGCTGACCGGCAGCCTGTTGTGCGGCCTAGTGTTTGCAACCTGTGGCTACTTCTTGATCAACTATTTATGGCGCTGGAAAGTTATCAGCAACTGGGAAAAGCGCAAAGACGCACGCCGTAAGTAATCTACTAGCCATAGTTTTTATTCGTAACGCAACTCTTCAGCAGGCACCACACGGCTAGCACGCAGTGCTGGGTACAGCGTCGCCAGCAGGTTTAAAACCACCGCCGCCCCAGCCACCATAAAGATATCAGACCAGCGCATATCCACCGGAATATAATCAATCGGATAGACCTCGGTATTTAAGAAGGTCACGCCAAATATAGACTCTATCCATGTGACCAAATCTGCCACCCAGATACAGCCCAGTACACCCAGCCCAACACCAATAGAAATACCAAACAGACCGATAAAAGCCCCCTGAATCAAAAAAAGCCGCAGAATATCTGGACGTGAGAGCCCTAGAGTTTGCAGAATGGCAATATCACGGCGCTTATCGATTACCGACATCATCAGCATAGAAATAACATTAAACGCCGCAATAGCAATAATCATAAAGATTAACAGGCCAACCATATTCCTCGACAGCTGAATCGCCTGGTAGAGATTGCCATGGGTTTGAAACCAGTCTCGAAACCCATAGCCAAAAGGCAGCGCCTCGAGCAGCTGGTAACCTAACTGACGAGCATTAAACTGATCCTCTACCTGCACCCTAAAACCTTTGACCAGACCAGGTTTGCCGGCTATATCAGCGACCTGTTCCAGCGCGCTGATCGCCAATAGCTGATCAACCTCAGTATGGGTCGAAAACAACCCGACAACTTGCAGGGAAACAGCCTTGGTCGGCCCTGCAGCACCGGGAACAATAATCGTTACCCGCTGACCCAGCTGAACATTTAGATGGCTCGCTATTACCTCCGAGAGCAATAACTGGCCCGGCAATGGCAACTCTACCCCGCTCTCTTTAAACACTGTAGCAATACCAGAAGGCAGTGCATCAGCCGTCAAGCCCAATAACTGAACCGGCCGGCTGTCACGGCGAAAGTTAATCAACCCGCTCACTTCATTGTAGGGGCTCACTTCAGATACCGAAGGTTGTGCGGCAATCACTGCAGCCTGCTGCTGCCAGTTCTCAACGCCACCGTTATGAATAATTTGCACATGGGGAACAACCGAGAGAATTCGTTCACGCAGCTCGCGATCAAAGCCATTCATTACCGAGAGAACCACTACTAACAGACCAACACCTAAGACTAGGCCTGTAATTGCCAGCGATGAAATAAATGAGACCAATCGGTTATTTTGTCCACCAGAAGCGCCGCGGCGAAAAAGGGGGCGGCCGCTCCCTGAAAAAAAGTAACGCAGCCCTAGAAAAAGTGGGATTGGTTTAAACAACTTCTGGCTCCGTCTCCAGCAGCTGGCCGTCAATCAACTTAACAGTACGGTCCATTCGCGCTGCTATCGCAGGGTCATGGGTCACCACCACAAAGGAAATATGCAGCGACTGATTAAGCTCCAACAGAAGATCCAATATAACTCCGGCAGTCTGTGGATCAAGATTACCGGTCGGCTCATCCATCAACACCACCGAAGGTGATGTCACCAACGCACGAGCAATCGCCACGCGCTGACGCTCACCACCAGAGAGTTCCGCCGGTTTGTGATGGATACGCTCAGCCAAACCAACCTTCGCCAGCAGTTCAGTCGCACGCCGCTGTGATTCAGTCACCGATGCACCACCGATCAAACAGGGAAGCGCAACATTTTCCAAAGCCGAAAACTCACCGAGCAGATGGTGAAACTGATAAACAAAACCAACGTGCTTATTGCGCCACTGAGCACGCGCCGAAGCATCGACAGACTTCCAATCCTGACCGCAAACATTAACCGTACCGACAGTTGGATCATCGAGACCTCCAAGCAGATTAAGCAAAGTGGTTTTACCCGAACCGGAGACACCGACCACCGCCAGTTTTTCTGCGGTTTTTACACGAATATTTAGGTCACGCAACACCGGCAATAGTGTCTCGCCCTGATAATAATTTCGACCTACGGCCTGCGCCTCAAGGACAAAAGGTTTTTCTAAATCCTCTGCCACAGCAGTCTTAGTGGTCATAGCGTAACGCCTCCGCAGGTAAAACTTTTCCAGCTCGCCACGCCGGATACAGCGTCGCGAGAAAACTAATAACAAATGCACCTGCAACCACCATCAGCACATCCTCAACAAGGATTCGCGATGGCAGCGCGCTAATTAGATAGATAGAAGGATCAAACATATAAACCCCGGTAAGCCCCTCGATTGCAGCGACAATATCGCCAATAAAATAAGCCAGCAGACAGCCCAAAACCGTACCACTGAAAATACCCAGAGCGCCAACCGCCAAACCCTGAATAATAAATATCTGTATCACCGTCGAGGAAGAGGCACCCAGCGTGCGCACCACCGCAATATCTTTGCGTTTATCGGATACCATCAGCACCAGACTGGCAACAATATTAAATGCCGCAACCGCAATAATCACCGACAGCAACAGACTGACAATCACCTTCTCCATACGCATCGCCTGAAACAGCGAACCCATATCATCAGTCCAGGTGCGCCAGTGTAAATCAGTATCAGAAGCGGCATTTACAGCCATGCTAGCCTTTTGCTGCGCCAGCCAGCTATCCGCCACAAAGGCATCGGAAAGCTCTATTTGAACCCCATGATAGCGATCCCCAACCTGCAACAGCTTCTGCCCATCACGATGATGGATAAACGCCACAGAAGCATCGACCTGAGCACCGACCTGAAATATGCCGACCACCGTCACTCGCTTAATCCGCGGAAAAACACCCACCGGCGTAACAGTGACTTTCGGTAGAGTCAGCTGTAACTTATCACCGACAAACAGATTTAATTTGCGCGCCAACTGACTGCCAAGAATGACCCCAAACTGCCCCTCGGCCAACTGCTCAACATGCCCACTGAGCATATTCTCAGCAAGCTTATCAGCGATCTTTCCAGAAGCACCTAACCGTGGATCTATCCCCTGCAAAACCACCCCAGTCTGATGATCGCCATGGGAGATCATCACAAAGCTCTGCAACATAGGAGTCACAGAGAGCACCTGCTGACCAGCACTGCCGATTAACTGACTCTGAAAGACAGCAATCTGCGCCTGATCCATGCCTTGCCGACTGGTAACCGTGATATGCGGAACAACCTTTAACAGCCGCGATTTAATCTCGCGATCAAAGCCATTCATGACCGACAGCACAACAATTAAGGCCGTCACACCCAAAGCCATAGCGCACAGAGAAAACCCAGAAATAAAGGAGACAAATCCTTCACTGCGTTTGCTACGGGTGTAGCGTAAACCGATAAAAAGTGGGAGGTTGGATAACATGCAGGGATTAAACCCGAAAGCCGCAAGACAAACAACAGAGGGCGGGGTATTTACACTGGCGGGTCAAATTTTTCATCCTGAGCTCCTTCCCTGTCATCCTGAGCTCCTTCCCTGTCATCCTGAGCTCCTTCCCTGTCATCCTGAGCGAAGTCGAAGGACCTTCTGGTGCCTGCTGAGATCCTTCGGCTTCGCTCAGGATGACATAATGGGGGATTCTGGATGAGATAATGGCGGATTCTGGATGAGATAATGGCGGATTCTGGATGACATAATGGAGGGGCATAATGGAGGGGCATAATGGGGGATTCAGGATGACAGAAGATAACATAGGGGAAAGCAGCAATCTCAGGATTGATAATCAATCACGGTCATCGGCTACTGTTTGGCCTACAATTAGTTCATCTACTCTAGCGACAACTTATTGATAATAACCAAACAGGATTTTGGCTATGAATAAACTTACCACAGGCTCATTAATCGCTCTCTTCAGCCTACTTCTAACCGCCCCTTTCACCACAGCAGAAACCATTACCCTACCCATCGGCGAACAGACCAAACAGTCTGCCATGGATTTGCCCGTGCGCAGTATGAATAAACAGGATGTTCTAAGGGATTTTGGCGACCCACAGGAAATTACCGATGCCGTGGGTGAGCCGCCGATTAGTCAGTGGGTCTACGGGGATTATGTAGTTTATTTTGAGGATAACTGGGTGCTCTACTCTGTGGTGAAGCACCCTTCCGAGGCTGATGATTAGGACTGTTTGCCGTCAAAATGTCGTTGTTGGCGTCTGACGCGATTTAACCCGTTCATTGAGGCTATGCGGTAGGCTTCGGCCATGGTCGGGTAGTTAAAGGTGGTGCGCAGAAAATATTTGATGCTGTTGGCTTTGCCTTCTTGATTCATTATTGCTTGGCCAATATGGATAATTTCTGCAGCTTCAGCACCAAAGCAGTGAATGCCTAATATTTCGAGGCTGTCTTGGTGGAATAGAATCTTTAACATGCCCACTTCTTCACCCGATATGTGGGCTCGGGCGGTGTCTTTAAAATAAGCGCGCCCTATTTCATAGGGTATTTTCTGTTCAGTAAGCTCTCTTTCGTTTTTACCTACAAAGCTAATTTCTGGAATGGTCCAGATGCCGGTGGCGACGTCATCTACGCGATACTGGTCTTCCATTCCGCACATATGAGATGCAGCAAAACGACCCTGATCGTAGGCGGCTCCGGCTAGTGATGGCCAGCCAATAACATCTCCGGCGGCATAAATATGAGGGACGTCGGTTTGATAGTCTTTATTAACTTTGATCTGGCCGCGCTGATCTACTGCTAGGCCTATTTCTTCGAGTCCTAGGTTGCTGGTATTACCACTGCGACCATTGCACCACAGCAGGGCTTCTGCGTGGACACGCTTGCCTGACTTTAGGTTTAGGGTGACGCCATTTTCATGGGTGGTGACACTTTCATACTCTTCGTTGTGGCGAACCATAACATTGAGATCGCGCAGGTGATAGCTGAGTGCGTCGGAAATTTCGTCGTCGAGGAAGCTCATCAACCATTCTCTGGTATTGACCAAATCTACACGAGTTTCGAGCCCAGAAAATATTGAGGCGTACTCACAGCCGATTACACCGGCGCCGTAAATAATAATATTACGTGGAGTGTGGTCGAGTTTTAATATGCTGTCGCTATCAAAGATGTTGGGGCTGCTGAAGTCGATATCTGCGGGGCGATAGGGACTTGAGCCTGTGGCTAATAGGAAGTTTTTTGAGGTTAGATTTAGGATCTTTCCTTCTTTATTGGTGACGGATATTTCATGGCTACCAATAAATTTGGCGCGACCGGTGTGCATATGAACACGGTGGCGGGAATATTCTTTCGTGCGTCCTTCTACCTGCTTGGTAATCACGTCGTCGGCAGATTTCATAACTTCAGGGAAGGAGAACCAACGAGGTTCGCCGATGGCGCGAAACATTGGCATGGTGTTGTATTGCATCATGCGTCGCACAGACTGACGCAGGGCTTTTGAGGGAATTGTGCCCAGATGTGTGCAGTTACCGCCGGCCATTGAGCGTTCATCAACGACTGCAACTCTCCAGCCCTGCTTTACGGCATTCATGGCTGCGCCTTCTCCGGCTGGGCCGCTGCCAATTACGATTAGATCGTAGTGTGACTCTTTCATTGTTATTTGTTGTCCTCAGACTGGGCATCGTAAGCTAGATTGTCATCATCCTGCTCATCACATTTATTGGGGTCTCCGCCACAAATGTCGCAGTTGTAATTTTCTTCACCCAGTGCGGCACCGACACCGCCGCAAGAGCCAGTAATAGGTTTGTTTTGTAAAATCGCACCAATCGCCATGCCGGCAATAATCAGGGCTAAAATAACAATGGTCAGCAGGAATTCGGCCATGGTCTAAATCTCGTCTTGTAAGTGTTGCGAATCTAACAGATAGGGCTGAAATGCAGCACTGCTGTTAACGCGAAAATCGTCACCCTCTCTAAGCAGCATATAGACGGCTATCGATTGCTGGTTGGCAATACGCAGGCCCTGCTCTTCGCCCAGCACCATAAAGGCGGTCGCCCAGGCATCAGCATCGGCGCAGGAGTCTGCCATTACGGTGACTGAGGCCAGATTGTGGGTGATTGGTTTGCCATGGCGCGGGTCGATGGTATGGGAATAGCGCACACCGTCTTTTTCAAAGTAGTTGCGGTAGTCACCAGAGGTGGCGACTGCGCCGTTATTGATCTCGATAACTCGCTGAACTTGGGGCATCAGACTGGGCAGTTCAATGGCGACTCGCCACGGGTTACCCTCGGGATTTGAACCACTCAGACGCATTTCTCCGCCGACTTCGACCAGATAATCGGGCAGTGCATACATTTCTAAAAGGTCTGCTACCTGATCAACCGCATAACCTTTGGCAACGGCGGAGAGATCTAGGGCTATGGCTTTTTGTTTGCTGATTGTCTGTGCTGAGCTATTGAGTTGCAGATGTTCAAAGCCACTGTTTTCTAGGGCTGCTGCAATCGCTTCATCGCTTGGAATAGTATCTTCGCTGGCCACGGGACCAAAGCCCCAGAGGTCGACCACTGGGCCTACGGTGGGATCAAAGGCTGCGTTGCTGAGGCGCCAGATTTTTTCACTGGTCTGTAGTACTGACCACAGCTGATCTGATGCTTTTACGGTTTCAGAAACTGGTAGGCGATTAAACTGGCTGAGTTCAGACTCAGCTTTGTAGGTAGACATGGACTGATCGACGGCACTGAGTACTCTGTCGATCTGTTCGGCGAGATCTGCCGGTGCCGGCTGATCTGCGACTATGGTGACATGGTAGCTTGTGCCCATTTTGCTGCCGGAGATCTTAATAATTTCTGGGGCGTGATCACAGCCACTGACCAGGGATATTGCCAATAGCATAAAAAACAAAAACGAGGCTTTCTCAAGCCCCGTTAAATTTGTTTTATGCGACTTCATAAAACCCTTACCCGCCAAAGTCATCAAGGAAGATATTCTCGTCCTCGACACCTAGGTCTTGAAGTAACTTAACCACAGCTGCGTTCATCATTGGCGGTCCACACATGTAGAACTCGCAATCTTCTGGCGCTTCATGATCTTTCAGATACTGCTCGAACAAGACATTGTGGATAAAGCCGGTGTAGCCTTCCCAGTTGTCTTCTGGCTGTGGATCAGAGAGTGCCAGATGCCAGTCAAAGTTGTCATTTTCGGCAGCTAATGCATCATATTCATCATCGTAGAAGCATTCGCGAAGTGAGCGAGCACCATACCAAAAGCTGATTTTACGATCAGATTTGATTCGCTTGAGCTGATCAAAGATGTGTGAGCGCATGGGTGCCATACCGGCACCACCACCAACAAAGACCATTTCGTTGTCGGTTTCTTTAGCGAAGAACTCACCAAAGGGGCCGTAGACGGTAATCTTATCGCCGGGCTTTAAGCTAAAGGTGTAGGAGGACATCTGTCCTGGCGCTATACCCTCTGATCTCGGTGGCGGCGTGGCAATTCTGATATTGAATTTAACAATACCTTTTTCATCGGGATAGTTGGCCATTGAGTAGGCGCGAATTACTGGCTCTGTAACAATTGACTCATGCTTAAAGAAGCCAAAATGTTCCCAGTCACCGCGATACTGCTCTTCGATATCAAAGTCAGAATATTTAATATGGTGCGCTGGGCATTCAAGCTGCACATAACCACCGGCGCGGAAGTCTACATCTACGCCCTCGGGTAGACGCAGAGTTAATTCCTTAATAAAAGTGGCAACATTGTGGTTTGACTCAACGGTACATTCCCAACGCTTAACACCAAACACTTCTTCCGGAACCTGGATCTTCATATCCTGTTTAACCGATGCCTGACAGGAAAGCCTCCAGCCTTCATTGGCTTCACGACGGTTAAAGTGCCCTTCTTCAGTGGGCAGCATAGAACCACCACCGTCAGAAACAATACATTTGCACTGTGCACAGGTACCACCGCCGCCACAGGCAGAGGGTAGGAACAATCCCGCATTGGAGAGTGTCTGTAACAGCTTGTCGCCAGCGGCAACTGTAATGGTTTTTTCACCATTAATTTCAATATTGACGTTGCCGGATGAAACCAGCTTGCTTCTCGCCGCCAAAATAAAGGCGACCAATGCAAGTATTACCAGGGTAAACATGCCAACGCCAAGGATAATTTCCATACTCATGGATAGTTACTTCTCCGTTATCAGAGGTCAATGCCGCCAAACGACATAAAGCCTAATGAGATGAGGCCTACAGTAATAAATACGATACCTAGACCTTGCAGGCCATCGGGGATATCGCTGTACTTGAGTTTTTCACGAATCCCTGCGAGCACTGCAATCGCCAGCGCCCAAGACAAACCAGAACCAAAGCCGTAAACCACGGATTCAGAAAAGTTGTAACCGCGCTCGGCCATTAACAGTGAACCACCAAGAATTGCACAGTTCACAGTAATCAGTGGCAGGAATACACCCAGCGCGTTGTAGAGCGCGGGGACATACTTATCCAGAACCATTTCCATTATCTGCACAATCGCCGCAATAACGCCGATAAAGCACAGGTAAACGAGGAAGCTCAGATCTACGTCTGGCAGACCGGCCCAAGCCAGCGCGCCTTCAGACAGCAGGTAACTCAACAGCAGGTTGTTCACTGGTACTGTGATGGTTTGCACAACCACTACCGCAATACCCAGACCTACAGCTGCATCGATTTTTTTCGACAGTGCGATAAATGTGCACATACCCAAGAACAGGCTGAGGGCCATGTTGTCGATAAAGATCGAGCTGACGAGCAGACTTAAATAATGTTCCATTACGCTACCTCGCTAGGTCGGCTGTTGGCAGTAATCTTGAAGTCTGCCTTTTCTACTTGGTTTTTCTTCCAGGTTCTTAGTACCCAGATAATCAGGCCAATCAGGAAGAACGCGCTCGGTGGCATTAACATCATGCCGTTAGCAACGTACCAGCCGCCTTCAGTGCTGACCGATAATACTTCAACACCCCAGAGCTTACCGGTACCAAACAGTTCGCGGAAAAACGCGACTATCATCAGAATAACACTGTATCCGAGGCCATTACCGATACCATCAACAAAGCTTGGCAGTGGTGGGTTTTTCATGGCAAAGGCTTCAGCGCGACCCATCACAATACAGTTTGTAATGATCAGGCCAACAAATACTGATAGCTGCTTACTAATGTCGTAGGCAACTGCCTTAAGCACCTGATCAACCACAATTACCAATGAAGCGATAATAGTCATCTGCACAATAATACGGATGCTATTGGGTATATGGTTTCTAATCACCGAAACAAAAAGGTTAGAAAATGCACATACGATGGTCAGTGCCAAACACATGACGAATGCAACCTTCATACTGGAGGTTACTGCCAGCGCAGAACAGATACCCAGAATCTGCAAGGCGATGGGGTTATTGGTCGCTAAGGGCTCGATTAACGTCTCTTTAATTTTTGACATTGCTTAGGCCTCCCCTGATTTCAAATAGCTGATAAGCGGCTGAAAGCCCGAATCGCCAAGCCAGTATTTAACGAGCTTATCGACGCCACGGGTAGTCAATGTGGCACCGGCGAGACCGTCGACCTGATACTCAGACCCTGCTCTCTCCATATCCACTCTGCCTTTAATAACGTTGAGTACTAGATCACCTTGACTGTAGGCTTGCTTACCAATCCAGCTGGCTTTCCAGTTTGGATTGTCAATTTCGCCACCCAGACCCGGGGTCTCAGCATGTTCGTAAAAGCCAATACCGGCAACCGTTTGCAGATCTGACTCAAGAGCCAAAAATCCATACATGGTTGACCACAGGCCATAACCTTTAATCGGCAGAATAATTTTTTCGATACCCTGCTCGCCTTCTACTATATATACACTTGAGTATTTGGCGCGACGCTTGATCTTGGCAATATCTTCTTCACCGCTCAGTTCAACGGAAAGCGCAGGATCTTTCGAGGCTTTGCGTTGATCATAAGTTGCCGCATCAACCGCATCGGTAAAACGACCGGTTTCCATATCGACAATACGGGTAGTGATCTGCTCAAACTGAGTCTCGACATCTACGCCTTCTTTCAGCAGTCCTGCCGAGGCAAGGATATTGGTTTTCAAGTCGAGCAGCTTATTGGCTTGCTGTGCTGGACGCAGCATTACCGCTGCACTGGATACCACAATTGCACAGACTACGCAGAGCAGTGTGGCAACGCCAAAGGTTTTTTGAATAGAGTCATTAGCCACGGGCAAGTCTCCTTTTGATATTGCTTTGAACCACAACGTGATCAATCAATGGCGCAAATAGGTTGGCAAACAGAATCGCTAGCATCATCCCTTCCGGGAAGGCTGGGTTTACCACACGAATCAGAATCACCATCACACCGATAAGTATGCCGTACCAGAGTTTACCGGTGTTGGTCATCGAAGCTGATACGGGATCAGTGGCCATAAAGATTGCACCAAAGGCGAAACCACCAATTACCCAGTGCCAGTAGAATGGCAGAGCAAACATTGGGTTGGTCGACTCAATGCTGTTAAACAGCATCGACAGCAGTCCCGAGCCAATAAGTACACCGGCGATAATTCTCCAAGAGGCTATTTTCATCACTAGCAACATGGTTGCGCCAATCAAAATAGCTAGAGTTGAAGTCTCACCAATTGAGCCGTGAACAGTCCCGACAAAGGCCTGCATCCAAGTAGTGCCGGCCTCTAGAGCAGCAACACCGGCAGAGGCAGCGACGGAAAGCATGGTTGCACCAGTGTAGCCATCGACAGCAGTCCATACCGCATCACCAGACATATAGGCTGGGTAGGCGAAGTAGAGGAATGCGCGACCGGTTAAGGCCGGGTTAAGGAAGTTTTTGCCGGTACCGCCAAAAATTTCCTTACCGATAACAATACCAAAGCTAATACCGACAGCGACCATCCACAGAGGGAGATCTGGAGGACAGCAGAGTGCAAATAAGACCGAGGTTACAAAAAAGCCTTCGTTTACTTCGTGACCGCGAACACTGGCAAACAGTACTTCCCAGAACCCACCGACAATAAAGGTCACCATATAGATAGGGACGAAGTAAGCGGCACCATGAATCAGGTTGTCCCAGATCGAGGTGGAGTCGTAACCGGCTAACATACCGATAAACAGACCGCGCAGGCCTTCCTGCGAGACCATGCCGATCTCAGCCATGATGGTGTTGGCTTGAAAACCTACGTTCCACATACCGAAGAACATGGTTGGGAAAGTGGCCAACCAAACAGTAATCATCACTCGCTTAAGATCAATAGCATCGCGAACATGGGAACTGTTTTTGGTCACATCTGCAGGCTTAAATAGGCCTGTATCTATGGCTTCGTAAAGGGCATACATTTTCTCCCACTTCCCGCCTTTGTGGAAATGCGGCTCTACTTTATCTAGAAGATTGCGAATCATCGTCTTAACCCTCCTTCTCAATTCTGGTCAAATTATCACGCAGGATCGAGCCGTACTCGTATTTACCCACACAGACATAGGTGTACAAGCCAACATCGTCCTCGTCCAACTCCAGACAGCCCAGCTTTTGAGCCACATCTGTATCGCCAACAATTAATGAACGCAGCAATTGAATAGGCAAGATATCCAGAGCGGTTACTTTTTCATAGCCACCGACTGGCACCATAGCGCGCTCACTGCCGTTAGTGCTGGAGGTCATATTGAACAGTTTTTTGGTCAATGATGAGATATAGATAGGCAGTGAAGAATGATTGTTCACACCGGGACGCAGATAGTGCAGCAGCGTACGCTCACGTCCTTCGCGAATCACTGATACCTGAACGTGGTAGCGACCGAGAAAGGCAAAAGCAGCAGCCGCTTTGCGACCCGAGAGAACTGAACCGGAGATAACGCGGTTTTCGTCATTCTTTAATTCGCCAATCACTAATTGATTAAGATTGGCACCCAGCCGAGTCTTAAGCAGACGCGGGGTATTAACCTGAGGACCACCGAGAGCAACAACGCGGCTGTCGTCGACCACACCAGCGGTAAACAGCGCACCAAAGGCAATCACATCTTGATAGCCAATAGTCCAGACTGATTTGTCGGCATTGACTGGATCTATATGGTGAATATGGGTTCCGGCAAGACCTGCGGGGTGCGGGCCGGAGAAAATATGTCCCTGAACACCATCGAGATCAGCACCGGGAACCATTGTATTGGGTGCGGCACAGAGATGCACCGGGCCGTCAGTCAGACGGGTCAACAGCTTTAGGCCATTGGCAAAGTCTTCACTGCGCTGAGCAATAACAACTTCCGGGTCAGCCGCCAGTGGATTGGTATCCATAGCGGTAACAAAAATTGATGCCGGTGTTGCCTCTGGGGCTGGCACCTTGGCATATGGGCGAGTGCGAAGAGCGACCCACTGGCCAGAGTTAACCAGGTTTTCAACCACAGCACTGCGCTCTAGCGTGGCGAGTTGATCTGGCTGGTAGCTGGCAAACTGTTCTTTTTCGCTGCCGTCGACATCAATCACCAAAGACTGAAACACTCGACGTTCGCCGCGGTTAACCGCAACCACGACACCTGATGCAGGAGAGGTGTACTTAACTCCGACAGTTTTTTTATCAGTAAACAGTAGTTGACCCAATGCAACGCGATCACCTTCGCGCACGGCCATGGTTGGCTTCATACCTGGATAGTCAGAACCGACTACCGCAACCTGGCTTATTACTGGGCCATCGTGAATAACCTGCTCTGGTTTACCAGAAATGGGCAGGTCTAATCCGCGACGGATTTTTATCATAGGAAATACCTAATACTTAATAATTAACGTTTGGGTTGCACTACTAAGAAAACACCAATCTGAACAAGCTGGGTTCAGACTGGAAGTCATTTTAGTGTTAGTGTCGACTCACAGATAACCTGCGGTTTTAGCCTAAAAAGATCGGGCGGGATTATAAAGGTCTAAGGGCTTTGATTCCAGTCTCAAAAGGGGTAGACAGCCTAAAGTTTTCAATATCGGTTATAAATAATCCTGTGAGATGAGGTTTGTTGCGGATAATCTATTTTATAGGGGTGTTTATTCACTGAATCTGGCATTGAATGGAAATATTCGGCGCTGCAATTAGAAGACTTGAGCGCAGGGATAAAAAAATACCCACAGGCTACTTAAACCTGCGGGTATATTTATTAAAAAGTCAGCCCATTTAAAGTAAGCTTTCCTCTAACACGCCCTCCTTTACCGAGCCCTCCTCCAAGAGGCTCTGCTTCGGGTAGCTGGGCCAGATAACTCCGGCAAATTTCTCCAGACAGCGCACCACCTGACAGCTGTAACCAAACTCATTGTCATACCAGCAGTAGAGCACGCAGCTTTTACCATCAACAATGGTTGCCTGAGAATCCAGCACACAGGCCTGACGGGAACCGACAAAGTCTGTGGAAACCGCTTCGGTTGAAATGGTGTAGCCAATCTGCTGCTGCAACTCGGAGTGAAGCGCCTTCTGTCGCATAAACTCATTGAGCTCTTCGACAGTGGTTTCGCGACCGAGCTGCAGATTGAGAATTGCCATGGAAACATTCGGGGTCGGTACACGGATCGCATTGCCGGTCAGCTTGCCCTTTAGTTCGGGAATAGCTTTGGCTACCGCTTTGGCGGCACCTGTGGATGTCAGCACCATATTTAAAGCGGCACTGCGACCACGGCGATCACCGCTGTGGTAGTTATCGATCAGGTTCTGGTCATTGGTGTAGGCATGAACGGTTTCCACATGACCACTGGTGACACCAAACTCATCGAGCAGGCATTTTAATACCGGCACTATGGCATTGGTGGTACAGGAGGCCGCAGAAATAACTTTCCGCTCTGGGGTGATTTCACTGTGATTAACACCGTAGACAATATTTGGAATATCGTCACCCGCGGGGGCAGTCAGCAGTACTTTGGCAGCACCTGGGCGCAGATGACCACCGAGACCGTCGTTATCTTTCCAAACACCGGTATTATCGACAATCAGCGCATTTTTAATGCCATATTCGGTGTAATCAATTTCCGCTGGCGAATTGGCGTAGATCACCTTGACCGGGTTACCGTTGATCACCAGCGTATTTTCACTTTCGAGAACGCGAATAGTGCCTTTAAAGGAACCATGCACTGAATCCCGGCGCAGCAGTGCCGCACGTTTTTCCAGATCATGATCATTTTTACTCTTGCGAATAACGATTGCGCGCAGACGCAATACATCACCCCCACCTGCCTTATCCACCAAAATACGCGCAACCAGACGACCAATTCGCCCGAAGCCATAGAGCACCACATCCTGAGGCTGCGGCAGCGGTTTAATATCCGAACCAATAATATCCTGCAGCTCATCTCTGACAAACTCATCAACGCTGCGGCCATTTCCAATATTCTGGTATTTGACCACCATTTTTCCCAGATCCAGATGGGCGGGGCCCAGCTGCAGTTTTGCGATGGCTTCAATCATTGGCGACGAGTCAAATTCAGACAGCTCATTCTGCTCGACCTGACGCACTCTGCGATGCGCTTTCATCAAGTCGATTACAGATTTGCTAACCATGCTGCTGCCATACATATAAGTCGAAACATTGCGCTCGCGGTAGAGCTTGCCAATAATGGGAATCATCCCTTCGGCTAGCGCTTCGCGCTGCTTCCAGTCTTTGAAAAAATCTTTGGGTGTGGGGCGGTTTTCTTCTGTCACTATGAGGGTCCTTTTCATTCGTTTTAAAAAATTACATGAATCCTAAGTCATGTCTCATAAGTATAGTCACTCAAAGCAGGCTTTCAGATTAACTTCAGCTCATAGAGAATATTCCTATTATCAATAGTCCGAGCCGAGTAAAATGCCTCCGATTAAAATAAACAGTTAAATATTCGCCGCTCGCCGACAGGCTGTTAAAGGCGCTATCAACAGACTCAATATGCAGGTTTTATGACAGTACTCAATCTCAGTATGGCCGCCAAACCCGGGGATAAAAATCACTGGGGAGAATTGCAGGCCGCCGGCCGCGCACTGGCGATCGCAGAAGCTGCCTGTCAGTTTGACGGCCTCAGCGTACTGGTTACTGAAACCGCTCGCGAAGCGGCGGCTCAGGGCCGAGCCCTAAAATTCTTTACGGCCGAACAGGGCCTGGAAATTTTAAGCTTTCCGGACTGGGAAACCCTGCCCTACGACATTTTCTCGCCCCATCAGGATATTGTCTCAGCGCGCCTGCAAACGCTGGCCAACCTGCCGCACACCAAACAGGCACTATTAATAGTCCCGCTGCCAACGCTGATGCATCGCTTGGCACCGATCGACTTTATTACTTCGCGAACCTTCTCCTACCGAGTCGGCGAAGATCTCGACCGCGACAAGCTTAAAGACCAGCTATCCAAAGCCGGCTATAAGCGCGTAGATACAGTTTATGAACACGGCGAATACGCCTTCCGTGGCTCACTGATCGACATCTATCCAATGGGTGCCAAGCAACCCTTCCGCATTGATCTGCTCGACGACGAAATTGAAAGCTTGCGGCTGTTTGATGCCGAGTCCCAGAGAACCTCAGAAAATGTCACGCAAATTCAGCTGCTGCCGGCACGGGAGTTTCCGCTGGATAAGCAGGCAACCAACCTATTTCTTAATAACTGGCATGACAACTTTGATCAGGACGCCTCGAAATGTCCGGTCTACAGAGATATCAATGACGGTATTGCCCCTCAGGGGATCGAGTACTATCTAAGCCTGTTTTTTGACCAGACCGCCAACCTGTTTGACTATATGCCTGCCAACACCCAGCTGTTTAGTCATGTGGGGATTGAAGAAGCCGCACAAACTTTCTGGCAGGATGTTAAAGCCCGCTACAGCGAATACGGCGTTGACCCAACCCGCCCTATTCTGCCGCCGAAACAACTTTTTCTGGCTGTCGATGAAGTCTTTCAGAAGGTTAAGAAATTACCCCGCACTGAAATAGACCGGCAGGCGGTTGCTGACAAAGCGGGCAGTGAGAATATCAATCTGCGCGCGGTTCCCGATGTGGCCGCTAACGCCAAACTAAGCAACCCATTATCCAAGCTTGAAGAATTTACCCAGAGCTTTAAGGGTCGAATTCTATTCTGTGCAGAGTCCGCCGGTCGCCGCGAAGTTCTCGCCGGTATGCTTAAAAAAGTCAATATTGTTGCCAGCGAAATTCAGCACTGGCAGGAATTCCTCGACACTGACTATAAACACGCCATAACCACCTACCCGATTGATCAGGGCGTCTACTGCCCCGAACAGGGCATCTGCCTGATCACCGAAGGCGAGCTATTTGGCCAACAGGTGATGCAGCGCCGTCGGCGTTCAAAGGCCTCGGAGTCACCGGACTATATCTTTAAAAGTCTCGCCGAACTTGAGCACGGTGCCCCCGTGGTACATATGGATCACGGTGTGGGTCGCTATCAGGGTCTGGTGACTCTGGATGTCGACAAATCCAAGCAAGAGTTTCTTATGCTGGTATATGCCAATGACGCAAAGCTCTATGTACCGGTATCCTCACTGCATCTAATTAGCCGCTTTGGTGGCGGCGATCAATCCATGGCACCGCTGCATAAACTTGGCAGTGATAAATGGGTTAAGGCCAAAGAGAAAGCGATTAAACAGGTGCGCGATACCGCCGCAGAATTGCTCGACATCTATGCCCGTCGCGCAGCCCGAATCGGCTTTGCCTGTGCCAGCAATGAAGAAGATTACCGCAAATTCAGCAGCGACTTCCCTTTTGAGGAAACCGGCGACCAGCTTGAAGCTATTAATGCAGTGCGCCGCGATCTGCTGAGTCCACAGCCGATGGATCGTCTGGTCTGTGGTGATGTTGGCTTTGGTAAAACCGAAGTCGCCATGCGCGCGGCCTTTACCGCGGTATCTAGCGGCAAACAGGTCGTAGTCTTAGTCCCCACCACCCTGCTCGCCCATCAGCATTTACAAAACTTCCGCGACCGCTTTGCCAACTGGCCGGTGGTGGTTGAAGAGCTGTCGCGCTTCCGCACCGCTCAGGAGCAGGATCAGGTAATTGCCGACGCGGAGAATGGCAAGGTCGATATTTTGATCAGCACCCATAAATTGCTCCATGCGAAAATCGATTTTAGACGTCTTGGACTGCTGATTATTGATGAAGAGCATCGCTTTGGTGTACGCCAGAAAGACAAAATCAAATCCCTGCGTACCTCGGTAGATATTTTAACCATGACCGCTACGCCGATTCCGCGGACCCTGAATATGTCCATGCATGCGGTTCGCGATCTATCGATTATCGCCACCCCGCCGGCGCGCCGTCTCTCAGTAAAAACCTTTATCCGCCAACAGGAAGACCGAGTTACTCGCGAAGCCATACTGCGAGAAATTTTACGCGGTGGGCAGGTCTACTTTTTGCACAACGATGTAAAGAATATTCAGCGTATCGTCGATGATCTGAAGCAGTTGGTTCCTGAGGCAAGAATCAATTTTGCCCACGGACAGATGCGCGAGCGGCAGTTGGAACAGGTGATGTCGGACTTTTATCACCAGCGCTTTAATGTTTTGGTCTGTACCACGATTATTGAAACCGGTATCGATATACCTAGCGCCAACACGATTCTTATTGAGCGCGCCGATAAATTTGGCCTAGCGCAACTGCACCAACTGCGTGGCCGTGTCGGTCGCTCTCACCATCAGGCCTATGCCTATCTGTTGACCCCACATCCAAAGGCGATGACTGAGGATGCCAAAAAGCGCCTCGAAGCAATTACTGCTGCAGACCACCTGGGTTCCGGCTTTACGCTGGCGACCAACGATCTGGAAATTCGCGGCGCAGGCGAACTGCTCGGCGAAGAACAGAGCGGCCATATTCAGGCAATCGGCTTTACCCTGTATATGGAAATGCTTGAACGCGCGGTTAAAACCATCAAGGAAGGCAAGCAACCAGAACTCGGCGCCGGAATGGATCAGGGACTGGAAGTGAACCTGCATCTGCCAGCCTTAATCCCCGATGACTACCTGCCAGATGTCAATATGCGCCTGACACTCTACAAGCGACTCGCCAACTGTCAGAGTGATAGCCAGTTGCATGAACTGCAGGTGGAAATGATCGACCGCTTTGGTCTTTTACCGGATCCGGTAAAGACACTATTTGAGCTGGCGAAACTGCGCCAGACCGGCGAGCAACTCGGGCTGCTGAAAATTGAAGCGGGCCCGAATGGCGGTAGACTTAAATTTAGCTCTAGCACTATTGTTGAGCCGCTGACCATTATCAAAATGGTGCAGGCGCATCCGAGTATTTTCCGCTTGCAAAACAATGATCAACTGAGTTTCACTATGCCTATGGAAAGCGCTAAAGAGCGTGTCGACGGCTTAACTGAAATACTGGATAAGCTGCTGCCGCAATCCGATTAGCCATTAACCAAATGGACCGTTGTAAAAGACAGCATTAAGGGAATAGTCAGAATATGAACAGAGATCAGCAGCAGAATTCACCATGGCTCACAAAGCACCTGTGGACTTTTGCCTGTACTCTTACTTGCGGTCTTTCCTTCGCCTTTGCCTCCAACCTAAGCTTGGCAGAAGAAATCGATGATCCAGAGCAAGCCGCGGCTTGGTATCAAGTTGAAGTAGTAATCTTCACTCAGCAGGGCTACGCCGGCAATGAACAACCGCCGAAAACATACAGCCTGGACTTTCCCGAAAAAGTCGTCGAGTTGGTCGATACTGACTATATAGGCAGTAACTACCCGGTTCTTGATTACGAGACTCTTGATCACGAGAGTGGAACCAGCCCAAGAGCCATACCGCTGATAACTGTCGAAGATCCCGCCCTGACCTTTGCCAATGGTGGTATTGCACAGCTAGGACTCCAGAGCAGCGGTTCGCAACCCTTGCAGATTCCCCTGCTTGCCAGTAATGGTGAAGTCTCCATACCCACTGAGCAAGAACTGGAGCCATTTCCAGAACCAATCTATATCCCAGAATATGAAAAGCCTTTTATTAAATTAGATAAAGAGTTCCGCGATCTAAACGATAGCGCCAGAGCTCTGGATCGTCGCGAAAAATACAACGTGGTTTTTCATCAGGCCTGGCGCTTTGCCGCCGATAAAAATGCCGCTGATCCCTGGGTCGTTATCAAGGCAGGCAAGCAGTATCAGGATCGCTATGAAATTGAAGGCAGTCTGCGTTTTTATAAATCACGCTTTCTGCATTTCCAGTCTGACCTATGGCTTTTAAACTTTATTGATCAGGCGGATTTGGCAACAGCACAGTTCGTAAAACTACCCGCCTTTCCGGTGATGCCAGAACAGAGCCTTAGCGATGGGCAGGAAATGCTCGAACTATCGCTTAATGAAGCAAATCTTGAAGATTTCTTTATAGGTAGCCCAGTAAATTCAGAGGCTTTAGAGAGTGGAGTAGAGGAGCTTGAAGCAGACGAGCGTGAAGCAGAACAGGCGCAAGCCGATGCCAATCCGTTAGACCCTCTCCAATCAGTCGAATACCCAGTATCGACCCTATGGGTTTTTGATCAGTCAAAGCGCCTCGAAGAACAGCAGAGCTATTATCTGGATCATCCGAAAATGGGTATGCTGGTCACTATTAAACCCCACGAAGTGGAGATCACCAATCCGCTTGAAGAGGCAGATTTAGAGACTGATTTAGAGACGGGTTCAGAGCCAGAATAGAAGCACCCTTCCCCATAAAGAGAAAACCGCTAGGGCGAAACCTTTGTCGCTGGCTTTGCATCTAGAGGGGTATTTAAATCCTGACCCACAAAGATTAGCGCCTCTGGGTTAAAACCTAGTTCAGCAACTCGCTGTATAAAGTGCTCGCGCAATAGGGGGCTAATGGTTGGGGTTCTTGCCAACAACCATAGATAATCTGTGCTGTTACCGGCGACAAAAGAGTATTGATAGTCGAAAGATTGCTTTTCTGGGAAAGACCCTGCCTCAAAAATAATATACGACCCATAAAAGGGCCCAAAAAATGAGACCTTTAAATGCCCCTGCTGCTCATCATCGATAAAATAAGCCTTACCCTCAGCTTCACTCCAGGCACCCTCCTCTAGCGAATAACCACGGTTTATCACCTTTAAACCGCCATCTTCACGCAACGAATAGTCCGCCGTGACATTGCTAAGTCCGCGCTCAAAGGAGTGGTCGAGTCGCGCCACCTCATACCAGCGACCCAGATAACGCTGCTTATCAAAATCATTGATAGCATTCACGCCCTCTGGAGAACCGAGACAGCCGGTAAGCAGTAAAGTGGCCAAGAAACAGCTCAGTAGTATTCTCAATCGCATCGTACGCCTCTCTATAATAGCGAATAAAGTTAGTCGGCAATTATAGAGTAAAGCGATTCTGAGAATAGGTTTAACTCACCAAGCTTGTCTAAAGAGGCCTGTCTAAAGAGGCTTGCCTAAAGAAGCTTATCTAAAAGTGCCGCTAATGCTTCCAAATTAAATTAGCAAAATACCTGAAATCCGCAGATAAGGCCGGTTCATTGGCCACATCTGTCTGCCAGTGCCTATCCAGCATCCAGATGGCAAAGCCGGCAAAAAGCACATGAGGGTTAATGTAGGCAAAAATATTATTAAGTACCAATATGCCCAGCGGCATCGCCATAACAAGACAGAAAAGCGACAGGCTGCTTCCAAATAATTCTCGGCTAGACCTCTTAGGAATAACCTCTAAGAACTTGGGAACAATAGGCCTGACAATAAGTCTATTGGAATCGGGGCTATCAGAACTCATAGCCTGCTCTTTAGAGCTGGATGTGCGCCGTAGAACCAAGAGATAGACGATCAGCACAAGTCCAACCATCGGCAACCAGCTGGCTGCCGAACCACTGACCATAATCACAATATTTTTCTGCACCAGTGCCGGTGCGAAAAATGGATAAAGCAGCCAATCATCGCTGACTAACCAATAACCGAAAAAATAACCCAGAGATAACAGGCGTACCAAATTACTGTAGAGACCGGTAAATACAATCAGCGAAATCATGCAGCAGTATCCAAGCAGTGCCAGATAGCTAACCTCGTCAAGTAACCACCAGCCGGCGGTCGCCGCAATAATTAATAACGGCGCACCAATACAGAACACCACATCCGCTGACAGGTAGAGATTGGTATAGAGACTGTGAAGCGCACGGACAACTATGGCCTGGTACACCGGGAGCAATTCAGTGGTATAAAGACCCACTCTGGTGGTTGAAAACCACTGCTTGATATTTAACTGCGTGGCTTTGAGAGCGGAGGAAAATGACAGTGCCGCAAGCAATAGAATGGCCCAGGCCTGACTGTGAATTGAGGTTGAGAAAAGCCCGAGAATATCACCCAGCAGGTAGTCGAAAAGGATGATGCCGAGCAGGCACCAAGCATTAATTACTACGAGGACGAGAAACCCGCGCTGGAGGGATTGAATCATTGGCTATAACCATTCCGGCAGATAGTTATAGGTAAACCGGTCCACACACAAAATACTGTCAAATCCATGACATGATCTCCTTATCCTGCGCCTACCTGAGCAAGTCAGTTATATAGGCGTGTCATATGCAGCATCTACTGCAATACATTTAGCATCCTTGTTATATCTATTTTTTGTGCATCGTTTACGTCGTTCCCTCTACTCTCGCTACTCACTTAAGCCCCCTTCTAAGTCCCCTTCTTCACGCGAACAGACACTTTTTTAACTGTAGTTAATCTTTGCTGACTATTCCATAATCTAAATCAAACTGCCTGCACCACTCCAACTATTGAACTGCTTTTTGAAGCGGGTTGCCTGAGATTTCAATGGCATGCGGCACCTGTAATGTCGAGGTCGGGAAAGCAATCTCGGCTTGATTTTCTTCGATAATAGCGGCAACTTTTAACAGCACATCCTGCTTGACCTCATGATAGTGCGCCCAGTCAGTTGTCTTGGTAAATACATAGAAAAAGAAGTCCAGAGAGCTGGCGGCAAACTGATTAAAGTTGACCATCATAATTAAATTATTGTCGATCTCCGGATGCTCGCTGAGCATGGTTTTCACCTGTGCGGCAATGGTATCCATCTTGTGCAGATCGTCGTAGCGAATCCCCACCGTCTCATAAATCCTGCGGTTGGTCATCCGCGATGGGTTCTCCACCGAAATATTGGCAAAGACCGCATTGGGAATATACAGCGGGCGCTTATCAAAGGTGCGGATTCTGGTCAGACGCCAACCGATATCTTCAACGGTTCCCTCAATCTCTTTGTCCGGGGAGCGAATCCAATCACCCACAGAAAACGGACGATCCAGATAGATCATCAGACCGCCAAAGAAGTTTGCCAACAGGTCTTTGGCCGCAAAACCCATGGCGATACCGCCAATACCACCAAAGGCCAACAGCCCTGAAATACTGTAGCCAAACAACTGCATGGCGATCAGCACAGCGGTAATAATCACCGCCGCTCGCAATAGCTTGCCGACAGCGCGCACTGTGGTTTCGTCCAAAGGTTTGGAGATAAAGTCTGGATGCACCAGATTGCGCTCAGCGCGCTTAATAAAATTAGTTAAAAATACTGAGCTCAAAAAAATCAGCGCTATGCGGTTGATGGGATCAACCAGAGCGTAGAGGCCGGAATCCATCTTCTGCGCAGCAACACCGGCAGCAAAGTTGACACCTAAGATCCATACTAGCCATATCAGCGGCTTGCGGCACGCTTCGATTAAGGCATCGTCCCAGACTGTCATGGTTTTTGCGGTGTGGACTTCGAGCCTGTCGATAATTCGATTGACCAGATAACCAAGGCTCAGAGCGACTACAACAATAAGGAATAGCTCAAGCATCCACAGATGTTGCGCCCCTGACAAATTGACCAACCAGCTTTCTACTTTGCTCATCGTTTAACCTTTTTAACCCTTTTTTAAAACCCTGTTTAAACTGCTATTTACGACTATTTAATGTTTTTAGACGCGCTATGGTATCAACTCTTCGCGAATCATTCTCAAGTTCAGGCCAGCGGATAGATTTTGTTTTAAGCATGGCTGAAATTCGTTTGCTGGCAGAGGTTTTCCCTTCAGTCATATACTGCAACACCTCAAGAGCCCCACTGCGATCATTGCAGACCAGGATCATATCGCAACCAGCCTCTAGAGCAAGCTGAGCCTTGCGCCGATAGCCACCGGCGACATCGGCGCCCTTCATGGCCAGATCATCACTAAAGATCACACCGTTAAATCCGAGCCTGTCGCGAAGAATCTCGCGCAGCCAAAAGGGTGAAAAACCCACCGAGTCAGGATCGATTGCAGGAAATGTAATATGCGCAGGCATAATGCCACCTAGCTTGGGGCACAGTGCAACAAATGGCCGTAGATCATGTTCCCAGAGCTGCTGCCAATCGCGCTGATCCACTGGGGCTTCTAAATGGCTGTCGGCAAAAATACCTCCGTGACCGGGAAAGTGCTTACCGGTTGCCGCCATGCCAGCTTCCTCCATACCCTCGATAAAGGCCGCTGCAATCTCGATAACCAGCTGCGGCTGATCGGAAAATGCCCGGTCGCCGATAATACTGCTAGTATCGCGATCTACATCCAATACCGGGGCAAAGCTAATATCCAACCCGCAGGCGATAACTTCAGAAGCCATTAACCAACCGGTGTCGCGGCACAGGGTCAATCCTGCCTCTCTATCCCTGACACATAGGTCACCTAACTGCTGCATGGCTGGCAGTGGGCTAAAACCCTCGCGAAATCTCTGTACCCGACCGCCCTCCTGATCCACTGCAATCAATAGATGAGGTGCTACGGCTCTTATCTCTGCAACTAGCGCTACGATCTGTTGTCGACTTTCGACATTGCGTGCAAACAGGATAACCCCTCCTACATGGGAGTTCTGCAGCAGAGCCGGCTCATCATCAGCCAGTGAGGTTCCGGCCAGATCGAGCATCAGTCGTCCATGAAATTTATCAGTCATTATCTTTTCCAGTTACAGCGTTATAAATCTTCAACCAATTGACGAACTAATTAAAAAAGTTCAGCAGTTTTTAGACAAGTTTATTCTTTCACAAAGCCTGGCTATTCCAAAAAGAAATTTTACATGAAAAACACTTAATCACCGTTAAAAATTATTCTTATGTTTTCCAGTTAGTTATCCGAAAGAGTTCAACCAGAGCTTTTGCTTATTCTCGCAACTGGGTCACAAAACCTCAAAGACAGGATCATGCATCAACATTAATAAAGTGATATTTTCGTTGCTTGAAGAGGAGGATAACCATGGGAAAAAGTGTACCTATTATCAATCAATGGTATCAGGATATAGGGGTAAACAGACTCTTTGAAGTGATTGCCGTTGATGAGTATTCGGCTCTTATTGATATCCGCTATGAAACAAATAGTCTCGATAATAATAGTCTCGATAACAATCGCCTATATAACAACGACCTGAACAGCATAAGCTTCGATGACTGGTCGAAGATGACTATTGTTACGGCTCGGGCACCAGAGGATTGGCGCAGTTCATTTGCCAAAAGCCACGATGACCAATTACTCGCCGATGATCTCTCGGATAAAATAGTTATGTCCAATCCCGACAGCAGCTCCATCGACAGTATTGAAACCGCTGACTATCTATTTGGTTGGGATGAATTCTGACTAGTAGTCTACTATTGATCAGGGCAGATTGGCGACCACCGCTTCTCTCATGCGGATATGCCGCAATATAATTTTCGCGGCATCGGCGGCGTCGTCGACTATTTCAATAAGATTGAGTTCCGATTCAGAGAGACAGCCTTCGGCAAGCATCCGCTCTTTCATCCAATCCACAAGACCAGCCCAAAATGAAACCCCCACAAGAACAATTGGAAAGGCCTCAACTTTGCGGGTTTGCACAAGGGTCAGCGCCTCGAACAACTCATCCAGAGTACCGAAGCCACCGGGGAAGATCACAAAGCCTACCGCGTGCTTAACGAACAGATATTTACGGACAAAAAAGTAACGGAAGTCGAGGGCAATATCCTGATAGGGATTGGGTGCCTGCTCAAAAGGCAGATCAATATTTAAACCCACGGAGGGTGTCGGTGTGGTGAAACAACCGCGATTTGCACCCTCCATAATGCCCGGGCCGCCACCGGTTATCACTGGAATTCGCTCTTCGCCGAGCAGCTTGCCGAGCTCCTGCGCCTGACGGTAGTAACGATTCCCCTCATCTAATCTGGCGCCGCCAAACACCGAGACAGCCAAACCCAACTTAAGTAATTTGTCTGTACCATCAACTAACTCAGACTGAATACGCAGTACTCTCCAAGCTTCCTGAACCTTTGATTCAAGCATAAAAATTCCTTCTGTTTACCTTAAACATAGTTTAACTTGCGCAATAGCGATTACTGTATATAATTACAGTTAAATGTTTTGAGGAAATTTCTATGGAACGTCTAACTGCCCGACAGCAACAAATCTTTGATCTGATTCGCGACAATCTCGAAGAAACCGGCTATCCGCCAACCCGTGCCGAGATCGCCCAACAGCTTGGTTTTCGATCAGCTAATGCAGCTGAAGATCACTTGCGCGCACTGGCCCGAAAAGGGGTTATTGAAATGATCCCCGGTGCCTCAAGGGGCATTCGCATTGTCGAGCAGTATGCTGGTATTCCAATCGTAGGTAGTGTTGCCGCCGGCGAACCAATTCTGTCCGAGCAGCATATTGAAGATTATCAGGAGGTTCCCTCAAGCACCTTCCAACCCCACGCCGATTACTTTTTACGTGTTCAGGGGCAGAGTATGATGGATGTCGGCATTATGGATGGCGATCTACTCGCGGTTCACCAACAGCCTACTGCAGAAAACCAACAGATTATTGTGGCTAGAGTTGACGGCGAAGTGACCGTAAAGCGACTTAAGCATACAAGTAAAAAACATGAGATACATCTGCTGCCAGAAAATCGCGACTACTCGCCTATTCTGGTTGATTTACGGGCTCAAGAATTTTCTATTGAAGGTCTTGCTGTAGGTGTTGTTCGACTGGGCATGTAAGCAGGGGTGAATCAAGCGCCCATCGGGTTGGTTGCAAAACTGTAATCTGCTACCGGCGTACCACCGAGCACGTGTTCCTGCAGGATACGCTCAATCACCTCCGGTGTGCAGCTGTGGTACCAGGTACCATCGGGGTAGCTGACCATAATCGGCCCCTGAGCACAGATGCGCAGGCAATCGGCCTTGGATCTATAAACCCCCTCTTCCACATCGTAGAGCTCAAGCTCTTTAATACGACGCTTTAAATAATCCCAGGACTGATCTGCAGCTTGCTGAGACGAGCACTTTCCCGCCGTGCACAGAAACAGATGCTGGCGGTAACTGCTAAGTTTACGCTGCTCGCTTAGGTGTTTAAGAATATCGTCGGAAATCATTTACTTGTGCTTTTAGAGAGAAAATATAAAAGAGAAAGGCATTTCTACTCAGTGAAGAGTATGCACCTTGGCTTCACTATCATCTAATTGGGGAGCCTGTTCTTCACCCACATCAAAGGCTTTTTGCAGCCCGGCATCCATCATGGTTTTAGCCACTTCGAGATGCTTGCCATCCAGATAAGTCATAGCTTCAGGGGCAAAGTTGATGCGTACCAATGGCTGGTCAGAACCGGTGCGCTGCAAGGCAACTTCACCACTTTCCAACATAACTAATTCGAATTCTGCAAGGGGCATAAATAATTTACTCGGTTATTCCAAAATCGATGACTATCTCTAAAGACAACTGCTAGTTAACAGTTTTGTTTAAAAGTGAATAGTTCAGTAATGTAAGTTTAGCAGTTGCGGGAAAGGCTGTTAACCCTCTTTTGCAGGAAGATTCTTAAAACTCGATCATCATCTCGCGCTGTCTCTCGACCAATTCCTGTATATTAATCAGCCATATTTCCGCGCGCTCAATACTCCAGTCGACGACTTCTGGCGCATCAACTGCAATCATCGGCAAGCGATCAACATCCATCTCGGCTTTGCGAACTGTCGGTAATTTATAGATATATTGATGAGCTTTAAGCAGCTCACTAAGCCAGGAGTCAGGATCATTCTGCAGATTCTGCAGCTCTGTGGCTTCACCGGGGGTTTTTCCCTGCGCGGCTAATAGTTCAACCAGCGTATTGGCACAAACAACCCCGTCGAGCTCCTGCAATTTGTAGCTTTCGGCAACATTGCGACAGTGCCACAACCATGCCTGATGAAGCTGAACAGCGACTGACTGAGCTATTGAATGGAAAAGTGCAGTGCTCTGCTGCCGACTTTTTTTAGAATCTGACTGGGATAAAAGCTGTCGCGCAAACAACAGCTTTTGATTAACCGCGGAAAGATAAGATGACCGCACCGGTTTATTTACTGCCTTTTTCTGTGGCGACCCACTTGCCCTTGGTGTAGAAAGCACTCCAACCAGAGGGTTTGCCGTCGTCTTCACTGCGCACATACTGCTCTTTGGTCTTTCTGCTGTAGCGCACAATTGATGGCAGACCATTGGGGTCTGCCTGTGGGGCCGTCAATAAGAACTGATACTTCTTATCGATTTGATCCTTGTAGGGCAGCAATTCCTGAACGGTCGGCGCACGGGTTTCGCGATGCTTGGGGAACTGACTAGCAGCCAAGAACAGACCGGAGGCACCATCGCGTAATACATAGTGATCATCCACTTTGATACAACGCAGTTCTGACATAACAATTGGGTCAACCTTTGGCGGTGCCGCTTCGCCGCTGCGCAAAAGTTTACGGGTGTTTTTACACGGTTCACCGGGAGCAGTCTCGCCGGTACAGCCAAAATATTTACCAAAACGACCAGTCTTAAGCTGCATCTCGCTGGAGCACTTATCACATTCGAGAGTCGGCCCTTCATAACCTTTGATCACGTATTGACCGGCTTCTACTTCAAAGCCGCTACAGTCCGGGTTGTTACCGCAGACGTGCAACTTGCGCTTTTCATCGATCAGATAGCTGTCCATTGAAGTATTACAGATTTTGCAGCGATGCTTGTGCATCAGTAGCTTGGATTCTGCTTCGTCATCTTCGTCGATATTAACTGCTTCATCACCGGCGGTTAAATTGATGGTCTGTTTACAGCGCTCTTTCGGTGGTAAGGCATAGCCTGAGCAACCCAGAAACACCCCTGTGCCGGCGGTGCGAATCATCATTGGGCGTTCGCATAGGGTACAGGAGATATCGGTCTCAGTCGGTGTATTCGGGCGCATACCCGCATCCGCTTCTTTGGCGCTTTCAACTTTCTGGCTGAAGTCACGGTAAAAACGATTGAGCAGATCTTTCCACTTTAATGTGCCGTTGGCAATTTCATCGAGATGCTCTTCCATGGTGGCGGTAAAGCCGTAATCCATCAGGTCGTTAAAATTCTCATTCAGACGGTCGGTCACTACATCGCCAATCTTCTCGGCAAAAATACGCTTGTTCTCAATACGCACATAGCCACGATCTTGAATCGTGGAAATAATCGCCGCATAAGTAGAGGGTCGACCAATACCGCGCTTTTCCAACTCTTTGACCAATGAGGCTTCCGAGAAGCGCGCAACTGGCTTGGTGAAATGCTGCTGCGGTACCAGCACCAGCATATTCATGCTGTCGCCCTTCTGCAGATCAGGCAGTTCGCCATCATCATCATTTTTACGGCTGGCGGGCATTACCGCTAAATAACCATCAAAACGGGTGACACGACCTTTGACGACCATCTCATAGTCGCCAGCAGCAACCGTGATTGAGGTCGCGGTAAACTGTGCCGGGGTCATCTGACAGGCGACAAACTGCTGCCAAATAAGCTGGTAGAGTCTGCGTGCATCAACTTCCATATCCCCGAGACTACCGGGGGCAATATCAATATTCGATGGACGGATCGCTTCGTGCGCTTCCTGGGCACCAGACTTGCTGCCGTAAACTTTGGGCTCGTCGGGAAGATAGCGGTCACCATGACGCACCTTAATATATTCACGACAGGCACTGACCGCATCTTCACTCAGATTGGTCGAGTCAGTTCGCATATAGGTGATATATCCTGCTTCATAGAGACGCTGGGCCATCATCATGGTTTTCTTTACACCAAAGCCAAGTCGCGTACTCGCAGCCTGCTGCAGTGTTGAAGTAATAAAAGGTGCCGATGGTTTAGATGATGTCGGCTTATCTTCGCGCTTGCTAACAACGTAAGCGGAAGCCTTAAGTGCGGAAAGTGCCGTATCGGTCTGCGCCTTATTGGTCGGACGAAAGGCCTTGCCGAGATATTTTTTAACTTCGAAGCGAATTTTATTCAGATCTTCTGCACTGCTGTCAGCCGTGGCTTCAAGATCGGCGTGAACTGTCCAATATTCCTCTGGTATAAAAGCGCGGATTTCACGCTCGCGCTCAACAATCATTTTCAGCGCAACCGATTGAACACGCCCAGCCGATAGACCGCGGCCTACTTTCTCCCACAGCAGTGGCGAGACCATAAAGCCAACCACGCGATCGAGGAAGCGGCGCGCCTGCTGGGCATCAACTCGATTGGTATTGAGCATTCCAGGCTTTTCAAAGGCCTGACGAATGGCTTTTTTAGTAATTTCGTTAAACACTACACGCTTGTAGCGATCATCTTCACCACCGATAACCTCTTGCAGGTGCCAGGCAATTGCCTCTCCCTCGCGATCCAAATCCGTTGCCAGATAGATAGTGTCGGCATTCTTGGCGAGCTTCTTGAGCTCGGCAACGACTTTTTCTTTACCCGGCAGAGTGGCATATTCAGCTTTCCAGTCATTTTCCGGATCTATACCCATACTTTTTATAAGCTGGGATTTAGCTTTAGCCGCTTTGTGAACAATTTTCTGTTCCGGGGACAATTTTCGCGTTATGGCCGCCTGTCTTGCTCGCTCTTTGGGATCAGAGGGTGTGCGATTGGCACCGGTGGGCAGGTCTCGGACGTGGCCGACACTGGACTTTACAATAAAATCATTACCCAGATAACGATTGATCGTTTTGGCTTTGGCGGGTGACTCAACAATTACTAAAGATTTTCCCATGGAGGCTGTTTTTCCCTGTTTTCGCTGACCCTATCAATGGCCATGCTGCAGATAATTTCACCTAATTGGTTTAGGTATTACTTTCTAAGGTGCGCATATATACGTGTTTGTCTGCCCTTCGGTCAAGCCTCATCGGCAAATTTCTTTGCTGTTTGTTGTAATTTCTTTAAATTTTGCGCGACTTTTTGTAAATCAGAGCTGTCGTCCCGCTCATTCCAGATAAACCCAATTCCGGTTTTATTGGCGATTATTGCACTGACGCCTGCGGGGATATCGGCAACGATTTCCTCGAGAAAATGATTCCATTGAGGGTGGGCCTCAGCGATGGTCCACTTCCATTCAGCGCTTTTGATAACCGAATTTATAGTAGATGAGTCATCGGACTCCCAGCCGCGATTACTGTAGCGCTGTAAAACCCAATTCTGACGGCAGCTATCATTCAGCCATGGCAGCCGGTAACAGACGCACTCTAAGCGAGTTTCATCATCCCGCGCATCTGGGCGACGATGCAATGAGACCTGCAATCCCATACTGCTAGCTGCGCGCCTGAGTTCAGTAATCAGTTTCTGGCGCGGCGACTGCCTAAACCACATCAGTGGTGAGACTACGACTGCAACACCAAACAATATTAACAACCAGGTCATTTCATACTACTCTTAGAGCTAGGGATTTATGTTTAATATCAAACCAGTTATTAACAGGGAGAACTTCTATGTCTATTTATAAACACCTGCTAGTCGGGCTTGACCTGTCGCCAGAATCACAGCAAGTGGTAGACCGCGTCAAGTTACTTTTTGCCGACAGCGATATAAAATTTTCCATTTGCCATATTTTAGAGCCATTGGCTTTCACTTACGGCGGCGATATTCCGGTGGACCTATCCGATGTGCAAATTCAACTTGAGAATCAGGCACAGGACCGCCTCGCCGCCATCGCCGAACAGCTTAATGTCGTTGAGGAGAATCAATATGTTGTGCTCGGCCAACCGGCTAAGGAGATGCATCGTATTGCCGCTGAGGATGAGGTTGACCTAATAGTTGTCGGCAGTCACGGTCGTCACGGTCTGGCATTGATATTTGGTTCAACCAGTAACAGTGTTCTGCACGGTGCCAACTGTGATGTTCTTGCAGTACGGATCACCGAGGACAAATAACCGAGTAAGCAGCCAATGATTATTTGTGGGGATTACAGCCTCTTTTAAAAAGGGGCTTCCAACTTGCAGGGCTCTAGCTTTAAACTCTAGCTTTTAAATCGATTCTAAAGTCGCCCTCGAGACATAAATAGAGACATAAATAAGGTTGCCAATATTATTGTGCTGGTAAGAAACTCCCTGCTCCGAATCGTTACCCCCCTGCTTGCACTGCTAATGCTTTTGGCTGGCGATTTGGTATTTGCACAACCCGAGACTACCACCGAGAAAATTTCAGCCGAGCACTTAACTCGGCAGCCCACAAAAAGCCAACTCGACCACCAGCGCCAACTCTACAGCGAAGCTCTTGAGCTAATGCGCAAGGGGCGTTGGAAAAGCCTTACTAAGTATCGCCAACAGCTAACCACATACCCACTCTATCCCTACCTTATATACGCAGATTTAATTGTTAACCTGCGCTATTCGAGACACGAGGAAATAACCGCCTATTTAAATACTTATCCGGGCACGGTAAAAGCCCAGCATCTGCGCAATAAGTGGCTGGATTATCTGGCCGGCCGCAACTACTGGACCACTTTTATAGAGTTCTACAATCCGGATCAGGCGAGCATTAAGCATCAGTGCCAGTTTGAATTTTCTCGCGCCAGTCGCTTCGAAGGGGCGGATAGACAGAGTGCGATTGAATCCGCTCTAAGACTTTGGAATGTTGGTAAATCACAACCCAAAGAGTGTGATAAATTATTTAGCCTGCTGGTCACTGAAAAGAAAATTAGCCCATCACTGGCATGGCAACGCTTTAACAAAGCACTGTTAAATCATCAGTATATTCTGGCTAGATATCTGCAGAAATTTCTTAAAAACAATCAGTATAAAGAGCTTGCCAAGCGCTACTACGACACTGACCGAAATCCGCAACTAATCGGCAATTTCGAAGATTTTAGCCACCATAACCCTGAAGAACTCGGCATAATTAAACATGGCCTGGTGCATTTAGCGAAAACAAATAGTCACGCCACACTTAAGTACTGGAGCCATTATCAACAGACTCACGACTTCAGCCACGACAGTCGTAGCGATGTTGTTAGTGCCATTATCAAAGGGCTCTATCAGCAGCAATTCAGCACGATTGCCGACGCCTATTTTGTAGATCATCTGCCACTACTCAATCAAACCACTTCGGGAAGCTTAACCGAGTGGCGGATTCGCAAAGCTCTGGAAGAGCGAGACTGGCTTGCCGTGCAACTTTGGATTCAACGCCTACCTAAGGCTAAACAGGAACAATCTGCATGGCGCTATTGGGTAATCCGCAGCATGGAAGCAGAAGCTTCGACCACGCTTGATCCACGGCTGCCAGAGATGACGGCAAGTCTGGCCAGGGAAAGAGACTTCTATGGTTTTCTAGCCAGCGAAAAACTCGATAAGGAGTACAGCCTTAACCACTATCCCCTGGCAATTGATGAGGCGCTGATCGAGCGAATTAAACTTCAGCCGGCAATGCAGAGAGCCCGGGAATTATTTTTTCACCGGGATATTGTCGATGCCAATCGAGAATGGCATCAGGCAACTGGAGATTTTGCTTATGAAGACTGGTTGGCAGCGGCGATTATTGCCAGCCAGTGGCAGTGGCACAACAAAGCCATCGCTAGTCTCGGTCAGGCCAAATACTGGGATGATATAGAAATCCGCTTCCCACTCGCCTACGCGGAAATTATCGACAGCACTGCAGATAACACTGCTATAGCAAACTATTTACTCATGGCACTGGCACGTCAGGAGAGTGCCTTTAATCCGCTGGCTACCTCTTCCGCTGGTGCTATGGGACTGATGCAATTGATGCCTGCCACAGCCAAGGGCACGGCGCGCAAGCACAGGTTAACCTATAGAAAAAAATCCCAGTTGCATAAACCATCGATCAATGTGCCGATTGCCGGCCAGTACTATCGCAATATGCTCGATCGCTATGACAATAACCGTATTCTTGCCAGTGCCGCGTATAATGCTGGCCCGCGACGAGTTGATCAGTGGCTGAACAAAAGCGATGGTAAGTTGCCCTTTGATATCTGGATTGAGCTGATTCCCTACAGTGAAACACGCTCCTATGTTCGCAATATACTGATGTATTCGATTATCTATTCGCGGAAACTGGGTCTGACACCAGCAATGCTGGATGACGATGAAAAACTTAAGCTTTTGTAATAACAAAAAATAAGAAGAAGAATAAACCATGATTGATATAGGCGTAAATCTTTCTAATTCACGTTTCGCTAAAGATATTCCAGAGACTCTTAGACGCGCACAAAAGGCCGGGGTGGAAAAACTGGTTTTAACCGGCACCTCCATCGAAGAGAGCCAGGCTGTTTTAGAGCTCTGTCAGAACTATAACGAAACTTTTGCAGAGATGCTTTACGCAACAGCGGGCATTCATCCCCACGACGCAAGCAGTCTTAATAGCGAGTCTATTAACCGCCTTAGAGAGCTTGCAGCACAGCCGCAGGTCGTTGCTCTCGGCGAGATGGGTTTGGACTTTAACCGCAACTTCTCAACGCCAAGGGAGCAGGAAAAAGCCTTTGAGGCACAGTTGGAACTGGCTGCGGAATTAAAGCTGCCGGTATTCCTTCACGAACGGGATGCAGCCGATCGACAGCTACAGATTATCAGTTCTTATCGAGATCATCTGGCCGATGCCGTTATACATTGCTTTACAGGCTCCAAGCAGGCTCTTTTCGGCTATTTGGATCTAAATATGTATATTGGCATCACTGGATGGATTTGCGATGGGAAGCGTGGACAGGCGCTACAACAGCTAGTGAGAAATATCCCCCTCAAGCGTTTAATGGTAGAAACTGATGCGCCCTACCTGCTGCCGAAGAATATGCCGGAACCGCCAAAGGGAAAACGTAATGAACCGGCGTTCTTAAACTGGGTGATTGATGGTATTGCCAAACACAGGGATGAGAGTAGCGAGCAGATCGCAATGGCTACGACTAAAAATGCGCTGGCGTTTTTCCGTCTAGACAATAGCTAGTTAAAAAAATCACCCACAGATATCACCCCATTACTGCGAATCTGTGCGCGCAATCCACCCTTACCAACCAGGTCAGGCAAAATGCTTACCCCGAGCTTTCTCTGAAGTTTGGCGCAGGGTTCGCAGAGCTGAACGCCGTAAAAGCTAACACCACCAACCTGGAAATCTTTTCCCACTAGATCATTGAGGCGTATACCCCGAGTAATAAGATTGCGGCGGAAATCGCTGTGATGAAATGCATTACCGCTATCTTGATTAAACGACTCTATAACCTCTGCTTCGATCAGGGTAATTTCCCAATCGGGCTGGCCCTGATAGTTGGAGCGGTTCTTGCCGGTATTGGTAAAGTAGCGATCACCCTCAATACCCTTTCCGGCACGCACTGAGACCTTTTGATAACCCATAACGCCGGCATCTTTAGCTGGCGCTACATAGATTCCAATAATCTGACCTTTAGCCATTAGAGATTTCTCGTCACTAGATTTGATTTGGAAAAGGGATATTAGCAGTGCAAATATTTTTTTGCCATGCAGAAAAAAACAGACTGAAGAGGAAATAATTTTTTCAGGCCCTAACGCAAACCAGCCCGTTAAGGGCTGGCTGCGTTATTCAAATATCTACTTTTAACTCAAACTAAATACCGGCATTAACCGCAGCCAATCAGTGAGTTTTGAGAGATCTCAGCCGTTAAGCGAACATCAGCAATGGTCAATGCAAATGGTTTTGAAGAAACCAGAACAAACGGAGAGTTCACGCGGGACAAATTAACACCGACCTTTTCAAAGCAGGTTAGCGGAACACCAATACGCACCGGCTGACCCTCAGGGATTGAACGCAGAATACGGGTTATATTCAGCTCGCCACGACAGGGCCATCCGCAGTCCATGCGCAGGGTAACCTTACCCTTAGGACGCTTATCAATCTTAAAGATCATCACCAGAGCAGCACCCTCGTCACGCAGCGGTGTGATATCGTTCAGCGCGTCAGACTGCCAGTAGAACTGGCTCTCATTGCCACCGGTCCACTCGACATGGCGTGAGTCTTCCTGAACAGCGCCATCAACCGTAGTGACGATTAACTTGCCATAGTCAGAGCTGGTCTGCTTGCCGCTGACCGCTTTCTGCCAGTTGCCACCATCACCTACATAAGTGTTCCAAGGGGGGCGTGGGCTGCCGCTAAATACGATGTTTTCTACCTTGGCTTTATCGAGCATTGGCTTTTCATTGAGATTGTCAGCAACCAGTTCAGCAGCACCGTAATTCATGCCCTGACCTCTTTTTAACAGTGTAGCCTCGACCGGCAGTTCATGATTTGTAGCATTTAACTCTGCTGCAGGCCAGTCAAAGGAGAGACGACCAGTGAAGTCGTAACGTGGCTTGCCCTTGCTATCGGCAACCAGTACATCTGCCACACCGCCGCCTTCAGTACCGGGCAACCAGGCAACCACAAAGGCATCGGAGTTATTGATTTCAGCATTCATCCACAGCGGGCGACCGGTAAGAAAAACCGCGACTACAGGAATATTCTGCGCTTTAAATGATTTGATTAGGGCCAGGTCAGACTTAACGCCATTGCTGTAGATCAGCGACATCACATCACCGACACCTTCAGCGTAAGGCTCCTCACCAAAGACGACGACGGCCACATCAGGCTTTTTGGCAAAGCTGCCATCTGCGCTGAGTTCGGTGGTTCCGCCATTATTATTGACTGCCTGCTCAAGGCCGGCATAGATAGAGGTTGCACCGGGGAAGTCACTGTTTTCATTCTCAGTGCCCTGCCAGGTAATCGTCCAACCACCATTTTGCTTGCCAATATTATCTGCACCATCACCAGCGACTACTACGTGCTGAGCACCTTTCAGTGGTAACAGCTGATTCTTGTTCTTTAGCAGAACCAGAGATTTTCTAACCGCTTCTCTCGCCACTGCACGGTGCGCGGCAGAGCCTATAATCTCAGTTTTTCCGGCAAGTTGTCGGGTAGAGGGAGCACCCTTTTCAAACATACCAGCACGGATTTTAACCCGCAGAATACGTCTTACCGCATCGTCGATACGGGCCATGGGAATCTCGCCCGACTTGACCTGAGTAATAGTATTTTTCAGGAATGGAAGCCAAGACTGCGGCACCATAATCATATCGACACCGGCGATAATAGACTGTGCGCACTGTTCATCATCACAGCCTTCAACCTGTCCGTGGCCATTCCAGTCACCAATAACAAAACCGTCAAAACCCATCTGGCCTTTGAGTACATCGGTCAACAGAAACTGCTGGCCGTGCAACTTGTCACCGTTCCAGCTGTTAAAAGAAGCCATAACAGTCTGTACACCAGCATCGATTGCGCTGATATAACCCTGACCATGCTTCTCGAGAAGCTCATCTAGGGGCAGTACTGTATTGCCCTGATCAACACCACCAAAGGTACCGCCATCACCGATAAAGTGCTTGGCTGTAGCTATAACTTTTTGATCATTGCTGCGCAGTGTATTGCCCGCGCCCTGAACACCTCTGACAATCTCGCCCGCGTAAGAACGGATAATAGCGGCGTCGTCACTGTAACCTTCGTAGCTGCGACCCCAGCGGTTGTCTTTTACAACAGCAACTGTGGGTGCGAAAACCCAATCGATACCAGTCACTGCAACTTCACGTGCCGTGACTTCACCAATCTTGCGCATGAGCTGCGGATCGTTTGCCGCACCCAGACCAATATTGTGGGGAAATAAGGTCGCGCCGATAACGTTGTTATGGCCGTGAACAGCATCTGTACCCCAGATAACCGGAATGCCTGTACCGCCATTGGAGGTATCAATTGATGCGTTGTAATACTGGTCAGCCATCTCTAACCAATCATTGATAGATGAATTTTTTTCTTCATCAGGGAAAGAGCCGCCGCCATTAAGTACGGAGCCTATGTGGAATTGTTTAACTTCTGCATAAGAAATTACCTGAATCTCAGGCTGAACCATCTGACCGACTTTTTGCTCTACAGTCATCTTTTCGATCATAGCGGTAATACGTAACTCTATAGCTTCAGCTGACTCTTCAGACAGAGCCACTGTTGGCAATACAACGCTAGCCAACGCAATAGATTTCACTAATAAGCTCAAAGTCTGAGACCATTTTTTCACTGACACATTTTTCCCCTTAACTTGGTAGGTAACAGCAACAGTGAAAAATACTGTTGTTATAACCCTTTAAATTTTTCTGCCATTATTTTTATTGATTAACACTGGGGACCTAAAAACCCAAAATCGATTTAATAATCAATAATGGTCCTATTTTTTCATGTGAGGAGGCTTGTTGGAAGGTCAGATGCGACCACCTGTGGTTTGACTGCGTTAAAAGGGAAAATCGCGTTTACTGAAACAATTTACGGGTCGATTCACGGTAATTCCTGCTGACTTTCAGGGTTTGACCGTCAGCCAGATGAAGTAGGCTTCCGCGCTTCTGGCTCAATGATGTTGAGACTACCCGAGTGATATTAACCATCGTTGAGCGGTGGATACGAACAAAGAGTTTATCATCGAGTTTCTTTTGCAGATCGAGCAGCGTACTGCGCATAATATGAGTCTCACCGAGGGCGTGAACACACATATAATCACCCGCCGCATCAATCCAATCTATATCCTCAAAGGGGATAAGCTTAACCATCCCGGAATCACGAATCAGCAGCTTTCTCTGCAGTCGCTCGGATGACTCTTGTAAACGACTCTCCTGACTATCACTGGAATTAACATCGATCTGTTGGTCTTTATCTAAACGAACAGCAATAGCATTAATCGCACCAATCAAAGGGGCTTTTGACACTTCCTGCTGGATTTTTTTACGCTCTATGGCACGCCGTACTGCGACTAAAATCCGCTCCGAATCAAAGGGCTTAAGCAGATAGTCAACCGCATGCATATCGAAAGCATCAATCGCATATTGATTGTAGGCGGTGGCAAAAATTATCATCGGCATGGCGTCGGACTGCAGCGCCTTCACCACTTCAAAACCATTGACTTTGGGCATCATAATATCGAGAAAAATAAGATCTGGAGCCAGAGACATTGCCGAATCTATGGCTTCGCGACCATTCTTACATTCGCCAATAATTTCAATATCATCAATCTCGGCGGCGATAGAACGCAGCAAGTCACGGGCTAGTGGCTCGTCATCAACTAGCAGAGTTCTTAGCTTTGACATAATAGTGCACAGTTATTGGTTAATAATTATTATTATTCTTAATAGGATTCTAAAAAGCAGGCTGTTTTACTTAGAGTTTTTATATACCGCGTATTTAGAATCTATCTATAGTCATTTATTTTTACAGGCTACTTTTGCAAACGACTTGATAGTTAAATCTTTTCACGTGAGGGGATTTGGAGATAGGTCAGATGCGACCACTAGCTTACATACTGAGATTAAAGGGAAGTTATAAGGCGTTAAATACAGAAAATTTAACTACTGAAATAACTTACGGGTAGATTCGCGATAATTTCTGCTCACTTTCAGGGTTTGACCCTCACCCAGATGAAGCAGACTTCCGCCCTTCTGAATCGATGATATGGAGACGACCCGGGCAATGTTAACCACCGTTGAACGGTGAATACGGACAAATAACTTATCGTCTAATTTCTTTAGCAACTCCCGTAAGGTACTGCGCACAATATGGGTTTCACCCAACGCATGAACACACATATAGTCACCGGCTGCATCGACCCAGTCTATATCGTCAAAAGGGATCACTTTGACCACACCAGAGTCGCGAATCAACAGTTTACGCTTCATTCCCTCTGGGAGATTCTCTTCGCTATCTAAAGGCTCTGCAGAACCTGGCAGATCTTTATCTAGACGTACAGCAATATCATCAATGGCGCCGATTAGAGGTGTTTTCAGGCCATCCTGCTGGGATTTATGTCTTTCTACAGCACGCTGCACTGAACGTAAAACCCGCTCTGGGTCAAAGGGTTTAAGCAGATAGTCAACCGCATGCATATCGAAAGCATCAATCGCATATTGATTGTAAGCGGTGGCGAAAATTACCATCGGCATAATATCTGACTGCAGAGCTTTAACCACTTCAAAACCATTGACGTTGGGCATCTGAATATCGAGAAAGATAAGGTCCGGCGCCAACAGCATGGTGGACTCTATGGCTTCACGACCATTTTTGCATTCGCCAATAATTTCAATATCGTCAATTTCGCTGACGATAGAACGCAATAAATTAAGCGCTAGCGACTCATCGTCAACTAGCAGAGTTCTCAGCTTTGACATAGCAGTCCATGGTTATTATTAAAAGTTTTTGGTCTATTCACTATAACCCTGCTCACTATAATCCTGCTCACTATAATCCTGCTCAGCGCGACTTTCCGCGGATTGCTTCTCTAAAGGCAAACGAATAAATATTTTCAAACCACCCAAATCACTAACACCCAACTGAAAAACATATTGATCACCATAGAAAGTGTCCAATCGATCAATAGTATTTTTCAAACCAATGCCAACACCAGCAGCCTTGTCATTCTTCGACATCAATACGCCAGGTCCGGTATCACTGACTTCAACAATCAGGTAATCCCCATCAAGCTTAGCGAGAATACCAATTTCTCCACCATTTTCCATAGGTGCAATTGCATATTTAATCGCATTTTCAACTAATGGCTGCAAAAGCAGACTGGGCACCTTAATCGGATTTGCCGCTTCATCAATATCAAAATTAAGCTGCAGGCGCTCACCAAATCGAGTCTGTTCGATATTGAGGTAGAGGCGCAGAGCCTCTAACTCTTCGGCGAGACTAACCCGCTGAATAGGGTCGCTCTCGAGAGAATAGCGCAAAAAATTGCTCAATTGAACAATCATCGTATTGGCATTATCAGAATGCTTCCCCTGCACCAATGAGGCAATGGCGTTGAGTGTATTAAACAAAAAATGCGGATTGAGCTGATAGCGAAGCATCTTTAGCTGCGCTTCGTGGGCGATGGTCTCTGCCCTACTACGCTTGAGCTGCTCTTCTTTATTTTCCGCCTCAATAGTCAGTAGTGTTGCGTGCTCACTCTGCAATAACTGGTAATACTTTATACCGTGATAGAACGCCGCCCAACACAAAAAAATAATAATTGAGGCAAATAACCAGCCACCAAAATCATTCCAAACATGAGTCTCACCGGTCATCCACATAAATACCGCGACACGCATTACCGACCATAATGCGGAGCAGATCAACACTGCGATCAACGACAGAAACAGGCGCGAAAATGGGCTTTTATCCCACACTCGGTGAAATATTGGGCGCAGTGGCCAGGAGACAATAATGCCAATCAGTGACTGGATGACCGTATGGGCAATGTAATCAAAGCTCTGCTGGTTGTACCACAGGGTTAAACTAAAATAGGTTATCAGCGAGAGACTAAACCATCCAATAAACTGCAACAGCAAGAACTGCATATCATTGTCGTTATATAACTTGGTTAGCATTGGAGATATTTTAGTTTCGTTCATGGCTTCTCTAGGGTGCATTTCATTAAGAGCATTTTATGTAGGGGATTTCACTCAGCCAGTGACCACTGGAATCGTCGGCAGTATAGCAGCAAGGATTGCAGAGGAAACCCCTTCAATCACTCTCCGAGCTGATTAAATAATTAAAGCCGAAACTTAGAACAGGGTTATTTATTGATAGAATTATTTAATTTAATCCTGAATACTCCCCACAAAACAACCAAATATTAACAGCCATGGAAGCAATTATCTCTATGAAAGAACCTCAGTCGTTGGATAAACATCTAATTTCCTTTATGGGAATCAATGCACTGCGCGCCAGCCATCCCGGAGTGCGCAAATTAAAACGTCAGCAACAGGGACACAGTGCCCACGGCAATAAAGTCTGGCGCTCTAGCTTTGTGTTGATGGATTATCTCAGTACCTGGGAGATACCCGAGTATTCCAGAGTGTTGGATATAGGCTGTGGTTGGGGTCTGGCGGGTATCTATCTGGCGAAAAACTATAGGGCTCAAGTTACTGGGTTGGATATAGATGAAAGTGTCGAACCCTATCTGCGGTTACAGGCGGGTATCAATGATTGCACTGTTGATTTCGAGGCGCGCAGTTTCGAATCTCTGCAAAAAACTGAGCTGGCAAACTATCATACGGTGATGGGTACTGATATATGCTTTTGGGATGAAATGACTACCCCGCTATTCAATCTTTTACAGCTTGCTCGCAGTGCTGGAACAGAGCAGATATTAATTGCCGACCCCGGCAGACCGCCTTTTTGGGATTTGGCTGAACGCTGTGTCGCCAGTTTGGGTGCTGAGATTATCACCCGGAAAATTGATCAGCCGTGGAAAACTGAAAAGTTTATCCTCGCTATTGGTGGTCGCGACTAATCACTAAAACCCGCCATATCCCGCCTACAATTCTCAATTCTCAATTTTCCTTAAGCAAAAAAAATGCCCTTTTTTCAAAGGGCATTTTTCGTTTTACCTACACTGCATTTTTTACAATTTACAAATCAACTTAGAACGCCATGTTGAACTTCAAGCCGTAGTGACGTGGCTTGTAGAAAGAACCGCGCATATAGCCTGGACCACGGTCAGCCCAGTTGCGTACAGTTTCATTAGTTACATTGCGTACATAGGCTTCAAATGCCCAACGGTCTTCTTCGTTGATCAAACGTAGAGCAAAGCTACCAGTGGTAACTGCTGCTTGACCAGAGTGCAGAGCACCCTCAGAGAAGTTTCCTTTATCGAAGAACATTTCATCAGTCCAGTTAACTGAGATATATGGGCTTAGACGCAGACCATTGCTCAGGAACCAGTTGTGCTCGTAGTTAACAGTAGCTGAGTACTTTGGAGACCATGGCATAGAATTGCCTACAAAGCTTGTCCAACGACCCTCATCACCATTTGCGTTAACGGTTTTTTCAGGACAGTTAGTCAGACCCAGAAGTGCTCTTTCAAGACAGTACCAACCGTCCTGCACATCTTCGAGATCACGGATTTCAGAATCCAACCATGCAACCCAACCAGTCACTCGGCCACCGTAGTAAGGGGCCCAATCAAATTCAATCTCAGCACCAACATTGCGAGTCTGACCGATATTCTGAGTAATCAGGGTACCGATATCACGACCTACAACAACACACTGAACTGGATCAGGCGCAACTTCACCATCAGCAAGTTCAACTTCTTCCTGAGCTGAGCAATCTACTGCTCGACCTTCGGTATCGACATATGAATCAGGCACGGCAATCTCTTCGCCACTAAAGCCAACAATTGCGTAAAAAGTATCCTGCAAGTTGGTGTTATCCAGCATAAAGATATTACCCAGAAGGTTCAGGCGACCATCAAGCAACGTGCTTTTAATACCCAACTCGTAAGTAATATTTTCTTCTGGATCGTAATCGAAGGTATCAACAATATTACAGTCACAGATATCAACGGCGTCGCCGAATCCACCTGACTTATAGCCAGTACCGATTGAGCCGTAGACAAATACATCGTCACTTACTAGATAGTCGAAACCAACTTTCCAGGTAACTTTACTCCAATCACCTTTGTGGCTGTTATCAGAGAACTGCAGACGCTCTAGGAAACCATCACCAAGTGTACCCATATCAGTAGTCAGAACATCTGACTGATAGAGATCAGCGGCTGAAGTTTGGATGCCGAATTTAGTCCAGGCTTCATAATCAAATGAAGGGGCACTTACGCCGGGAACAAAGGCTGGATCATACAGACCGATATTTGGCTGACGGTAACCAGCAGTGATGTAGTTTCTACCACCAACATCTTCTTTGGCATCGTAGGTATAGCGCGCGCCAAATGTAGTATTAAGCTTTTCGTTGACCTTGTAATCAAACTGGGCAAATACCGCAGCTGATTCAACAATACGCTCTGGCTGAACAAATGACTGAGCCAGTGGCAAGACGATGCCACAACAGAAGGCGTCTTCAACATCAAAACGGATTTCGTTATTTTCCTGCATCATGAACAGGCCAGTGATCCACTGTAAATCAGAATCAGAAGTCGACTTCAGCTGCAATTCTGCAACCACTGAACGGTAGTCTGAGTAGTTAGTCGTCAACGAGAGATCATTAAATGGCTGCATGACATTATCTTCATAGCCTAGAGACTGGAGCAATGCCAAGTCATTTACTAGATTAGGACAGACAACCATAGTGCCATTACCACCTTC
>CAWUVN010000023.1:0-61544 GCA_963925995.1 uncultured Pseudomonadales bacterium | reverse complement strand
GCTCAGTCCAATGATGTAATTTTGATTGCCGGCAAAGGTCACGAGGATTATCAGATTCTCGGTGCCCAGCGACTGCCGTTTAGCGATCAGGCCGAAGCCAGACTTGCCCTGCGCTCTCGTGAAGGGGGTGAGCAATGATCAGTAGCTTGCGCCTTACCGATGCCGCGGTTCGCTTTGGTGGCACATTGTTAAATCCGGACTCTGAGTTTGATTCAGTCTCCATTGATAGCCGCAAAACTGCGCATGGCGATCTATTTGTCGCGCTAGTTGGCGAGCGTCTGGATGCTCACAACTACCTCTATCAGGTCAGCGATAAAGCTAGCGGGCTAGTCGTTTCACAGCCTGATAAGCAGCTGCCATTAGCCCAGTGGGTGGTTGAAGATACCACCGTCGCTCTGGGGCAGTTGGCCCAGATGAAGCGCGAGCAGCTAACCGGCACCCTGATTGCCATAACCGGCAGCACCGGTAAAACCTCGGTAAAAGAATTAATTGCCTCAATTCTCGGACGACTCGGCTCGGTGCATGCAACCAAAGGTAATTTCAATAACCATATTGGTGTGCCATTAACCCTATTGTCAGTGGACAGCGATGTCGACTTTGCAGTGATTGAAATGGGTGCCAGTGCCGGTGGTGAAATCGGTTACCTGTGCTCGATTGCCAAGCCGCATATAGCCCTGATCAACAATGTACAGATGGCGCATATTGAAGGTTTTGGCAGTATTGAAGGTGTGGCTGCAGCCAAGGGTGAAATCTATAGCGGGCTGCAAGAGTCCGGAATTGCCGTTCTAAATATTGACCAGTCCTGGGCTGATCAGTGGCTTGAGCTGATTGGCAACAGAGACTTGATCACTTTTTCTTTAGACAATCTAGCCGCCGATATCAGCGCCGCCGACATAGTGGTTCTGGATAACGGCTGTTGCCAGTTTAGCCTGCAAACAGCGATGGGTAATAGGCAGGTTGTTCTGACTATTCCCGGCCGTCATTCGGTTAGCAATGCACTGGCCGCAGCGGCCTGCGCGGTTGCCGCCGGCGCTAACCTCGAACAGATAGTAGCCGGACTCGAATCAGCCATATCGCCTGATCGTCGCCTACAGGTTAAAGCCCTGCCTGGTGGCGGATCAATTATTGATGACAGCTACAACGCCAGCCCCTCTTCAGTGCGTGCCGCGATTGATGTGCTCGCCAGCAGTTCTGGCCGTCGCATCTTGGTCCTTGGGGATATGGCCGAACTGGGAGCCGACGCCGAAGATCTCCATCAGCAGGTGGGCGAGTACGCGTTACAAGCCGGTATCGATGCGCTGTATACGCTGGGCAATTTGACTGTCCATACCAGTGCGGCATTTGGCGGCAAGCATTTCGAAAACATAGATTTATTAACCCAAGCGCTCAGCAATGAGGCGCTTGTGGCAGAAGATAAAAGCAGCGACCTGTGTATTTTGGTCAAGGGATCGCGTAGTTCTCAAATGGATTTGGTAGTGGATAAGTTACTGGCGGAGAAACCCTAATGTTGTTATGGCTCGCTGATTATTTAAGTCAATTTTATAGCCCGTTCTCGGTCTTTAAATACCTAACGTTGCGGGGCATTTTTGCAGTGATTACTGCGCTGTCTATCTTTTGGATTTTTGGTCCAAGAATGATTCGTCTGCTCAATGATTTGCAGATGGGTCAGGCGATACGAAGCGATGGCCCCCAGAGTCACCTGAGTAAAGCGGGCACCCCAACCATGGGTGGCGCACTTATATTGCTGGCGATATTTATCAGCACCTTGCTCTGGGCAAATCTTGAAAATGTCTATGTCTGGGTGGTGCTCGGTGTCACCTTTAGCTTTGGCCTAATTGGCTGGGTCGACGACTACCGCAAGGTAGTGCATAAAAATCCTCGCGGTCTTCCCGCGCGCTGGAAGTATTTCTGGCAGTCGCTCTGTGGCTTTGCCGCGGCAGTATTTTTGTTTACCAACGCCGCATCCCCCGCCGAACTCGAATTGATTGTGCCGTTCTTTAAAAATGTCGCCCTTAATCTCGGACCGTTTTATATCCTCTTTACCTATTTCGTTATTGTCGGTACCAGTAATGCGGTAAACCTTACCGATGGTCTCGACGGTCTGGCGATCCTGCCAACTGTACTGGTGGGCGGTGCGCTGGGTCTTATGGCCTACCTGACCGGTAACTATCAGTTTGCCTCTTACCTGCATATTCCCTATATCAGCGGTGCCGGTGAACTGCTTATTTTCACCGCCGCCCTCTGTGGAGCAGGACTGGGTTTTCTATGGTTTAACACCTATCCGGCGATGGTCTTTATGGGCGATGTGGGCTCGCTGGCACTGGGTGCTGCGCTGGGTGTGATAGCGGTGATTATCCGTCAGGAAATAGTGCTGGCGGTGATGGGCGGCGTATTTGTGATTGAAACTGTATCAGTGATTTTGCAGGTCGCCTCTTTCAAGCTGACCGGCAAGCGTATTTTCCGTATGGCGCCACTACACCATCACTATGAATTAAAAGGATGGCCAGAGCCGCGAGTGATTGTGCGCTTCTGGATTATTACCGTTGTGCTGGTTCTGGTTGGACTAGCCACATTAAAACTTAGATAAAAGAAGATATTGAATAAGATGATGACAAATTTAATCGCAACTAACCGCAATACAGCTATCGTTGGCATGGGTGCCACCGGTCTGTCAGCGGCGCGGTTTTTGTCGTCTATCGGAAAGTCTTTTGTCTTTGCTGACAGTCGTAGCGAACCGCCCCGCCTGTCAGAAGTGCGCGAACAGTACCCAGATGTATCCCTGATGCTCGGGCCATTTGCCGAAGACCTATTGTTAGGCTTTGACCGCGTGGTGGTCAGTCCCGGTGTCTCTCTTGAAGAGCCAGCTCTGGTCGCCGCTCGTGAGCGCGGCGTTAAGCTAATCGGTGATGTCGAGTTATTCCTTGAGCAGGTAGCGGCACCGGTTATTGTGATCACCGGATCCAACGGTAAGAGCACAGTAACCACCCTGTTAGGAAAAATGGCTGAGGCCTGTGGCCTCAGTGTTGGGGTTGGCGGCAATCTTGGCACGCCAATGCTCGATCTACTCGACAAGCACCATCAGCTTTATGTTATTGAGCTATCGAGCTTCCAGCTTGAGTTAGTGACTGATACTCAGGGTGCGATTGCCGGACTGCTGAATATTAGTCCCGACCATATGGATCGCTATGCGGGACTCCAGCAGTACCATGCTGCAAAACATCGAATATTCCTCGGTGCCAGCAGGGTGATTAATAACCGGCAAGACCCGCTGACCAATCCGCTGCTCTCAACCAGCGTTAAGCAGAGTAGTTTTGGACTGAATAAGCCCGATCTGGGTAGCTTTGGTTTGATTGATGACGCCGACCAGTCATGGTTGGCCTGTGGATTAGATCAACTGATGCCGGTCTCGGAAGTCGCCATAAAAGGCACCCACAATATCGCCAATGCACTGGCGGCACTTGCCCTTGGGCAGGCGGCTGGCCTTGAAATGTCGGCCATGCTGGCAACTCTAAAAACCTATTCCGGCCTGCCACACCGCTGTGAACATATCGCCACCATCGATAATGTGATGTATATCGATGACTCCAAAGGCACCAATGTAGGCGCCACAATTGCCGCATTGAATGGCTTCGGTGATAGCCGCGTAGCCAAGCTGATTTTAATTGCCGGTGGTCAGGGTAAGGAGCAGGATTTCACCAAGCTGCAAAAGCCGGTTGAGCAGTTTGTAAAATTGGCCACCCTGTTTGGCGAAGATGCCACGCAGATTGCCGCTGCACTGCAAGGCGCTGCCCAGATTGAGCTCTGTGATTCGCTGGAAAATGCAGTTGCAAAAGCCCATGCCAACGCCGAGTCGGGAGATATTGTCTTGCTCTCACCGGCCTGTGCCAGCTTTGATATGTTTTCCGGTTTTGAACATCGTGGACGCTGCTTTCAGGATGCGGTCAAGGCGGTGTCAGCATGAATTTGACCATGCCATTTAATTACTCCGCAATCACGCGACCCGCATGGCATATAGATATGCCTCTTTTGCTCGCTGTACTGGCACTGCTATCCATAGGTCTGGTAATGGTGGCCTCGGCCTCCTTTAGCTACGCCGAGCACAACTACAACAATGAATTCTATTTTGTTAAACGCCATCTGATTTATTTGATTGTTGCTGGTTGTGCCATGGTCTTTACCTTTTTAATGCCTCCAACAGCCTGGTCTGAATACAGCCGACTGTGGATGCTGCTAGCGGTACTGCTGTTACTGTTGGTGCTAGTACCCGGTATTGGCCGTGAAGTTAATGGCAGTCGCCGCTGGTTGTCGCTGGGTGGTATGACCCTGCAGGTGTCTGAGCTGGCCAAAGTGGCCACGGTGGTATTTCTGGCTAGCTATTTCGATAAGCGCCGGGAGAATTTTGGCGATGACTGGCGTGATTGGGCCAAGCCTATGATTGTCTTGGCCGTTCCGTTAGTACTGCTGTTGTTAGAGCCTGATTTCGGTTCAACGGTTGTTCTGGCCGCGACCTTTATGGTTATGTTGTTTTTAACCGGTACAAAATTCTGGCACTACTTCCTGATTATGTTGGCCGGTGTCGCGCTGATTTATTTTGTCGCGGAAGCCGCTCCCTACCGAGTGGCTCGACTCAGCACTTTCCTCGATCCCTGGTCTCATCGCTTTGATTCCGGTTATCAGTTGACCCAGTCGTTGATTGCCTTTGGTCGTGGCGAGTGGTTTGGCGTAGGTCTCGGCCAGTCGGTGCAGAAGATGCTCTATTTGCCCGAAGCCCACACTGATTTTGTCTTTGCAATTTTCGCTGAAGAATTTGGCTTTTTTGGAGTTCTCTGTCTGCTCGGTCTTTACAGTCTATTGGTCTTAAGGATTTTCCAGCTTGGCAAGCGAGCCGTAGCTCAGGAATATTGGTATGGCGCATTTCTGCTGATTGGCTTCGGACTTTTGATCAGCGGTCAGACATTTATCAATCTCGGGGTTAACGCCGGTCTGTTACCGACCAAAGGTTTGACCCTGCCATTTGTCAGCTATGGCGGCAGTAGCCTGTTGGTTACCTGTGGCATGGTCGGCATGATGTTGCGGATTGGTCACGAGATGCATAGCGACACTCAGGTTATACGGAGGGTCAGCCGTGGAAGCTGAGATGCACTGTAAAGTGATGATCATGGCCGGTGGAACCGGTGGCCATGTATTCCCTGCGTTGGCTGTGGCTGATGAGTTGCGCGCGGCGGATGTCGGCGTCAGCTGGCTGGGAACCCGAGCGGGTATCGAAGCGGAACTGGTCCCTGCTAATGGCATTAAATTAAATTATCTGGATATCGAAGGTATTCGCGGACGCGGCCTGTTGGCTCTGTTAAAAGCGCCGCTATTGCTGTGGCGTTCTATCCGCCAATCTCTTTCGGTGTTGAGTGAATATCAGCCGCAAGTCGTGTTGGGTATGGGCGGATTTGCCTCTGGCCCCGGCGCCGTGGCCGCTCGCCTTAAAGGCATTCCGCTTGTTATCCATGAGCAAAATTCTGTTGCCGGCACCACCAATCGTATTTCCGCCTGTCTGGCACGCCGCGTAATGCAGGGTTTCCCCGGCGTATTTAAGCGCGGTGAATGGTGTGGTAATCCGGTGCGTCCCTCTATCGCCAATATGCCAACGCCCGATATGCGCTTTGCCGAGCGCACCGGTGTCGTGAACCTATTGGTTCTAGGTGGCAGTCGCGGTGCATTGGCAATCAATAAAATACTTCCTCAAGCGCTGGCGTTAATTGACCCAGAGCTGCGCCCTCAGGTTATGCATCAGACCGGCAAGCTGCACTGTGAAAAGACCGATGATCTCTATAAAGCCGCTGGCGTTGAAGCGCAGGTAGTGCCGTTTATTGAAAAAATGGAAGAGGCTTACGCTTGGGCTGATTTTGCCATTTGTCGCGCTGGTGCGCTGACAGTCGCCGAGCTTACCTGTGCCGGTTTAGGCTCAATATTAATCCCCTTTCCCCACGCGATTGATGATCATCAAACGGTTAATGGGAAGTTACTGGTTGAACAGGGTTCGGCTTTAATGATTCAACAAAAAGAGTTGAGCGCAACAATGCTCGCCGAAGAAATTACTAAACTGTGCAACAGTCGCAGCCAGCTGCTTGATATGGCGATGCGCGCACGGAAGCTGTCTAAAACCGGTGCTGCATCGCGGGTTGCCAAGGTCTGTATGGAGGTGGGTTGTGAGAAATAGTACAGACTTCCAGCCACCGGAAATGCGCCGTATTCGCCGTATTCACTTTGTTGGAATAGGCGGCAGTGGTATGTGTGGCATAGCCGAAGTTCTATTGAATCAGGGCTACGAAATATCTGGTTCCGATATCGGCCGCGGGCCGAGTATCAAGCGTCTTACCGATGCCGGTGCAACCGTATTTATTGGTCATCGTGAAGAAAATATTCAGGGTGCTCATGTGGTGGTTAAATCCTCCGCGGTGACTCTGGAGAACACCGAAATTGCAGCGGCTCGAAAACAGGGTATTCCCGTGGTGCGCCGCGCTGAAATGCTCGCGGAGTTGATGCGTTACCGACATGGTATTGCGATTGCCGGCACCCACGGCAAGACCACCACCACCAGTTTAATTACCGCTATTTTTGCCGAAGACGGCCGTGACCCAACCTTTGTAGTTGGCGGACGTGTTAACAGCGTTGGCACCAATGCCAAGCTCGGTGGCAGTCGCTATCTGGTTGCTGAAGCCGATGAGAGCGATGCCTCATTCTTGCACCTGCAGCCGATGGTGGCAGTGGTCACCAATATCGAAGCCGATCATATGGAAACCTATGATTTCGACTTTAGTCGCTTGACCAAAACCTATATCGAATTTTTACATAACCTGCCGTTTTATGGTCTCGCGGTGATGTGTATCGACGATCCGGTTATCCGCGATCTATTGGTCGATGTGGCGCGCCCAACCCTGACCTACGGCTTTAGCGAAGATGCCGCTTACCGCATTAAAGATATGCGCGTTGAGAAAAATCACAGTCACTTTTTGATAGAGCGCCCGGATGGTCTGGCGCCGCTCAATATCAGTTTGAATATCCCTGGCCAGCACAACGCGCTAAATGCGGCTGCTGCTATTGCTGTTGCCAGTGATGAAGGAATTTCCGATCAATCAATTATTGACGGATTAAACAGTTTCGGTGGTGTTGGCCGGCGCTTTGAAATTTACGGCGAATACCCGGTTGCCGGAAATGGACAGGCGATGCTAGTGGATGATTACGGCCATCATCCCACCGAAATCAAAGCAACGGTTGATGCCGTGCGAGGCGGTTGGCCAGATAAACGTCTGGTGATGATTTTCCAACCCCATCGTTACACCCGCACCCGCGATCTCTACGAAGATTTCGTCAAGGTACTGGCGGAAGTGGATCTGCTGATTGTATTGGCGGTCTATGCCGCCGGTGAAGAGCCTATTGCCGGAGCGGGCAGTAAAAATCTCTGCGGCAGCATCCGTCAGCGGAGCTCGGTGGACCCGATTTATATCGAGACCATCGAAGAGGTGCCGGCAATGCTAAATGATCTGCTGCAAGACAATGATCTGGTTATCACTCAGGGTGCTGGCAGTGTTAATAAGCTAGTCGCGCTTTTAGCCGACGGCGGTCTTGGACAGACCACTGCGGATAAGGAGGGCCAAGCCTGATGAGCAAACTAATGGTTGAGAAGTTTGGTCGCGTCGGACTGCTTTACGGCGGCACATCCTCAGAGCGCGAAGTCTCGTTGATGAGTGGCGCGGCGATTCATCAAGCCCTGCAAAACCTCAGTGTTGATGTGGTGGCTATTGATGTCGGCGAAAATATTTTGCAGGAGTTGCCGAGCTACCAGCTCGATCATGTGTTTATTGCTCTGCACGGTGAGGGCGGTGAAGACGGCACCCTACAGGGTGCACTGGAATATTTGAATCTGCCCTACACCGGCAGTGGTGTACTGGCCTCTGCACTGGCCATGGATAAATTGCGCTGCAAGCAGATGTGGCTGGGCATGGGTCTGCCCACCACCGATTTTGCCCTGCTCAACAGTGATTCGGATTGGGCGGCAATACTCGAGCGACTGGGTGGCGCGGTGATGGTTAAGCCAGCCTGTGAAGGTTCGAGTATTGGTATGAGCCGCGCGCAGACTGCTGAAGAATTAGAAAAGGCCTGGCGAGATGCTTCGGCAACAGATAGCGGCGAGCAGATCGCGGTCATTGCCGAGCCATTACTGCCGGGCCCTGAATATACCGTGGCTATTTTAGACGGCCAGTTACTGCCGTCGATACGCATTGAATCGAATGCCGAATTTTATGATTACCAGGCGAAATACTTCTCGGATCAGACCCAGTATTTATGTCCCAGCGAACTGTCAGAGCAGCGTGAGCAAGAACTTCAGGATCTCTGTTTACAGGCGTTTGACTCGGTCGGTTGTCGCGGCTGGGGTCGGGTGGATGTGATGGTTGATGCTCAGGGTCAGTACCAGCTGCTTGAGGTCAACACCGTACCCGGTATGACTAGCCACAGCCTAGTGCCAATGGCGGCCAAGGCAGCTGGGTTAAGTTTTGATCAGTTGGTGGAAAAAGTGCTCGAGGTCTCTCTGTAATGGCCACGCAGAATCGCCGCGGAGCTAACCGCAATGGAAATCAGTCAGCCGATAAGGCTGATAGCGGTAGCAATGTGGTTGGCAAACTGTCGACGCTGCTGTTGACGGCCGTGCTGGGTTTGGTGATTTACGGCGTAGGGCTGCTCTACAAGCAGATCGACAAACCGCTGACCAATGTGATGATTGGTGGCAATTTTACTTATTTAGAGACCGCAGAGCTCTCCGAGCTGGTGGTTAAAGAGATTGATGGCGGATTCCTAAGTGTTGATTTACGCCGCCTCAATGACGTTCTGCGTGAGCATCCCTGGGTTGATGAGGTCAGTGTTCGCCGCGAGTGGCCATCGATTTTAAAAGTCGAGGTGGTCGAAGAGGTGCCGATAGCACGCTGGGGCGAAAAGGGGTTTCTCAATCGTCTCGGCGAAGAGCTGGTTATTAAAAATAACAGCCACCTGGTTGCACTGCCTGAACTGCGCGCTGATTTTGGCAGCTCTCGGGAGATGATGGAGAACTATCAGCTGATGGCTGAGTTACTGATTCCGACCGGGCTAAAAATTGCTCAACTCAAGCGCGATAGCTTGGGTGTTTGGTTTATTGATACAGCAACTGGGTTGCGACTGGTGATTGGTCGCGATCAGGTCAGTGAAAAGATTAGACGCTTTACCACGGTTTGGGCCGCAGGCCTCAACCAGCAATTGAAACATATTAAAACCATAGATCTGCGTTACCCCAATGGCTTGGCCGTGGCATGGAAAGAAGATGCATCGGCAGCAACGGGATACAGCGGCTTTAAAGGTAATCGACAAGAGATGGCAGGCACTGTTCAGGCATAACAGAGAGCTGGTGAGGATAAATTATGGCTAATGAAAATGAAGAAAATATGATCGTCGGATTGGATATTGGTACCTCCAAAATCGTCGCTATCGTCGGCTCGGTTAGCCCGCGTGGAGAGTTGGAGATTATAGGTACAGGTATGTATCCATCCTCAGGTCTAAAGAAAGGCGTGGTGGTCAATATCGAAGCCACCGTCAACTCGATTCAGCGTGCGATTGAAGAAGCTGAACTGATGGCCGGCTGCTCAATACATTCGGTGTATGCAGGCATTGCTGGCAGCCATATTCGCAGCCTTAACTCTCACGGCATCGTCGCGATTCGCGATCGTGAAGTTCAGGATATGGATGTGGATAGGGTAATTGATGCGGCTCGAGCCGTCGCCATTCCAGCGGATCAGGAAATTCTTCACGTGTTGCCGCAAGAGTACATTATCGACGACCAAGAAGGTGTTCACGAGCCGATAGGTATGTCTGGTGTGCGCCTTGAAGCCAAGGTGCATCTGGTGACCTGTGCCGCGAATGCCGCGCAGAATATTAAAAAATGTATTCGTCGCTGCGGTCTAGAGGTAGACGATATTACTCTCGAGCAGCTGGCTTCCAGCCATGCAGTTTTAACCGAAGATGAAAAGCAGCTCGGTGTTGCACTGGTCGATATAGGTGGCGGCACCTCGGACATCGCTATCTTTACCGAAGGCGCGATTCGCTACACCGGCGTTATACCCATTGCCGGTGATCAGGTGACCAATGATATCGCCATGGCACTGCGCACACCGACGCCCCATGCCGAAGAGCTAAAGATCAAATATGCCTGTGCACTGGCGAAGCTGGCCCGTCCAGAGGAAACCGTCAAGGTACCAAGTGTTGGCGATCGCGAAGCCCGGGACCTGTCTCGGCAGTCACTGGCTGAGGTGGTTGAACCGCGCTATGACGAGCTGTTTACGCTGATTCAATCAGAGCTGAGACGCAGCGGGTTTGAAGAATTAATTGCTGCAGGTGTAGTACTTACCGGTGGCACATCGAAGATGGAAGGTGTTGTTGAGCTGGCTGAGGAAATATTCCATATGCCGGTGCGAATCGGCACCCCAGTCAACGTCAAAGGATTGTCAGATATTGTCAATAATCCAATCTACTCAACCGGTGTTGGGTTGTTGCATTTTGGTGCTCAAGCACAGCGCAAGGAAAGTGCTGGTGAGTCAAAGAAGGGATCAGCTCCGGGCCTGTTTGAAAAGGCCAAAAGCTGGTTCCAAGGTGGTTTGTAATTGTCATCAATATTGATGGCTGTGAATTTTAATTGAGAGGCGCAACTAAGGGGAAACATATGTTTGAACTAGTAGAGAGCATTCCAAAGAATGCAGATATCAAAGTAATCGGAGTCGGCGGTGGCGGTGGCAACGCAGTCCGTCATATGATCGAGAGCAGTATTGATGGTGTGCAGTTTATCTGTGCCAACACTGATGCTCAGTCGTTAAATGATCTGGATACAGCGACCATCCTGCAGTTGGGTGGAACACTGACTAAAGGTCTTGGTGCTGGAGCCAATCCAGAAATCGGTCGTCAGGCTGCCCTCGAAGACAAAGAGCGTATTGCTCAGGCTATCGAAGGCGCCGATATGGTGTTTATCACTGCCGGTATGGGTGGTGGAACCGGAACCGGTGCTGCACCGGTTATTGCTGAAGTGGCCAAGCAGATGGGTATTCTTACCGTCGGTGTTGTCACTCGTCCATTTGCCTTTGAAGGCCGCAAGCGTATGGATATTGCCAATCAGGGGATCGCCGCACTTAAAGAGCGTGTTGACTCACTGATTATTGTACCCAACGAAAAGCTCTTGCAGGTGCTCGGTAAAGATATGACCGTGATCAATGCATTTAAACAGGCCAACAATGTTCTGTTTGGTGCGGTTCAGGGTATTGCCGATCTAATCCTTCTAGAAGGTCTGATCAATGTCGATTTCGCCGATGTTCGCACGGTAATGTCTGAAATGGGCATGGCGATGATGGGAACTGGTGAAGCTACAGGCGCTGACCGAGCCATTATTGCTGCGGAAAGTGCGATTAAGTGTCCGCTGCTTGAAGATATCAACCTCCAGGGTGCCAAAGGTATTTTGGTTAATATCACCAGTGGTTACGATCTGACTCTGGGTGAGTTTGAAGATGTAGGTAATATTATCCGTGACTTCTCAGACGAAGATGCCACCGTGATTGTCGGTAGTGTATTTGATCCGGAATTAACCGATCAGCTGCGAGTTACTGTAGTGGCTACAGGCCTTAAAGAGCCCGGTGAAAAGCAAGTTCCGATGAGTGTTGTGGTGGATAATCCTCCGCGTACAGCTCGCGGTGAAGTGGATTATGGCAGTCTGGCCAAGCCAACTGTGACTAGACGTGTGCAGGGTACAGCTCAGTCAGCAGCGCGTAAAATGGATCTCAATGCTGATCCAGAGCTTGATTATCTGGATGTGCCAGCGTTTTTACGTAAGCAGGCAGACTAAATAAACAGCCCCTCTATTGCCTTCGCCTCAGATTTAAAATCTTGGTGATAGAGGGGCTTGTCTGTTAATATTCCGAGCTTTGGCTAACCAATAAGTCTAAGTGAGTTCGGGTATGATTAAACAACGCACGTTAAAAAACGTTATACGTGCTACTGGCGTGGGTCTCCACACCGGTGAAAAAGTCTATCTCACTCTGCATCCCGCTGAACCTGATAGCGGTGTTGTATTCCGTCGTACAGATCTAGATCCCGTCGTAGAAATTCAAGCCAAAGCTGAAAATGTCGGTGACACAACGCTATCCACCAAATTGATGAACGGCGATGTTCGCGTCTCCACTGTCGAGCACTTACTCTCCGCCTTTGCCGGTCTCGGTGTCGATAATGTGATTGTCGATGTGTCAGCCCCGGAAATTCCGATTATGGATGGCAGTGCAGGCCCATTTGTATTCCTACTGCAGTCCGCTGGTATTTGCGAGCAGAACGCAGCCAAGAAATTTATCCGCATCAAACGCGATGTAACCATCACACAAGACGACAAAGTCGCCACCTTTAAGCCCTTTGACGGTTTTAAGGTCAACTTTGTTATCGACTTTGATCATCCGGTCTTTAAGCACCATGCGGTCAAGGCGAGCATTGATTTCTCCACTACCTCGTTTGTGAAAGAAGTCAGCCGTGCCAGAACATTTGGCTTTATGCATGAATTTGAATATCTTAGATCAGTGGGTCTGGCTCGCGGTGGCAGTTTTGAAAATGCCATTGTGGTCGATGAATTCCAGATACTTAACGAAGATGGCCTGCGTTACGAAGATGAATTTGTAAAACACAAGATTCTCGATGCTATCGGCGATCTCTATCTGCTGGGCAATAGCATGATCGGTGAATTTAACGCACACAAATCTGGTCATGCACTCAATAACGCCTCAGTGCGCGCACTGATGGCCGATACCGATGCTTGGGAAATGGTTACCTTTGAAGATAACCCGCAGGATGTGCCGATCAACTATATGGCTGCGAGTTAACGTCTCCTGTGAAAATTATTCTTATCAGCAATCGGGCCGAAAAAGCCCGCACCCTAACGCTCAATAGCTGGGCGAAAGGGCTGCTGTCTGTGTTGTTGCTGGGTATTCCCGTGGCAGCCGGAACCATGATGGGTGTAAAGATTGCCGATGGTCGCTGGGAGCTGTTATTTGAAAACAGCATCAACGAAATGCAGCATAAGATTGTCGTTCAGCAGTCCGACGTCGACGCCGGACGCACTCAGGCTAACAATACCCTCACAGCAATGACCTTAAAACTGGCGGAAATGCGTGCCCGTCTGGTGCGCCTCGACGCCCTCGGCGAGCACCTTACGCAGATTGCCAGCCTTGAAGATGGCGAGTTTGATTTCTCTTCTACCCCCGGCCTCGGTGGCCCGGAAGAGCCTGCGCACTTCGCAGAGACAGATCATTTATTGGCCCAGAACCAACTGGCCGATATTTTTTCCAATCTCGACCGCCAGCTGGATAGCCGAGAATCACAGCTGCAGATTCTCACCTCGATGATGTCAGACAACCGCCTTGAAAAAGAGCAGACCGTTGCTGGCAGGCCTATCTTAAAAGGCTGGATGTCCTCAAAATACGGTATGCGTACCGACCCGTTCCACGGCGATCAGCGCTGGCACGGTGGTGTGGATTTTGCCGGTAAAGAGGGTTCAGCAGTTGTTGCTGTCGCCTCTGGTGTAGTTACCTGGTCGGGTGTGCGCAGCGGCTATGGCAATCTTGTTGAGCTCAATCATAGCGATGGCTTTGTCACTCGCTATGCCCACAACAAGACAAACCTTGTTGAGCTTGGCACTGTGGTCAAAAAAGGCCAAGAGATCGCCCGCATGGGAAGTTCAGGCCGTTCCACTGGCCCCCATGTTCACTTCGAAGTCTTCAAAAATGGTCGCACCGTCGATCCTGCAAGCTATATTCACAAAACCCACCGCTGAATATCCTCACACCCTAATCTGTACTATGCTCTATGCATTTAAGCCTTAGAGCATCCTGTAATTCTCGTTATTTATTTATGGAAAAATGTAATGTTTGCCAATCTGATTAAAAAAGTTTTCGGCACAAAAAATGATCGTGAAGTGCGTAAACTTCAAAAACTTGTCAATAAAATCAATGAATTGGAATCTGGGCTCGGTGAGCTAAATGATGCTGACCTAAAAGCCGAAACCGGCCGTTTACGCCAGCAGTTGGTCGAGGGAAAAACCGTTGATGATTTGCTTCCTGAAGCCTTTGCCGTGGTTCGAGAGACCGCTCGACGCGTGATGGGAATGCGCCATTTCGATGTACAGATGATCGGTGGTCTCACCCTGCATCAGGGCAGAATTGCCGAGATGCGCACCGGTGAAGGTAAAACTCTAGTGGCAACACTAGCCGCCTATCTCAATGCACTTCCCGAAGAGGGAGTCCATGTTATTACCGTTAACGACTATCTCGCCCGTCGCGATGCACAGTGGATGGGACCACTCTACCGAGCGCTGGGACTTTCAGTGGGTATTATCCAGTCCTATCAGGGACAAGATGCAGCCAACTCATTCCTGATCAGCGACTCCGATGAACCACAGCCCTGTAGTCGCCGCGAAGCCTATGCAGCGGATATTACCTATGGCACCAACAATGAATTTGGCTTTGACTATCTGCGTGACAATATGGCCCTGCGCCTGACGGATAAGTCCCAGCGCGGTCTGGCCTTTGCAATTATCGATGAAGTGGATTCGATCCTTATTGATGAAGCCAGAACACCATTGGTTATCTCCGGCGCGGCACAGGACAGTTCGTCTCTCTACCGCAGTGTTAATAAATTGATTCAAAGCCTTGAAGCGGGTTCTCCAGCGAGCAGCATAGAGAGTACTGAAGAAGCTGTTGAAGAGAAGCTCGGTGACTTTACCGTTGATGAAAAAAGTCGTCAGGTAGAACTGACCGAAGAAGGCTTCCAGAAGATTGAAGATATCTTGATAAGTGAGGGCCTACTTCAGCCAGAAGAGAGCCTTTATCAGGCAACCAACCTCGGCTTGCTGCACCATGTACACTCGGCACTGCGCGCCCACAACCTGTTTCAGAAAGATGTTGAATACATAGTTCAGGGCGGTCAGGCAGTCCTGATTGACGAGCACACCGGTCGAACCATGGCCGGTCGCCGTCTTTCCGAAGGTCTGCATCAGGCAATTGAAGCCAAAGAGGGGCTGGAAATTCAGCAGGAGAGCCAGACACTGGCATCAACCACCTTCCAGAACTACTTCCGACTCTACGGCAAACTCGCCGGTATGACCGGAACCGCCGATACTGAAGCCTTTGAATTTCAGCAGATCTACGGCCTGCAGGTGATGGTGATTCCGACCAATGTCCAAGTCATGCGCAAAGATCTCAATGATCTGGTGTTCCTGACGCAGGAAGAAAAATTTAATGCGGTGATTGAAGATATAGGTGAAATCACCAGTGCAGGCGCTCCAGTACTGGTCGGCACAGCCTCGGTAGAAACCTCTGAACTACTCTCCAATATGCTCAATAGCGCAGGGGTTAAACACAATGTCCTCAACGCCAAACAGCACGAGAGAGAAGCCAATATTATTGTTGAAGCTGGTCGACCCGGTGCGGTGACCATCGCCACCAATATGGCTGGTCGTGGTACCGATATTGTTCTCGGCGGCAATTTTGAAGCAGAGATTAAAGCGCTAGATAAGCCCAGTGAAAAAGAGTTGGAAGCCTTAAAAGCCGAGTGGCAAGAGCGACAAAGAACCGTGCTCGACGCCGGTGGATTGCATATTATCGCCACCGAACGCCATGAGTCACGGCGTATCGACAACCAGTTGCGCGGCCGTTCCGGACGTCAGGGCGATCCCGGTGTTTCACGATTTTACCTGTCGCTGGAAGACCCTTTGATGCGACTGTTTGCCTCTGATCGAATGAAAAATATGATGCGCTCTATGGGAATGGAGCAGGGTGAGTCGATAGAACACAGTATGGTTACCAATGCCATCGTCAAAGCTCAGCGCAAGGTCGAAGGGCGCAACTTTGATATTCGTAAACATCTGCTCGAATACGATGATGTTGCCAATGACCAGCGTCAGGTGGTCTATGAACAGCGAAACTACCTGCTCGAAGATGAAGATATCTCGAATATTATTACCAGTGTTCGCGAAGACGTTGTCACTCAGGCGATCGACAGTCATATACCGCCAATGAGTCTTGAAGAGCAGTGGGATGTTGAAGGTTTGGAAAAAACCTTGGCCACAGATTTTTCCCTACAGTTACCGCTAACCGCTTGGCTCGAGGAAGATAGCCGTCTCGATGAAGAGACATTGCGTCAGCGCATTATTGAGCTTGTGCAAACTGACTATGAGACCCGCTATGCCCATGTCGGCCAACAGATGCGCGAAGTCGAGCGCCAGATAATGCTTCAGGTACTCGACAATCAGTGGAAAGATCATCTGGCCAATATGGATCAGCTGCGTCAGGGTATTGGACTACGTGCTTACGCACAGAAGAACCCCAAGCAGGAATACAAACGTGAATCATTTGAGATGTTTGAAGACCTGCTGAACAATATTAAAATCGAAACCATACGCTTTTTGAGCCATATCCAGGTCACCAGCGAAGAGGATATGCAGAAGCTCGAAGAGCAGCGTCGCCGAGAGCAGGAAGGTCGTGAATATCAGCATGCTGCGACTGAAAATCTCACTCAAGAAGGTTCGGTAAAAGGTGCGGTAAAAGGTGCGGTAAAAGCCGCGGGCAAACCGGCGCAGCCGCAACAGCCGTTGCAGCGTCAGGGGCCCAAGGTAGGCCGCAATGATCCCTGTCCCTGTGGTTCAGGGAAAAAATATAAGCAGTGCCACGGTAAGATTTAACGGCAAGATTTAATGGTATGAGTAGATCGATTGATAAGGAACAGTAATGGCAACAGGTAGCGGAATATTTCCACAGATGCATCCAGTCCCCGGCTTTAGGTTGGGCACTGCCTGCGCCGGTATAAAAACACCGGGCCGCAAAGACCTTGTAGTTATGGAACTCAGCGAATCAACCTCTGTAGCCGCAGTTTTTACTCAAAATGCGTTTTGCGCGGCACCGGTAACCGTTGCCAAGCAGCATCTGCAATCTGGCGCACCGAGCTACTTATTAATTAATACCGGCAACGCTAACGCAGGCACCGGCAAAATTGGCCTTGCCGATGCGCAAAAGAGCTGCGAGGTTTTGGCCGAGCTAAAGTCTGTTACTGCGAATACAATACTGCCATTTTCGACCGGTGTTATTGGTGAGTCACTGCCGATGGAAAAGCTGCTGGGGGGGATACCTCAAGCCGTTGAAGCCCTCGATGAAAATGGCTGGGGCGATGCTGCCGAAGGTATTTTAACTACCGATACCCGCCCCAAAGGTGCCAGCCTGCAGTTTAGTTTAGAGGGCAGTACAGACCTGCTGACCATCACCGGTATCACCAAAGGCTCCGGCATGATCAAGCCCAATATGGCCACCATGCTTGGCTTTGTCGCCACCGATGCCCAGGTCGATCCAGAGCTATTGCATTGCGCACTGCATCTGGTGGCCAATAAATCCTTTAACCGCATCACAGTCGACAGTGATACATCAACCAATGATGCAGTCGTGCTGGCCGCCACCGGTGCCAGTGGCGTGGTTATTGATGAGAGCAACTTTGAGCAATTTGTCGCCCAACTCGAGACAGTCTTTATTGAGCTGGCCCAGTCGATTATTCGCGACGGTGAAGGGGCAAGTAAGTTTGTTAGCGTAGTGGTAGACAGTGCGGTAGATTCCGCCGAAGCGGTAAAAGTTGCCTACTGTATTGCCGAGTCACCACTGGTTAAAACTGCACTGGCCGCCTCGGATGCCAACTGGGGAAGAATTTTAGCCGCCGTCGGTCGCGCCGGTGTTGATAATCTCGATGTTAATAAGGTTTCCGTAAGCCTTAATAAGGTTTTGATTGTCGAACAGGGTAGTCGTGCCGCCAGCTATACCGAACAGGCCGGTGAACAGGCCATGGCCGCGGAAGATATCACTATTCAGGTCTCGCTTAATCGCGGCAGCGCTGCGGAGACAGTATGGACTACCGACCTTACCTATGAATATGTGCGCATCAACGCTGAATACCGTACTTAACCTTATACAGAGTGATGGGCATTGAAATGAAACGCATTCATGTTGTTGCCGCGGTGATAGTCAATGCGGATCAACAGAAAATCTTTATCTCCCGCCGTGCTGATCATCTGCATCAGGGTGGCTTCTGGGAGTTCCCCGGCGGTAAAGTTGAAACTGGCGAAAGTGCCGAGTCAGCGCTGGCCCGGGAGCTCTTTGAAGAGTTGGATATCCATGTTGAAGCGGCCGAACCCTATATGCAGGTCGAGCACGATTATCCTGACAAGCAGGTTTTTCTCGATATCTGGCAGGTAAATCGTTTTGCAGGCAAGGCACATGGTAAGGAAGGGCAGGAATGTCGCTGGGTGGGTTTGCAGGAGTTACTGACTGAAAAGCCTGAGCGATTATTTCATTTCCCCGCAGCCAATCAGCCGATTTTAGAGCAGCTCGCCAAGACTGGTATCAGCGCTTAGAGCTATTTTTCTAAAAGCTATTTTTCTAAAAGCTTAGGATCAATAAGCCCTGCCTCTAATAACTCTGCACCCAACTGTTCAGAATCCATTAACTCGGGATCCAAAATCGCCGAGCCTTTAATTGCAAAGCCCTCCTGAGCCCAGCCGCCAAAATCTATCTGTTTGCAGCGGTCACTGCAGAAAGGGCGGGAGGGAAATTTATCATTCCACTGCACCTTTTTTTTACAGGTCGGGCAGTCAATTGTAGTTACGCCGGTCATGGTAAATATCCGTAATTCTAGTTTTTTGTGTAGTTTTTTGTGTGGTGTTTTGTATAGTTTCTTTATGAAATACCTTGGGTTTTTGCCAAGCTTAAAAACTCATTGTTCAGTGCCGCAACCCTGGTAGTAACAGTCTCCAGTGGTTGGGCGTTATCAAATACCCAATCCGCCCGAGATAATTTCTCTTCGCGAGGCATCTGCACTGCAATTATACGTTTAATTTGCTCTGATTGGTTACCATCGCGAGCACCTGCGCGCTCTATCTGAAGTTCCATGGGCAGATCCACCAATAAAACAGTATCTACCAGTTGATGTTGATCAGTCTCGTAGAGCAGTGGTGACTCCAGAATCACGTAGGGGCTAGTCGCCTTTTGTAACTGCTCGACAATCCACTGGCGAATCAATGGATGCAGCAGAGATTCCAACCAGGTTTTTTGTGCAGGATCAGAGAAGATAATAGTGCGTAGCGCAGCGCGATTGAGATTGCCATCCTCTTGAATAATCTCTGAACCAAAGTGCTCCGCGATACTTTTTAGGGCTGGCATGCCCGGTTCAACAACAGCCCGGGAAGCGCGGTCGGCATCCACCGTAGTAACGCCCAGCTGGCGAAATGCCTCAGCAACCGTGCTTTTACCACTGCCGATGCCGCCGGTTAAACCAACGATAAAAGAATCTGACTGCAGTAAGTTATTCAATAGGGGGCGCTCTGGTGCTAATAAACTGATTAATTTGTGGATTTAGGTGCTGTTTAAAAACCAAACAGACCCAAATAATTGTCGAGAATCTTATCACCCCAGATTAACGCAATCCAACCGGCCATCGCCAGAAACGGCCCAAAAGCGATCGGAACCTGTCGATCTTTGGATTTTACAATCACCCCGATTATGCCCACCAAGGCACCAACAAAGGTCGAGAGAATAATAATCAGCGGCAGCATCTGCCAGCCCATCCAAGCACCCAGAGCGGCCAGCAGCTTAAAGTCACCGTAGCCCATACCCTCTTTGCCAGTGACTAACTTAAATATCCAGAATACTGACCAAAGCGATAGATAACCGGCCAGCGCACCGATTACCGCCTCATTAATCGGTACAAAGGTCGAGCTTAGGTTGGCAAACAGTCCAACCCATAAAAGCGGCAGGGTAATCTGATCTGGCAGCAGTTGGTCATGGTAGTCAATGCCGGTTAGGGCAATTAGAACCCAGCTGAAAAGCAGGCAGTAGGCAGTCATTAATGACAGGCCAAATTGATAGACAATGAAGGCTGTCGCTAGTCCGCAGAGCAGTTCTACCAGTGGGTATTGGATTGAAATAGGTGTCGAGCAGGCGGTGCATTTACCGCGTAAAAACACATAGCTAATAACCGGAATATTGTGCCAGGGCTTAATGGGTACACCGCAGGAAGGGCAGCGCGATGCTGGAACAGACAGAGTGATCTTTTCTGTGGGTTCTGATGGCAGACCCAGAAAGTCCTCTGACTCGCGGCGCCAGTTATTTTTCAGCTGTTCTGGAAATCGCAGAATAACCACATTGAGAAAGCTGCCAATAATCAGGCCAAAGGGCAGGGCGGCCAATGCCAGGGCGAAGGGTGATAAGCCGGTATCTAAAAGCATAGGTTATTCACAGATAAGTCATTAGTAGTTTGGGCGCTGGTTTGACCAACACCGGTTATAGTTATTGAAACGGTTTATTCACCTTAATTTAGACTAACTATTTCGGCAGTACCCAATTATGTGTTGAATGGCAGATAATGTCACCCCGACCCGCACTGTCATAACCCCATCGAAGCAACGTCACCTCAGCGAAGGCTGGGCTGGGACCTCCCTGCATATCACTAGATACTAGCCTACGCTAGTATGACGAGGTTGCAGATGTTTAAACCACATTACCCAACTGGAATATCGGCAGATACATGGCAATCAACAGACCACCAACCAACACACCCAGTACCGCCATAATCATCGGCTCCAAAAGGCTAGTCAAATTATCCACCGAGTTATCCACCAACTCTTCATAATGGGTGGCAGCCTTCTCCAGCATCTCATCCAGTGCACCAGACTCCTCACCAATAGCCGCCATCTGCTGCAGTAAGATAGGAAACATTCCAGTCGACTTGATCGCTTGCTGCAACTGAATCCCTGTAGTTACATCATCTCGCACCCGCAAGATCGCATCGTGATACAGAGCATTGCCGGCAGCGCCGGCCACAGATTCAAGGGCATCCACTATAGGAACACCAGCGGAAAAAGTTGTCGCAAGGGTGCGAGCGAAGCGCGCCACCACTGCGTTGTAGACAATGCCGCCGACAATCGGAACCTTGAGTGTGTATTTATCCACCTCGTAGGAAAACCTTTTCGATCTAAAGCGCGCCTCTTTAAAGGCGTAAATGGCCACGGCGATAATTACCAGAATAACCATCCATGAAGCCTGCAGAGCCTCAGATAAACCCAGTACAAAAAGGGTAAAGGCTGGCAGGTCAGCACCAAAACTACTAAAAGTCTCAGCAAAAACCGGCACCACTTTAATTAACAGAATAGCGGTAACAATAACCGCTACCACCATAACCGCAATAGGGTAGGTCATGGCTTTTTTGATTTTTGCTTTTAGCTGTTCGGTCTTTTCTTTATAGGTTGCCACCCGATCGAGCATGGTTTCCAGAGCACCGGCAGTTTCACCGGCATCCACCAGACTGCAAAAAAGGTCATCAAAGTTACGCGGGCTCTTGCGCAGTGCATTGGCAAAACCGCCACCGGCGGCAACATCGTCGCGAATCTGAAAAATCAGTTCTTTCATGGTTTCATTTTCGACACCGTCGGCAACAATATCAAAGGACTGCACCAGCGGAACACCGGCCTTCATCATGGTGGCTAACTGTCGTGTGAACAGGGCGATATCTGCGGGGGTGATTTTTTTCCTGCGGCTAAACAGTGGCTTGGGTTTCTTTCTTACCGAGGTCGAAATAATGCCCTGTTTGCGCAGCTGGCCCTTGGCCAGTGACAAATTGTCGGCACGCAACTCACCTTCAATTTTTTCACCTTTGCGGTTCTTTCCCTTGTAGACAAATAACTGGGTGTCGGCCACTGTAGCCATAGCATTTTCCTTCCTTTGATCTCAGCTAGTCATTAATAGTTGGTCTTTAATAGCTAATTTTTAAAAGTTAGTCTGTAAAAATTAGTCTTTGGTAATTCTATTAGCTTCTTCAATACTAATTAGACCAAGTGAAGCCTTACGTAAAGCCGATGCACGCAGGGGTCTAAATCCTTCCTTGAGTGCCGCGTCGAGAATATCCAGAGAACTGCCGCCTTCCATAATAATCCGCGATATTGTCGGGGTGATCTTTAGCGTCTCGTAAACACCCACTCGGCCCTTGTAACCGTTGGTACAGGCTGCGCAACCCACCGGCTTGTAGACAGTGATCTCCTCGCGGGGAATGCCTATATCATCAAATCCCTCTTCGGTTAGCACATTGTCAGGAATATCCTCAAATGGCTCACGGCACTGGTGGCAGAGCTTGCGGCCCAGCCGCTGGGCAATAATCAGATTGACTGAGGTCGCCACATTAAATGAGGGAACCCCCATATTGAGTAGTCGGGTCAGAGTTTCAGGCGCGCTGTTGGTATGCAAGGTAGATAGAACCAAGTGACCGGTCTGTGCCGCTTTAATAGAAATCTCGGCAGTTTCCAAGTCACGTATCTCACCAACCATCACTACATCCGGATCCTGACGCAAAAATGAGCGCAGCGCCTCGGCAAATGTCAGACCCACACGCATATTAATCTGCGTCTGGTTAATGCCTTCCATATTGATTTCAATCGGGTCTTCCGCGGTGGAAATATTGCGTTCGGGGGTGTTGAGAATATTTAGGCCGGTATACAGAGAGACGGTTTTACCACTACCAGTCGGTCCGGTTACCAAAATCATTCCCTGAGGACGCGCCAGTGCCTCCATATAAAGTTCTTTCTGATCCTCCTCATAGCCCAGTGCATCAATACCCATCTTGGCACTGCTGGGATCAAGAATACGCAGTACAATTTTCTCGCCAAACTGCAGCGGTAGGGTATTAACTCGAAAATCAATTGCCTTATTTTTCGATAACTTAAGTTTTACCCGGCCATCCTGAGGTACGCGGCGCTCGGAAATATCCATCCGCGACATTACCTTGAGGCGTGCCGCTAAACGAGGTGCAAGATTGGCCGGTGGCTTAGACATCTCCTGCAAAATTCCATCAATACGAAAGCGCACTCGATAGGATTTCTCGTAGGGTTCAAAATGGATATCCGAAGCGCCAAGGCGAATTGCATCGAGCAGCATCTTATTAACAAAGCGCACAATTGGCGCATCATCTTCGCCATTATTAGTACCGCTATCAGCCTGATCCTCATCATCCAGAGCTTCCATATCCAGATCATCAAGATGAACATCGTCGATGGTGCCAAGAGCTTCACCAATATCGCCATCATTGGCGCTCTCAAGCCATTTTTCTAGCGTCTCGTTAATTGCCGAATAGAGTGCCAGTACCGGCTCCACCGCAATACCCGTCTGAAACTGTATCTCGGTTATGGCGCGCTGATTAGTTGGGTCGGCAATCGCCATAAAGAGTCGATTGCCGCGCTGCATTAACGGGATAGCCTGATGTTTTTTAAGCAGTTTGGTATCGACTAGATCTTTGGGGAAGCTGTCGGGATTGTGTTTTTCAAGAGCATAGAGCGGAATACCAAACTCTTTTGCCGCAGATTTACCGATCTGTTCAGAGGAGAGCAGATGTTTATCGCAGAGATACTGCACCAGTGAGATTTTGTTGGTCTTGGCCGAAACTGTGGCCTCTTCAAGCACAGTTGCAGCGATTAATTGATCGTCAACCAGACGTTTGGGTAAACCGTGTAAAGCAATATTTGGCATGTTCATAGAGGTATAACCACCCTGTATTAGCGTTACAGGCAAGTCTACTGAGCGCTTTAAATCCATGATGTGCCAAACCCCACATAACCAAAAATATTATGTGAACCAGAGATCACTTTTTTTAAAAACAGTCGGCATCTCATCGCTAGTTATACGCTCTTTTTTTATTCGCAAATAATAGAGGGGCATTTTTTACAGTGAGCTGCAAATAGAAATGCTAGTTGATTTATTGTAATTATTTATTTGCGAATTATTTTAATTTAAGCGTAGTCTAAATAAAAAGGATGTTGAGAAAATTAAAAAAACAGTGACAAAAAAAGTCACAAATTGACGGGCAAGAAACAAAATCAATAAAAAATTAGTCGCGAATTAGTAGTTAAAAAAACAGCCTTTATCTTTAACTTATTGAAATATAGCAATATATTATTTTTGGCACGCCAATTGCTGAACTCTATTCGAAAGTTGTAAAAATTATTTTTGCAGTTAACTAAAAGTTTCTATTTTTTCTAACGGAGAGTGACAATGAATATGAACAGAAAACAAACGGGTTTTACCCTTATCGAATTAATGATTGTAGTGGCGATTATTGGTATTTTGGCTGCTGTGGCTTTGCCGGCTTATCAGCAATATACGGCTAAAGCTACATATTCAGAAGTTGTATTGGCTACTTCTTCTCTGAAAACTGATGTCGAAGTGTGTTCTCAAACGGTTGCCGGCACTAATGCTAATTACATTGTTGCTTGTATTGGCGGCGGCGGCGGCGGTGTAGTCGATGTCGCGAATGCTGCTCCAGCTGAAGCAATTACGGTAACTGCAACTACTACTGCAGCTGGGGTTGTAAGCCTTACAGCAACAGGTCGTAATACCTATAACGGAACAGCTGCTGCTACCTATATCCTTGATGGCACGCGAATCGCTGCTGACGGTTCTGTAGTCTGGAGCTTAAATGCCGCTTCTACCTGCATTGCGGCTTTGGTTTGCTAATATATTAAATGACGACAATAAAGCTTAAAAGGCTCCCTTGGGAGCCTTTTTTTATGCCGATCTAAAATCTTAAATCATCAAACGCATCGATAAATCCACCGCCTGAATATGCTTAGTTAAACTCCCTGAAGAAATAAAATTAATTGCCCCATGGTTATAGGCGCGCAATTTCTCCTCGGTAATATCCCCGGAAACTTCAATTTTAGTATTACCCAAATCAATCGACGACAGAGCTTCAATCTCTGTAGGTGAAAAATTATCCAGCATCACAATATCCGCTTTAGCGGCAAGTGCCTGATGCAGTTCATCGAGATTTTCCACCTCCACTTCCACGAGCTTATCTGCGGAAATTGATCGCGCCTTTTCGATCGCCTGAGTAATACCACCACAGGCGGCAATATGGTTTTCTTTAATTAAAAAGGCATCGTATAGCCCGACGCGATGATTGTGGCAACCGCCTATGGCGACGGCGTATTTTTGTGCCAGTCGCAGCCCGGGAATGGTTTTTCGTGTATCGAGAATTTTAATCTGGCTATTTGGTGCAAGCGCTGCGAATTTTTTTGCGCTGGTGGCGGTCGCTGAAAGTGTCTGCAGAAAATTGAGTGCCGTGCGTTCGCCGGTTAGCAGTACTCGAGCATTGCCAGTCAGGGTAAAGAGTTTTTGATTGGCTGTAACGCTCTCACCTTCATCAATATGCCATTCAATTTGGGTGCTTTTATCGAGCTGCTGAAAAACCTCATCAACCCAGGGGCGGCCACAGATTACTGCGGCTTCTCGGCAAATTACTACTGCAGTTGCCTGTTTATCCTCGGGAATTAGCTGCGCGGTGATATCGCCGTCGCCAATGTCCTCTGCCAGTGCGCGGTTGACACTTAGGGGAATATCACTTTGGATGGCGCTTAAAATCTCGCTTTTCATAGGGTTCTCATCGGCTGAATAAGATGGTTTTAGCGTAAATTAAAGCACCTCATTATATCAGTAATACTGATAAGTAATTTATTGCCGAGATGCTTTTGTCATTGGATTTTTCCAGTTGATCTGTTTCAATGCCACACAGACAAGTCTGAATTCACATAAGGATTGTGAACTATCGCCTGATTGTCTAGCCAAGGGGTTGGCAAGTGTAATGAGCAATGGATTAGTTAAGGGAAATAAACAGCTCGTACAGTCGTTGGGGCAGCTCTGCCAGCAACATCTTTCTGATGCCTTTAAAAAATTCAATGAAGTCTGTTCTTCCAGTCTGGTGGGCTTGGCCGCACGGGCTGAGAGCAATCGTCTACAGACACTTTATCTAGATTCTCAGCGACTGTTGAGAAAGCAGCGCTCTGATATCGAAGCGTTAACAATAGCCACTGTCTTCGATCATTTTACATCCCTGGAAAACCCCCTACTCGCTAGCCAGTCTGATCTGGCTTCCTCTGATAAATCACCGCAAGCGAATTTTCTATCCCCTGAGTCGGATAAGCTTAAACTTCTCGGCCATGAAGATCTTGAAGTGATGATCGCGCTGGATAATTTTTCCAGTCGTGTGCGCGAGGAGTTGCGGACTGAGCTCCACCAGTTTGAGGCAAGGCTGAAATCCCTGTTGGATAAAACCGCGCCAATTAAAACTTTGCCAATGTCACCAGATGCAATTCTGGAGGCATTTGTCGCTGCGATTGATGAGGATATGATTGCTCTTGAAGTGCAGCTGGAATTAGTCAGGATTTTTGATCTGGCCTGTTTCGATAAGCGTTATGCAGAAATGCTTGGGGTTGCTAACCAGATGCTCGAGGACGCAGGATTTGCTCCTGCTGTGGAGACTGCTGGGGATGACGAGGGTCGTAAAGAGGCTAGTGAAGAGCTTGATAACGAACTTAATAAAAAGCCTAATAAAAAGACCAGTGAAGCAGAGTTTTGCAATAAAGACCCAGACCATAACCCATCGGTATTATCAGCGCAGCCTGACAATACAGACGGGGATGCTCAGGCCACTAGTGGCATTGATGAGGTTAAAGAGGCCGTTGCTCATTATGCCGACGAGCCGTCGTCGATGGCCAATAGCCGAATTCAAACTGAGTTATTAGCCAAAATAAGCTCGATGCTGGAAAACGCCGAGCGAGAGTCTGCACAGGGTGATCCACTCTCCACGCAAAAAACCTCTTCAGCAGATAGCAGCGTTGAAGATAGTGCAGAACCTCATCAGTCTCAGGAACAGCATTCCAAGCAGTCTAATTCCAAGCCTTGCATGGATAAGCCGCAGCTGTTGGCAGAGATTAATAAGCATATGAATGATCTCATCACCAACCGCACGGAACTCCTCAGCAATGGGCAGATAACCCGAGAGTTGGCGGCAGCGATAAAGCATCTGGGTGATGGGGAGAATGGCAGCCGCCTGCATCGCAATGATAAGAGTGTTTTTCAGGTGGTGGAAAATATCTTTTCCAGTTTTGGTCAATCCATGCAAGTGGCGCCAGAGGTGCAGCAGGTGATTAACCGCTGTGAATTGCCGATGTTAAAAATGGCGATTAAAAAACCGCTGATACTCGAGCAGGAAAATCATCCTATCCGTCGTCTGTTTAATGAGATGGCCAAATACGCCATTGGTCTGGAGCAGGGCGACTGTGAAGATAATCAGATCTATCAGCAGATGTTAAAACTCTCTGAGTCTATGGCTGGCGAGTCATTTGATGAGCAGAATTTACCGGCGATGCTCTCCAATTTTATGGCTATTGTCGATCGTGATAGGCGCAAAATCTCGACAGTAGAAACCCGCGAGTTGGAGCAGATTGCCGCTCAGGAAAAGGTTAACTGGGCGCGCACTCGGGTTGAAGAGGAAATTACCCGGCGCATAGTGGGTAAAAAACTCTCCGAGACTGTGGTCGATTTTATTCAGCACAGCTGGTGCATGGTGATGCATATGGCTCACCTGCGCTCTGGTGAGGCGGCTAACGATTGGCTGGTAGCCATTAAATTACTGGAGAATCTGGTGCATCTGGCACGGCGCAGTCCGACTCAGGCGGATACCAAATATCGCCATGAGTTGCTTGCTCATATTGATGCTCGGCTCGGGCATATCTCCACTGATGTTGCCCAGCGTGCGCTGCAAGTTAAGCAGTTGAGCCAAGCGCTGGGGATTGCTAAACCGGCGGCGGTGCACTCAGCGGTGGTCACTGAGATTGCGCCCTCTTTTAGTGAAAAGAGAGCGAGTCAAAAGAAAGCCGGTAAGTTGAGTTCAGCTAAGCGAAAGCAATCTGAACAGCTCTCAGAGGTTGATACTAGCAAACTCGGTGAGCAGCAGATGGTTGAGGAAATTAAACGTATTCTGGTCTCGGCGGTAAAGGCAGAACTGCCGGGTAAGAATATTTCTCAGGCAGTGCGCGATGCTGAGACACTGGACAGCAGCGCCCAGCGAATTCTAATGGCCCTGCAAAAGGGTTGCTGGATTGAATTGGGCAGTGATATAAAGGCGCACAAACGCGGCAAGCTTGCGGGAATTGTCGGGCCATCGTGGAAGTATGTATTTGTCGATAATAAAGGTAAGCTTATTGCCGAGCGTGATAGAGCGCGTTTAGCGCTGGATTTAATGGACGGCAAGGTTTCGGTGCTGGATAATTCTCATCTATTCGACAAAGCCATCAAACAGGCAATTACCCAAATCAAAGGATTGCCGGTTGCGAGCTAGCAGATATCTTTAATGCAGATAAAAAACGGCTGGTTGCGTCCAGCTTCGGAAGTACCATCCCCCAATGTTGACAGTCGGCCAGATGCGGCTGATATCAGTCTGCTGGTTATTCACAATATCAGTTTGCCGCCCAATCAGTTTGGCGGTGGCTATATCAGCCAGTTTTTTACCAACTGTCTTGATGTGCAGGCGGATAGTTATTTTGCCGAAATCTGCGATTTGAAAGTTTCCTCCCATCTATTGATTGATCGCCTTGGCAATATTACTCAGTACGCGCCTTTTACGGCTCGCGCATGGCACGCGGGGGCCTCGCAATTTGATGGTCGTACAAACTGCAATGACTTCTCCATAGGCATTGAAATGGAGGGCGCTGACAATATTGCTTACACTGACGATCAATACCAGGTGCTGGCTTCAGTAACCAAAGTGCTCTGCGCCCAGTATCCATTGATTACAGCCGATAAAATTGTCGGTCACAGCCATATAGCCCCGGGACGCAAGACTGACCCCGGTGAGGCCTTTGACTGGGATCGTTATAAGCAGAGTTTGGGCTAGATATTATTTACCCCAAAGATTACCCCCATAAATACAGAGGTGTGCGGTGCATTTTTTAATTGTTCTTGTAGCGATAATAGCCCTTGAAAGCTATGGCCAAATGGCATTTTTACAACGTGATGCATGGCTGCAGACATGGCATGCAAAGTTGTCTGAGCTGTCGATGTTTCAGCGCTCGTCCACTCTAAAGCTGCTGGCCTTTGTGCTGGTGCCAGTGGTGGTTCTGTATCTGATTATTTTACAGCTGAGTACTAGCGGCTACGGTCTATTGGTTTTTGTACTCGAACTTGCGGTCTTGCTCTATAGTTTTGGTCGCGGCGATATCAGTGCTCAAATCGAGCTTTTAAAGTCAGATATTGAGCGCAATGATTTGCAGGCCGCCTACCACGATGCAGCGGTGTTTAATATTGCCCATCGCAGCAGTAGTGCGGAAAGCTCGACGGATCTCTATCAGGAATTAATCGCTGCCTTGCCCTACAGGATTTTTGAGCGTCGATTTGCCGCGGTTTTTTGGTTCTTTATTTTCGGTGCGCCAGCGGCATTGGCCTACCGTCTGTTGGCATTGCACGGTGATATGGCACTTGCTGATGAAAGTGATCAAGAGGGACAGCAAGTCGAGGAGCAAGAGCTTGCTGTAAAGGATTCTGCGGCTGTCGAACCTCAGGCGGACAGCTGTCAATCAACAGCCAGCACCGCACTCTGGTTACTCGAGTGGCTGCCGGTGCGCTTTTTGGCCTTAACTCTGGGTCTGGTCGGTAGCTTTGCCCATGCCACTGAACCCCTTAAAGAATTAATTTTTTGCCCGCGAACCTCAACGGCAGATTTATTGCGACGCTGTGTTACTGGTGCGCTAGGAGATATTCAGCGTCCTCAGGTCGATGCCGGTGAGGATGTAACTGCTAGTGAAGAGAGTAGGGTCAGTGATAATGCCGCGGGCTTAGCATTGATTAGCGAAATGGTCGCGCTGTTTACCCGCGCAATGATGGGCTGGTTAGTGGTGATTGCGCTATTGGTTATGCTCAGTTAATTCAGTTGCCGGTCTTCTCTGACATATCACTGTCACCGCTACTGGCAGCATTCCATGGCGCGACTTTAAGCAGCAGCAACATCCCGGGAATGGCCAGCGCGGTGCATAAATAGAAGAAGTTCTCCCAGCCAACACCCTCTACAATAATACCGGTCACTGAACTGGCCACTGTGCGCGGCACCGCTGTAAGTGCGGTAAACAGTGCCAGCTGTGTGGCGGCAAACGCCGGATGAGTTGAACGCGCGATAAAAGCGACAAAAGCGGCAGTGCCAAGACCCACACCCAAATATTCAAAGCTGATAACCAGGCCTAAAAGCCACAACCCTTCGCCGATATTGGCCAGCACAGCAAAGCCGAGAATAGAGATAATCTGCACTAATCCAAACAGCCATAGAGCGCGATTAATGCCTATTTTAAGCATCAGGATTCCGCCGAGAATACCGCCAATAATCATTGGCCACAGCGCTGCGTGTTTTGCGATAAAGCCAATCTCGGTCAGGCTAAAACCGAGATCCAGATAAAACGGTGTTGCCAGTGCCGTGGCCATGCTGTCGCCGAGTTTGTAGAGCAGCATAAATGCCAGTATCAGCGATGCCTGCCGTATACCCTGACGGCTGAAAAACTCGTGAAATGGCTCAACGATGGCTTTCTTAAGTGTTGTCGGGTGGCGCAAATGAGCCTTGGGTTCGGCAATGCTGATGGTCAGGCCTATGCCGACAAACATAAAGGCTGCGGTAATCGTAAATACCTGCTGCCAAGGCAGGGTGTCTGCCAGTATCAGTGACAGTGAGCCGGGAATCAGACCGGCAATACGGTAGGCGTTGACGTGGATGGAGTTGCCCAGCCCAAGTTCCTGATCTGGCAGTATCTGCCGACGGTAGGCGTCGAGAACAATATCTTGAGTGGCGCTGAGAAAAGCGATTGCCAGACATAGCCAGGCAATAGTCCAGATCTGCGTAGTCGGGTCGAAAAAGCCGAGTGCGGCGATGGCCAGAACCAGTAATATCTGGGTGACGAACATCCAGCTGCGGCGAAGACCAAATTTGTGGGAAAAGAGTGATAGCTGATAGCGGTCGAGCAGTGGTGACCAGAGAAATTTCCACGTGTAGGGCAGGCCGATCAGTGCAAAGAAGCCGATTTCCTTGAGGCCAACACCCTCGGTGCTCAGCCAGGCGGGTACCAACGAGATCAATAAATACAGCGGCATACCTGAGGCAAAACCGGTAAAGATACAGACCAACATGCGCCGGTTTAAAAGCGCTTGCTTTATAGTTGCTGAGTTCATTGGAATCCTTTGCTTGGCTTTTCTTAGTTGGGCTTACGGGCGTAGCTTTTTATCGCTATTTATAACAACAGCTTAGGGCTGCCAGTTAAATTTTTTCAGGCTGATCCTATTGTTACTGAATACTATTCCCTCTTCTTGAAGTCGTGCCTTCTGCAATTTAAAGCTCTGGCTATCTTCCGGTAGACTGATCTTACCCGCCGCATTGATTACTCGATGCCAGGGCAGCTCTGTGCCTTTGGGCAGATTACCGAGAATACGCCCGACCATTCGCGCAGCTCTTGGCAATCCTGCCAGTGCGGCGAGCTGTCCATAGGTGACAACGGTACCTGAAGGCACGGCTGCCAAAACCATATATACTCTTGTTTTCAAGCTGGGTTCTTCCGAACTAGGTGTTTCAAAGCTCGGTTCTTCCCCGGCAGGCTTATTTAAGCCATTATTTTTCATGGCGTAAGACTACGCTATTCAGACTACTGTTGAAATAGTCAAAATGACCCCAATCTAGTAACTCAAACCAAAAGAGAAATTCACTGTGCGCTACCTGTTTTTGATCTTTGTAATCACGCCCGTGTTAGAGATGTGGCTGCTAATCACTGTCGGTGCTCAGCTTGGCGCGCTGCCGACCATTGGTCTGGTGCTGCTGACTGCGTTTATTGGTGTCAATCTGCTCCGTGCTCAGGGCTTTGAAACATTGTGGCGTGGCCGTCGAAAATTTGAAGAGGGCCAGCTTCCCGCTCAGGAAATTGCCGAGGGAATTATTCTCGCGGTTTGTGGTGCTCTGTTGCTAACCCCCGGGTTTATAACTGATCTAATTGGATTTTCCGGTTTGATTCCGCCAATTCGACGAATTATGGCGCAATTTATACTGAGTAGGATGGTGGTTGCCAGCGTATCTACCCATGGACAGAGTGGAAGTTTTAATTCAACCAGCTCTTCTGGCCCTAAAAGAAACAGAGATCTGGATGACGCCATTGAAGGCGAGTCTTGGGATGACTAAGTTTGGTAATAAAGAGGTTTAGTGATAAACAAGTGAGATATTAAAAGGAGCGTGAAAGGATGTAAAAACATGGAGAGTTAATCACCAAGTAATAAAAAAATGCTCTGATCCCTTGAAAAAGAATCATGGCACCACCATATGAATTGCAGTCGCGGGAATCCGCAAAATTGTTTGAAAATTGCCGATATATAAACTGGAGAAACAAAATATGAAGATTCGCCCATTACACGACCGAGTGATCGTTCGTCGCGAGGAAGAAGAAGCCAAAACCGCTGGTGGCATTTTGCTACCGGGCTCAGCACAGGAAAAGCCTAACAAGGGCGAAGTTGTTGCTGTAGGTGGCGGTCGTATTCTCGATAACGGTGACCTACGTCCGGTTGACGTCAAGGTCGGTGATACCGTTGTGTTTGGCAAATTTGCCGGACAGGACACGATTGATGTTGACGGTGAAGAGTTAATCATTCTCAGTGAAACTGATATTAAAGCTGTAGTAGACGCTTAATTTACAGCTTTGCACCAATCAGCATTATTAAAGAATTTTTGTGATAACTAGATTTTTGAAAGGAAATAATCATGTCAGCAAAAGAAGTTAAGTTTGGCGGCAATGCTCGTCAAGGTATGTTGGACGGAGTAAATATCCTCGCCGACGCAGTAAAAGTTACCCTCGGCCCTAAAGGACGCAATGTTGTTCTTGAGAAATCATTTGGCGCGCCTACAGTGACTAAAGATGGTGTTTCTGTCGCCAAAGAGATTGAACTCAGCGACAAGTTTGAAAACATGGGCGCTCAGATGCTCAAAGAAGTGGCCTCTAAAGCCTCTGATGACGCTGGTGATGGCACTACAACTGCAACAGTACTGGCGCAGTCGATCATTATCGAAGGCCTCAAGTCAGTTGCTGCAGGCATGAACCCAATGGATCTTAAGCGCGGCATCGATAAGGCTGTTATTGCAGCTGTTGCCGAGATCGCTGACATTGCAAAGCCCTGTTCAGATTCTAAAGAAGTGGCTCAGGTAGGTACTATCTCAGCCAACAGTGATTCACATATTGGTGACATCATTGCTGAAGCTATGGATAAGGTCGGTAAAGAGGGCGTTATCACTGTTGAAGAGGGCACGGGTCTGGAGAATGAACTGGATATCGTTGAAGGTATGCAGTTTGATCGTGGCTATCTATCGCCTTACTTTATCAATAACCAAGAGAGCATGAGTGCTGAGCAAGATGCACCGTTTATTCTGCTGGTTGATAAGAAGATTTCTAATATCCGTGAGCTGCTGCCGCTGCTGGAAAATGTTGCCAAAGCCGGCAAGCCACTGATGATTATTGCCGAAGATGTTGAAGGCGAAGCACTGGCGACACTGGTTGTTAACAACCTGCGCGGTATTGTTAAAGTTGCTGCCTGCAAGGCACCTGGCTTTGGCGATCGTCGCAAAGCAATGCTCGAAGATATTGCTATCTTAACTGGCGGTACAGTGATCTCTGAAGAAGTCGGTCTCGACCTTGAGACTGCAACTCTTGATCATCTGGGTACAGCTAAGCGCATCACCATGAGTAAAGAAGCCACGACTATTGTTGATGGCGCTGGCGATCCAAAAGCCATCGAAGCTCGTGTTAATCAGATCCGTGCACAGATCGAAGACAGCAATTCAGATTACGATCGTGAGAAGCTTCAAGAGCGCGTTGCCAAACTGGCAGGCGGTGTTGCGGTTATCAAGGTTGGTGCAACCACTGAAATGGAAATGAAAGAGAAGAAAGCCCGTGTTGAAGATGCACTGCACGCAACTCGTGCAGCGGTTGAAGAAGGCGTGGTACCTGGTGGCGGTGTTGCTCTGGTTCGTGTACTGCAAAAAATTGCAGACCTTACGGGTGATAACAATGATCAAACAGTTGGTGTTGGTATTGCGCTTCGCGCGATGGAAGCGCCACTGCGTCAAATCGTTGAAAATGCTGGCGGCGAAGGCTCTGTAGTTGTCGACAAGATCAAAGCCGGTAAAGGTAATTTCGGTTATAACGCTGCGACTGGTGAGTACGGCGATATGATCGAAATGGGTATTCTCGATCCAGCTAAAGTAGCTCGTACAGCACTTCAGGCGGCGGCCTCTATTGCCGGCTTGATGATCACTACTGAAGCGATGGTCGCTGATGCGCCAAGTGATGCAGGTGCTGCTCCTGCAATGCCTGATATGGGTGGCATGGGCGGTATGGGTGGCATGGGCGGCATGATGTAATCGGGTTTGCTCAAACCGCACAGCAAAAAAGCCTCGCAATTTCTTGCGGGGCTTTTTTTTGGAGGTCGAAATCACAGCTATGTTGTCATCCCGACAGAGCGAAGCGACGAGGGATCTCCCTGCCGGTTACTCCTTATCCTGGAGTGTGATCGCCGCTGCATTGGGTCTTGAGATCGGTCCCATGGATTTAGAATTTCCAGCGCTCCCGCAACTCACTTCGTTCAAACAAGCGCTCGCTCCATCTGGAAATTCCAAATCCATAAGCGGGCCCTGACTGATCTCAAAACCCAATGCAGGGGCTCTTTGAACTATCGGAGAAGATTCAAAGTGCATCTTCCATGTAGTCTCGAGGCCATAATGACCTCCATTTTTTTGTCATCCCGACAGAGCGAAGCGACGAGGGATCTTTTGGTTAGGGTAGCTAAGCGTCAATAGCGGAGTGATTGTAGATATCTCACGCACTTCCGACACGACGAAATAAACCACCGTCATCCCAGTGAATGCTGGGACCTCCATCAGATCACTAGATGCTGGCCTACGCCAGCATGACGAAAGAAACCACTGTCATCCCAGCGAATGCTGGGATCTCCTCCTTGAATCCCCAACAAATATGCCCAACCACCAAAAAAAAGCCACAAGCAGAGCAAAGGTGATTGCTATTTGGGCTGTATTGCCGAACAATTGACCTTTATCAAGTCAGTAGCCCCTAGGGGCTACGCCAATCAATATAAAAGATAATAGGAGTCTGCTATGAGCGTTGAGTTTTTTGATTTTCTAGTCCGTTGGGGGCATTTGCTGTTCGGTATTACCTGGATCGGCATGCTTTACTACTTTAACTTTGTCCAGGGCGGTTACTTTAAATCAGCAACTCCTGAAGCACTCTCAGATGCCAAAGCTAAACTGGCACCTAGCGCTCTCTGGTGGTTCCGTTGGGGCGCCATGTTTACTTTTATCACTGGTCTGTATCTGCTGCACGTTGCCACTGGCAACAGCCAGCTGAACAACTACATTGTGGTTGGCGCGGTGATGGGTACGCTGATGTTCCTGAATGTCTGGACGGTAATCTGGCCAGCACAAAAAATTGCATTGGGTCTTGTTGAGGGTGGCGATAAAGCTGCCGCGGCTGGTAAAGCACTGCTAGCTTCACGTACCAACGTGTTGTTCTCTGCACCTATGGCTCTCGGCATGTTGGCTGGCGCACACTACCCCGGTCACGGTTATGGCACTGCAGTTGGCGGTACTGGCTTGATCGTAATGCTGGTTATTGTTGCGTTGCTGGAAGTTAATGCACTGTTAGGAAAGCAGGGTCCAATGACTACTGTGAAGGGCGTGATTCACTCAAGCCTTGGCCTGACTGCTGTTATGGTTGCTGTTCTTAACTATTTATAACGAGACGCCCCGGGCGGCCTATAATAAGCGGCCCTGAGCGGTTTTTAAAAGCAGCCTTGGGTTTGTTGTAAAGACAGACTTGAGCTTCGCGTTAAAAAAAGCCCATTTAAAAAAGCCGACCCTGTGTCGGTTTTTTTATGCGCGGATAAAATGATTGGGGTGTTGAAAATAACTAGTCATTTCAGGATGGAGGACTGTCTTAATTGGCGTATAATAAATTTAGTTCAGCTCCCTAAAACAGGATTTTAAAATGACTGCGGATAAAAACCGTATAAACCCCATAGTCCCAGAGCGGGACGATATGATTGGGCGCTCATCTAACGCCGCCGCCCCTGCGGGCAAAAAAAAATCATCAAAATCTGACGCCAGACCACCCTCAAACGGTTCCGGAAGTTCATCTGGTGGTTTCTTGAAACTGTTAATCTCCCTGTTGTTTGTCGGCTTGTTGGCCGCCGCAGGGTTTGGCTGGTTGCAGTTTGATGAGTTATCTAAAAATCATGCAAATCTTCAGCAGCGTTTCGATGCGCTGGAATCTCGTCTCAGTAGTACCGATGAATCCATGAGTCAGTCTGGCGCCGCACTGCAGTTAAAGATCAGCAAACAGGGTGAGTCACTTGAAAGACACTGGGCTGAGATCAAAAAGCTCTGGGGTGTCACCAACGACATCAACAAGGGCAAGATTGAAACCAATAAAAAAGATATCGCCTTTTTAGCGACCAAGCGCACGGCTATCGAAAAGTCTGTGACCGATCTAAGCGCGCGGGTTGATAAAGAGAATCGCAGCCTGACCAATCTCAGTGGCAACTACCTGGCGATTACCGCTGATATCGACGGCATCAATACAGCTGCCCGCAACCAGTCTGACAAGATTGCCAGCCTTGAGGCAGCGCTGAATAAAATCGATCGGCAGCTAAAGAGCAACGCCGAGGCGATTGAGTCAATGGATGCATTCCGCCGCCAGACCAATCAGAAAATTTATAATCTTGAGAATAAACCTCAAGCGGCTATTCAGACCCCGGAATCAATAACTGTAGTTCCGGCCAGCATGACATCAACTGGAACAGAACAACTCTAATGACTATTATTCGCCAAGAAGATGTAATCGAGAGTGTTGCAGATGCACTGCAATATATTTCCTATTATCACCCGGTAGATTTTATTCAGGCGGTCAAGGCCGCCTATGATCGCGAAGAATCCAAGGCAGCCAAAGATGCCATGGCGCAGATACTCGTCAACTCGCGGATGTGTGCCATGGGTCATCGACCGATCTGTCAGGACACCGGCATAGTCACAGTGTTTGTACGCGTTGGTATGGACGTGCAGTGGCAGGCCGAGATGAGCCTCACCGATATGATCAATGAAGGCGTGCGTCGTGCCTACACTCATTCGGACAATATCTTGCGCGCTTCAATACTTGCTGATCCGGATGGCGAGCGCAGAAATACCGGTGATAACACACCGGCGGTTATTCACTACGAAATCGTCCCCGGCAATACAGTTTCCATCGATGTGGCCGCCAAGGGCGGTGGTTCCGAGGCGAAATCAAAATTTGCTATGCTCAATCCCTCCGACTCCGTTGTAGACTGGGTGTTAAAAATGGTTCCCACCATGGGTGCCGGATGGTGCCCGCCGGGCATTCTCGGTATAGGTATTGGCGGCACAGCTGAAAAAGCCATGATTATGGCCAAAGAAGCACTGCTCGACCATATTGATATTAATGAACTGCAGGCGAAAGGTGCAGAGAATCGCAACGAAGAACTGCGTCTCGAACTGTTTGAAAAGGTCAATGCTCTGGGTATAGGTGCACAGGGTCTCGGCGGTTTAACCACCGTGCTGGATATTAAAATTAAAGATTATCCCTCCCATGCGGCCAACAAAGCAGTAGCCATTATTCCCAACTGTGCGGCAACTCGTCACGCGCATTTTGTTCTCGATGGTTCCGGGCCAGTTCAGCTGGTTCCGCCGAATCTTGAGGACTGGCCAGAGATTACTTGGGAAGCAGATGAGTCGGTGAGACGCATCAATTTGGATACAGTTACGCAACAGGATATCGCCGAGTGGAAGCCCGGTGACACATTGCTGCTCTCAGGAAAAATGTTGACTGGTCGCGATGCCGCGCATAAAAAGATGGTCGATATTCTCGCTCGCGGTGAGAAGTTGCCGGTGGACTTAACCGGACGCTTTATCTACTACGTTGGCCCGGTAGACCCGGTTGCTGGCGAAGCGGTTGGCCCCGCCGGCCCAACCACGGCAACGCGAATGGATAAATTTACTCGCACCATGCTTGAAGAGACTGGCCTTATGGGAATGATTGGTAAGGCAGAACGTGGCCAAATCGGTATAGATGCGATTAAAGATAATCAGGCAGTGTATTTAATTGCCGTTGGTGGGGCAGCCTATCTGGTGTCCAAAGCCATAACTCATGCTAAAGTTGTCGCCTTCTCGGAACTGGGAATGGAAGCTATCTACGAGTTTGAAGTGAACGATATGCCAGTCACAGTCGCTGTGGATACTCAGGGTGAGTCAGTACATAAAATTGGCCCGCAAATTTGGCAGGCAAAAATTGAAGAAAAAACGCTGAAACTAAGCTGAGTTAGCTAGATCGAGGGGAGTACAGAGAGCAGGCTGATCAGTGCTTGTAATAATATTGCCAAAACATATAATGCTAGGCAGCTCCACGGGGGAGCACAGTTTAAAATAATAAAATAATAAAATAATAAAATAATAAACAGGAATAAGATTTATGAAATGCATTAATTTAATTGTTGGAGCAGCTGCTATTGCTATTGCTGGAGCGTCTTTCGCACATGATGAATGGTATATGGGTGTCACCGTCGGTTATTACGACCTAGGCAGTGAGCGAACTAAGTATAGCGATCTGAAAGCGGCAAACGTAGGTGTTCAAGTGGGTCAGTATATTTCTGACGATATCGCCATTGAGCTGGGCTATGGCGTCAACACAGGCTACGATGATTTTGCTGTTTCTTCATTAAACGCGCTTGTCTGGTTGGGTGAAGAATCCGACGACAGCTGGCGCCCTTATCTGCTGGGTGGTTTTAACCAGTACGATTTCGAAGCGACGCGCAGTTTGGTGCGAGGGCATGGTGATAAGTCTGACCAGCTGATGTTCGGTTTGGGTCTGGGTAAGCAGCTCGATGATGATATGGAGTTCCGTGCTGATGTACGTGCAATGTATGATCTTGATGGCAACGATGCTCAGGATCATGGTTTGCAGATTTCTTTTAACAAGCGGTTCGGTGAAAAATAGGCTCTAGCTTCTTAAGCTTAGGTTTCCAAGTTGTATCAAAACGGCGCTTTACTTATCAGTAGGCGCCGTTTTTTTATAGCTGTTTTTACCAATCGTGCTAAGCCAGACGTTAGGAGAGCAAGAAATAGAAGAAAAAACCTTAAAACTAGGCTAAATTAAGGAGATGAAGAGTAATAGTCGGGATATATAGGTAGCAGCAAACATTACCAAAACATATGATATGAAACAGCTCCCCGGGGGAGCGTAATTTTAAAAAGGAAAAGATATATGAAACGCATTAATACAATTGTTGGAGCCGTTGCTTTTGCTATCGCTGGAGCTTCTTTTGCAAATGATCAATGGTATCTGGGTGCCACTGCCGGTCACTATGACCTAGACAGTGAGCGCGCTGTTTTTGACGACCATAAATCAGCCACTCTAGGGTTTCAAATTGGTAAGTATATTGCTGAGGATGTTGCCATTGAGTTGGGCTATGGCGCCAATGCCGGCCATGATGATTTTAATGTTACTTCGTTAAATGCCCTAGCATGGTTCGGTGGTGAATCATCAAGCTGGCGCCCTTATCTGCTGGGTGGTTTTAACCAGTACGACTTCGATAACACCAATAATCTGGTGCCGGGACATGATGATAAGTCTGAACAGATACTTCTGGGTTTGGGTCTGGGTAAGCAGTTTGAAGGAACTATGGAAGTCCGTGCTGATATTCGTGGAATGGCTGATCTGGACGGCGCTAATGCTCAGGATTATGGTTTTCAGATTTCCTTAAACAAGCTGTTCGGTAAAAAAGCGGCACCTGCTCCCGCTCCTGTAGCTGCTCCAGTCACGCCAGCGCCGGTTGCAGAACCTGAGCCAGCAGCGCCTGAAGTTCGCACTATTACGGTACGCTTGAATGTAGAGTTCGAATTTAACAAAGACACCGTGCTAGCGATCTATGGCGATCAACTGGACGCGATTGCTGCAGCCATGAAAGCCCACGAAGATATTGATCTGGTTCTTGAAGGGCACACCGATAGCCGTGGTTCAGACGACTACAATATGAGCCTCTCTGACCGTCGTGCCAAGGCAGTTAAAGCCAAACTGGTGTCCGATTACGGCATCCCTGCTGAGCGTGTTTCGGCCATGGGTTATGGTGAGACTCAGCCAGCTGCAAGCAACGAGACTGAGGAAGGCCGTGCCCGCAACCGCCGTGTAGTTGGCGAGATGTCATTCTCTGAAGTTTATTCTTTCTAAGATGTAATAAGTTTGGCTCTAGTATAGTTGGTCTTTCGTTTGACTAAGATTTCGTTGACTAGAGATAGCTTTACAAGCAGTATCAAAACGGCGCTTTACTTACCAGTAGGCGCCGTTTTTTTTATATAGATTTTTCAGTCGATGTTTTAACAATAGCGCTTAGCCAGAAGTTAGGAGAACGGGAAATGGAAAACACATTCTATTGGCACGATTACGAGACCTTTGGTGTCAATCCGGCTGTTGACAGGCCCAGCCAGTTTGCCGGGCTGCGAACGGACTTTGATCTCAACCCGATTGGCGAGCCACTGGTTATCTATTGTCGGCCGCAATTAGATATTCTGCCCGCGCCTCAGGCCTGTTTAATCACCGGTATCACCCCGCAATTGGCCCAGCGAGAAGGCCTTCCCGAACCACAATTTATCCAGGCAATTCATCAGCAACTTTCACAGCCCAAAACCTGTGGTGTCGGCTACAACAGTATTCGTTTTGACGATGAAGTTTCCCGTTACACCCTCTATCGAAACTTCTATGATCCCTATCAGCGTGAGTGGAAAAACGGCAATTCGCGCTGGGATGTTATCGATATGATGCGCCTAACCCGAGCGCTGCGCCCCGAGGGCATAGAGTGGCCAGACCATGAGCCCGGCCGTCCAAGTTTTAAACTCGAAGATCTCACCGCTGCCAATGGCTTGGCTCACGAGGCCGCCCACGATGCGCTGTCGGATGTCACTGCTACCATTGCTATGGCCAAGCTGATCAAAGAAAAACAGCCACGACTGTTTGACTACCTGCTGCAAAACCGCGGCAAAAAGCAGATAGCAGAAATGCTCAACCTCAAAGAGCGCAAACCGTTTTTCCATATCTCCGGCATGCTCTCAAAGGCCCATATGTACGGTGCGATTATGATGCCCCTGGCCAAACATCCAACCAACAGCAATGGCATTATCTGTGTTGACCTGTCGGCAGACCCAGAGGCCCTGATAAGCCTCAATGATGAACAGATTCGCCGGCGTGTCTTTACCGCCGGTGACAAACTAGCCGAAGGCGAGGATAGAATTCCACTGAAAGTTATCCATATCAATAAAGCGCCAGTGGTGACCACCCCAAAGCTTATTGATAAGCAGGCCGCCGAAAGACTGGATATAGATCTTGAGCGCTGTGAAAAGCACTGGAAGCGACTGTTGGCTGTAGATATTAGTAAAAAAGTTGCCGATGTCTTTGCCGAACAGGAATTTCCCACCAAGCCAGAGGCGGAACAACAGCTCTACGCCGGTTTTTTGCCCAATCAGGATCGCGGGCTGCTCGACGATATTCGTCGAGCCAGTGAAAATGACTTTAAGCAACAGCAGTATTATTTTGCCGACGACCGCTATAACCAACTAATGTTTAGTTATCGCGCACGCTACTTTCCTGAATCACTCTCACAAACCGAGCAGCAGACCTGGTTTGAGAGCTGTCGCTGGCGCTTAACCAATGAGCAATCCGGCTACCTGACCATGGAGAAAAACAATCAAGAATTGGCGCAATTACTCGCTGATAACAGCCTTAGTGAGAAAAAGCGTGAAGTTCTATTAGCGCTGCAAAGCTGGAGCGGGGATGTTGCCAAACAGTTTTCACTATAGCCTCAGTGCTGCAGTTCTAATTGAGAACAGAGGCTAAACAGGCTAGAATCCGCCAACTAAATTACCCCCGAGGTATCGCGTGAATTTCACCGGCGCGCACATTCTTTCCATCAGCCAATTTCAGCGACAGGATGTTGATCAAATCTTCTCGGTAGCGGATCAAATGGAACCCTACGCCCTTCGCAAGCGGGTCACCCGCGTTCTCGAAGGCGCTATTCTTGGCAATATGTTTTTCGAAGCCAGCACCAGAACCAGAGTCAGCTTTGGCTCGGCGTTTAATCTGCTTGGCGGCGAAGTGCGCGAGACCGCCGGCTTTGAAAGTTCGGCGCTGGTTAAAGGGGAGTCTCTGCAGGACACCGCGCGAGTCCTTTCAGGCTTTAGCGATGTGATCTGTATGCGTCACCCCCAAGAGGGATCAGTAGCAGACTTTGCCGCCGCTAGCCGAGTGCCAGTGATGAACGGTGGTGATGGTGCCAATGAACACCCCACTCAGGCGCTTTTGGACTTATACACGATTGCACGAGAGTTGCAGGCCAAGGGTCGCAAGATCGACGGACTGCGTATCGCCATGATCGGCGACCTTCGCCATGGTCGTACAGTGCATTCGCTGAGTAAATTGCTTAGCCTTTACGACAATGTGCAGGTCATCCTGGTCTCGCCCAAAGAACTCGCACTGCCCGATGCTATCGTTGAAACCATGCGCAGCGCCGGAGTCGAGGTGAGTATCTCCGATGAGCTTAATAACAGCATCGCCAATGTGGATATTGTCTACTCGACACGCATTCAGGAAGAGCGCTTTACCAGTAAAGAGGAGGCCGACCTGTACCGCGGCAAGTTCCGTTTAAATCAGGCCATCTACACTCAGTACTGCGAGCCCAACACCGTGATAATGCACCCATTGCCCAGAGATTCACGCAGCGACGCCAACGAACTGGATTCCGATCTCGACAACAACCCTAATCTAGCCATCTTCCGCCAGACCGACAATGGTCTGCTGGTGCGTATGGCACTGTTTGCGCTAGTTCTGGATGTTGTTGATAAGGTCGATGAATATTCCCACGATGTCCGCTGGTATAACTCCCGGCAAAATTAAACCAAATAATTAACCCATAACTGAGTACAGTTTTTTAGCTTGGTTGTAGGGGTTTTGAAGCATAGATTAAGGAAATACAGCGCAGGGAAAGTGCTTATTAGAGGTTCCAATGAGTGAGTTTGACGATATTCGTCCCTATAACGACAGTGAAGTGCCCGCAGTTATTAAGCGCCTGATTGCCGACCCTGAATTTATTGATCTGCTGCTATCCCGCAAGCTACCGCTGCTGGCAAAAATTTGCCCATGGTTACTGCGCCCATTGTTACGTCGATCTCTATCGAAAGCCGCTGAGAAAATTAACAGTGTTGATGATCTGCAGCGCTATATAACCGTCTCACTAAAATCTCTTATCGATAAAACCACCGATGGTTACTCTGTCAGCGGGCTGGAAAATCTCGACTCAAACAAAGCCTATCTGTTTTTAAGCAATCACCGCGATATCGCAATGGATCCGGCGATGGTCAATCTGGCCCTGTCAGATGCGGGAATGGCAACCGTGCGTATTGCGATTGGTGACAACCTGCTTAGAAAACCCTTTGCCTCAGATCTGATGAGAGTTAACCGCAGTTTTATTGTTAAGCGCTCGATTACGGGTCGTCGCGATAAGCTTGAAGCATTGAAAAAACTCTCGCGCTATATCCGCCATTCAATCTCCAGCGATGGGGTTTCTGTGTGGATAGCCCAGCGCGAAGGCCGTGCCAAAGATGGTCACGACCGCACGGAAACTGCACTGCTAAAAATGCTCGCCCTGTCTAAGAATAAAGAGACCAGTTTTGCCCAAGCCACTGCCGAACTCAATCTGGTGCCGGTGGCCATATCCTATGAGTACGATCCCTGCGATATAGATAAGGGCCGCGAGCTCTATGCCAAAGAGCAGGGCGAAGAATACGTCAAACAGAAATTTGAAGATCTGGATACTATCCAGAAGGGCTTTGTCGGTTATAAAGGTCGTATACATATTGCCTTTGGTGATCCTATAGCCGACCAGTATGAAAACGCAGACAGTTTGGCAGAAGCGATAGACCATCAGGTCTACACTAACTACAAACTGTTCCCGAGCAATATTGTCGCTTGCCAGATTCTCGGGTACACAGAGAATTTAGAGTTAGTTAAAAGTCAGTGGCCTGATCACAATTGGCAGGATGCTGAGTTGCGTTTTAAAGATTATTTAAACCGAGCCCCAAGCTTCTACCGAAAAATTATTACCCAAGGCTATGCCGCACCGGTGTTAAATTACTTAAAAGTACAATCAGCTAAAAAACAAGGAAGTTAATCTTTTGCTAGACCCAGAAGTTAAAGAAACCATACAGCAGGGTTACCGTCAGTTTTTAAAAAGCCGCGACCTCAGCCCACGTCTCGGGCAAAAGCAGATGATCGCTGCGGTTGCCAATGCACTGACCAATACCGACCCCGACAAGCGCATTGCAGTGGTTGAAGCGGGCACCGGTACCGGTAAAACCGTCGGTTACCTAATCGCCGCACTACCCATTGCTAGAGCCTTAAAAAAGACCGTGGTGGTCGCCACTGGCACCATTGCTCTGCAAGAACAGCTAATCCATAAAGACCTTCCCGAACTGCTTGAATCCTGTGGCTGGGATCATAGCTGCGCGCTGGTTAAAGGCCGTGGCCGCTACGCCTGTAACCTCAAGATGGAACAGTGCCTCGACGCGATAAAATCAAAAGAGGCCGGACTTTTTCTATTCGAAGATGAAGTCGCCTTTAACCCCAATCAGCACACCGAAGGTCTTTATAAAGAGATGTCAGAAGCCTTGGCTGAAGGCACCTGGGATGGCGATCGCGACTCCTGGGAAACGCGTATTCAGGATGTTGAGTGGCGCGCCCTAACCATTGATCGTCGCCAGTGCACCGGCAGACGCTGTCGCTTCGTTAATCAGTGCGCCTTTTTTAATGCTCGCAATGAATTGGAAGAGAGCGAATGTATTGTCGCCAATCACGATCTGGTAATGGCCGATCTGGCGCTGGGTGGTGGCGCTATCTTGCCGCCGCCAGAAGACTGTATTTATATCTTCGATGAAGGTCACCGTCTCGGTGATACCGCCATCCGCCATTTTGGCGCTGAATGCCGGGTCAATAACAGCATTACTTTTCTCGAGCGCCTGCAAAAACAGATTAAAGGTCAGGGGCCGCTATTTGAAAAAGACAGCGCCCTGAGTGAACAGCTGCCAAGAATTGAAAGAGAAGCCGGCAATATTATCGAACTGCTTAATTTGGCTTATCCGCTGTTACAGCAGAGCCTTGAATCTGGCGATTATCCAGAGGATGGTCGCTACAGATACGCCCATGGTGATGTTGGCGCAGGTATTCGCGATATCGCCAAACAGCTCGCCCATAAAACCAGCGGTTGGTTGGGGCGCCTTGAGGTACTGGTCGATACCCTTAACGACGCGCTGGGCGACAAACAGTATCCGGTGCCGGTTCCCGATATCGAAATGTTCTATCAGCAGGCTGGCAGTTGGCAGTCGCGAGCAGAGCAGCTGTTGGCACTCTGGGACCGACTGCATCGTGAACTTAAAAAGGGTGAGATGCCCATGGCCTGCTGGCTGAGCCTCGATGACAGTGGCGGCAACATAGATATCTCGGTGAACGCAAGCCCCATTCAAGCCGCCGAGCTACTCAGCGACCGCCTCTGGGGCAGTTGCTATGGGGCAGTCTTAACCTCGGCGACCTTAAAAGCACTGGGCAACTTTGAAACCCTAAAGCGCGAGACCGGCGTTCCGGATTTCGCCAGCTTTATGTCCGTGGCCGGCGCCTTTAATTATGGCGAAGCCGCGGTTATTCGTGTGCCCGCCGATGCAGTCGAAGGCAACTCGGTTGATGCTCACAGCAGCTATATAGTCGATAACTTTCCCGGTCTGATTGAAAAGCGCTGCGGCACGCTGGTGCTGTTTTCATCAAAGCGTCAGATGGAGCAGGTCTTTGAAGAGCTAGATAAGGATCTGCAGAAAGAAATTATTATGCAGGGTCAGTTTTCCAATCGGGAAATGGTTCGTCTGCATAAAGAGCGTGTCGATCAGGGGCGTACCAGTGTGCTGATGGGACTCGCCAGTTTTGCCGAAGGTGTGGATCTGCCCGGTGATTATTGCAAGCATGTAGTAATCGCCAAACTGCCCTTTGCAGTGCCCGATGACCCACTCCACGAAGCCCTTTCAGAATGGGTCGAAGAACGTGGCGGCAACTCATTCTTTGATATCTCACTGCCAATCGCCTCGCTGAGATTGATTCAGGCCTGTGGGCGACTGCTGCGCACCGAATCAGATACAGGCACAGTGACCATTTTGGATAAACGTCTGGTGACCAAGCGTTATGGAGGGCAATTATTAAATGCACTGCCACCTTTCCGTCGAGAAATTGGTTAGCGAAAATGGATAATGCCCATAAGCAGCTAGCCGGACTGTTGTTGGCTGTAGAGCAAGAGCTTCGTGCAATGCAGCGGTGGGACCAGCAGGCGCCATCATCCAAGGCGCTGGCCAGCAGTGAGCCCTTTGCCATAGATAAGCTAAGTTTTAATCAGTGGTTACAGTTTGTTTTCTTGCCGAGGATGGCTGGGATTGTTGGGGCCGTATCAGCGCTACCTGAGAAGTGCAGCATAGCGCCTATGGCTGAAGAGTTTTACAAGGCCGAACAAGTCGATGCAATATCGCTTATTCGGCATCTTGCCGCAATTGATGCGCTTATTAACTATCAGTAGCTGGACGCTTGCGGGGTTTTCTAGGCTCTGAATCGCCGCTAGACTTGCCTTTGAAAGCCGGCTTTTTGCGTGCCGGTGCACTGCGATCTCTTCTATCTTCTCTGCCGCTTGCCTTGTTGCCTTCTTGCTTACCTTTATAGCCAGGCTTAGCATCGCGCTGTTCGCCAGCAGTGCCATTATCAACGCTGATCTTTAGTGCCTTCTGACAAACGCGCACCTTGTACAGGTGATCAAAAAGCTCTTTAGGCATACCTTCTGGAAGATCGACAGTACTGTGATCATCGTGAAGTTTGATATGACCAATGAACTGGGCATCGATATCCGCTTCATTGGCAATCGCGCCAACAATATTCTTCGGTGAAACTTCGTCATTGCGACCTACCTCAATGCGGTAAGTGATCATTGGAATCTCGTTGCCATCCTGATCTGCAGGGCCGCTCTTTTCGCGAGCAGGTCTCTCACGCTGGGTGCGCTCACCACGATCTGGACGGTCACTTCGCTCGCTGCGTTCAGAACGATCACCGCGCTCAGGACGCTTGCGTTCTTTTCTATCACTTGAACGGTCGTTAGACGAGGCTCTAGGTTTATCTAAAGTTGCCAGTTTTGGAAATAATGGTCGCTCTTTCTGAACTTCAAAGGCCAGTGCTGCAGCCAGTAACGCCATATCAATGTCGTTTTCTGCAGCCACTTCTTTAACCAGCGAATTAAACTTATCCAGTTTGGTGGATTTACACATACCAACCAACTGCTCTTTAAACTGCGCAACACGCTGACCACTAACTTCTTCGTTGCTCGGCAGGTTGAATAGGCTAATCGCCTGACGCGTCGACTTCTCAATCGAACGCAACATACGGTTTTCTTTCTGAGTAATAAACAGAATAGCCTTGCCTTCACGACCGGCACGGCCAGTTCGGCCAATACGGTGAACATAAGACTCATTATCGTAAGGAATATCGTAGTTGATCACGTGACTGATACGCTCAACGTCCAAGCCGCGAGCAGCAACATCCGTTGCCACAACTATATCCACCTGTCCTTTCTTCAGACGATTAATAGTGCGTTCACGAATCGTCTGAGTCAGATCGCCATTTAGCGCCGAGGAGGAAAATCCACGGGCTTCAAGTTTTTCAGCAATTTCCAGAGTGGCAGACTTGGTGCGCACAAAAATAATCATGCCATCAAACTGCTCAACATCAAGGATACGAGTCAACGCATCCATTTTCTGGTGGCCTTTAACCATCAGGTAAGACTGCTCGATACGCTCAACAGTTTTAGTTTTAGATTCAATGCTAACCACTTCAGCATCGCCGAGGTACTTATCTGCAACACGCTTAATCGCTGGCGGCATAGTCGCCGAAAACAATGCGCGCTGACAATCAGCGGGCGTCTTGGAAAGAATTGTTTCAACATCGTCGATAAAGCCCATACGCAACATTTCATCAGCTTCATCGAGAATCAGGCCTTTAACCTGGCTGAGGTCCAGACTGCGACGACGCAAATGGTCAAGCATTCGACCGGGCGTACCCACGACAACCTGAGTGCCGCGCTTTAAACCACGCAGCTGGCCACCAATATCAGCACCGCCGTAAATCGGCAGAACATGGAAACCTTTAATATGTTTTGCATAGCTCTGAAACGCTTCAGCCACCTGAATAGCTAGCTCACGGGTCGGTGTCAGTACCAAAATCTGTGGCGCTTTCTGCTTTTCGTCGAGCATGCTCAAAAACGGCAGAGCGAATGCTGCTGTCTTACCTGTACCTGTCTGAGCGGTTCCAAGAAGGTTTTTGCCTTCCAGAATAATAGGAATACTCGCCTCTTGAACAGGGGAGGGTTGCTCGTAACCGAGTTGTTTAACGGCTTTTAAAACGGGGGCAGAAAGACCCAGTGATGCGAAGTCAGCTGACGACATTGATTTACCTGTGGCTTGGGGAGTTTAGGCCCCGGATTGAGAGGCGGGGGAGTATACTCCTAAGTTGTTCATTTTTATAGTGGTTTTTGGGGTATTTTATCATCAAATAGGGGTTCGGGGACTTAGAGATACAGTCTCGTCTTTTAGCCATCTTCTGATATATCCTTGCATGCCTATTCATAGTTTTTAAAGTGGGTTTAAATACAAATAGACAAAATCCAATCACCATAACCGACAGGATATGCAATGAGTGAACTCTATCTAGTCCGCCACGCCCAGGCTTCTTTTGGTGCCGCCAATTATGATCAGTTATCTGACCTTGGGCATCAGCAATCACAATGGCTTGGCGAGCATCTACGTATGCGCGGTGTCAGCTTCGATAGCCTAGTTGTCGGCGATATGTATCGCCATCATCAGACTATGGATGGTATCTGCGCAGGTCTGGAGATGGATGGTGGTAACCGATTAGTGCTGCCGGGACTCAATGAGTATAACTTTACCGAGATGACCGAGGCCTATGGCGAAACTTATGGTGATGATCCGCTCTATCAACAGATTGCCGCAGATCCCTCTGACCGTAAAAACTATTATCGTTTACTGCGCAAGGTATTGACCGTTTGGACGCGCAATGAAATTCCCGATGTGCCAGAGAGTTGGGTGGATTTTAAATCCAGAGTTAACCATGCCCAGCAGCAGATTCAGGCAATGGCGGACAGTGGTAAAAGTATCTTGGCGATTGGCTCAGGCGGCTCTATTAGTGTCTTTGTGGGGTTGGTGTTGGGTATTCCTGATGAGAATATTTTTGATTTAAATCTGCAATATAAAAACACTGCGATTAGTCATTTCTTTTTTAATGCCAAGAAGATGAATCTAAGCGGATTTAATGGGATTCCGCATTTGGACACTAATACGATGGAACAGTTTATTACCTACGGTTAATCCTTTAACCCTTCCAGAACTCAAGGGTCTGATTTTTTACTCTGCATGGATCGCCAGCAGGTTAGACTGCTTACTAAAAGACAAACAAAATCCTCAATCAATAACTACAAAAATAAAAGAGAATAGCAATGACAACAGAATTCGATATGACTGGTAAAGTCGCAATGGTCACTGGGGCGTCGAGTGGTTTTGGGGTGCATTTTGCGAAAATTTTGGCCGCCCGAGGCGCTCAGGTTGTGGTGGCAGCTCGCCGCGTTGATCGTCTTGACGCACTGGTTGCAGAAATTCAGGCTGAGGGTGGCGAAGCTCTTGCGGTGGCTATGGATGTTACCGACTCGGCATCAATAGTTGCAGCCTTTGATCAGGCTGAAGTTGCTTTTGGAACAGTCACTGTGATCTCCAATAATGCCGGTGTTGCCGATGGTAAGAGTGCGCTAAAAATAGATGAGGCGAGTTGGGATAGAATTATGGACACCAATGCTAAAGGCGTTTGGATTGTCGCTCATGAGGCGGCAAAGCGCATGGTAGCAGCTGGTGTTGGCGGCAGTATTGTTAACACAGCCTCTATTCTCGGATTGCGGGTGGCCTTTGCTCAGTCGAGTTACTCGGCATCCAAGGCGGCGGTGGTGCAGTTGACCAAGTCACTGGCGCTGGAGTGGATGCGCAAGGGTATTCGCGTTAATGCATTGTGTCCTGGCTACTTTTTAACCGAGATGACCGAGGGGCTTTTTGAGTCGCCTCAGGGTCAGGCGTTTATTGCCGGATCGCCTTCGGGTCGCGCCGGCGGTATGGATGAGATGAGTGCGCCTTTTTTGCTCTTGGCCAGTGATGCCGGGAGTTATTTGAATGGTGTTGCATTGCCAGTGGATGGTGGGCAATGTATTGGTAATATGTAAGACTATTGAATATTAACTAATCTGCTATTTATGCACTCTACGTAAACAGGCTTCTATACAAGGACCCGCTATGAGCTTACAAGATAACCGCCGCGAATATGATTACGGAAAATTAACCCGTGAGTCCCTCTCGGATAGCCCCTTTGAACAGTTTCAGCTGTGGATAGATCAGGCGCTTGAGGCGGGTATTCAGGATCCAACCGCGATGTCGGTGGCGACTGTCGATAGCTCTGGTAAGCCTTGGCAGCGTATGGTCTTGCTGAAAGAGTTTGATCAGCGAGGTTTTGTTTTCTATACCAATTTGGGCAGTCGTAAAGCTCAGGATATTGCAGGTAATCCTCAGGTCAGTTTGCACTTTCCCTGGTTGCAGTTGGATCGCCAGGTGATTGTTGGTGGTCGTGCCGAGCGTTTGTCGACGGTTGATGTGATGAAGTACTTTCTTAGCCGTCCCAAGGGCAGCCAGCTAGCCGCCTGGGCGTCAAAGCAGAGCAGTCGGATTAATTCCCGTCAGGCGTTGGAAACCCAGTTTGCACAGGTTAAAGAGAAATTCTCCAAGGGTGAAATTCCACTGCCAGACTTCTGGGGTGGTTATCGAGTTGTGCCTGAAGAGATTGAGTTTTGGCAGGGCGGTGAGCAGCGTTTGCACGATCGCTTTAGCTATGGGCTCGATAATGGCATTTGGGAAATTTCCCGTTTATCACCCTGATTGTAAGATCAGTATTTAATATTAGTAATCACAAAGCACCGGTCTCCAGCCGGTGTTTTCACATTCACTTCATCATCAATCGATTTGCCTACCAGTGCTCTGGCCATGGGGGAGTCGATACTAATCCAGTTAAGTTTGGGGTCTAGTTCATCCGAGCCAACCAGTCTGTAGGTTTCTTCGTCGCCGCTATCCTGATCTTGAATAGAAACCCAAGCGGCAAAAAACACCTTTGATGGATCTCGAGGTTTATCTTCTACGATAGTGGCATTTTCAATACGCTTGGTCAGGTAGCGCACGCGGCTATCAATTTCCCGCAGGCGGCGCTTACCGTAAATGTAATCACCATTTTCCGAACGATCACCGTTTTTGGCGGCTTCGTGAACTATATGAGTGACCTGAGGGCGCTCGATTTTCCATAACTGCTGTACCTCGGCGCGCATCTTGCTGGCGCCCTCTGGTGTTATGTAGGGGGAGCTTTTGGGTACAGGTGGGCGGTAGCGACCCATAGTTAGGTTTCGCTCTGCAAATTAAATACATCAGAATAGAAAGCTAGTTCGCTTTCTATGGCTTTGATTATATTGTTGGCTTTTCTAAAACCATGGCCTTCGTCGGGGAAGGTGATATGGGCAACCTTTATGCCTTTATCTTCTAACAGTTTGACCATCATTTCTGCTTGGTTGGGGGGTACAACTTTGTCCTCTAGTCCCTGTAAAAAAATCACTGGGCAATTTAATCCCTCGGCATGATGAATTGGCGAACGTGCATGGTATATATCTTTTTGTGCAGGGTAGGGTCCAATGAGACTATCCATATAGCGTGATTCGAATTTATGGGTATCTGTTGCTAGGGTTTCTAGATCGCCTATCCCATAGAGACTGGCACCGGCTTTAAAAGTATCGGTAAAGGTTAGTGCTGATAGCACCGTGTAACCACCGGCACTGCCGCCACGGATAATACAGCGCTCAGGGTCAATTTTTTTCTCTTTGGCTAAATAGCTAATAGCGCTCTGGCTATCTTCAACATCGGCAATGCCCCAGGCCCCGGCCAAGGATTGACGGTAGGTGCGGCCAAAGCCAGTACTGCCGCGATAGTTAATATCGGCAACGGCAAAGCCGCGACTAGTCCAGTATTGAATTTTTAGATTAAGACCGCTATCTGTTGCCCCGGTTGGCCCGCCATGACAGAGGACGATAACCAGCGGCAGTTCTCCTTCAATGCCGCAATAGTCTGCGTTGGTAGGTGGGTAAAAGAACGCATGAACCTTCTGCCCATCAGTCGAGGGAAATAATATTGATTGTGGCTGTGAAAGGTTCTTAGAATCTATATCTACAGTTGCCGGAGCATAGATTGAATTCAGAGCCTGCGGATTGAGGCTGACTATTTCACTGGGCAGCGCGGCAGCGCCAGCCACCATATACAGGCAACCCTGAAAGCAACAGGCACCATGCATGCTGCTGTATTGGCAATCAATTTGATTTAACTGACCGCTGCCAACATCAATAAAGCCACTCTGCCAAATTCCTTTATCCGTCCATAGGCAGCCAATGGTATCCGCGTCGATAAAATCATAGGTGCTCATACCAAATTGCCACAGCGGCGTGGCAAATTCAGCCGCTATTTCTACTATCGGCTCGCAGCTGCTGTCTGTGGCGCGGTATATATTCCACCAGTTATTTTTATCCGAGACAAAATACAGTTGATTGTCTGGCGACCACTGGGGTTGAAATATCGATTCATTATTATTGCCACCGGCAATCAGTTTTTTATCGATTAGGTTGCCATCGCCATTAATAGTCGCCTGCCATAGCTGGGTGCAATCCCAAGGCATATTTGGATGCTGCCATTGAATCCAGCACAGTGTTTTTTGATCTGGGCTGATACGCGGGTAGGCATAAAAGTCAGCGCCAGTTTCTAATTTGGTAACGCTGGGATTTTCCGTATTAAGTGATACTGCCACCAAATAGTTTTCTGGTTCTTGCTCGCCGCTATCCCCGCTAATATGCTCCTCACAAACCGCAATCAGGCGCTGGTTTTTGCTATCAATAATCAAATCTGCAAAGCGCTGCAGACTTAACCCAGTGATTGGTCTAGGCTCGTTCTCTCCACTTAGATCGGTTTTGTAAATACGCTGATCGGAGGCATTAACAAAATACAGGCTATAGTCACTTATCGCATAGGCCATACCGCCATATTCATGGACGCGACTAGAGTGGCTGTAGGGTTTGGGTAGCAGGTCTTTGATGCTGCCATCGGCTGTGCGGCACATAATCACATTGCGGCCGGCTTCCCAGGGTCGGCTTTCAATCCAGTAGAGACTTTCGCCATAAGACTGCAGACAGTTTAAACCGGGCGCTGCACGGGTAATTAGTTCTGCACTGATCGGCGAGGGCCAGCTGCCAAAGGATTTTCGGATTTTGTCTGCCACAGCTTATCCACCTGCCAGTTTTACATTGTGGCCAAGCTTTTCCAGTTCAGCTTTTAGCTTATCGCGATGGTCGCCCTGAATTTCAATCACGCCATTTTTAACGGTTCCGCCAGTCGAACATTTCTGTTTAAGCTGTTTGGCTAGGGTTTTTAGTTCTTTATCAGCAAGGCCCAAGCCAGAGACCGTGGTGACCCCTTTGCCTTTGCGACCTTTGGTTTCGCGACGAATGCGCACAGTGCCGTCGCTCTCGGCTATTTGCTCTGTAGGTGCTTGTTTAATGCGCCCTGAGTCTGTGGAATACACCAGTCGCGATTGATTGTTGCTCATAAACTTTTTCGCTTTTTTGATTTTTGTTCTATGAGGTGGGAGTTTAGCTGTAGTGGTTAGGTTTGTGTAAGGGAATGTTTATTTGGTTTCTTAGGGTCTAAGCGCGACAAAGGCACCGCCACCGATCAAAAATGCCCCAGAGCTATATTTAAGGTATTTGGTTTTCGGTGAGGATTGAATGGAGGATTGCGCTTTTACCGTGAAAAAAACATAAATAGCCATAACCCCACCAACAGAGCATATTTCAACAATAAGCAAAATCGCCATATCTGTTAATGAAACCATACTTAAATCCAAAAATGCTGGAAAGAAACTTAGGAAAAATAAAATCGCTTTTGGGTTGGCGAGGGTTGTCAGTAATCCAGCAAAGAAGTTTTTTGAATGGCCAGCAGTTTTTTTGTGTACTTCGATATGGGTGGGCCGTTTTGACAGAAGTAATTTCATGCCAAGCCAGATTAGATAGGCTGCACCCACATACTTTACGATGATAAATAGGTTACCCATTACACCGGCAAGGGCGGTCAGACCAAATACAGCGAGACAGATAAAAATATAGTCGCCAGTAATTAGGCCTGCGATTGTTGCGAGGCCTTGTCGCCAACCATTTTCTAGAGTGCGTGAAATAACGACCAACATTCCGGGGCCTGGGAGTGCGGCAAGTACAAGCATAGTGCTGAAAAGAGTCAGGGTTGAGGTTAGTGTCATTGGCTAAGTATCTCCTGTTGCTTAAGTAGTCGATCTCCTTAGCTTAGACCAAAGTCGCCCATCTATAACCGCCAATCCAATACCAATAAACAACATACCCACAAAGTGTTCGCTGTTAAGTCGTTCATCCAGTATCAACCAACCCAACAGTATCGCGGTTACCGGAGCAAGAAAGGTGACCAAACTGACATTGGTGGCACCGGCTGAGGATAAAATATTAAAAAATAGAATGAAGGCGAGGGCGGTGGAAAATGCTCCCAAACTGATGACGGCCATCCACACTTCGGTGCTCGGGTTGGCGAGTTGGTCTGGCCGCTCGAAAAAAAACATTATCGGCAATAACATAATTGTGGCCGCAGTTAGTTGCCCAACCGATGTTTGTAGGGGGGTGATTCCCATGGTCTTAAAACGCCTGCCATAGGTGGTGGAAAAACCATAGGAGATGGTGGCACCAAGAACTGCCAGCTGGGCTAAGGTGTCGCTGCCCAGCTGTTTTAAGGCTCCAGGGCCGATCAGTACGGTAACACCCAAAAATCCAATAATTATTCCGGTTACCTTGCGTGAGGTCATTCGTTCGTCGGTCAGCAGAAGCCCTGCAATCACAACGGTAAACATGGGGGTTGTGGCATTTAAAATTGAGGCCAACCCAGATGCTATATAGGTTTGCCCCCAGACTATTAAAGAGAATGGAATAACATTGGTGATCAGGCCCATTATAAAGAGGGATCTCCATAGGGCTGCTGATCTGGGTGCTTTCTGACCGCTAAAAAATAAAACAGCCCACAATATCAGCGCGGCAATACCAACGCGTAGGGTGACAATTGTCAGCGGTGGTAATTCAGAGACAGCGACCCCGACAAAAAAGAATGAGCCACCCCAGAGTATTGATAGAGATAGCAGCATTCCCCAATCTTTTAGCGTCATCACGCTATTGATCGGAGTGTTCATTGAACTAAATCCATATAAGTCCCTTTTTAATTATTTTTGTTTGGAACTGTCATTTGGCACTATCGACTGTTTCTATTTTAAAGTCGATATAAATCTCTGCCTCATACTCTATTTCATCAAAGGAGGGTGTCTGCTTCGTTGCTGGTCGACTGTAGGCCATATCTTGCATCTTGCCCATGCTGCGCTTGCTTGCGATAACCACAATTTCTTCCAACATATTGGCACCCTGTGTTCCTCTAAAGCGGATTTGGCTATTTCTAAAGCCCACCGGAGTTAGGGTGACGCCAAGACTGGATTCATAAAAGGCTTTTTGCTTCATGGCCTTTTCCAAGGCGAGCTTTTTAACCTTGTTCTTATACTCATCGGCTTTGCTGTGCTCAAAGGCGGTATCGGCAAGCTCTATTTCTGTTTTGGTGTCGGCGACGGTGGCGATGGTTTTTAGCTGTGATTCATCGGTAATGGTCACTGCCATGCGGTTCACCACTTTGTAACTGTCGGGTTTTTTCCCAAACCAGCCGTACTGGGGTGAGGTGGAAAATTTTGAGCTTTTTATGCTGTCACTATCTATTCCAGCATTGGTTAGTTCTGTGCTGATAAATTCTCTCAGGCTGCTGTTATTGGAAATTGAGTTGGATAGAAGTTTATCTTCGGTGGTGATCACTAGGCTAATAATTGCCCTGTCTGAATAGGCTTTTTCTTCTGCCTGTCCATGCAGGCTGACTATGCGTTCGCTTGGGTGCAGGAACTGGCGCAGTTCTTCTGGACTCCCTTTGAGTTCGGGTTGAGCATGCAGGGCAAATGATGTGGTGAGTAACGACACAAAGAGAATGATTTTTTTCATGATTGCCTCTAGGCTTTAATGAGATGACCGAGTACTAAAAATAGACGTTGTTTGCTGGGTTTGCCTGTCTTTATAAAATTGCGATTACTTGAAGAATAGTCAATCGATGCATTAGTGCCTACAATATTCCCATTGAGATAAAGCATAGAGCTAAGGTAAGGGAATATGGTTGAAGTGACAGTGAGAGAAAAACTCTACCGAGTGATTTTTGGCACAGACACACCTGCGGGTCAGTATTTCGATATTGCGCTGATCTACCTGATTGTCCTGAGTGTGCTGGCGATTATTTTTGACTCTATAGAGTCTGTACACAATCAGTTTGGACTCTGGCTGTTTCGACTGGAGTGGATTTTTACCCTGCTGTTCACGGTGGAGTACTTGCTGCGAATTTACTCTTCACCAAAGCGATTGAGCTATATCTTTAGTTTTTATGGTTTGGTTGATTTGCTGTCAATACTGCCAACCTATCTGGCGATATTCCTGCCCGGTGCCAGCTATTGGTTGGTGCTGCGTCTGTTGCGGGTTCTTCGTGTGTTCCGTGTGCTCAAGCTGGTGCGCTATCTCTCCGAGGCAAATATTTTATTGCGTTCTATGTATGCGGCGCGGCGCAAGATTTTAGTGTTTTTTACTGTGGTCTTTATTCTCAGCGTGCTGTTTGGCAGCCTGATGTTTTTTGTCGAGGGTCCGGATAATGGCTTTACCAGTATTCCGCGCAGCATCTATTGGACCATTGTGACTATCACTACTGTTGGCTATGGAGATATAACGCCGCAGACTATTTTAGGCCAGATTATTGCCACCATGGCGATGTTGACCGGTTATTCGATTATCGCTATCCCCACGGGTATTTTTACCGCCGAAATTGTCCGCGAGATCAATGCAGAGAGCAGCCATAAGCGCTGCAATGTCTGCGAGCGCACCGGCCATCATCCGGATGCGGAGTACTGCTATCACTGCGGTGTGCTACTTCCTGAAGCGGATATCTAATTTAACTGTTTGCTGTCTGAGGTGATTCTGTAGCTCAGTGCTTCCTGATAGTCTTCGGTGGTGACTGTCTCTCTGCTCTCTAGGTCGGCAATACTTCGAGCGACTCGCAGTACACGATAAAAGCCTCTGGTGGAGAGGGCAAAGCGATTGATGGCGCTGTCCATCAATGTCTGCTGTTGCCTATTCAGCGGGCAGATAGTTTTAAGTTCTAGGCTGCTCAACTGATTGTTAATTTTTCCCTGTCTGCTTATTTGCCGTTCACGCGCGGCACTGATGCGCTGCTGTATCTGCTGATTGGTTTCTCCTTTAACCTGCGCTCGTTGATTTAAGAGTTCGCGGTTTTCAATTTTTGTTACCTGTACCTGCAGGTCTATACGATCTAAGAGCGGGCCAGATATTTTCCCCTTGTAGCGATTGATCTGGTCGGGAGTGCAGCTGCAGCGCTGGCTACCAAGGAAACCGCAGGGGCAGGGGTTCATGGCGGCAATCAATTGAAAGTTGGCAGGGTAGCGAGACTGGGCGGCAACGCGCGAGATCATAATTTCACCAGACTCCATGGGTTCTCTTAATACTTCTAATACCTTGCGCGAAAATTCCGGTAATTCATCGAGAAATAACACCCCCTGATGGGCCAATGATATTTCTCCCGGGCGTGCATTGCTGCCGCCACCGACCAGTGCGGCTGCGGAGGCGGTGTGGTGGGGTGCACGAAATGGCCGTGAGTTTATTTCTGCCCTCATTCCTTTGCCGGCCACTGAATAGATGGCTGCAACTTCTAAGGCCTGCTGATTGGTTAGCGCCGGAAGAATACCTGGTAGGCGACTGGCGAGCATGGTTTTTCCGGTGCCCGGTGGGCCGTAAAAGAGTAGGTTATGTCCACCGGTTGCAGAAATTTCCAGTGCTCGTTTAGCATGGTGCTGACCCATAACTTCATTGAGTTCAGCAGATAGTTTTTTAGGGGATTGCGGGTTAGCGGTTGGTTGGCTTTGGTTGGATAAGGTTTTTGCTAATGGTTGTAATAGCTGACGCTGATGAAGATGTGCAGAGATTTCTAGTAGGTGTTTGGCGGGGAGTATTACGAGCTTGTCGACTAAAGATGCTTCCCGAGCATTGTCGCTGCCGATAATTAACTGCTTACTGCGGCTTACACAGCCCAGAGCTGCGGGAAGTACTGCATCTACAGGGCGGATTTCGCCAGAGAGTGCCAACTCGCCGATAAATTCATAGTCTTCCAATTGCTCGCGGGGAATCTGTTCGGAGGCGGCAAGAATAGCGATGGCAATGGCGATATCAAAGCGGCTTCCCTCTTTGGGCAGTTCGGCGGGGGCTAGATTGACGGTGATGCGTCTGGCGGGAAAGTCAAAGTGGGAATTGATGATGGCACTACGCACGCGGTCTTTACTTTCTTTAACCGCGGTCTCCGGCAGGCCGACCATATGAAAGCTGGGCAGGCCGTTGGAAAGATGGACTTCGATGGAGACCAGTGGGGCATTGATCCCCAGTTTGGCGCGCGTGTAGACCATGGCTAGTGACATAACATACCTCCCTGTATGTTGTTTTTATTGCGTTGGCAGTATCAGTTGCCAGCTGTTTTTACTTGTTGCTCAGCTGGCGAAGGGTTTCTTCGAGTTCGGTTATCTGCTGTTCGAGAGCGTCGAGCTTTTCTCTAGAGCGGGTTAGTACTGCCTGCTGCGTATCAAATTCTTCTCGGGTCACCAGATTCATTTTTTGCAGGGCGCTGGTCATGGCTGAGCGTATTTGCATCTGCACCTCGTCACCCAGTGCCTGGGCACCTGGAACAAAGGCTTGATTAAACTGCTTTATCAATTGGTTGACTAGATTTTCTGGATTGAAATTGTCCTGATTCAACGGTCTGTCTCCTGCCTGTAGATTTTACGATGCGAGGCAGTTTAACAAATTGCACCTCAATGCCCCAGAGTTTCGCCGTTTATGTGATCTGTATCTGCAGTCTGTCCAAATTGGTGCGTTTTTATTAATAGTGGGTCGGTTTTGCGCACTATTTTAGTTCCTAAGTGGTTTTTTCAGCCAAATATCGGCGCAGACACCCATAATCACAGTGAAAATAAATGTTGGCACGGTATGTGCATTTCCAGTTGTGTTACACAAGAAAAACAACAATTCACTTTTTTAAATTTAATGTATCTTGGGAGATCATTATGAAATTTGCTAAATCTGCTTTATTTGCTGCAACTATGTTGTCAGCTGTATCTGCATCTGCTGTTGAAGTATCTGGCAACGTTGCTGTTGGTTCTGACTACTTTTTCCGTGGCGTTGATCAGTCTGGCGGCGCAGCTATCTCTGGTGGCTTTGATGCTAGCTTTGAAAACGGTGCCTACGTAGGTACTTGGGCTTCAAGTGTTGGATTCGGTGCTGATGACGCTGGTAACGTTGGTGGTTTAGAGCTGGACTACTATGTTGGTTACGGCGGATCTATCTCTGAGTCTGTTAGCTACGATCTAGGTTATGTTTATTACGGTTACCCACAAAACGCTAGCGAAGAAGAGTTTGAAGAGTTTTACGGCAGTGTTTCTTATGCTGATGTAACTCTTGGTGTTGCAATCTCTGACAACTGGTATGCCGGAACTGGTAACTACGAATACATCTATGCTGACTACGGTGTTGCCTTGAATGAAGATTATGCTCTTGGCTTCCACTTCGGAACAAGCACAGGCGCAGAAGATTACGATGATTATGCAATTTCACTGAGCACTGAAGCTGCTGGCCTTGGTTTAGACCTGAGCTGGATTAGCACTAGCACAGCTGAAGGCATTTACGCAGACAATGAGTTCGTACTGACCATTTCTAAGTCTTTGTAATTTCGCAATAAAAAGTTATAAATCTACAAAACGGGTGGCCTCGGCCACCCAACCCCTTTAGGAGAATGAATATGAAACTGATAACAGCAATTGTTAAGCCTTTCAAACTTGATGAAGTTAGAGAAGCTTTAGGAGATCTCGGCGTAGCCGGTGTGACAGTAACAGAGGTTAAAGGATTTGGCCGTCAAAAAGGGCACACAGAGTTATACCGTGGTGCTGAATATGTGGTTGATTTCCTCCCTAAAGTTAAGTTGGAAATCGCCCTAGCAGACGAGATGGTTGATAGCGCTGTAGAAGCTATTACCAATGCTGCACAAACTGGAAAAATCGGCGACGGCAAGATTTTTATTTCAACACTTGAAGATGTTATTCGTATCCGCACCGGTGAGACCGGCGCTGAAGCCGTATAACAGGAGAAAAAACAATGAATTCCGATATAATTGAAGTCAAGTACGCACTAGATACATTCTATTTCTTGATGTCTGGTGTACTGGTAATGTGGATGGCAGCTGGTTTCTCAATGCTTGAAGCTGGTCTGGTTCGTTCTAAGAACACCACAGAAATTCTTACTAAAAACGTTGCCCTGTTTGCAGTTTCTTGCTGCATGTACATGGTGATGGGTTACGCCATCATGTACGGCGGCAGTGCCGGCGGCATCCTTCCTGATCAGTGGTTCGGTAACATTATTGGTAATGCTTCTACTGATGAAGTGCTGGCCAGTGGCGGTGATATTTACTACTCAGGTGCGTCTGACTTTTTCTTCCAAGTAGTATTTGTAGCAACTGCAATGTCTATCGTTTCCGGTGCTGTTGCTGAGCGTATGAAGCTTTGGTCTTTCCTCGCATTTGCTATCGTAATGACTGGCTTTATCTACCCGTTACAGGGTATGTGGAAGTGGGGCGGCGGTTTCCTTGACGCAGCTGGTTTCCAAGATTTCGCTGGCTCTGGTGTTGTTCACCTCTGTGGTGCTACTGCTGCACTGGCTGGTGTTCTGCTGCTTGGCGCTCGTAAAGGCAAGTACGGTGCTGACGGTAAAGTTAAAGCGATTCCAGGTGCCAATATGCCTCTCGCGGCAATCGGTATGTTCATTCTTTGGATGGGTTGGTTCGGATTCAACGGCGGTTCTGAGTTGATGGTTTCTAATATTGCTGAAGCCAACGCTGTATCTGACGTGTTTGTTAACACTAACGCAGCAGCCTGCGGTGGTTTGATTGCAGCGCTTGTTCTTGCTCAACTACTGTTTGGCAAGGCTGATCTGACTATGGCTGTTAACGGCGCACTGGCAGGTCTTGTTGCTATTACTGCTGAACCTCTGAACTGGACTGGCGGTGCAGCTACT
>CAWUVN010000022.1:0-14719 GCA_963925995.1 uncultured Pseudomonadales bacterium | reverse complement strand
GGTGAGCGCGATGCATTGATGGAAGATATTACTTCTGAATTGAATGCATCAGTGCGTGACAGTCTGGGTATTGAAGTTGTCGATATTCGTGTTAAGCGTATCGACCTGCCTCAGGAAGTCAGCAGCCAGGTATTCCGACGTATGACCGCCGAGCGAGAGAAAGAAGCTCGCGAGCTGCGTTCAACCGGTAAGGAAAAAGCGGAGAGAATTCGTGCATCAGCTGATCGTGAGCGTACGATCGAGCTGGCCAATGCCTATCGTGATGCTGAGCAACTGCGCGGTACTGGCGATGCTGAGGCTGCGGGAATCTATTCTGATGCCTATCAGCAAGACCCAGAGTTTTACTCGTTTATGCGCAGTCTTAATGCCTATAAGCTCTCCTTTGCCAACAAGGGTGATGTAATGCTGGTTGCACCTGACAGTGATTTCTTTAAGTATCTGAATAAGCCAAGTGGTAAATAATCGGCGCCTGCGCCGATTATTGGGCTATCGATTATTAGGCCGACGATTGATGGGCTGTGTGTCAGAAATTTTAATGTAAAAATTTCTGACACATTGATAGCACTTTGTTAAAATGCAGAAAGCCGGGTTCGCCCCGGTTTTTTTGTGCCGATTTTGAAGAAACTTATTGTGGTTAATGTTTGTGCTTAAAGATTTTGCAACAGCGCTCTGTCTGCTGCTAGTGTTAGAGGGAATAATGCCCTTTTTATCACCAGCCAGATGGCGGAAAATGGTTCAGCAGTTAGCTACGGTTGATGACCGAACCATGCGCGCAGTCGGTTTTTTTAGCATGTTAGTTGGCGCTGGTTTATTATTTTTCTTGCGTTGAGATTTGTTCTGACCAATTTCATCGTAAAAAGGTTTTACAGGTAGAGGTTTAAAGACCACCATGACAATTGCAGATCGTTGGTTACTGCCAGACGGTGTTGATGAGGTGCTTCCAGAGCGCGCTCAGGTAGTAGAGTATCTGCGTCGTCAACTTCTCGACCTCTATCACAACTGGGGTTACGACCTAGTGATCCCGCCAATGGTTGAATTTACCGACTCACTGCTCAGCGGTTCCGGTTCCGATCTCGACCTGATGACATTCCGTATTACCGACCAGCTCAGTGGTCGCATGATGGGCATTCGTGCCGATATCACGCCACAGGCCGCCAGAATGGATGCTCACAGCCTGCGTCGCGAAGGTCCGAGTCGACTCTGTTATGCAGGTACCGTTCTGCACACACGTCCGCGTGGCCCGTTGGAATCTCGCACGCCAATCTCACTGGGTGTCGAACTGTTTGGTGAAGCCACCATGGCCGCCGATATCGAAGTGATCGAACTGTTCCTGCAAAGTTTAAAAACCGCCGGTGTTAAAAATGTGCACCTGGATCTCGGTCATGTGGATATTTTCCGCGGCCTGTTGGCGGATGCCGATCTCAATTCAGATTTAGAATCCGAACTGTTTGAACTATTACAGCGCAAGGCCAGCCTTGAGCTGAGCCAGTGGATAGAGAGCAATATTAGCGATCCACAGCTGGCCAACTGGTTAAATATACTGCCCGGTTTGACAGGCAGTGTTGAAGTACTGGCCGCTGCCAAAGAGAAACTCGCTGGAGCGCCGAAAGCTGTGCTCGATGCCATCGCACAACTTGAAGCTGTAGTGGAAGCCATAGCAGATCGCGATGTCAGTGTTTATTTAGATCTGGGCGAAATGCCCGGTTACCACTATCACACCGGTATCGTTTTTGCCGCCTATGTTCAGGGTTACGGCAAGGCACTGGGAAATGGTGGACGTTATGATCACGTTGGCGAAGCTTTTGGTCGCCCGCGTCCCGCAACAGGATTTGCATTTAATCTGAAGTCATTGGTTAGTCAGAGTGTCAGTGGTCACAGCGCTGTGCCGGGTATTTTTGTGCCCTTTAGCAGTAATCCTCAGGCAGCAGAGCAGACCGCACTTTTGCGCACTCAGGGCAACCGCGTGGTGCAGGGCTTTGATGGACAGCACGTTGACTACAGTGAAGTAAATTGCGATCGTCTACTTGTTGAAGTAGAGGATCAATTTGTTATTCAAAAGCTCGCCTAAACAGACAGTTTTGGCAGCGTAATCTTTTCGAGCAAGCAAAATTATGGGTAAAAATGTCGTTATTCTTGGTTCCCAGTGGGGGGACGAAGGCAAGGGTAAGATCGTTGATCTGTTAACCGATAAAGCAACTGTTGTGGCGCGCTTTCAGGGCGGTCACAACGCCGGCCACACATTGGTTATTGATGGTAAGAAAACCGCACTGCACCTTATTCCGTCGGGTATTTTGCGCGACCATGTTACCTGTGTGATTGGCAACGGCGTGGTTGTCGCTCCGGATGCATTGCTCAAAGAAATAGCCATGCTCGAAGAGCGCGGTGTTGAAGTGCGTGATCGCCTCAAAGTGTCGGGTTCTTGCCCCTTGATTCTTGGCTACCATATTGCTCTGGACCAAGCTCGTGAAGCTGCCCGTGGCAATGCCAAGATCGGTACTACTGGACGTGGTATTGGTCCAGCCTACGAAGACAAGGTCGCCCGTCGCGGACTGCGTCTCGGCGATCTGGCCAATATGGAACGTTTTGCAGTCAAGCTTAAAGAAGTGCTCGACTACCACAACTTCGCACTTACCGAATACTACAAAGTCGAACCAGTCGACTTTGATAAAACACTGGCCGAAGCCAAAGACTGGGCCGCTGCACTGCTGCCGATGAAAGCCGATGTCACCAAAATTCTTCACGATGCCCGCAAAGCTGGCGCCGATATTCTTTTTGAAGGCGCCCAGGGATCACTGCTGGATATTGATCACGGTACCTATCCCTTCGTGACCTCATCAAACACCACTGCCGGTGGCGCTGCCACGGGCACAGGCTTTGGTCCACTGTATATTGATTATGTGTTGGGTATTACCAAGGCTTACACAACTCGTGTTGGCTCAGGCCCTTTCCCTACAGAACTGCACTGCGAGACTGGCACTTACCTAAGCGTTAAAGGTCACGAAGTTGGCACCACTACTGGCCGCGAGCGTCGCTGTGGCTGGTTTGATGCGGTTGCCCTGCAACAGGCGGTATTAATTAACAGTATCTCTGGAATCTGCCTGACCAAACTGGATGTTCTCGATGGTTTGAACGAAGTTAATATCTGTATTGGCTACAAAAACAGTGCTGGAGAAGAGGTCGGTGTTCCCTCCCACTCAGATGACTTTGAAGGCCTTCAGCCAATCTATGAAACCATGCCGGGCTGGAGTGAAGTCACTGTAGGTGCTCAGGATATTGATAGCCTGCCGGCCAATGCCCGTGCCTATATCAACCGCATTGAAGAGCTGGTTGGCGCACCGATCGATGTAGTATCAACCGGCCCCGACCGTGTTGAGACTATTGTCTTACGTCACGCCTTCGCCTAAAGCAGGCTTAGGAACAGGCCGACCAAACCGCCTATCACCAAGGCAATATTGCTAAACAGGCTCAATACCATGCCTGGGCCTCGATTTTCGGGGCTTTCCAGATAGAGTCGCGAGTAAATATGGCGGCCGACAACGAATAATATTCCCGGCAGTAAAACCCAAGTCTCACTCACATACAGGCTGAAAATAACCGTCGCTGGAATAAATATCACCAGCTGTTCCATAGTGTTTTGCTGAATTCGAAAGATTCTTTCCCAGCGTTCATTACCGGTCGTTTTTGGTGCTTTGATATCATATTTGCTGCGACTAAAACCGGTGCGGCCAGTAAAGAAAATAAATTGCAGTAGTGCGATCAGAATAATTGCGATGCTGTATTCCATTGTGACCTTCCTTTTTTAATTTGGTTTTTACAACCCTCAGTCAGTTATCGATGAAAACCTTAAAGCTATTGAAAATAATCGTAGACCAAAATTCATTTATGCACAGCCGAGTTTGGCATAACTAATAATCTGTCGCCGAGAGTCTAGCTGAAACAGATAGTTGGCACGGCTTGGCATCTCCTCAAGACTGAACTCAGTGATACGCTGATAGTGGGCGATAAAATCGGAAATCTGAGCTTCAGACATTACCCCTGAGGTGTCTGCCTCGTTTTGCTTTGCCAATCGCGCAATCATTTTCTGTTCCTGCTCCAGACGCCAGTTAAACACTGTGTCGAAAGAGGGCGCACGGAGCATGATCAGTTTATCAATACGGTTGAAAAGAAATTGGTAATCACTGTCCAGGGTATTGTTGACGAAGTTGCGCCAGGTACTATCCGCATCCTTTTCCTGTTCAAAGCTATTAACAGCTTGTGCCAGTGCCGCTTCAGGCTGTGGTTTGGCGCCTACACACCAGCCTTCAAGAATAATCACATCAACAGCGCCGTTAACCAGATCGCAGTCAGCCTCTAAGTGGCGGTCGTCGGTACTTTTATCAAAGCGCGGAATCAATGTTTTCGCTGAACCCTCTATCAGGCTATTGATGGTGCTTAAGGCCAGAGCAATATCATGAGTGCCTGGCACGCCGCGAGTTTGTAATAGCGGATGCACAGTATCTGCCAGAGTTTGGCGCTCGGCACGGGTCAGGTAAAAATCATCCAGCGAGACCGACACAGTCCTTAGCTTGCGTTCACCGAGCATAGTGCAAAGATAGTCAGCAAGGGTCGATTTTCCTGAGCCCTGAGTGCCATTGATACCAATAATAAGCGGTGATTTGAGTGCTGATTTTAGTGGGAATGTAAGCGCTTCGGCAAACTCGGCTACAAGCGGGAGGAACCACCGGTTAGCACTCTCGAGATAGCTCTCTGGAAGTTTATTGCGCTGTAGAAATTGTTTTTCTGCGGGAATCATAATGTGCTCAAATTGGACTGCTTTATTCAGAATCCTCATTCTTATAGATTTTCAGGTAAAAATGAATACGCGTTTCTAACTTTTCGAGTTTTTCCAACATCTGCTGCTGCTCTGGACGACTATGCCAGTAGTAGGGAGTCATGGTTAGCAGATCGAGAATATCACTGCCCTCAATCGAGATATCGCGTTTGATCTCAATGGTTTCCTGCAGTGCAAATTGTGATGTGGCCTCCAGTGGATTGCCGGCATGGGGCACCGTCTTGTCATAGATAAGTGCGGTGAGCCCAGACAGATGCTCCTCACCGGGGCCAACCAGTATCAGTGTGCCGCCGGGTTTAAGTATTCTAGCCGTCTCTTCGCTGCTGATGGGAGAAAACACCGAGATAGCGGTATCGATTCGGTTTTCAAAGAGAGGGATATTAAAAGCACTGTCGACAACTAGCCGTGCATCCATCTTGCGTTTAGCCGCCAGACGTACGGCAAATTTAGAGATATCTATACCGAGCAATTTTAGATCTGGAAGAGTATTCCGCAGCTGCTGCATATAGTGCCCCTCGCCACAACCAAGGTCGATTAATGTTTGATCAAAACCACTGGTTGAGTTTGCCACCTGATTGACTATAGCTTCGGATAGCGGGCTGTAGTATCCGGCGGTTAAAAATCTCTGGCGACTGCGAATCATATCGTCGCTATCACCGGGATTGCGGCTGCGCTTATGCTGAGCTAACAGCAGATTGAGATAACCTTCACGCGCCATATCAAAGCTGTGTCTGTTAGTGCAGCTATAGGTCTTGGGTTGCGACTCGGCATTTAGCGTCAGCGCCTGACTGCAACTCGGGCATTTAAAGTTTTCGCGAGTCGAGCGCAGGGCTGGATAAGTAAAGGCTTTGGACACAGGTTAATCTCGATAAAAGCGGGTGGAAGAGGCTCTTGTATAACCACTGTAGCTTACAGCGCTTCGCTGGCTAGAACAATCAGTGGCCTTACATCAGACACTATTAATCAAGACATTTTTTAGCCCGGCTTGTGCAGGACTGACAGCTATCGGTGCGCAGTGAACACATGGTTGTGCATTCATGGAATTTCTTTGCACAGCTAAGAGTCTGGTGATTGATCGCACGATCGCTGCACTGCTGGGGAAGGTTGTCTGTGGATATATAAATTACTTTGCGCTTAACCAGATCACAATAGTTGTTCAGCAGGGCAGCGCTATTGGCACTTGGCGTGCCTGCCGGGTCATCGAGCAGACTGTTAATTAATTCGCGCTGGGTGAAGATAGCGCTGCGCATCAGGATATGGGAATCCAAATCATAGTTGGGCTGCGTAGAATTCAGAGCACACCCGGTCAATGTACCGACTAATGTGCCGAACAAAATTAGAGTGGTCGAGAGTCGTTTAAAAGACACCAATAGCTTCACGGTTATAGCTCCTTGCTTTTAGTTGTAAAAGAAAGAGCTCGTGGAGCTCCCTGTTTATGCAACATAAACAATTCCTTGTTTCGCCGCTGCCCTGTTCTACATCTGCTACGTCAAGCATGGCGTGTTGCTGTGATTTTGAATATGCCAAGCTTGGCTAGGAAGGTCAAGAGGAATTTAAACAAACCGTTATGCAACGCCCAAATGCAGACTCAATCTATTACGATGAGTTTTTACAGTTTCAGGAAAAACTGCAAGAACGCATAGTGGCGTTGCGCAATGAACGTAATCTTGTCCAAGAAGATATGGCCGAATACGAACTCTCGGTTCGTCAGTATCAACGCATGGAGCAGGACCCAACAGCCATTGTTTCGCTCTGGCAACTGTTCAAAATTGCTAAAGCTCATAACCTCAATATCGACGAGTTGTTGCACTTCGATTAAGTCCAATCAGTAGTTTTCTCTTTTTAGTCGTTTCAATGTCATAATCTCCAGATAAGCTTTTTAAAAAATTCTGCTCGCCTGGAAAACCTATGAATAAATCAGCGCTGTTTCTGTCCCTGACCATCTTCCTGCTTCTATTGGGATGGTTTTTTACCCATAAGGCTGAAGTTAAAAGCACCAGCACCAGTGGTGCGGGCAGTGAAATACTAAATACCATCGAAAATAACTGGTACACAGAGTCGGCTGCTGCAGTGGCTAGCACTAATAGCCAAATTCAGCGTCTAGCAACTCAGGCCGGTTCAGCGAAAAATATCATCCTATTTGTTGGCGATGGCATGGGCGTATCAACAGTAACCGCAGCGCGTATTCTCGACGGTCAGCAGAAGGGCGGTCTGGGTGAAGAAAACAGCCTGAGTTTTGATCGCTTTCCATTTGTCGGTCTATCTAAAACCTATAATGTCGATGCACAGACGCCAGATTCTGCGGGTACCATGACCGCAATGATCAGTGGTATCAAAACTGATGCCGGGACTCTGGGTGTGGATGAAGATGTTATCCGTGGAGACTGCGCATCGATTGCCGGCAATCAGGTATTTACAGCGTTGGAGTTAGCCGAAATAGCCGGTTTATCCACCGGTATTGTCACTACGGCACGAGTCACCCACGCCACGCCTGCAGCAACCTATGCCAAGTCTCCCGAGCGCGACTGGGAAGATAACTCAGAATTACCCGCCGAAGCCTTAGCCGCTGGCTGCGAAGATATCGCCTCTCAGTTAATAAACTTTAAAACCAATCTGCAGAGCAAATACAGTAGCGCCGCAATCGACGGAATCGAAGTGGTTATGGGTGGCGGTCGCCGGCATTTCTTACCCAATCTCGAATTTGCCAACAGCAGTGATGCTGAAAGTGAGATAGAAGGGAACCGCACGGATGGCCGCAATCTGGTTGAAGAGTGGGCGAGCCTCAATCCCTCCGGTGTCTATATAGATAGCCAGCAGGGCTTTGATAAGCTTGATACCAGCTCGACTGAGCAACTCTTTGCCCTGTTTAATGAATCCCATATGCGCTACGCCGCAGACCGACATAATGATATTGCTGGCGAACCCTCGCTGTCGGCAATGACGGTTAAAGCGATTGAAATTCTCGATAATAATCCGGCAGGGTTTTTACTGGTGGTTGAATCCGGCAGAATTGATCATGGTCATCACGCCGGCAGCGCCTATGCGGCACTTGAGGACACTATTGAGTTCTCCCGCGCAGTGCAGAGCGCCGTCGATAAAACCAATACAGAGGAAACACTGATTATTGTGACCGCTGACCACAGTCATGTATTTACCATGGCCGGTTACCCCAAGCGCGGAAATCCGATCCTCGGCAAGGTGATCAATGTGGGCTCAGATAAGCCGGCACTGGCTGCAGATGGTATGCCATACACCACACTGGGTTATGCCAATGGTTTGGGTTACAGGGATCTATTGGATCAGACTAATGCTAACCATAGTTATCACAACGGTCCGCTTGCCGGTCGTCAGGATTTAAGCAAAGTAGACACCGAAACTGCCGGATTCCATCAGGAAGCACTGGTGCCAAGAAAATCAGAGACCCATGGTGGCGAGGATGTGGCGATCTATGCCATAGGCCCCGGAGCCCATCTGGTAACCGGCACTAATGAGCAGAGCATTATTTTTCATGTAATCAATTACGCCGGCAATTTATTTGAGCGAGCCGCCGCAGCACTGCAATAGTGTTTAGCGGCTGCACTCAGCAGTCAATATAATTAAATTGGCAAGGGAAATTGCCGATCTGTAAGGCATGTCAGGGCTTATCCAACCTTCTTTTTTTGTTAATTCCGTTTATTTGATGGGGCTGCTTTTTAAGCCAACTGCGACAATTTGTCACATATTGCCAACCCAGTGCTGTTGATAAAATAGAAGCCTAATTTCCTCCTTTCTCAAAAACACACAAAGAGCTTTTGATATGCATGTTTTTAAATCTATCCTGCTATTTTTAATTTTATCCAGCCTTTCATTAACTGCATATTCTGACTCATCTATGGGTCCCATCGATCACGCGCCCATAGGTGTTATGGCCGATCATTATCATAAGAAAGGCGAGTCGATGATATCTGTCTGTCAGGGCTATATGGGTATGAGCGGTAATCTTCTCGATGGCAATAGTATCTCGAATTCACAGATTCTGGCGATGCCAAATCCCCTTGGAGATATGCCCGCAAATCTTTCAGTAGTGCCAACAGAGATGGATATGAAAATGACCATGATTGGCGCCATGTATGCGCCCTCTGACAGAGTTACTCTGATGGCCATGGTTATGTCAATGTCTAAAGATATGACCCTCAACAGCTATGAGCCAATGATGGGTCGTAACCTTATAGGCAGTTTCAGTGCTTCTTCCAGCGATATCTCTGATATTTCATTGGGCGCCCTGATTAAATTACAGGAGAACGATGCATCGAGATGGCACGGGGAAGTCACTGTACAAAAATCTATCGGTGACGATAAGGCTAAAGAGGTTGTTCTAACCCCAATGGGTATGAACATCGAAATGATTTTGCCCTATGGTATGCAAGCTGGAGATGATGCTACTAGATTAGTGCTGGGGTTAACCAACCTCAGAACTCTTAGTGACAAAGTGGTCTGGGGTAACCAGTTGCGATCAAGATTTGTTGTTTCCGATAATGCCTGGTCCTTTGGTGACCAGACGGAACTAAATACATGGTTGCAATATGCGCTCAACAAGTCGGTTTCTTTCTCTTCAAGATTAAAGGTTGTTTATCAGGACAAACTATCCGGAAGAAACTCTATGATTAGCGCGCCAGTTCAAACCGCAAACCCGGAAAATTATGGCGGCAGAGAAGTGCATTTTGCACTGGGTGTAAATTTCTTGACCCATATTCTTCCCGGGAAAAGTGACAGATTTGGATTGGAGTTGATCAAGCCTATTCAGCAAGAGAAGAATAATCTGCAGATGGATTCAGATTATCAACTTATGTTCGGGTATCAGAAAGCATTTTAAACCCTACTATCTTAGATGATGAAATTGAATAACGGCTGCTTTTTGAAAAGGGGGCCGTTTTTAGTATGGGTTCATTAAGGTTAAGCCATTGTGGTTATACCTATTTCTCGGCCTCTTTGCCATGCAGTAGCGCTTGAGTGACGCAGTGCTTAAATAAGGATATAGTTAAAGATTAATGAGGCTCATTATTGTTCCTGATAAAAATACGTTTTAAGCTGATATAGCAGAGTTACTCTCTTGTAAGGAAGATTCATAAAATTTACATATGAATTATATTTAGTTAAAATAGGCAAATTAACATAATAATAAATAACCTAGGATTCTGAACATGAAAAATATTGCCCTTGCACTACTTTTATTCCCAGCGATTTCTCTTGCTGAAAACGTTAGCTATGTCGATTTAAATGTCACCATTTTCGATGCTGGAAGTCAAAGTGTTGATGGCTTTGAGGCTGGCTTAAAAACTGTATTTGACGGAAAACTATCGATTGATGTCAGCCAATTTTATGCTGAAAATAGCGATGATTTTCCTGATTTAAAAGAGTTTTCAGTAGCCTATGCTTTGGATTCGTTTAATGATGGTTCATTCTATGTAGGCGCAGGCGTAGTCGATGCGGGTTCAGCGGAGGCAGCTACATCTGTTGGCTATGCCAAACTAAGCGGAAATGGCTTAGATTATAATGTTTCTGTTTCGCGTATAGATGGACAGAATGTAATAGGATTTGCACTTTCTGGACAGGATGGCGACAGCGGTTTAGGTTGGAATGCCTCTATGAGAACAGACGGTGAAGTTGATGTTACTTCAGTGGGCCTGAGTTTCATCTTTTAGTCTTGAGCTACTCGTTGTGAGTTAAGCTTCGAAAAAACCTCTGCAGTTGTAGAGGTTTTTTTTGGATTATTTTTCTGCTGTTATTGAAAGGGGAGCTTATTTGAAGGCTTAAACGGTCTATACAGCTTTATTGGGATATCACCTTCCGCGAAAGCGTAGATATATGTATAATTGATTGGCTAAATAAAACTGTACTTAATAATTAAAAAAAAGGGTTAAAAATGAAAAAATTAGCTATTGCTCTGTTTTTACTGCCAGCATTTTCTTTTGCTGAAAGCGTCGATTTTGTCGGTGTTCAATATGAAAATGGTGCTGGGGATGCAGCAGGTATTGATGGGTATAGTATTGGCGTAAAATCTGTTATGGATGAAAAGTCCATGCTTGAGTTTTCCTACAGAAATCTAAGTAGTGAAATTGATAGTGCCTATGCCTTTTCTACTTCTCTCAAATTTGCACTGCACTCTTTTGCAACAGGATCAGCTTATATTGGCGGTGCCTATACTTGGGCCGAATATGATTCTGAGTTAAACCCTACCGTTGGTTATGCCAAGGTAACTGGTGAAGGCTTGGATTATGATGTTTCGGTGACCTTTGTTGATGAAGGGGAAGATGCCATTACAGCCACTCTTCGTGGCCCCGTTGGTGATAGCGGTTTGGGATGGAGTGCCGGTGTAGGCTCTGATGGTGATGTTACTATTACAACATTGGGATTGAATGTAGTTTTTTAAACTGCTTTATAGAATCTAAAACCTCTGTCTTTGGCAGAGGTTTTTTTTGGCGTTAAAAAATGAATAGCGGCAGTCTTTATCGAATTGTGTGTGAGACTGGAGAGTGGCCCAGTAGGGTGAGGCTGTTCTAGCAGCCGAACGGCAGCGGCATTATCGAAGAGTTAAAGTGAGCTGACTGGATTAGTCCGACGGGTTCAATATCGAACCGTAGGTGAGGATAGAGGGTGGCCCAGTAGGGTGAGGTTGTAGCAACAGCCGAACGGCAGCGGCATGATCGAAGATATACAGAGAGCTGACTGGATTAGTCCTACGGGTTCAACATCGAACCGTAGGTGAAAATGGTGGGCCCAGTAGGACTTGAACCTACGACCAATCGATTATGAGTCGACTGCTCTAACCAGCTGAGCTATGGGCGGTTTTCCTTAGCTGCCCTTAAAAGCATTATAAATCAATGAGATAGACTAAATTACTGCTTTCTCCTGATGAGTACATATTAACTAATAATGCTCATAGGTCAATAGATTAAACGACTAAATGTTACCTCTACTGTACCTAAAATTATCTGCCGTCTTGCATGAGGGGCGGGGGGGTTCTTTGGTTATTCGGTATTGCTACGGTATCTGCGTGGGTACTTAACAAGTCGATTTACAAACGAATAATACCTAGTTAAAATTGTATAGTCTTATGAATAAAAATAAATAAAAACAACCACATTGGGAAAAAGAAAATGAAAAAAATTGCACTTGCCTTACTTTTACTTCCTTCAATATCTTTTGCAGATAATGTTAATTTTTTTGCAGCTGAATTTGGTAAAGGTAGCAATAGTATTAACTCATTAAATATTGGGTATGAAGCGGTTATTGACGGTAAGCTTTCTGTAGGTTTGGATTATATTGACCTGCAGTTTGAAGACGGCACAGAATACGACACTATCGAAGTTAATGTAGACTTCGCTTTTGGCTCTTTTGAGACGGGTTCACTGTATGTGGGTGTTGGAACTGCAATGCCATATAACATGTCAACTAATATGAAATTATTAAACGAATTAATAGAATCAGACTCCTCAGTCCACGACAATCTCTCAACAGCTGTTAACACGGGATTTTCAAAGCGTAGCGGTGATGGTTTGGATTTCGATTTGGGCGTGATGGTAGTTGATAATTATAAGCTTTATAAGGCGTCTATGAGAGCTCCCCTTGGAGACAGCGGCTTCGGACTCACATATGCAGTAGATAAAGTTGACGGCGGAGTTGCTATTTGCTCCCTAGGATTTAGCTTTACACTATAATTTTGGTAGCAAATCTGTCTCTTTATGATGAAAACCTCTGTATTTTTCAGGGGTTTTTTACTTTAAGTCACGGCATATCAAGCTTCACCTTAGTCTTCACCCCATCCATATGACGCTGCCATGTCTCTGGCATGACTTCCTTAGCCCACGCCTGATTCCGCTGTTGCTGAACCTAGGTAAATCAAGGAATAGCGGTAGATTCCCTTAGTCAATTCTTATTAGTTACTGGTAATGTAAGAGTCCTATAGAACAGCACCTTCTAGTACTTTAAATTGGTTACTTTATTATTGATTGATTCTTCTACATATCCATCTTTAGTAACCATTCATTATGTTGCTTTAATCTCTTCCTATAGCCTTCGGTTCTTTCATATGAAGGGATACTGTTATGGTTATAATCTAAAGTATTGGCTCTATCCATGTTCTGGAAGGCTTGTATTTGGTCTAACCCAACACCTTCTTGGTCTATGTTGATTTTATAGCCATTCAACTCTTCCGTTACTACCTTGTTCATTACACTTCTGAGTTCACCTGAATGATGGTGTTGAGTGATATAAGAGTCATGGATACTCAGTATTGGTATTCCCTTGCTGGTGAAATGATTGATTACCTTAGCTGTTATTCTGCCATCAATATTCATTAACTCTACGCCTTTGTCTGTGCATATAGAGTCTGCTATTGCAGGGTGTTTCTCTTTAAAGGCATCGAGTAGTAGTTGTAGTTGTTTCTCTTTTAGAGACTTTTCAGCACTGCCTGTTTGCTGGTCTTGCCTGAAGGCTGCGAAGGCTTTCTTAGGGTTTTGAGCGTTGATACCCATTAAAGCTAACCCTTTAACTATCTTCCTTTGCTCCGCATCTGTGAAGCCTAAAAGATTGTCTAATGTATAAGGGTCTCTCTGAGGTTCTAGTCCTTGCAAGCCGTAAAGAAGGTTTATGTGAAGCCCTGAGTAGTCTTGTTCTATTGTTGGTACATCGTTGATGTGTATCTTTTCTCTCACTTCTTCCCCAACCCTTTGCCACCAACCTCCATGAAATCTGCCTCCTAGGTTCCAATCTGCCCTATAGAACACTCTTCTCACAAACTTATTATCTTGTGTGAGCTTTACTCTCTTAGTCTTTATTTCACCTGCTTTCTTGTCCCAATAGGGTTGCTCTATTATGGGTTTTTGTCTATCCGGTATGTCTATGTAAGTTCTCCAGAGAAGAGCATTGTATTGCTGAACCTGCTTTCTCATTTCTAAAATGGGTTCAAAGTCTGTATCTTTATAATCCACTTGAGCAGTTCGCTCTCTATCGTTTTTGAATTCTTTCTTGTTTAGGATAATTACTTGTTGCTTAGGTTTTTCTTCCGTCAGGTCAAACAGCGTTAGTTCTGCTTTGTTAAAGATGTCTTGGAGCAGTTTTGAGGCTCTTATGCGTGTCACATGACCTGAGCCTTCTGTACCTGTTGACTTGTCTATTAAACCAACTTCATAAGCCTGATTAACTACATCTATTATTTTGGCTGATATAAACAAGGCATTATATCTGGCGTTCTCTTTATAGGCGCTATTGGTCATGCCTAAGCCTACTGATAGTTCAGGGTCATCTAGCCAAGCCACATATAGGTCTAAGAGAAGAACTTTGAATTGCTTCTTAGGCTCTGATTTGGCTCTGTTCCCTTTGCCACCTTCAGGGAAAGCATCTTTAAAGTATTGATTCCAAACCGCGTCACGCAGCTTTTTAGCCTTAGGATGGTCAGACCAGCGATGAACATCTAGTGGTCTGGAGTGGTGTGGGTTAATTTCAGTCATTTTATTAATAGTTATACCTTTAAGAATATTATTCAGTAACTACCTTTCCCTGGTATTAAATGCCTAACACCACCCCTAGGCTCGTCTACGTCACCCTTACGTCTAGGTATTAAATGTATATGACAGTGAAAGACTGTCTGTCCTGCATCTTCACCACAGTTCATGCCTATATTAAAACCAGAGACTGTTGGGTCTTCCTCTTCGATTAGTTGCTTATGTTTATTAATCATCGAGTTTAGAGCTAAAACCTCATCCTCGGTTAGCTCAAAATAGGTCTCTACATGGCGATTTGGGATAATTAGGGTGTGTAAAGCAGTAACTGGAAAACCATCTCGAATAACGTAAAACAAGTCATCTTCATCAATCTTTCTGGATGATTCTATGTTGCAAAAAATACAAT
>CAWUVN010000021.1:0-75055 GCA_963925995.1 uncultured Pseudomonadales bacterium | reverse complement strand
CGAGAACCCATTGCACCTCACCCAGATGAGCGGCTATTTCCGGATCCACCATAATCGCCATGGCTTTCTCAAGATAGGGCAGTGCCTGTTGGGGATTGCCGAGAACAAATAGCACCCATCCCATACTGTCCAGAATAGCGGGTTCGCCAGGATTGAGTAGGTAGGCGCGTTTAATTAACCGGTGCGCTTCGTCGAGGCGATCGGTATGCAAAACCATGGTGTAACCCAGAGCATTTAAGGCTGCCGAGTTTTCGGCATCCTGAGCCAACAGCGCGCGAAGATCGCGCTCGACAAGGGGGTAATTCTTCTGCAGTTCAGCCACCATCGAACGTGCATAGAGTAGCTGTGGATTGTTCGGGTGCGCCTGCAGGCCATGGGTGAGAATATTAAACGCCTGATCGGCTTGGTCAGTGCTGATAAGAAGATTCGACTCAATTTGAAAGAGTGCAGCGGACTGACTTGGCTGTTCGGCGCGCAGACCCTGCAGGTAACTGCGAGCACTGCTGACACTTTGCTGTTGAGCTAGCAGGACGGCACTGCGCGATGCTGCAGCCAGATAATTGCGCCCACTTCGAACCTGCTGATAATGTTGCAGGGCTCTGCTGTTATCGCCTTTACGGTCGGCAATACTGCCGAGATGATACATGGCATCTGAATAAATAGAGGGGTCGCGGGAGGCCTGATTAAACAGCTCGATGGCTGGAGTCAGCTCCCCCTGATTTAAATACAGCAGAGCAAGCAGGAAATTGACCTGCTGGTTATTGGCATCTTGTTGCCGAAGTGTCTCAAATTGGACAATGGCCCGAGGGCGATCGGCCTGGGTTAAAAGGCGTGCGTACTGCAGTCGCAGATTTTTATTTTCCGGGGTTTTAAGCAGAGCGGCTTCTAGCAAGCTGAGGGCTTCAGCCATTCTGTCCTGCTGTTGAAGGGTCTGAGCTAAAAATAGCAGACCGCGTTGATTGCCCGGCGCCGCAGCTAAAAACTGCTCGGCAGTTGCAATAGCAGTCTCAGCCTGACCGCTCTCGAGAAATAAGATCGCCTGAGCCAACTTCACCATTGGCTGTTTGTCTTTATCCAGTGGAAGGTTTTGATAGGCTTCAATAAGTGAGGGTATTAGCGTTTGCTTGGAGCCCTCGTCAATGGCAGTGACAGCCAGAAAAGCTTCTATATCATCGTTATAAATATACAGCCAGTGGGCGTGTGATAATGCTTTAAGGGGGTCGCCCTGAAGCGCATAGGCTTGCAGAGCAGCCTGATGGGCTTCCGCCTGATCAGGCATTTGCTCAACCCACAACAGAGCGGTTTCCAGAAGCGCATCACTATTTCTCTGATGCAGAGCGACTCGATTAGCTAACTCAATCACGGCTATATCGCGGGTTTGCCGAGCCTGCTGCAGATACTTTTCCAGAGCAGACTCAAACTGACCGCGAATCAGCGCAATATCGGCGACAAGCAGTTGGTAGAGGGTCTCTTCGGGAAATGCCTTGGTGGCGGGTTCGTCTGGTTGGGTGGACTCTATAGTTGTCTCTATAGTTGTCTCATCAGAACCCTTGTCAGAATTGCTCTCAGAATTATTGTGGCCGTTATTGGCAATAATTACAGCTGCCGGGCTCTGCGGCTGAGTAGGGGTCTCGGGAACCGTGGCGCAGGCCGATAGCAGTATTGCGATACCGATCTTAAGGATTGCCAGATTAGCGAGATTTGATGATGTAGACAATTTAAATGGGTTAATAGTCTGTTGCCTTTATACCGTAAAATTTCATCAGGGTGGTTATTGCTAAGACAGTCGTGATTAAAAAAGATTAGCCGGAAATTCAGCAACTGTGTTTTTTTAGAGTATTTCTGATTATGCCGACCTGACTCAGGCAAAACTCGTGTAAAATCGTCCGCCATTGAAACAAGAACAAAATAACCCGCTTATTTAATAGCTTTTAGTTCTGAGTATAGACTGCTATATAAACAACTTATAGCAAGCGGCAACTAAATAGAGACGCAAGAGCAGCATATAATAGAAGCTATGAGCATTTTGGCATTTGGCATCAATCATACAACCGCTTCCGTGGATCTCCGCGGGCGGGTTGCCTTTGCTCCGGAAATTGTTATCGAATCATTGCAGCAAGCGCTCAGTCATCTAGATGGCGATGAGATCGCACTGCTCTCGACCTGTAATCGCACCGAGATATATCTTTCCGGTGAGGTCAGCGAAGAACAGCTACTGGGTTGGTTGGCGGAACATAAGTCTATAGAACTCGAACAGCTGCAGTCCTGTTACTACTGCCATCGCGATCAACAGGCGGTGCGCCATATTATGCGTGTTGCCAGTGGCCTTGACTCTCTGGTCTTGGGCGAGCCGCAAATTTTCGGTCAGATTAAATCTGCCTATGCCGTGGGCCGCGAAGCCGGCACCGTTTCAACCTTTTTAAATCAGGCTTTTCAATGTGCGTTCGCCGCTGCCAAGCGCGTGCGCTCGCAGACAGCTATAGGCCAAAACCCGGTTTCCGTCGCCTATGCATCAGTCAGTCTCGCCGAGCAAATTTTTGCCGATCTAAAAGATGCCCACGCGCTGTTGATTGGTGCGGGTGAAACCATTGAATTGGTGGCTCGGCATCTCAGCGAGAAAAAAATAGGCGGCATTACCGTGGCCAATCGCACCCTTAACCGGGCGCAGGAATTGGCGGCGGACTTTTCTGCCGAGGCGATACTCTTATCTGATATTCCTGACTATCTCACCAAGGCCGATATTGTTATTTCCTCAACCGCAAGCCAGTTACCGATTCTGGGTAAGGGTGCGGTTGAGTCAGCGCTTAAAAAGCGCAAGCACAGGCCGATCTTTATGGTCGATATCGCAGTGCCGCGAGATATTGAGCCTGAGGTCGAAGAATTGGCCGATGTCTATCTGTATACCGTGGATGATTTGCAGGAAGTAATTCAGGACAATCTTCGCGCGCGCCAGACTGCCGCCGATGTGGCCCAAGAGATTATTGATCAAGAGGCAGAGGACTGGTCGCGTCAGCAGCGCTCGCTAGCAGTTGTAGATACCATTCGTGCCTTCCGCGACAGTGTTGAAAAAATTCGTGATGAAGAAGTTGATAAGGCTTTAATCGCTTTGCAGAAAGGCCAGGACTCAGAGTCAGTTATCGCCACTCTGGCGCGTAACCTGACCAATAAACTGATGCACAAACCTACCACCCGCCTCAAGCAGGCCGGCGAAGAGGGCAGCGATGAAACCATTCACGCCACCCACGAACTTTTTGGTTTAGATAAAAAGCGTTAGCTAGGTTTAAATAGCAAACTGCGAAAACTTCGCAACTCCTCATTTTTAATTTTTTTTGGCGCTGAAAATCGGCCAACAAACGAGATATGGAAAACCCATGAAAGCATCAATTCTATCCAAACTGGATCACCTCTCTGAACGTTACGAAGAAGTTGGCGCACTGCTGAGTGATGGCGACATTATCAGCGATCAGAATCGTTTTCGCGGTCTCTCCAAAGAGTATGCTGAGCTCGAACCTGTGGTGAAAAGCTATCAGGCCTATCTGGCAGTGCTGGAAAATATTAATGAAGCCAAGTTGCTACTTAAGGACTCCGATCCAGATATGCGCGAGATGGGACAGGAAGAGCTGCGCAGCGGCGAAGCCCAGCGTGAAGAGTTAGAGCTGGATTTGCAAAAACTCTTACTGCCCAAAGACCCCAATGATTCGAAAAATGTCTTCCTTGAGATTCGTGCCGGAACCGGTGGAGATGAAGCGGCAATTTTCTCCGGCGATCTGTTTCGTATGTACAGCCGCTTTGCGGAAACCCAGCGCTGGAAAGTTGAAGTGATCAGCGAGAATCAGGGCGATCACGGGGGCTATAAAGAAATTATCGCGCGGATTGTCGGTCAGGGCGTATTTTCCAAACTTAAATTTGAGTCTGGTGCGCACCGAGTCCAGCGAGTGCCGGACACCGAATCTCAGGGCCGCATTCATACCTCAGCCTGCACCGTGGCGATTATGGCTGAAGCCGATGAGAAAGATGCCATTGAAATCAACAAAGGCGACCTGCGCGTCGATACTTTTCGCGCCTCGGGTTCTGGTGGTCAGCACGTTAACAAAACCGATTCGGCGATTCGTCTTACCCACCTACCCTCAGGGCTAGTCGTGGAGTGTCAGGACGAGCGTTCTCAGCACAAAAACCGCGCTAAGGCGATGTCGGTGCTGCAGGCTCGTTTAACTGCAGCGCAGGACGAGGCGGTTGCCAAAGAGCAGTCGGATCAGCGTAAAAGTCTGGTGGGCAGCGGCGATCGCTCAGAGCGTATTCGTACCTACAACTTCCCTCAGGGAAGAGTTACCGATCACCGTATCAATCTTACCCTCTACAAGTTGAGTGAGGTAATGGAAGGCTCTCTCAATGAAATTGTTCAGCCATTGGTCAGTGAATTTCAGGCCGAGCAGTTGGCCAGCCTTGCCAGCTAATGAACATTTCTCAGCTGCTACAATCCGCTGTTCAGCTCAATCATCTCAGCGACACATCGAGATTGGATTGCGAGCTATTGCTCTGTTATCTGCTCGATGTGGATCGCACCTATCTAAAAACCTGGCCGGACCGGGAACTCAGTGAGACTATTGAAGAGCAGTTTCAACAGCTGTTGCAGCAGCGTATTACCGGTGAACCCGTAGCCTATTTGATCGGCACTCAGGGTTTTTGGACCCTCGATTTAAAAGTCTCAGCAGACACATTGATACCGCGCCCAGAAACGGAATTATTGGTAGAGGCTGCCCTTGAGTTGGAGCTTCCTCAGCAGGCCAAAGTGCTTGATCTGGGTACTGGCACCGGTGCTATTGCTCTGGCGCTGGCCACTGAGCAGAGCCGCTGGCAGGTCAGTGCAGTAGACCTAATGCCCGGCGCAGTGCAGCTTGCCAAAGAAAATTGTCAGCGTTGTCAGCTGGAGAATGTGGAGATTTTTCAGAGCCATTGGTTTGCAGATATTGCCCCGCAGTCGTTCGACCTGATTGTCAGTAACCCACCCTATATAGAAACTGACGACGCTCACCTCGCTCAGGGTGATGTGCGTTTTGAGCCGTCCTCAGCGCTGGTCTCTGGGCCTCAGGGATTAGACGATCTGCGCCTGCTGATTGCCCAAAGTGTCAACTATCTGGCTGATTGTGGTTGGTTGATGGTCGAGCACGGATATCAGCAGGGGCCTGCGGTGCGCGAACTTTTTGAACAGGCGGGCTTTGCACTGGTTGAAACCCGCGTCGACTTAAATAACCTTGAGCGTATTACCTTGGGCCATTACTCACGGGCTCCTGCTCATTAGCGCCAGCGTGAATTCTACTGCGGGATACAATATTCCATCGAGTCATTAAGCCAACTCCCGCACAGAGTGCGCCAATAACCATTCCCGCCCAGAACCCGTAAACCCCCAGAGGCTCGCCCCAGAAATCAGTCAGTGCCAGCGAGTAGGCGATCGGGAAAGCGATCCCCCAGAATGCCGTCACCTGAATTAACAGCGGCAGGCGAACATCCTTATATCCCCGCAGCGCGCCACTCGCACACATCTGCAAGCAGTCAATACAGCCCAGCAGTGCCGCGAAAAAGAACAGGTTCATGGCGATGGTTTGCACATTGGGATCAGCACTAAATGCACTGGCAAAATCGCTGCGGAAAATAATCTTGATCGCAGCCATAAACAGAGCGAGTATAAATACTAGCTTGTAGCCGACCAGACAGATCTGTCTGGCAAACTTGGGGTTTTTCGAGCCCTCGGCATGGGCAACCATAATGGTCAGCGCCTGTGCCATGCCCAACGGCACCATAAATGCCAGAGAATCAATGTTGATGGCGATAGCGTGAGCGCCGAGAACACCGGAACCCAGATGGGCTACTAACAGTGGAATAATCGCGAAAAATGACATTTCCGCTGAAATATTCAGGGCAATGGGAACCCCGAGCTTGAGGATATTACCAATCGCCGAAAGTTTAGCGCGGGCAAACTGATGGTAGAGTTTTAGGCTGCGCATTGTGCGGGAGCGCTGAGCATAGATGGCCATACATAGCAGTAAAAATGTCATGACCGTCGCAGTTGCCCAAGCGGCACCTTCACCGCCCATAGCAGGGAAACCAAAGTGACCAAAGACCAGTGCGTAGTCCAATACTATATTGAGTAAAAATGCCGCGGCGTTAAATACCATCACCGGGCGGGTGTCGCCAATACCTTCAAAGGTGCTGCGAAAGGCAAAGAATGCCGGAAACATTAAACCGGTGATCAGAAACGGCATCATATAGCTGCGGCCAATATCGTAGACATTAGTGGATATATCTAACTTTCCGAGGATGAAAATCCCGCACAGGATCGCACAGTTAACCAGTATGCCCATAGGAACCGCAAGCCACAGCGCCTGCTGAAATTGAAAGCGCACCAGATGGGGCTTTCCCGCTCCCCAATAGTTGCCAATAATCGGGCTGTTTCCAATCATTATGCCAATCACAACCAGATTGATCATCGCCCACATGCTGCCGCCCAGTTGCACGGCCGCCAGTGTGTCAGCACTAACTTGGCCTGCCACATAAATATCCGTTACGTTCATACCGACCACCGCGATTTGACCGAGCATCAATGGCCCAGCAAGACGCCAGAGCGCCGCCGCATTATTTATAAACGTAGAGTTATTAGTGTTTTTGAAAAGCATGATTAGCACAAATTTTAGTTGAGGCTTATCTTCGTTTAAACCACTGCGCAATGCGAGTAAAAAGACAGACTATTCTTGGGAAATATTCTTTGGCGTAACGAGCTTGGGAGAAAAAGCTTGGGATAAAGAGCTCTGAGTATTTATTAGTTGTTGGCTAGCTGGAATTTATTTACTCTCTTGCAATCTAATCCGGCAGCTTATTCGCCAGATAGCTCATCAGACAACAAAACACAGAGACTCAACGGAGTGACTGAAATGCAAAAAATAACCTCGCTATACAGATTATTTATCGAAAAACTAAAATGTATCGACTGGCTTGGCCCGCTGGCGCTGCGTCTTTATTTAGCGCCGATTTTTATTGGTGTCGGCGCCCATAAGTTTGCCAACTGGGATGATATGGTCGCCTGGTTTGGCAATTCCGACTGGGGGCTGGGTCTGCCTATGCCTGCCCTTATGGTCTTTTTAGCAGCCAGTGCAGAGCTGTTTGGGGGCTTGGCATTACTGCTGGGTGCGGCAACCAGACTGGTGGTAATTCCATTGATGATGACCATGATCGTGGCGGCCGGAACTGCACACTGGGATAACGGCTGGTTTGCCATAGCCTCGGGTGATCCGGATACCAGCACGGCTAAAGTACTTGCTGCCGTCGGTATTCCCGCAGCGCATAGAAGTCTCGAAAACAGTGTTGAAGTGGGCGAGCGAGTTGCCGCAGCAAAATCTATTTTGCGCAGGCATGGCAACTATAGCTGGCTGACGGAAAAGGGCAGCTTTGTGGTGCTGAACAATGGCATTGAATTTGCGGCGACCTATTTTATTATGCTGCTGATGCTTTTATTTAGCGGCGCTGGGCGCTGGGTAAGTGTTGATTACTGGTTGTCAAAGCGCTGCGGATCGCAGTGATATAGCGCCTAGCAGCTGCGTAGATAGTGGTGCATAGACAGTGCCCGTTTATTAAACTAAACGGGCGATCGACAATTCTGCTACACTTCCCGCGCAAATATGAGCGCTTATAACCCTTTTTATGGAGTTTTTTGCGCATTTAATTGGGTCGAAACCCATTGTCCAACTCTGCGTACCTAACCTTGACTGAAACTACTGATACCTCGGCTAATCCCGACAAAAGCTCAAATAGCAAACCATCAAACTCATCGTCACGAGGCGGAAGACGTCGTGGCCGCGGTCGTGGTGGCAGCACTAAATGGACGCTGGATAAATTTGTAGTTGAACCCCAAGAGGGCAAGGTTCGTTTTCATGACTTTGATTTTCCGCTGTCGCTTATGCGCGGTATTCAAGATGCGGGATTTTCCTACTGCACACCGATTCAGGGAGCCTCGCTCCCCCACACGCTGCGCAGCCACGATATGGTCGGCAAGGCTCAAACCGGCACTGGTAAAACAGCGGCATTCCTGCTCAGTACTATTAATGATTTATTAAAACACCCGATCGAAGATGAACGCTATATGGGTGAAGCGCGGGCGCTTATTCTGGCCCCCACCCGAGAGCTGGCGATTCAGATCGGTGAAGATGCAGAACAGCTGGTCAAACATACCGACCTCAAAGTACACACTCTGGTTGGTGGTATGGATTACGCCAAACAGCTACAGAAAGTCCAAAAGAACCATTGCGATATTTTGGTTGGAACACCGGGCCGTCTGCTCGACTTCGCTAGTAATAAAGATGTTCACCTCGATCAGGTTGAAGTGCTGATTATCGATGAAGCCGATCGTATGCTCGATATGGGCTTTATCCCTCAGGTGCGCCGACTGGTGCGACTGACCCCACCCCGTGAAGATCGCCAGACACTTTTGTTCTCTGCGACCTTTACATCTGAAGTGCTGCGTCTTTCTGAACAGTGGACTGATAAGCCGGTGATGCTCGAGATGGAGCCGGAGCGTGTCGCGACTGATACCGTCGAGCAGAAGATATTTATTACCACTGCCAGTGAGAAATTTAATCTGCTGCAGAATATCCTTAGGGATGATGCGGTTGAGAGCGTAATGGTCTTTGCCAATCGCCGAGATATCTGTCGAACCCTCTACGAGCGTCTGAAAAAACAGGGCTTTAAAGTCGGTTTGATCGCCGGTGATGTACCGCAGAATCGCCGTATGAAAACCCTCGAATCATTTAAAAATGGCAGCCTTAAAGTCATGGTCGCCACCGATGTTGCCGGTCGCGGTATTCATGTAAATGGCGTAAGTCATGTTATTAATTTCACCTTGCCAGAAGAGCCGGAAGATTATGTTCACCGTATCGGCCGCACCGGTCGTGCCGGACAAACTGGTATTTCGGTTAGCTTTGCCTGTGAAGATGACGCATTTTTATTAGAGCCAATTGAAAAGCTATTGGATATGAAGCTGCCTTGCACCATGCCTGATGAAGCGCTGTTAGTAGATAGTCCAGCACCAGCTCGCAAGCGTCCTCCAGCACCGAAGAAAGATGCAGCAGAAAAGGCCACAAAGCCAGATGTTGCTGATGCAGCTGAAGCAACGTCCGCAGTCGAAAAGCCTGAAGCGGAAAAGTCGGTAACGGCAGAGCCTGTAAAAGAAGAGCCTGTAAAAGCCGAGCCCGCTAAAGAAGAGCTAGTTAAAGACGAGCCAGCTCAGCAAGAGTCTCCGGTAGAGCAAGTTATTGAAGAGCAACAGCCTGCAATAGAGCAAGCTCCTAAAGCACAGCAGGAAAGAGCGGCTGAGTAATCCCTTTTAGTTCTAGCTAAAAGACTTTAATAGTTCTGATCACTGTACTCGCGGCACCATAACAGGGTGCCGCCGACTACCGTCGCAGGAAGCAGAACCAGATTAAGCACTGGAACCGCCGCCGCACAAAGAGCCGATAATCCAAAGCCCATTGATAACCAGCGCTGCTTTCCAGCACTCTGCCGAACTTCCCTAAATCCCACCCGATCGCTGTCCCCGGGATAATCAAAATACTGTATTGCCAGAGACCAGGCTGCCCAGCTGACGGCAATTAGTGGCGCAAAAATATTGATCAGCGGGATAAAGCTAAGGATTAAAGTAACCAATAAAACGCCAATAGTGCGTGGCACCATATAAGCCAGTATCTGCAGTTCACGAAGAAAACTCTCTCGGGCTATATGCAACATTGCGGTTAAAGTTTGCGGTGTTTGATCACTGTCGCCGCGCTCCATAGCAATCACTCGCTCAGCGATAATCCCATAAAACGGCGAGCCAATCAGATGGGCGAACAGTGTAAAGGTAAAGGCATAGACTACCAGTGCTAGCAGGGCAAATAACAGCCAGATTACCCATACTAACCACTCCAGCCATTGTGGCACTGAGGCGGTCAGCCAGTTGAGCCAATCGCTCACCCAGAGCCCGCCAAACCAGGTCGCCGCTGAGAACATGGCAATATTGATGACCACCGGAATAATAACCAGCCAGCGAATACGTCGATGCCAGAGCAGCTTTAACCCTTCGATAATCAAGGAGGGTGTCGCGAGCGGGGACAGGGGTTGATGCATATGTAAGGGAATCCTCGATTGTGGCTGCAGCAATTTTTACAGATTAAAGAATAGCATCTATGCTTTAGCTAACTGTAGTTTTCTAATCATGATTTAATTTTTCTCAGAGGACGGATATGAAGAAAGTAACAAAAATAGTTTCAGTCATTATTTTATTGGCTATCGCACTGCTGATTTTTGTAATTACCAATCTCGATCGCGGTATCAAGACCGCCGTCGAATCGATTGGCCCGGAGATGACCCAGTCCCAAGTTACCCTGAGTTCAGTGGATCTTTCCCTGACCACAGCAAAGGGCAGTTTTAGCGGGTTGCGCGTCGGCAACCCCGAGGGTTTTGCGGCAGCCAATGCCTTTACCTTGAGAGAGATCAGCTTTGCTATGAATGCAGAGTCGCTGGCCACGGATACTATTATTATTGAATCCCTGCGGATTGTGGCACCAGAAATTACTATGGAGCGGGCCGATGGGCGCAGTAATCTCGATCAGATTCAGTCGAATATCGCCGCTTATCTGGGTACTGAACAGAGCAGTGCTGATGAGGCTGCCAGTGAAAGTGGCAAAAAGTTTATTATCCGCGATTTGAGAATTACTGACGGCAAGGTTCACTACGCTATTTTAGGCGGCAAGGGCCTTGATCTGGCGCTGCCTGATTTGCATCTTACCGATATAGGTCAGTCTGAAGGCAAGAGCGGGGGCGTTACCGCGGCCGAGGCAGCGGGAGAAATTGTCAGTGCTATTACCAGCGCAGCGGGCAAGGCGGTTAGCCAGTCAGGGGCGGTTCGGGATATAGGTCGATCGCTGGAAGATCAGGTTAAAGAAAAAGCCGGTGCGCTCAAAGGACTATTTGATAGAAAGTGATCTTTTATAAAAGAGCTGATTACTAAGAATGGCGCATAATCCGCTGTTTTTGACGATCCCAGTCGCGCTCTTTCTCATCCTGACGCTTATCGAAATCGGCCTTGCCTTTGGCAAGGGCGATCTCGCACTTAACCAGATGATTTTTCCAGTAAAGCGCGGTGCACACACAGGTATGGCCCTTCTGATTCACCCCGGCTTCAAGCTTGTCGAGTTCGCGACGATTGAGTAACAGCTTGCGCGAGCGGATCGGCTCGGTGACATAGTGGGTTGAAGCCGTTTTCAGGGGAGTGATATTGGTACCGATTAAATAGGCTTCACCATTCTGAATCAACACATAGGTGTCGGTTAAATTAACCTTGCCATCGCGCAGACTTTTCACTTCCCAGCCCATTAAGGCAATCCCCGCTTCAAACTTATCTTCCAGGAAATAGTTGTGCTTCGCCTTCTTGTTGAGAGCGATAGTATTTGATGGGACTTTAGGTTTCTTTTTCGTCATAGCCAGTAATTATACGTCGGCTGATCGATTTATCATAAACAAATGCACCGGCGCAGGACGTTTTTTATTAGGATCGTTCTGGGGATAGCGTTACAATTCGGGATAAAAATTGGAGAGGTTTTATGGGCTTGCAACAAAAAGGGATGCACGGAACCTGGGCCAGTCGCTGGACATTTATTATGGCGGCTACGGGTTCGGCGGTTGGGCTTGGCAATATGTGGAAGTTTCCCTATGTGGCCGGCAACAATGGTGGTGGTGCTTTTGTTCTCGCTTATCTAGCCTGTATTTTATTGATTGGTGTGCCGGTGATGATGGCCGAGGTGGCTATTGGTCGCCGCGGACGCCAGAGCCCAATTAACTCGGTACGCGAACTGGTTTCAGAGAGCGGCGCGCATTCAGCTTGGCGTCACCTCGGCTGGCTAGGTGTTATCGCCGGTATGCTCATTATTTCTTTTTACGCGGTGATTGCCGGCTGGGCGCTGGATTATATTTTTGCCATGGCCTCCGGCGAGTTGCGCGGTGCCAACGGTGATGCCGCCTCTGCGGTGTTTGGTAATCTCTTGGCAGACCCAGTTCGACTGATAGGTTGGCAGACATTCTTTCTGCTGCTGTGTGTCGGTGTGGTGGTTGGTGGTGTCAAAAAAGGTCTCGGCATCGCTGTTGAAATATTAATGCCGCTGCTATTTATTATGTTGTTTGTGCTTTTGGGCTTTAGTATTTTCCGCGGAAATTTTCAGGCGGGTTGGGATTTTCTGTTTAGCTTTAATCTCGATGCGCTGACCGGGCGCGGTCTTCTGGAAGCGATGGGGCAGGCATTCTTTACCCTGAGCATCGGTATGGGCGCGATTATGGCCTACGGTGCCTATATGCCCCAGGACGCTAACATAGGTAAAACTATTTTAACCGTGGCCTTTTTCGATAGCATGGTGGCGATTATTTCTGGTCTGATAATCTTCCCAATTGTTTTTGCCACCCCGGGGCTTGAACCCGGTGCTGGGCCCGGGTTGATGTTTATTAGTTTACCGGTAGCCTTTGGCAGTATGCCCGGCGGTCTGTTAATCGGTTCGGTCTTTTTTGTGCTGGTGACTATTGCCGCATGGAGCTCGGCGATCTCTCTACTTGAACCGGCTGTTGCTTGGTTGATCGAAGCTAAAAACATGACTCGTGTTCAGGCTAACTTGTTAATCGCAGGTGGAACTTGGTTGCTCGGATTGGGCAGCGTATTCTCATTTAATATCTGGTCAGGGGCGACCGTTGCCGGCTTTACCTTCTTTGATTTCCTCGACTTTTTAACCTCCAATGTCATGCTGCCTCTGTCCGGGCTGTTGATCGCGCTGTTTGTCGGCTATGTGATGAAAGAGCAATTTGTCGATGATGAAATGCAGGGCACGCCGCCATTGGTGATGAAGCTGTGGCGTTTCACCCTTCGCTATATAGCACCGGTGGCCATCTCGGCTGTGTTTGTGATGGGTATTTACGACAAGTTTTTCTCATGAGGTCTCTGTGAATAGGGTGCAGCGCACCGCTCTGGTGATGCATTCAGATCAAGCCATGTTTGATCTGGTCAATGATGTGGCAAGCTACCCGCAGTTTATGCAGGGCTGTCAGACCGCTGAGGTGTTTGAGCATACCGAGCAGCAAATGGTTGCGCGGCTGGACTTAAAAAAGGGCGGCGTGAAGACCAGCTTTATGACCAGAAATCGATTGCAGGCTCCCTCGGAAATAGAGATGAATCTTGAGGATGGGCCGTTTAAAAGTTTGAAGGGAGTGTGGAGATTTAAGTCACTGACCCCGCAGGCTTGCAAGGTAAGTCTCGATTTGGAATTTGAATTTAATAGTATGGCGGTGGGCTTGGCTGCATCGAAACTGTTCTCTAGCATGGCCAACGATCTTGTAGACTCACTCTGTCGTCGAGCAGACCAGATTTATGGAAACAAAAATTACTGATACTCTCAAATTACGGGCATTAAAATGACGGACAATAAAATGACTGGCACAACAATCACCGTAGAAGTGGTTTATGGATTGCCTGAAAAACAGAAGCTGATAAAACTCGAGGTCGCGGTTGGCACCACAGCTTATCAAGCGGTGGAACAGTCGGGAATTTTACACAGCTTCCCTGAAATCGATTTGCCGAATAGCAAGATGGGTATCTTTTCTCAGGTGCTCGGCACCAAGGGTTTGCCGGAGCCGGATGCTTACCAGATGCAGGAGAGGGATCGGGTTGAAATCTACCGACCTCTAATCGCCGATCCCAAAGAAGTTCGCCGTCGCCGTGCCGAAGAGGCAAAACTGAAAAAACAGCAGGATGCCTAGTCTGGATTAAGCTTTAGTTTAAGCTCTGGAGCCTATTTGGCTTCAGGGATTGCAGTCGTTGGCAGGTAGTCGCCAGTCATGCGTTCGAGCTTATCTTCAGTATTGAAAAAGATCGTCACCTGTTCCTGAGTCTCTTTGCCCGCAGAAGTCACTCGATTGTAATAATAGTCCCAGCGCGACTGGTTAAAGGTATCAACCACTAGCGGTGTACCCAGCACAAAGCGAACCTGAGATTTGGTCATGCCCGGACGCAGTTTATCAATCATCTCCTGATCGACAATATTTCCTTGCTGTACATCAACTTTATGTACGCCGGGGAACTTTACCCAGCTACAGCCAGTGGAAAGAAGAGATAAACTAATCAAACAAAATAGAACTATTCGCATCTGTGGGGTTCCAGTTAGTTACGCGAATGGGGATAATACCCAATGCGACTAACATAGAGAAGAGCTAATCATGACTCTAGAAGATCAAGAATTAAAAAAAGTCGGTCTAAAGGTCACCGTACCGAGAATTAAAATCTTACAGATTCTCGAAAACTGCCTCAATCGCCATATGACAGCCGAAGATATCTACCAGGCATTGCGTGATGCCGGTGAAGATGTGGGCATTGCCACCGTCTACCGTGTACTCACCCAATTCGAAGCGGCGGGTCTTATTGAAAGACATAACTTTGACAATGGGCCAGCGGTCTATGAGATTGATCGCGGTGAGCACCACGACCATATGGTATGCACTGACACTGGCAAAGTTATTGAGTTTCACGATGCTGAAATTGAAAAGCTGCAAGAGCGTATAGCCACCAAAAATGGCTATCAGCTGGTCGGTCACAATCTGGTTTTGTACGTAAAGCCTCTGGCCTGATCAGAGGTTTGGCTACCGTTCGTCGGGTGCTTTGGAATTATCCAAATTACTCGGCTAGACTTGTTTGAAGTGTTTAAGGAATCACCACTGAAATAATCCTCTTTTATTTCACTTTTAATTCGCCCCTAAGCATCTATTTTAGATTTTAGGAGGCAGTGGTGAGAACAAAAATAAATTAGGTCAATTCGACTCAATTTTATTTTATAAGGAGAAATAATATGCCAAACGACATGCCAGAAAAAACTTCAAATATAGACTCTCAATTCGATATCTCGAAAAAAATTCCAGCCCTATTTCAAGTTATTTATCAGGTTGCTATTGGACTGGTAGTGATTGCCGCTGTGGTTTTATTCGCCCCGCTACCGCCGCTAATTATTGCGCTTATTGTTCTCGGTGCCGCCGCATTATTGGCACTGATTGGAGTCGCGGCCTTTCATGCATTTACCTGCGCTATCAAGGCTCACTACGCGGCTAATGCGGCCGGTGCCGCTGCTGCCTATGGTTTTCCCACCTATGCTGCGCTCAAGGCCTCCTGGCCATGGCTGGTGCGCATGGCCGCCTGCTAAAAAGATTAGAGTTTCCATCCCGGTTATTCTGATCGGGATGGGTTTATTGCTGTAAAACCACAGGGAAGTGAGAGATCAATATGAAACGCATAGTTATCTGTGCCGATGGCACATGGAATCGTCCAGAGAAAGACCTCGAAAAAGATCAGCCCACCAATGTTCTAAAGCTCGCTCGAAGTATTAAACCAATCGCCTCCGATGGAGCTCCACAGCAGGTTTTTTACGACTGGGGGGTAGGTTCTTACTATTCTTCGGTGGGCGGCGGTGTGACCGGTAAAGGCATTAATAAAAACATTATGGATGACTACCGCTATATTGTTCAGAACTACTCGCCCGGGGATGAGATCTATCTGTTTGGGTTTAGCCGCGGCGCCTATACCGTTCGCAGTCTCTGCGGGCTGATTAATAACTGCGGTATTCTCAAGCGCCCCGATGCGCGGTTGATCGAAAGCGCTTTTGCCCACTACAAAAAGCCGGGCAAGGCCTTTAGGCCCGGCGGTGAAGCCTCAGTTAAATTTCGCAACGAGCACTCTCATGCCAGTCGCAATATTGCCTTTGTCGGTTTCTGGGATACGGTCGGCGCGTTGGGTGTGCCGTTTTCTTTTCTTGGTCTTATGGATCGCGAAGATGAATTTCACGATACCAAGATAGGTGCCAATATTAAGGTTGCCCGCCATGCGCTGGCGATTGATGAGCTGCGCTCAGATTTTGAGCCAACCATATGGCAGCCGCGGCAGGGCATGAGCTTAAAGCAGGTGTGGTTTTGTGGTGTGCACAGTAATGTGGGTGGCAGTTATCCGGCGGATGCCGATGGTGGGCTGCTGTCAGATATTCCGATGCAGTGGATGGCCAAGCAGGCCAGAGCCGAGGGGCTGCAAATTGAACAGCATCTGGCAGCCAGCTTAAATCCCAGCGCCACGGCCAAACTGCATCAGTCGAGAAAGCATATCTATCGTTCCAAGCGCCCATTCCACCGTCCTATAGATCATGGCAGTGGAGAGGTTTTAATTCATCGCTCGGTCAAACAGCGCTGGCAGGCATATAATAAATACCGACCGAAGAACTTAAAGGACTTTGTCCAGACTCAGGGTTGGCCCCAGCTGGTGGATTGATTTACAAAAGCCCTCGGTTTACAAAAGCTTTTGAATGTCCGCCGCAATCACAGCAGGTTTGCGGACGGAGCCATAACGCTTGACGACACTGCCTTCGCGATCGACTAAAAACTTGGTGAAGTTCCATTTGATATTGTCGTTGAGCAGGCCACCGGCCTGACTTTTCAGGAAACTGTAGAGGGGGTGTTGACCATTGCCATTGACCTCAATTTTCCCCATCACTGGAAAGCTCAGGCCATAGTTAAGTTGGCAGAACTCCTGAACTTCAGCGTTAGATCCGGGCTCCTGACCACCAAACTGATTGCAGGGCAGGGCGATAACCACTAACCCCTGGTCTTTAAATTGATCATAGAGTTCCTGTAGGCCGCTGTACTGGGAGGTAAAGCCACATTTACTGGCGGTATTGACGATCAGTATTACTTTTCCCTGATAGTTCTGCAGAGAAATCTCTTCTCCAGCACTGTTTGGCACGCTGTAATCGTAGATTGAATTAGTCATGTTTATCTCTTTTTTAAAGCCCTTATTTAAAGCTCTTACTTAAAACAGTGTTCAGGCCCTGGGAAACTGCCAGAGCGGACTGCATTGCCATAGGCAGTAATAGCCTCTTCAATGCCCGAGTTTTCGTCGAGAAAATTCTTCGAAAAGCTCGGCAGACGCTGAGAAATTCCGAGCATATCGTGCAATACCAACACCTGCCCGTCGGTATCTGGGCCGGCACCAATGCCGATCACCGGAATATCCAGAGCCTCTGAGAGTTCGAGGCCCAGTGATGAGGGCACACATTCGACAACAATCAGTTCTGCGCCAGCGCTCTCAAGCGCTTTGGCATCGGCAATCATCTGCGCGGCAGCCTGGTGTTCTTTGCCCTGAACCTTATAGCCACCCAGTTTATGCACCGACTGGGGTGTCAGACCCACATGACCACAGACGGGAATGCCGCGTTCGGTCAGCAGCTGGACTGTATCGGCCAGCCATTCGCCGCCTTCCAATTTAACCATCTGTGCGCCGGCCTGCATCAGTACCGCCGCATTATCCAGTGCCTGAGCTTCAGTGGCATAAGACATAAACGGCATATCAGTAATCAGCAGGGCGCGCTTATTGCCGCGTTTAACCGCCTCAGTGTGGTAGGCCATCTCGTCCACTGTCACTGGTATGGTGCTGTCGCGGCCCTGAATAACATTGCCCAGAGAATCGCCGACCAGCACCACTTCGATAGCGGCATTTTCAATCAGTGTTGAAAAGGTAAAGTCGTAGGCGGTAAGAACGGCAAATTTTTCACCGTTGGCTTTCATTGCCGACAGGCTGCTAGCAGTTGTATTTTTCATTGTATTGATCTGCCCTTAATCGGGTTTGATTTGTAAATAGTGGATTGAGTATAGCTTTTTTATTGCAGCGGGTGAGGATTGTAATAGTGGCGGCCAGAGTTGATCTGCAGCATATATTGAACCAGATTATTGTAGTCGTGGCTGCCTTCGGCCAGATTGATCGCCGCGGTATTTACAATTAGTAAGGGGGTGTCATCGTAATAGTAGAAAAACTGCGTATAGGCATCGTTCAGCTGTTGCAGGTAGCTCTGCTCTATGGATTTTTCACTGGGCAGTCCGCGTAGTTGAACGCGGTCATAGAGCGTTTCTGTCGGCGCTTGCAGATAGATAACTAGATCCGGTTTGGGTAGGTCGCTGATAATATTTTCATAGACGGTTTGGTAGAGTCGAAATTCGTCGTCGTCCAGAGTGATTCGGGCAAACAGGGGATCTTTATCGATCAGGAAATCCGAGATGCGCACTTCCTGAAAAATATCACCCTGACGCAGGGCTTCTAATTTACGGATGCGCTGAAACAGAAAAAACAGTTGGGTTGGCAGAGCATTACTGCGTCGGTCTTGATAAAAACGCTCGAGAAATGGATTCTCTTCCGCGTCCTCAAGCAGTGTTTCATAGTTAAATGAAGTGGCGAGGCGTTTCGCTAATGTGGTTTTTCCAATCCCGATTGGGCCTTCAATAGCAATGTATTTAGGAATGGAAACAGTAGCCAAGTCGAGGTCGAATTCGCTAAGAATACTTTGTTCCACATTGATCTCCCAAATCAGCGGTTAAAAATTAGATCGGTTTTTATCTGCCGTTAATGTTTTTCTTCAGGCAGTTTGACAATACCCTGCACAGAGCAGTTTGCCAATAGTTGGCTGACAGTTTTTCCGCCGGGCAATGCCAGATCGGGATTAATATCTGCCAGTGGCAGCAGCACAAAAGCGCGCTCGGCCATGCGTGGGTGAGGAATAGTCAGACGCTCTGTGTCCTGAACCAGTTTATCGAAGAGCAGAATATCCAGATCCAAAGTTCTTGGTCCCCAGCGCAGTGTCCGCACTCTGTCCTGTTGCTGCTCAATTGACTGAAGTCTATCGAGCAGGGATTCTGGAGACAGGCTAGTCTGCAACTGTGCCGCTGCATTGGTGTAGTCGGGCTGACTGGGGCCAATGGGTGGCGTTTGATAGAAGTCCGAGACTGCTACTAATTCGATTTGAGGCTCTGCAGCCAGGCTTTCTAGGGCGCGGTGGAGTTGGTCTTGGGGGCCATCCATATTACTGCCTAGCCCAATATAGACATCAGCCATAGTGTTAGCGATGGTTTCACCAGCAGTTTCAGCCATGGTCTCAACTAATATCAGGTTTTGGACTTTGGTTGCGACGGCGACGACGTTTAGGTTTCTTGTCGCTGCTCAATACATCCTCAGCCATAGATTGGCGCTGATCTTCATCAACATCCTGATACTGAGTCCACCAGTCTCCGAGGCCGTCTAAATCTTCTCCCGCCTGTTCGCGGAGTAAAATAAAATCATAGGCGGCTCTAAAACGTGGGTGTTCGGTGAGACGCTTGGCGCGATTGCCACCGCGGCGCTTAAGGTGCAATTGTAGATCCCATATCTCGCGCATTGGAATGGTAAAGCGCTTTGGAATTGCCGTAACCGGAACCTGAGCGGCAATAATATCACCGGCGGCTTTACTCAGCGCGTAGGGCGGCGAGTTGCCATTCTTTTCATAGTTGCTCGCCAGTCGCTGAACCACAGGCCAGAGGAATGCGGCGTAGATAAATGCCGGCGTCACACGCTGTGAATTGCGGATACGCTTATCAGTGTTGATTAAAGCCTGGCTAACCAGTTTAAGGGGTTGTCCCTGCTTATCATTGAGCATTGGATCCAGCTGCGGAACTATATACTCGAAGAGTTTATATTTGAGTAGTAGCTCAAAAGTGATCAGGCCATTACCGCTCATAAACAGTTTCAGGGTTTCATCAAACAGCCGTGGTGGTGAAACCTGTTGCAGATCCCCGGCGCGATGCTTCATCGGTTTGGCTGTATTGGGTTCAATATCAAAGCCGAGTTTTGCCGCGAAACGGGCTACTCTAAGCAGGCGCACTGGATCTTCGCGGAAGCGTGTTTCCGGGTCGCCAATAATACGAATAATGCGGTCATCGACATCGTCGAGACCATTGGTGAAATCGTGAATGCTGTTATCGCTGGGATCGTAGTAGAGTGCATTAACCGTTAGATCGCGACGCGATGCATCTTCTTCAATGCTGCCAAAAACATTGTCTCTAGTGAGCATGCCACTGTCGGTCTGCTGACGGCTACTCTTGCTGCCACTCTTGCTACCACTCTGGTTTTCATTAGAGCGAAAGGTGGTGACTTCAATAATCTCACGGCTAAATTGCACGTGCACAATTTGAAAGCGTCGACCGATAATCCGCGATCGACGAAACAGTGCCTTGACTTCCCAGGGCTTGGCGCTAGTGGCCACATCGAAATCTTTTGGTTTTAGTCCAAGCAGCAGATCACGGACACAGCCGCCGACCACATAGGCTTCATGGCCGGCTTTTTGCAGCACATCAACTATTTTGCGGGCATCGCGATTGATCATCTCAGGAGACAGGCAATGTTCGCTGGGGCCGAATACATAGCCGCCAGTAATGTCTGAGTTTTTATCTTTTTTGAAAAATTTACTGATGCGTTCCAGCATTAAGTGCTGCCGATTTGTTTATGGTTGGGTACGAGAGTTTAACAGAGGAATTCTTTTTGCGGGAGACTTTGCCGATAAAGAAATAGATAGCAATGAAAGAGATAGCTAAGCACTAGGTATTAAAAAGAAACAATCTTGGAAGTAAATAAGGGGTGTCCTAAGACAGCCCCCCCTAAGTGTTTCTGCGGCTATTCTAACAAAATGCTATAGGGCCGTAGAAAGCGCCTTTCGTATCCATCCGGATTTTATTATTGTTATTTTTTATTATTATTATAATCAGAACTCTTCGGTTCTAATGTATTGATTGTATCCAAATCACACTGGCATACAAGCGAAAATCGCCATTTATGACATGTTTATTACAAAAATATTACAGTTGCCGGTTAATCTTGATGGTTCGCGCTAGAGTCTTGGCTGGTCTTTTTGCGATTAATGCCCAATTTATTGCGCCGCTGCCAGAGACTTTTGCGGCTAATGCCGAGCTTTTTAGCCAGATCTGTCTCGTTCATATGCTCCTGATTCTCAAGCACAAATCGGGTGAAATAATCTTCCAGAGAGAGGCCGGCAGAAACTTCAGTGACCTTTTTAGGGGCATTGATAATACGTCGCACTGAGGCCAGTATTTCATCGTGGTCAAAGGGTTTGGATATATAGTCCACTGCACCCTGACGCATGGTTTCAACCGCAGAGCGAAGGCTTGCATAGCTGGTCATAATTAATACCGGAACCGGTTTGGCGAGCTCAATAAGGTCGGTGCCGGCCTGTCCGGGTAATCGCTGGTCGCTGATAATCAGAGAGAAATCAGAGAAATCAAACAGCTCGCGCGCTGACTTGATGCTTACAGCGCCGCTAACCAGATAATCATGTCGCTCGAGTAATTTGCGCAGAGAGTTGCGAATTATCTCTTCATCTTCAACGATAAGAATATGTGGCTGTGTGCTGGGATTAGTCATAACAGGTTTGTGACTTAAAGTTGTTAAAGGTTATTGAGAGACATTGTTACTCTGAAGCGGTTTGGAAACAAGCGCATAGCATCGCTAATTGTGGATAGTGTGAAGAGTAAAGTGCAGCTGCGCTGTGGTTCCACAATCACTATTAATCGCAGGGCTTAGCAGATTGATCTCGCCGCCAAGATTTTTCACCAGACTAAATACAATCCACAGACCAAGACCGGTTCCCTCTCCCGGCTGCTTTGACGTGACAAAGGGTTCAAAAAGTTGGTCTTGAATATCGTCGTCAATACCGCTGCCACTATCACTGACCATAATGCTTAGCTTTTGATCGCGCAGTTCGCCGCTGATAATAACCGGACTGCCCTCACTAGAGGCATCGCGGGCATTGCTCAATAAATTGAGCAGCACCTGCACCAGTTGATGGTGGTCGCCGAGAATATGCAGGTCTGCGCTGAGGGTGCAGGAAAATTGCTGTTTAACCTGTTGATTGCTGAGGCTCAGCAGTTGGATCGCCTCGTCTGCTGCGTCGCGCACATTGACCGGCTGCGAGTTATTCTGCAGGCTTCGTTCACCGCGAGAAAAATTAATCAGCGACTGAACAATAAGATTGATGCGATGGGTTTGCGAGAGAATCTGGTCCGCAGATTTTTGAATCTCATCCGCTTCAGTTTCATGCTGCAGATTTTGCGCAATGCAGGCGATACCGGTCACTGGATTGCCGATTTCGTGAGCCACCCCAGCGGCGAGACGGCCGACCGAGGCAAGGTGTTCATTATTGATATAGTTCTGGGTTAGCAGCACCGACTTTGTACTCTCTTCGACCAGTAAAATTGTATCGTTGTCAGTGCTTTGATCTGCAGATTTTTGCAAGCTAAACCAGCCTGTATTGCCGTCCACTTCAATGCGTACATTTTCACTACTACTCTGGTTGCTGTCGAGAAACTCACTGATCACCGACTGCCAGGGCTCGGGTAGATCGCTGATCTGTGCACCCCTCACCGTACTCTCATCAAGCCCTGTGTATTTCTCCATACTGCTGTTCCACTGGAGAATCTCTCCACCCTGACCCAGAGCTACCAGACCCGTAGGAAGGTTGTCGATAATCTCGCGATGATGAATACGCAGTTTGTTGAGCTCACTGGCAATACCGGTTAGGCGATCACTGTGGATGGCTAAAACCGATTCGATAAGATCAATATCATTGGACTCTTGTTGCGCTGTCGCGGCCAGTGGAATTGCTTCTTCCATAATCCGATAGGCAGCGAGTACACCAAAACGAAGGGTCAGGGATGAATTGAGATAATCGCGAATTTTTCTTAATGCCGCTGGTCTTGTTTCGTTGCTATCCAATTCAAGTGTGCTCAGGGCCCGCTCGATTTCCCGATCAGCTTCATCGCCCAGAGAGTTACGCAGACTGCGAGTTATCTCTTCGACAGAACTGTGACTGAGCTGCACTCGTGCGGGGATATAGATATTGTCGACCATGCACAGCTTGGCAAATAACAGCTCTTCGCTGTCCATTTTGGAAAAGACTGAAAACAGCGTGCACAGGGCAATATTGACCATCAATGCTTCGAAGGCCCAGGTATCCCAACTCTCCATGCCAAAGGTTAAATTAAGCGCTGTGCCCGGCACCCGCCATTGCCAGTCGCCACTAAACAGCGGGATAGCCAGACCGACTAGCCATACGGATAGGCCGCCGAGCAGGCCGATAATAAAGCCCCTGCGGCTGGCTTTGGGCAGGTAAATAGAGGCCAACATGCCCGGTGTTAGTTGTGCCAGTCCGGCAAAACCCACCAGATATAGATCGGTGATGCTGTGCTCTTTCATTATCTGGCTAAGCAAAACCGAGCTCAGCAATATGACTGATGAAGCTAGTAGCAGGCGAAGATTTATCCAACGGGTCAGTCGAGGCTGATTCTGAAAGAGCTTGTCGGGCAGAACAAAACTATTGAGCACCATTTTTGCCAACAATGTGGACATACTACAGAGCAGGGCAATGGCGATTAAGATAATGCTCGCCGCACCCAAACCCGCGATGATTGGGTATTGCGTCAGGGCCGGTAGCGCAAATAGATAGTCCTGCAGTGGCGATGCGGATTGCACCGCGATACCCGACCACAGCAAGGGAAATACGGGTATGCTCGCGAGCAGCATCAGCAGCGGGTAAGCCCAGACGGTGATGCCGGCTTGATGGTTGGAGATATGCTCGGAGATCACGATAGTGAAGTTAACCGGCAGGGCAAAACTCGCGGCGAGGAAAATAATAAACAGGCTGTAGGATGAATCCATACGCTGAACGATAAACCGCTGTCCGCTATCCACAACCCAGCTGTTCATTTCCCCGACACCACCAAAAATTGACTGCACTGAAACCAGCGCGGCTAGTCCCAGAGCGGGCAGTAGCAAGAGCCCAGCGGCTGCCATAATCCAGCGCAGGTTTTGTACCGGGCTAAGCTCAATGGTTCGCCAGTTAATGGTGATTATGACCACCAGTATAAACAGCCAAAAAAGCATTTTATTGCTGTCAAAGAGGAAGTTATGTACGGACTCAAGTGCCAGCAACTGAGCTAGAAACAGCGGTAGGGTGGCGATAATCAGGGCGCTACAGGCAACCACCGCAACTGACTTTCCCCTAAACCTGAAGGTTAAAAAATCCACCAGAGAGGCGAAGCGAATAATTGCGCTGAGTCTGCGGATTGGATAAAAAATTAGCGGTGAGAAAATAAACACCATGGTGAAGGCAAAGAGTGCCAACAATGTGCTGTAACCATAGCGCCCGGCCATTTCAATGGTGCCGGTGGCTAGCAGCGAGCCACTGCCGGCAAACAGCGCCAAGACTAAAATCAGGCTGTGGCCAGCTCTGCCGCCATAGCTCGCCAACAAGTAGGTGCAGAGTACGCCGAAGAGAATAAAACCGCCCGCAGCGGTGGCGATATCAAGACTCATTGGTGTTCCTGTGGCGCTGCAAAATATACGCGGCGAACACCACTATCGCCCAGACAACAAAGGGCCTAAACCAATTTCCCTGAGGCTCAATAGCCCATTTAGAAGCCAGAGGTATAACAACACTGCTAAGAAATATTAGAACTGCAACTAGTCGATAGTTAAGCATCTGCGAGATCGCCGGTTAATCATTGTGGCTGAATAAGCGTTGATGGTATTCAAGCTGAGGCGGCAAAGCAAACCTAAGCAATATCACTCTTAAATATTAATAGTGACTTGGAGCCGGCATCGCCAACTGTTTGGGAATAGCATTGAGCGACCAGTTGCTGATAGCCCAGTCGAGTATTCGACTGATAGATTCATTTTTTAGCTGATCTGGTGGCTGCTGCCCGAGCCACTGCAGTGCTAGCCAGAGATTCTGCGACTCCTCTCCAGCAACTAAAGCGACGGCATGGTTTTGTTTGCTGAGCTTTTGACCCTCAGCATTGATCGCCATAGGCAGGTGGCCATAAGTTAGTGGTGGAGACGTTAGCGGTGAACCGGTTGGCGCTGAGTGTTCCCCTGACAGGGACTCGAGGCACTCTTGCAGATAAATCTGTCGTGGCGTGGAATCAATCAGATCAGCACCACGAATAATATGGCTAATATTTTGAAACCGGTCATCCACGGTGACGGCGAGCTGGTAGGAGAACAGTTGATCGCGACGCTGAATAACAAAGTCGCCGACCTCTGTGGAGAGGTTTTGCAGGTAATAACCCATAATCAGATCGTCAAACCTGACTATGGTTTTTGATTCACTGGCTTCTGATTCACTAGCTTCTGATTTAATAGGCACCTGTAAGCGAATTGCCGGATTTTCAATCACTGTGCGTTGGCGACAATAGCCATCATAGATACCGCCCAGTGAGGTTATTCGCTGGCGAGGACAGTCACAGCTGTAGGCTATGTGCGCACTTTGGAGTGCAGCTATGGCTTCTCTGTAGGCTTCAGTGCGGGTACTTTGGTAGAGCAGTTCCCCATCCCAAGTTAGGCCGTGGTCACTGAGTTGTCGCAGGATAGTGGTGGTGGCACCACTGATTTCACGCGGGGGGTCAATATCTTCGATTCTAACCAGCCAGCGGCCGGCTTGATGGCGGGCGTCGAGAAAGCTGGCGAGGGCGCAGACCAGTGAGCCAAAGTGCAGTGGCCCAGTCGGCGAAGGGGCAAACCGGCCAATATAGGTGGCTGATGTCATGGCTGTTTTCACGAGATGCTTGCCGCTGCTAAAAAGATAGCCTCGTTGGTGTCGAGGCTATTTTATCAGCCGCCAGTGATCTGTCTTTCTTTGATTTCGTCGAGGGTTTTACAGTCGACGCACAGATCAGCAGTAGGACGAGCTTCAAGTCTGCGAATACCGATATCTACACCGCACTGGTCGCAGAATCCGTAGTCGTCGTCTTCAACACGCACTAAGGTTTTATCAATTTTCTTGATCAGCTTGCGCTCGCGATCGCGGGTGCGTAACTCGAGGCTGAACTCTTCTTCCTGAGTGGCGCGGTCGGCCGGATCAGGGAAGTTAGCCGCTTCATCTTTCATATGAGTTACGGTGCGGTCGACTTCTTCCATTAACTCATTACGCCAGGCGTTGAGAATCTGCTTAAAGTGCTCGCGCTGCTTTTCATTCATGTACTCTTCATTCTTCTTCGCCTCGAAAGGACTCAGGCCATGAAGGTTTTTTGCACCAGCGCTATTGGCGGCGGTGGCAGTTTTTGCTTTTGTTTTTGCTGTTGCCATTCCTAAAATCCACAGTTAGTTATGAGCTCAGAATACAGGACGTGCGTTTATAGAGGCATTGAACCAATATTTCAAGAGAAATTTACCTGTTGAGCTTATAAAATTACTCGGCCTCTATGATCGCCAACGGTTTTTAGCCCTAGACTAGTGATTAATTGGCTCGTTGGCTTTTTTCGACGCAGATATTTTTATATCTCTTATTCATAACATAAACTACTCATATTGCCACTTAAAGATAAAAAATAAATTGATGAAAAAAGAGCTATCGCTGTTGCCAGCAACCTTTATTAAACGCTACAAACGTTTTTTTACAGATATCCGCACAGAGCAGGGCGAGCTGTTAACCGTGCACTGCCCAAATACCGGCTCCATGCAAAACTGTCAGGTTGAGAACTCTCCCTGTTGGTACTCACTGTCGGACAATCCCAAGCGCAAGTTGGTCGGAACACTGGAAATTGTCACTACCTCCTTTGGCAATCTGGCCGGGATAAACACCGCCAGACCCAACCATTTGGTCAGGCAGGCAATTGAAGCTGAGCTTATCCCTGAGTTGCGCGGTTATCCGACTATCCGTAGCGAAGTTCGCTATGGCGAAGAGAAGAGTCGCATTGATCTATTGTTAGAGTCGCCGACCGAGCAATGCTATATCGAAGTAAAAAATGTCACGCTGGATTGCGGGGATGGCCATGCCCAGTTTCCCGATGCAGTGACCTCAAGGGGAACCAAGCATCTGCGTGAGCTTATGGCGATGGTTGCCGAGGGGCATCGGGCGGTGCTGCTGTTTTGCGTTCAGTTGACGGGCGTCGAGACTATATCGATTGCCGGCCATATAGACCCGCTCTACGCAGAGACATTGTCCAAGGCTATGGATGCTGGTGTTGAAGTGCTGGTGTGGCAGGCAGAGCTCAGTGATCAAACTATTCGTCTGCAGCGGTCACTGTCCTTAACTCTCTAAAACTCTCTAATTTATTCTAATCAAAATCGCGCAGTGCCGCGGCTCGCAGATTGACCAGCGGTGCTGGTAGTGGCTGATTGGCGGCGATAAAGTACTGATCACCATCCTGTTTAAGTGTCACCGGTGTCAGGCGATCTCCAACGCAGGGTCCGCCGACACATTCGCCATTGCTAATTTGAAATAGCGCTCCATGAGATGAACACTGCAGTAGCACGCCATCCAGATCGAGAAATTTCTCTGGCATCCAGTTGAGTGGAATGCCCATATGCGGGCAGCTGTTCCAGTAGGCGTAGAGATTATTATCCTGACGGATAGCAAATAGCTTGCGCTCTTCAATGGTCAATTCAATCGCTTGAAGTTCTTCCAGATCAGTCATTCGACAGAGGAAAAAATCATTTTCGATCATGGTTTTCTGTGGCTGTTGGTTACTGTCCAAAACGCAGGGCCTCGATTCGCTCTTCCAGTGGTGGATGAGTCATAAATAATTTTGAAGTGCGCTGTTTCCAGCCGGAGGAGATACCGAAGGCGGTTAGTGTATCGGGCATTTGATTTTCCATATGCGCCTGAGTTTCGGCCTGTAGTTTGCGCAGGGCATTGATCATCGAGGTCCGGCCAGCCAGTGAAGCACCGGCGGCATCGGCACGGAATTCTCGTTTGCGCGAGAACCACATAACAATCGTAGAGGCGAGAATGCCGAGACATATTTCAGCGACGATGGTGGTGATCCAGTAGCCAAGCCCCAGCCCGCGCTGGTTTTTAAGCACCACACGATCGACAAAAAACCCGATCAGGCGTGCAAAGAACATCACAAAGGAATTTACCACACCCTGAACCAGACTCAGGGTAATCATATCGCCATTGGCAACATGACCAATTTCATGAGCCAGAACAGCGCGCACCTCATCCCGGTCAAAGCGCTGTAAAAGTCCGGCACTGACAGCCACCAGCGCATTGTTTCTATTCCAACCGGTGGCGAAAGCATTGGATTGCTGGGCGGGGAAAATACCCACTTCCGGCATACCTATATCCGCTTTTTTAGCCAGCTCGGCAACCGTGGTCATCAGCCAGCGCTCATTCTCATTCTGCGGCTGCTCGATAATTTTCGTGCCGCTGGTTCTCTTGGCCATAAACTTTGATAGCAATAGCGAAATAAACGAACCGGCAAAGCCGAATACTGCGCAAAACATCAACAGGGATTGTAGATTGAGGTCGACGCCATTCTCGGCGAGAATTCCGCTGAAACCCAGCAAGCTGAGTGAAACACTGGCGACAAAAATAATTGCCAGATTCGTTAAAAGAAATAAACCGATCCTTTGCACTTAAAAATCCTCTCTTTGTATTGCGGTAAAAGCAAACTATTGCGTAATTAAGTATGTTGTTGAATTCTACAGATAATAATGTGGTTAAACGCGCATATTTCAATGGTAGGCATATATTTATTTTATTGGTGCAAAGCCAGCGTACTATCCTTGAAAGGTAAAACAGTCTTTACTTATGGGTAATCACGAAGGTATAACACTGCCATGCAGAAAAATGATCTTGATTTTTTAGTCGACGATAAGAGTCTAACCGGTTTTTCCGAAGATCACCTGGTGGAGTGGCGGGAGGATGCTGTAGATATTGGCGAGAGTCTTAACTCGTCGATTCGCATCGCCAAGCATAAGATTCATCCGTTGGTGGTTGGGCCGCTGACCGAGTTGCGCAAACTGGCTGGAATACATGGCTACGACCTGCGTATCTGCAGCAGTTATCGCAGCTTTCCCCAGCAGCTAAAAATTTGGAATTGGAAGGTCAATGGCCTGCGTCCAGTCTACGATGACAGAGATGTGGTGGTCGATCTTGAGGCAATGAGCAAGTGGCGACAGATTCAGGCGATCATGCGCTGGTCTGCACTGCCCGGCGCGTCGCGACATCACTGGGGCACAGATTTTGATATCTATGATGCCTCGAAAATGCACGAGAATTATCGGATTAAGCTGTCAGCCCAAGAGGCTGAGGGAGACGGCTTATTCGCCCCCTTCCATAATTGGCTGGATACCATTGTCTGTCAGGATGTTGGCTTTTATCGTCCCTACGATAAAGACCGTGGCGGGATTGGCCCGGAGCGCTGGCATCTCAGCTATAGGCCAGTCGCCCAAGAGTTTTCCGACCGCTTGACCCAAGAGGTGCTGGAAGCTCGTCTGGTCGACGCTAAAATGTTTTTAAAAGATGTTGTGTTGGAAAATCTGGATAATATTTACGAACGTTATATAAGCTTGTAATCAAAGCCTATGATAATTAAAGCCTATGATAATTAAAGCTCCAAACAATTAAACGCCGAACAGGAATAGCCAGTGATAGATCGGAAAGACCCACTGTGGGAACAAATTTGCACTGAGACTGATCAAGCCGTGGCTCAGGAGCCGGTGATGGCCGATTTCTTCGCTGCTGCCATTCTCAATCACAGCAATCTCGAAGAGGCACTGTGTTTTAATCTTTCGCAACAGATGGGCAGTTCAGTGGTCTCTGCGCAGATTATCAGTGATGTAATCGCTGATGCCCTTCGGCAGGATGCATCGATTGGCGAGTGCACGCGCCGGGATATTAACGCCTGCTTTGATCGCGATCCCGCCTGCGAAACCCATTTTATGCCTATACTTTATTTTAAAGGCTTTCAGGCATTGCAGCTACAGAGAGTAGCCCACTGGCTGTGGTCGCAGCAGCGCAATGTATTGGCACTGTTTTTTCAAAGTCAGATATCCGAAGTGTTTGCCGTAGATATTCACCCGGGAGCCAAGTTGGGCTCGGGCATTATGATTGACCATGCCACAGGTCTGGTGATTGGTGAGACCGCCGTGGTTGGCGACAATGTGTCCATACTGCACTCAGTCACACTGGGTGGCAGTGGCTGTGTGACTGGCAGTCGTCACCCAACCATTGGCAATGGCGTACTAATTTCCGCCGGAGCTAAAATCCTTGGCAATATCTCGGTTGGCGATGGGGTAAAAATAGGAGCAGGCAGTCTGGTTCTGGAATCGGTGCCGGAGCATGTAACGGTTGCTGGAGTACCGGCGAAAATTGTCGGCACACCCCGCGAGGCACAGCCGGCGCTTGAGATGGATCAGAATCTCAGCGACAAACCATTAGGGTAAGGCTATGGCTAAGAATGGATTGTCTGGATTTCTCTATAGACGCTTAATTGGTGCGGCAAAAAATTCTGCACGGGGCCTGCGGCAAGCGATTTTGACCGAAGAGGCATTTCAGCTCTATGCCTTTCTATCGGTTTTTCTGCTGCCTCTAGCATTTATTATTGCAGAGGATTATGTGCAGTTGATCTTGTTATTTGGCACGGTTTTTCTGGTGTTGATTACAGAACTGCTCAACACCGCAGTTGAAGCGGTCGTTGATCGAGTGAGTCTGGATGCCCATGAGTTATCCGGGCGCGCCAAGGATATGGGCTCAGCGGCGGTGACTCTCGCCTTAATACTGTTTGCTGTAGTCTGGGGGATTATTGTGGCGGAGAATTTCTAACCGCCAAGAGAATTGTTAACTGCTTGCTATGCAAGGGAGTAGGCAGTTGTTAGATTGACTGAAATGTCGAACGAAAGGCTGACTGGGAGGTTGCTTATGACTCGCAAAGGAAGTGATAACCAAACTGGTGTTGGTGAATCTAGTGCGGCTAAATTTGATCTACTGTTTCGCGGTGATATTGCACCCGGTAATAGCGTCGAGAAGGTGAGGGAGCGGGTTGCTGAGAGCTTTAATCTCGATCAAGCCGCAATTGATCAGCTTTTTTCTGGTGCGGTTATCAGTCTTAAGCGCAATATTAATAGAGCCACTGCAGAGCGAATCTATCAGCGTCTCTCTGATGCTGGCGCTGTGGCTAATATAGTGCCCAGTGTTTCTGGCTCTGGTAGTAACGAGCTTGATAGTAACGAGCTTGACAGTAACGAGCTTGGCAATAATGAGTCAGGTAATAAAGAACAAGATTCTTCAGATTCGGATACTCAAAGTGACAGATTCACCCTAGCCCCACTCGGCAGCGATGTTTCAGACACTGCGGATACCGCAGAGGACCAACCTTCGAATGTTTCCATAGATCATCTTGGCCTAGAGCCAGTCGGCAGCAATATTGTCGAACAGGAAGAGCGCGAGACGATTGAGCCAGTGGAAGTGGATACTTCACATTTATCGTTGGAATAGTGGCAAAAAGATTACCGCAGCTTAGAAGCAGATACTCGCCAAATGCTGTATCTGTTTTTCCAACAACAATTGCCGCCCTTCGGGGAAACCCTGAAGAACAAAACAGTCCTCACTAAAAGGTAAGAACCGCGCAATTGAGGACAGCTGCTCAATATCATACTCTTTGGATTGAATCCCGATAGCACCATCTTCGAGCTGTTCGGCGAGCACGGCAGCCTGACCCTTTAATTTATCGAGCCCCTCGTGATACTGAAATAAGGGTGCCGCAGGCAAGTTTTCACTGCATAGCGTCCAGACAATTTCCAGGTCAATACCGGTCTGCTCAGAGAGCTTCTCAAGCAATTTCTGCAGCGAATAGATCGCCATCATGCAAACCAGAAGATGCTGTTTGGACAGCTGCGTCGAGCGGATATAAAAGTTTATACAGCCATTGCTGCCCTCAATGCGCTTGCCGCCATACAGCTCCAACGTGCGCAGGGTGCAGTAATCAATTTTTTCCAAGAGCAGCGTCATATTCTGACGGTTGAGCTGGCTATCGAGACGTTGGCGATTTTTGATAGTTGCTGTGACCAGCGAGCAGTAATAGTGAGTCTCTGGCAACTCTTCATCATTGCCCTTGGCTAACAGCGGTTGCAGTCGGGTCTCAAGAGCAATAATTTCGTCGGCTATATTATCTGAGCCGCCGGGCAGGCGTTTGGTCAGTAGGCGAATACGTCTTGAAAGCTGCTCGGCAAATTTGAAAGTGGCGTAGGTGCAGGTCGCACTAAACAGCACCCATAAAAACAGCCAGTTTCTGACAACCCGATTGAAACGCTGTTCTATAGGTCGGCTGTTGAGGGTTAAAAGAACTTTGCCCGCTAAGGTATCTTGAAAAACAATATTGTGACTAAAATTATTGGAGACCACTTTTTCGAGAGGTGACTTATTGCTCCGTGCCACAAGCTGGCCGTCAACATCTTCGACGCTAGCGCTGATTATCGAAGGATCTTCAGTCACTTTTTGCAGTGCCACCTGAATGCTGATGGTGTCATTGTTGAAAAGCGGTGCGCGAACCAATTCAGCTAACTGAGCAATCGTCAGTTGACCTTTCTCCTGCAGGGTTTCTTTGCTAACAGAGGTCGCGTGACTGTAGAGAATAATCCAGCTGAATAGGCCGAGGATTAAACAGGCAGACAGTACTAATGCGGGTAATTTGTTAGCCATTGAATATTGGCGATGCATCCCGAAGTCCTTAAATGTTGCCTGATTAAAATTTAATTGGCGAGTATTCTATCCTATTCCTGCAGCTTTTATATAATAGCGCTCTTAAAATTACTTTGGCTGGATTCTGTGAAAGAGATATTACTGATAAATGTGTCGGGGCGAGACAAGCCTGGAGTGACAAGTGTTGTGACCGCAGTGCTGTCGCGCTTCGATGTGACGGTGCTGGATATAGGTCAGGCAGTGATCCATGATCAGCTCAATCTGGGTATTTTGGCCGCTGTCCCAAAGAGTGACGATTCTGAAGCTATGATTGAGGATATCCAATCCAATCTGGTTGAGCTGGATATGCAGGCGCAATTCTTGACAATCTCCGATGATCGCTATCAGGAATGGGTCGAGCAGCAGGGCAAATCACGCTATATAGTGACACTGCTGGCGCGCAAGATTAACTCCGAACATCTCGCCGCCGTCACCACAGTGACCAGTAATTTTGGACTGAATATAGATAAGATTGTACGTCTCTCTGGCCGCATCAAATTGGATGAGACTGAAAAACTCGGTCGCGCCTGTGTTGAATTCTCGGTTCGCGGCGAACCTGAAGATGCCCTACAACTAAAAAATGCCCTGCTTGAGTTGTCCAGCAAATACGATATTGATGTTGCCTACCAGGAAGACAGCATTTTCAGACGCAACCGCCGTCTGGTGGTTTTTGATATGGACTCGACGTTGATTGATGCCGAGGTTATTGACGAACTGGCCATCGAAGCTGGTGTTGGCGAACAGGTAGCCGCAATCACTGAAGCGGCGATGCAGGGTGAAATAGACTTTAAACAGAGCTTTACCCAGCGTATGGCTCTGCTTAAGGGTCTCGATGTCTCGGTGCTGCAATCAGTTGCCGAGCGCCTAAGATTAAATGAGGGTGCTGAGCATCTCATATCCACATTGAAAAAACTCGGTTATAAAACCGCGATTGTCTCTGGCGGTTTTACCTTTTTTGCTGAATATCTGCAGCAGCGTCTGGGGGTGGACTATGTCTATGCCAACCAGCTGGATATCAAAGATGGGCTAGTTACCGGGCAGGTATCGGGGGATATAATCGACGGCCAGCGCAAGGCAGAACTGCTGCGCGAGATCGCTGAAAAAGAGGGGCTAAAGTTGCAGCAGGTGATTGCTGTCGGCGATGGCGCCAATGATCTGCCGATGCTGGGAATTGCTGGATTGGGAATTGCCTTTCGCGCCAAACCTCTGGTGAAGGCATCAGCGGAGCAGTCGATTTCCAATTTAGGGTTGGATGGGATTCTCTATCTGTTGGGATACAGTGATAAGGATACGTTGATTCTCGACTAGGGGTTTTAGCCTAAGTTAATGGCTCTCAATACGCTAAGGGCTCTCTATGCGTTAAGGGCTCTCTAAAAGCTAAAAGCTCTCTACGCGCTAAGGGCTCTCTATACGCTAAGGGCTTTTTATTGGCTAAGGACTCTCCAAAAGCTAAGGGCTTTATACCCGCTAAGGGCTTTCAGAAAAATCATAATCCATCTCAGTGGTTGGGTGTTTAATATAGTGTCCCTGAATATAGTGCACGCTCTGTTGCCAGAGCACCGGAATAATTGTCGCCTTCTCAACAAAGGGAACGATCACATTGACACCGGTGCCGGTCATGCCGCCCATCAGGTTTTGAAACTCGAGTTTTCCCTGTGCATTTTGCTCAAGTTTTTCCACTATCAGCCGATCGACTTTTACAAAGTCCGCTGCAACTCTCTCTAGTGTTTTCAGTGGATTAATTGCCAGGCCAAAATTAGTAATACTGATTTGGCCCTGTGACTTTTTCATCTGTTCGCAGATCGCCGCGGCCTGTTTTAAATGGCGCACTGCATCGATCTCCCGGAACTGGAAGATAAATGAATTTTCCGGTAATTGTGACTTTTCGAGGATGGTTTTTAGCCAGGGTAGAAAGCCTTTGTCGGTAAAGGACTGTGCGCTTATATTGATAAATAGCTGGGTTTCTGGGTTGGTTTTAAGTTTCTCAGCCAGTGCTTCCAGTGCCTGGGCAATTACCCACCGATCTACCTCTGAGGCTATATCGGATTTAAAAAGATTATTGATAAAATCTTCGGGAACCTCTTCGGCAGGGACGTCTTTTTTAACTCCGAGAATCACTTCGTAATACTCTTTTCCGCTGCCGCCATCTATCAGTGCGACTATCGGTTGATAGTGGATAGAGAAGGCATTTTTACTGAGTAGTATTTTTGCTGTAATCGCCACCGCTTCGGTTTTTGAGACTTCATCTGAGTGAATATCTGGAATATAGAACTTAACCCCATTGCCCACTTCAGAGTCGCCGCGAAGCTGTTCGATGGCCTCTTTACTGCGATCCAGTGCGCGCTCAACGGAGGGAACATTTTCATTGAGCAGGGTGACACCGATGGAGGTGGTTAGGGAGAAGGTTTCATTGTCTATATCAAAGACTTCCTGACCGATCTGGTGGGTGATATTGTTGGCCAGTTCAAGCACTTTTTCCTCGGTGGTTTCGGGCAGAACAATAACAAAACAGTTTTCTGAGATCCGACCACAGTCGAGGTTGTGAGAAAATATTTGCACAATAAACATCACCAGCGAGTGAGCAATCTTCTCTGCTTTGGCAATACCCAAATCTTCTTTGAGCTGATTAAAGCGATCCACCTGAATATTCAGCAACATACTGTCCTGTCCACTCTGGACTGAGCGGCTGATCCCTCGACTGATCAGGTCGTAAACAAGGTGCGGTTGAATAGCGCTGTACTCGGCGGACTGCTGTACATCGCTGTGGGTGATTGAGGCGTCGAACTGTTTGTCTTTGTTGATAGTAAACTGAAGTGCGGGCTCACCCTGATATTGGATTTGATGTATTTCTAGAAACGAATCGCTCTCGGCGTCATTGATATCGAGAGTTTTCACCATAGCTTCGAAAGGCATGATTTCATGGTTGATCTCAAGAGGAACCATATAGGCTTTGAGTTTGTTGCGATCCCTGGCGGCAATATTGTCGATCACCGGCAGGCAGAGCATTTCTTCAGGCTCGGAATAACCAAAAATACTCGCGCAGGCTTCGTTGGCGTAGACATAGGTTCCCTCTTGAATAATCGCGATCGGAAATCTTGAGATATCCATTAGATGCTGCGAGCGCTTTTCGGCAACGGAAAGTTTACGTTCCCACTCTCGGGACTGACGGCGCACATAGACGCTATCAAGAGATCGCTCGACCACTTTGATAAGGTGCTGATCCTGATCGGCGACCACCACATCTGCAGCACCGAGGCGCAGGCCTTCAATCAAAGTTTTGGGGTCGTATTCGGCACTGATTAAAATAACTGGCAGATCTCTTTCGGCGCGTCGAATGCGGTGAAAAATATTCTGGGTGGGAATCTGTGTGTAATTTTGAGCGGCGAGTAAAAGGTCCCAGTTGCGCATAGAGATAAATTTTTGCAATTCCTCTTCATTGCTCGCTAGTTTTGCATCAACTTTAAAGTCGGCGCTGCGCAGGATACTGATAAAGCGATTCGCCTCATCATTGGATTTATCCACAATAAGAATATGCAGTGGTTCATTGTTGTGCATAAAATTTTCTGTCCATGGACTGTTTTTACCGATTATTGGTTAGCAAAAAGTGATTTTAAAATGCGATAGATGTTCTGTGGTTTCTAACTCCTCTCCAAGTATTGCCACCGTCTGTCGCTGAGGTGTCAGCAGATAGATTTTGCTGCCTTTGGTGTAGCGCAGTGGCGGGCACAGGAGGCTGATCTCACCACTGAGATTTTTCTTTTTTGAGAGAATGATGGCCTGCATAAACTGACGCTCGGCCTGATCTCCTCTGGGGTTTCCACGAATGGCTGCGGGGGTGCAGTTACGGGCTGGAAACTGCAGGCCGCATACGGTGTTTAGGGAGGGTGAGATATGCTTCCAGCGAATAATTCCAGCTTCCCATTTGGCGTTGCCTTTGCTGCGGACGGCAATCGGTTCACCGGGCTGTAACTCATTGTTGTTATCCACCAGCTCTATGCAGGCACCGTTAAGGCTGATGTCATTGCGTATACCGCGTATCAGTTTTAATTTGGTTTTATTACTGCGTATCGGGGTGTAAATAACCGGGTCACCTGGATGACTGTCGATAGGTTCAAAGGAGGTTCCCCAGGCATCGTCGGTTCTTTTTATACCGCCGGCACCAGAGTCTGGTGCCGAGGGTTTTTGTCCGCAGAGCAGCAGAAAGTTTTCAAATGAGTCGGTTCTCGACAGCATGCATATGATCGAAGTAAAGCCGCGGGTTATAGTCACCTCGGCACGATCTCTAATATGGGTTTCTTGGCGTTTTATCTTTTCTCCCCACTGGCGAACCAGATCTTTGATCACGCGCCGGGAGATGCGGTCGGAAAATAAGGTATCGTTATTCTCCGCAACGATATTGTTTAAGAATTTGACCAGATTAAAGGTATCGAGAATTATATTTCCCGGTTGCGGTTCAATTTCATCGGCGTAAACAGCACCGCGATTACTGGACGGGTCTATGGCAAATAAACCGCCCTTGGTGCCCCGGTGAAGTTCTGCCAGCGATGACCAAAAATCCAGTTCGGTGTAGACAAAACGAAGTTCATAGTTGGAGAAATGATGGGGCCTTGTGCAATTAAACAGCAACAGCTTTAAATAGACTTTACTGATTGAGGTGTTGATTCCCATCGGGTTGGGTATATCCAGGTCGGCAATATCCAGTTGCTGTGCGAGCAGATGCAGTGCATGAAGTTCGCGCCAGAAATAGCTTGGCTGTTGAAGATAGTGACTAAGGCTGTTGAGCTGAATCTTTGCCAGTACATTGCAGGCGCTGAGTATGCTTTGCGAGAGTGCGGTGATGTTTTTTTGACTGGTGATATTAGGGTCTTTACCGAGTTGGTAGATAACCAGTTTATAGCCTTCGTAAACCTGTCGAATTAGTGCTTGGCCGAGAGAGATGGCTTTTGCGGTTTCCTGATTGAGCTGGGATTGCAGCAGGCATTCGGTAGACCTGATCACTGTGGGTGTCAGGCTATCGAGAATATCCATCTTGGTGTTGGGGGCTATATCGACTTTGGTGGCTACAGGTAGAATTCGGTAGAGCTCTATGGAATTGTTAGCAAAGCTGGTCGCTGATAGATTGCCAATCCACTGTTCAGTGGTGGTTTTGTCCGTCAGTGGAAAACTGACGTCGGTTAGAAGTTCATCAGCTATAGTGGGCTTGATGATGTTCAGCAGGGCTGAGATATTATCCAGTGATACAGAGTTCATAGAGGTTTATGTGAAAGACTTCCCGATTGTGTCGCCGCTGAGGCTCTGGAGTCTGAGGTTTAAGTTCCAGGCTTTGACTCAGAGGCGAATGGCTAATTATATTTCTCTCTTTTGCTTTTAAGTGTAGTCAACTTTTCCGGTTAATCCGATCAATTCAATAATTTGCCCATCAATACTACAAACTGCTCAATTCAGTGAGCAGTTCGGGTATCATATCCGCCTTTTTAGATAATCGAGATAAGAGACCAATGGCTAATTATTCTACCAATGAATTCCGTCCCGGATTAAAAGTGATGCTTGACGGCGACCCCTGTTCAATTTTGGAAAATGATCTTGTGAAGCCCGGTAAGGGTCAGGCATTTAATCGCGTAAAACTGCGCAATTTAAAAACCGCACGGGTTGTAGAGAAGACCTTTAAATCTGGCGAGTCTGTCGAAGCTGCTGATGTGATGGATGCTGATATGCAGTATCTTTACAACGATGGCGATTTCTGGTGCTTTATGGAGCCGGACACCTTTGAGCAGCATCAGGCAACTGAGAATGCGGTTGGTGATGCGCTGCAGTGGTTGAGTGAGCAGGATATATGTGTGGTGACTCTGTACAACGGTGCACCGCTTTCGGTAACCCCGCCTAACCACGTTGAGTTGGAAATTGTTGAAACCGATCCCGGTCTGCGCGGCGACACTGCTCAGGGCGGCAATAAGCCAGCCAAGTTGAGCACTGGTGCTGTGGTTAAGGTGCCGCTGTTTCTCGATCAGGGCGAAGTTGTTCGTGTCGATACGCGCACTGGCGAATATCAGGGTCGCGTTAGCAGTAAATAACCCCTGTAAATAAAGGCGGATTGCGCTGATGACATATTGGCAGCCCGGTATTAGTCTCGAAAGACTGCGTCAACGCAGTCTGGTCTTGGCTGAGCTGCGCGGTTTTTTCCAGCAGCGCAACTTGCTTGAAGTCGATGTGCCGGTGTTGGCGACAACATCGGTTACTGACCGAAATATAGAAAGTATCGCTACTCTTCCCAGTGGCTCTGGTCTGAGCGGCTCGGATATAACGGGTTACCTGCAAACCTCTCCTGAATATTTTATGAAACGGCTGCTCGCCGCGGGTAGTGGCGATATCTTCTGTCTGGGAAAAGCGTTTCGCAGTGGCGAGGCGGGTGTCCGCCACAATCCGGAATTTACCCTGCTTGAATGGTATCGCTGTGGTTGGGATGAACATCAGTTGATGGCTGAGTTGGGCGAGCTGATTGAAACGCTGCTGCCCACTATCGCGATTACTAAATGCAGCTATGCCGAGCTGTTTTCCAAGTACTTCAATATTGACCCCCATCAAGCAGAGCTGAGCAGTCTGCAAAAGCTCGCCGTCGAGGCGGGCTCGAGTGCCTGGTCTGATGATAGTCGCGCCAATTGTCTGGATCTGTTGTTTAGCGTTGTTATTGAACCTCAACTCGCCGATGGTCTGGTGCTAGTCTATGACTATCCGGCCTGTCAGGCGGCTCTGGCAAGCTGTCACAGCGATGCTCAGGGGCGCAGGGTCAGTCGTCGTTTTGAGGCTTTTCTAAATCGTGTTGAGTTGGCTAATGGCTACTTTGAATTAACTGATAGGGCAGAGCAGGAAAGTCGTTTTGCTGAGGATCAGAAGGCGCGAGAAATAGCTGGCAAGCCTGCAGTGGCTATAGATCAGCATCTGCTAGCGGCTCTTGAGTCGGGATTACCGGTTTGCTCTGGTGTTGCACTGGGGGTGGATAGACTATTGATGCAGCTTGAAGGTGCAGAGTCTATTGATCAGGTGATGCCCTTTAGTTGGGATCGCTGTTAGGCGCTCTCTAATCACACTCTCTAATCACACTTAAAATAATGATCCATAGTTCGAGATGGCTCGATGCTTCTGGCATCGCCAATTACCGAGGCGGGAACGCCGGCGACAATCGCATGGGCGGGCACCGATTTTAGTACCACAGTCGACGCCGCCACCATGGCACCTTCAGCCACTTCAATATTGCCGAGTATTTTTGCCCCCGGGCCAATCAGTACACCTTTGCGAATTTTTGGATGGCGGTCGCCAGAGACTTTGCCTGTGCCGCCCAGGGTAACCGACTGCATAATCGATACGCAGTCTTCAACCACGGCGGTTTCACCAATCACCAGACCAGTGGCGTGGTCAATCATTAGACCGCTGCCAATCTGTGCTGCCGGGTGAATATCGACGGCAAATTTCAGCGAGATTCTGTACTGCAAAAGCAGCGCCAGTGAGTGGCGATCTTCCAGCCACAGCTGATGGGCAGCGCGGTAGGATTGCAGTGCCAGAAACCCTTTAAAGTAGAGGAACGGCGTGAGGTAGAGGTTGCACGCAGAGTCACGGGCAACGGTGGCTTGAATATCTGCGGCCACCGCTTGAATAATTTCTGCCGTTGAAAAGGCTCTGTCCATCACTTTGCGCAGCATCGATGCAGGTGCTGCGCTACTGGCCAGTTTATTGGCGAGATGGTAGCTGAGGGCGCTGCCGAGACTGTTGTGGTCAAGAATTGTCGATTGGAAAAAACTCGCCAGCATGGGTTCGTCGCGGGCGGCAGATTGCGCCTCTTGATAGATATGCTGCCAAATAATCTCTGGTTGTTCTGATGTTTGATTCATGGGCGCCATTCTGAGTTACTGAGGTGAATTATTCCAGCTTGTTCTTGCCAGACACCAAATATCGACCTTATCGGCTCCGGCATTTCGAAGCGCGGCGGCGATAGCATTTGCCGTGGCGCCGGTGGTCACCACATCATCGACTACTGCAACCGATAGTCCGCGCAGGATCGATGCTGCCTGTGGCGTTGTAGCAAAGGCCTTTCTGACAGTTTTGGCGCGTTGTTTTTTATCCAGTGTATGTTGGGGTTGGCTATTGCTGATGCGATAACAGAGATCATTGCGGATTTTTATTTCAGGGTCGATCGTGGTGGTCGTTGGAGTCTTCTGTCGGGAAAAATAATTGGTTAACAGGTTGCTGATAATCTGGCTCTGGTTAAATCCGCGCTGGGTCATTTTGCGCCAGTGCAGGGGCAGTGGAATAACCAACTGTGGAGGCGCTGTATGCTGGTAGCTGAGAAAAATTCGCTGGGCCAGTAGGGCGCACAACTGTTTGATCTCGGCAGCGTAGGGGTCGCTTTTTAGGCGCACAATAATTTTATCTATGGGTGGCTGATAGGAGAAAGCGGCAATACAGCGATTGTAGGCCGGCGGTTTTATCTGACAGTTTGCGCACAGCGAGTTGCTGCTAAGGGGCACTGCACATTGAATGCATTGCGTCGTTAGCCAGGGTAGTTCGTCAACGCATTGGTTGCATAGGCACGGTTCTGAAGGTTTAAGTGTGCCGCTGCATATTGAACAGCGGCCGGGCAGTAGATGGGGTCGTACAGTCGACAGTGCACGGCTAAGAAGCGCACGAACAGATTTTGCCTGATTGGCTAGAGATGAAACCGCAAACCTCCCTGCTTGCGCTTTTTATTACAAGAGGCTGAAGGCTCCTTATTTAAAGAAGCTGAGGGCTTCTTAATTAAGAGATGCTGAGGGCTCTTTATTAAGGAAGCTAAAGGCTCTTTATTGGAGCTGAGGGCTCTTAACTCAGAGCTCTTAACCAACACTCTGAGTTGGGTCGGCCTCTTCGTCATCCTCTGAGGCAATGCTGTTTGCAGCGTTATCAGGCTGCTCATTGCTCTGATCGTTTTCGCTCAGCCCGTAACCTTCGTTGAGAATACCGCCGGGTACGCTCGGGGCGTAATCTCTGGGCACTTCAATATCATCTATATCAACCAGCGGGTTGCCGTTGGAGTCGAGCATATTGAGATCGCCGCCGCCAGACTTGAGGAGTTGGCGACCGACTTCAGGGCTTGCCAGACGGATGGCGCTAGTGGCCAGATGTTCGTGAATCTGCTTGTGGCTCTGGGCTACATTACTGGTCAGGTGAGAGACGGCAACAAAGTGCTCGGTCACTTCCTGCTGATAGCGTTTAAGTTTCTGCTCGCTTTTCTCAAGTTTCTTTTCGAGATCGCGAACAGACTTATCGCCTTGATCAACCTTTTGTGAAAAGAGACGGCCGACAGCGACTCCGATAAGGAAAAGTGCTGCTGCAATCAGAATTGAGGTCAATGTTGTCAAATGTATTCTCCTAATAAGCTTTTTATAACCTTTGAGCTAATGTTCTTAGTGTCGCCAAAGGTGGCTGCCGAATCAATGCTTTTAGATTGTTTTTTTAGTTGTTTTAGCGGGCTGTGCTAGTTACAGTCTGCCTCTATCAACTGATCCTACCATATTCGATGTTAACCCCGAAACAACGTTACCAAAATGATCTCTCCGGACAGGGCTTTGTTGCAGATGCTGCGCAGGCTTATGCGGTCGGTCAGTTAGAAGATCTGTTTCACCGTCTGGTGGCGCGCAATAGCGTTAAGAGAGGCGGTCTACTGGCAAAGTTGCTGCGCTCTTCCCGTGAGGCAGATCGTGCGCCTGAGAAGGGGCTTTATTTCTGGGGCGGTGTCGGTAGAGGCAAGACCTATCTAATGGACAGCTTTTACGAGAGCCTGCCCTTTGAAAAGAAGATGCGTATTCACTTTCACCGCTTTATGCGCCGTGTGCATCAAGATCTTGAACGCCATAAGGGACAGCCCAATCCGCTGGATATTGTCGCTGAGAGCATTGCTAGTGAGGCGCGGGTTATCTGTTTTGATGAGTTCTTTGTCAGCGATATCACCGATGCGATGATTCTGGCGCTATTGCTTGAGGGGCTGTTCGAGCGTGGTGTCACTCTGGTGGCGACCTCTAATATTATTCCCGATCTACTCTATCGCGATGGCTTGCAGCGCCAGCGATTTTTCCCCGCGATTAAGTTGCTCAATCAGCACTGCGAGGTCGTTAATGTCGATGGCGGGCGCGACTACCGATTGCGCGCTCTGGAAAAAGCCGAGCTCTATTATTCGCCGCTCGGTGATGCAGCGGAGCGTGCGATCAGCGAAACCTTTGATAGTCTGGTGGTGCTCGAAGGTGAAATTAAGCGCAATGTTGATCTGGATATAGAGGGTCGATTGATTCCGGCACGCAAGGTGGCGGAGGATTTAGTTTGGTTCGAATTCGCTGAAATTTGCGAGGGACCGCGTAGTCAGAACGATTATATTGAGGTGGCGAAAGAATTTCATTCGGTGGTGATTAGCAATGTCCCATTCTTCGATGCAATCAACGATGATGCCGCTCGACGCTTCATTAATCTGGTCGACGAGTTTTATGACCGCAGCGTTAAATTAGCTGTAACCGCCGCCGCGCCTATTAATGAGCTGTATACGGGCGGCCGATTAAGCTTTGAATTTCAGCGTACAGAGAGCCGATTATTGGAGATGCAGAGCCGTGAGTATTTGGCTTGCCCGCACCGTCCATGAGCTTATCTGCAAAAAACTTTAAATTTGCTCAAATCGCCCCTTGTAATAGGCGCGGACGATCATTACAATTCGCACCCTTTTTTGGGATACCCCAAAGCCAGGCAGGATAAGAATGAAAACATATAGTGCTAAAACAGAATCAGTTCAACGTGACTGGTATATCGTAGACGCTGAGGGTAAAACCCTTGGACGTTTAGCCGTGGAAATTGCTACAAGACTTCGTGGCAAACACAAACCGGAATATACTCCGCATGTTGATACCGGCGATTACGTCGTGGTAGTTAACGCTGAAAAAATCGGCGTGACTGGTAACAAAGCCACACAGAAAACCTATTACTCTCACACCGGTTACCCCGGTGGTCTTAAGGATATTACTTTTGACAAGCTTTTGGAGAAAGCGCCTGAGCGTGTTATCCAGTCAGCAGTTAAAGGTATGTTGCCCCGCGGACCACTTGGTCGGGAAATGTTTAGAAAACTCAAGGTTTATGTCGGTAATGAGCATCCTCATTCTGCACAGCAGCCTCAAGTTCTAGAACTTTAACGGATAGCGATTATCATGGCAGAAACTCAATTTTATGGTACTGGTCGTCGCAAGACATCAGCCGCGCGCGTTTTCCTAACTTCAGGAAACGGCAATATTACTATCAACGACAGCTCAATCGAAGCTTACTTCGGTCGTGAAGTGGCGCGAATGATTATTCGCCAGCCATTTGAGGTTGTTGATTTGGTCGACAAGTTTGATATGAAGATCACCGTTAGTGGCGGTGGTAACTTCGGTCAAGCTGGTGCGATTCGTCACGGAATTGCTCGTGCACTTTTGGAATACGATGAGAATCTTCGTAGCCCACTGCGCAAAGCAGGCTTCCTGACTCGCGATGCTCGACAGGTTGAACGTAAGAAAGTGGGTCTGCGTAAAGCACGTAAGCGTCCACAATTCTCCAAGCGTTAATCACGTATTGGAAAAGAACAAACCCGACTCTTCAGTCGGGTTTTTTTTTGCCTTTAAAAACAGCTAGTTAAGCTGTTTTTTGGTCTCCCCCTAGTTGCGTAAAAATCAGCTTTCCGTTACTATGCAGCGCCTATTTTAATTGCGCGCGAGTCCGCGTGTTTTAACATCCAATTTTGCTGTTTAGGGAGAACGTCATGACTAGTGACGGTGTCAACCATAGTCGCCGCCGATTTCTTACTGGTGCCACCGCTGTTGTCGGTGGAGCTGGTGTAGTTGGTGCTGCTGTACCTTTCGTTTCATCCTGGCAACCAAGCGCCAAAGCTAAGGCTGCTGGTGCTCCGGTTAAAGTTAATATTTCCAAGCTCGAATCTGGCGGCCGTCTGGTTGTCGAATGGCGTGGGAAGCCGGTTTATATCGTGCGTCGCACGGAAGAAACTCTCGCCGCAATCGCTCAGATTGATGCGGGTATTCTTCGAGATGCCGACTCTGTAGCTGCCTCGCAGCCTGATTATGTCAAAGGTGTTGCGCGCACATTGGCTGGCAGAGAAGAGTATCTAATTCTGGTTGGACTTTGCACACACCTGGGTTGTGCGCCAATGTATCGTCCCGATGTCGGAGCGATTGATCTCGGTGGAGACTCATGGCTCGGCGGTTTTTTCTGCCCCTGTCACGGTTCTAAGTTTGATCTCTCTGGACGAGTTTTTGCTGGCGTACCTGCACCCACTAATCTTGAAGTACCGCCTCATGTCTATGAGTCGGACGACATAGTAATTATCGGAATTGATTCGGAGATTGCATAATGAGTAAATTTGCTGCTTTTGCCGAGTGGTTTGATTCACGTATGCCAACACTCAAGCGTGAGTGGAACCGGCATATGGCTGAGTATTACGCGCCAAAGAACTTTAACTGGTGGTACTACTTCGGTGTTTTATCAATGGTTGTGCTGGTTATTCAGCTGGTCACAGGTGTCTGGTTGCTGATGAGCTACCAGGGTTCTGCGGAACAGGCCTTTGCCTCGGTTGAATATATTATGCGCGATGTGGATATGGGTTGGATTATCCGCTATGCCCACTCTACGGGTGCTTCGGCGTTCTTTGTAGTCGTCTATATGCATATGTTCCGCGGCCTGATCTACGGATCTTACAAAGCGCCTCGCGAACTGGTGTGGATTTTCGGTATGACTATCTATGTGGCATTGATGGCTGAGGCTTTCCTCGGTTATGTACTGCCCTGGGGTCAGATGTCCTACTGGGGTGCGCAGGTGATTATCTCGCTGTTTGGCGCAATTCCGGTAATCGGTGAAGACGTTGTTCAGTGGATTCGTGGTGACTACCTGATCTCAGGTATTACCCTCAACCGCTTTATGTCGCTGCACGTTGTCGCCATGCCAATTATTTTGATTGCGCTGGTGGTGATGCACATTATCGCCCTTCACGATGTGGGTTCTAACAACCCAGATGGTGTTAGCATCAAGAAGTACAAAGATGACAAAGGAAATCCAATTGACGGCATTCCTTTCTATCCATACTTTGTGATTCACGATCTGGTGCCTATCGTTGTATTCCTGTTCGTCTTCTGCGGCATACTGTTCTTTATGCCAGAGATGGGTGGTTTCTTCCTCGAGCACGCAAACTTTGAGATTGCCAACTCGCTGAAGACCCCTGAGCATATCGCACCGGTCTGGTACTTTACGCCCTACTATTCAATGCTGCGTGCGGTTCCCGATAAATTGGGCGGCTTTATTACAATGGCCGCTGCTATCGCTATTCTGTATGTACTGCCTTGGTTGGATCGCAGCCCGGTTCGCTCAATGCGCTACAAAGGAAAGTTTAGCCGTGGAGCGATTCTGGTCTTTGCTGCCTGCTTTATTATCCTCGGTTACCTGGGTATTAAAGCGCCGACAGCAGCGCGCACAGTTCTAGCGCAGATCTGTACAGTGCTCTATTTTTCCTACTTTATCGGTATCTACTTCTGGACTCGAATCGAAACTACCAAGCCTGAACCGGACCGCATCACGATGGATGGTGGTATGGGTTTCTGGAAATCACTAGGTGGACTGGTAATAGTCCTACTTCTAGTTATTCTGCCACTGAAAGCAGTGGGTGCAGAGAGCGGCAAGTCCTGTGGTGAGATTGACTGTGATGCATTTGAAGCTGATCTTACCAATCACGCCTCGCTGCAGAACGGAGCAAAACTTGCGGTTAACTACTGCATGGGTTGTCACTCATTTCAGTACTCTCGCTGGGAGCGAGTTGCCAATGATACCGGCATCCCCAACCAGATGATGCTCGACAATATGGTATTTACCGGTCAAAAGATTGGTGATTTGATGAAGATTGCCATGCCTGAAGAGGGCGCCAAAGATTGGTTTGGCGCTGTGCCTCCAGATTTAACCCTAGTTGCGCGCTCGCGTTCGCCGGAGTGGGTCTATACTTATCTGCGTAACTTTTATGCGGACCCAAGCCGTCCACTGGGTGTTAACAACCGAGTATTTAAAGACGTAGGTATGCCCCACGCGCTTTTGGATTTACAGGGCCTGCCTCAATGTGCTCAAGGCCCAGTTATGGCCTACAACGGTGGCATTAAGCGCGACCTTCTGACCGGTGAAGATATTCTCGATGACCCCTGTGGTCGTTTTGAAATCCCTACAGCGGGAACCCTGTCCCCTGAAGAATATGATGCTGCGATGTATGACCTGGTGAATTTCCTCGCCTACATTGCAGAGCCAATGGCTGAAGAGCGCAAGCATATCGGCCGCATGGTATTGTTATTTTTGTTACTACTGTTAGTCTTTGTGGTATTGCTGAACCGTGAATACTGGAAAGGCATTCACTAGGATTAAATAGTTTTATTCAGGACAGGCCATATAAAGGCATGGATTGTCTATTTGGGGTAGCCGAAAGCTACCCCCTACTTACTTTAAAATTGAGAGGTTGATGTGCGACGATCGTCGATGACATTATTTTCCGACCCTACATGCCAGTACAGCCACAGAGTTCGTATTGTTTTAGCCGAGAAAGACGTGACGGTTGAAATCGAAGATATTGAACCTACTGCTATTACCGAAGAGATTCTTGAAGCCAACCCATACGGCACCTTGCCGACGCTGGTTGATCGCGATCTTGCTCTCTACGAGTCAAAAGTGGTTATGGAATATCTGGATGAGCGTTTCCCACATCCGCCATTGTTGCCCGTTTATCCGGTAGCCCGTGCACAGAGTCGTCTTTGGATTCATCGTATCGAAACAGACTGGTGCACATTGATTGCCCAGATCGTCAAAAGCCCAGAGAGCAAGAAAGCTGAAGAAGCGCGCAAGGAATTTCGCGAGTCACTGATCAGCATTGCCAGTATCTTTGTCGATATGCCGTACTTTATGAGTGAAGACTTTACCCTGGTCGATTGCTGTCTCGGACCGATCCTTTGGCGTTTGCCGCAGCTTGGTATCGAACTGCCCAACAACCGTCAGGTAAAACCGCTTCATGATTATATGGAACGCCTGTTTGATCGACCTTCATTCCAAGAAAGCCTCACGGATCTCGAGATTGAGATTCGTCCCCTGAGATGAAAATGCGGTCCAACCGACCCTACCTCGTGAGAGCCTTTTTTGACTGGATAGTGGACAATGATTGCACGCCCTACGTGGTAATCGATGCCCACTTTCCAGGTGTTGAGGTTCCCCAGAACTATGTGACCGACGGTCAGATAGTCCTCAATATCGCCCCTCGGGCGGTCACCAACTTTATTCTCGACCTTGAAATTCTCGCCTTTTCAACGCGCTTTGGCGGCGTGCCTATAGAAATTCAGGTACCAGTCTCTGCAGTTGTCGGGATTTACAGCCATGAAAATGGTCAGGGAATGGTCTTTGAACACGAAGATCCGGATCACACGCCGACACCACCGTCGGGCCCTAAAGCGGTAAAAACCAAACCATCGAACAAACCATCAGCTGAGCCTAAAGATAAGGGTTCTAAGAAGACTAAACCGTCGCTGCGGGTTATTAAATAGAGCTAAAATTATTTAATAACTGACTTATTCTCAGGAGGAGCATTAATGTCATCATCAAACACTTCATCAAGTGCTGTATCACAGCCAATCGCCGTACTATCAGCCTCACGCACGCCCATGGGCGGCATGATGGGCTCTCTCTCTGGCGCCAGCGCTACCCAACTCGGCGCAACAGCAATCCGTGCTGCTATGATTAAATCCGGACTCAACAACGATCAAATTGATGAAGTGCTGATGGGCTCTGTGCTAACTGCAGGGGTTGGCCAAGCACCAGCGCGACAGGCCGCTCTCGGCGCAGGACTGGATCGCTCCAGCGCCTGTACCACCATTAACAAAGTCTGTGGCTCAGCGATGAAAGCGGTAATGATGGCCGCCAATGCCCTGCGCGCCGGTCAGTCTAAAGCTATAGTCGCTGGTGGTATGGAGAGTATGAGTCGTGCCCCCTACTTGATTCCGCAGGGACGACAGGGCTACAGATTTGGTCATGCACAGATGTTGGATCATATGCAGTATGACGGCCTGCAAGACGCCTATCAGGGCACGGCGATGGGAGTTTTTGCCGAGACCTGTGCGAAGAAATATAATTTTAGTCGCGAAGATCAGGATGCCTACGCCATTGAATCACTGCGTCGTGCCAACCAGGCTATAAATAGCGGTTGGTTTACAGATGAAATTGCTCCGGTGACAATCTCTTCCCGTCGTGGCGATACCATCGTCGATATTGACGAGCAGCCGGGCAATGCCCGACCGGAAAAAATTCCCCAGTTAAAGCCTGCCTTTGAAAAAGATGGGACAGTCACCGCTGCCAATGCCAGTTCGATTTCCGATGGCGCAGCGGCACTGACATTAATGTTGGCCAGCGAAGCAGAGGTGCAGGGCTTAAAGCCGCTGGCATTGATTCACGGCTTTGATCAGTTTGCCCATGAGCCCGAGTGGTTTACCACAGCGCCAGTCACAGCGATCAATAAAACCCTACGGCGGGTTGGCTGGAGCGTAGATGAGGTCGATCTATGGGAAGTGAATGAAGCCTTTGCCGTGGTGGCCATGGCCGCCATGCATGAGATTGGTATTCCCCACGACAAACTCAATGTCCATGGTGGCGCCTGTGCGCTAGGACATCCGATTGGTGCCAGCGGCGCGAGAATAATTGTTACCTTGATTCATGCCCTGCAACAGCACGGCGGTAAGAAGGGTGTTGCGAGTCTCTGTATTGGCGGTGGAGAAGCCACCGCCATGGCTATCGAACTGCTTTAGATTGGGTTCAAAAAGTCTAGTCTACGTACTCAAAGACCTTAACCACTTTGCGAACGCCGCTAGTGCCACTGGCAATTGCGGTGGCTTTTTCGCCACTTAAACGGCGTACCTTACCCATCAGATAAACCACGCTATCTTCGGTAGTGACCTCAATATTTGATGACTCAATCTCTTTATCGAAAGTCAGTTTGGTTTTTACCTGCGCAGTAATAAGCGTGTCGTTGGTGCGCGAGACAATGGAAGTGTTACCGCGAACAGCCAGTTCGTTGTGAACCTGACGTGTGCCGTTATAGGCGCGGGCGGTATTCCCGGCGAGAACTTTTAAATCTTCGTTGGGAACCTCACCGGTCAACAGCACCACTGAGTCATAGACATGTACATTGATATGGGATTTTTTCAGTGCTGGAGAGGCTTTTTTGATATTGACGCCGATAAAGGTATCCATCTTTAAGTCATTGATATCCGAGCCAATGGTCGTCGAGGTTGGGTCTGGATTGATCGGCTCTTTAACCACGGTGTTAACCAGCGAAGTACAACCCGAGAGAAAAAAGACTAGTGAAAAAATTACTGTGATTTGACGCATTTATTCGCCTCCGAAAATATGGCTGTCGATCAGTCCGCAGATGCACTGAATAACTTGAAGTTGGGATTGGGTTGCCAGCGGCGCAGGAAAATCTGCACTGCTTATATGGATATCATTGTAGCTGACCGTGGAAGTCAGTAAATCATCGTTTGCGGCAGATAACAGCACAATGGTCATGCCGCGGTTAACGGCGCTGTTAAGCCCATTGATCAGCAGTGGTTCGCTGTTGCCGGCACTGACCAAAATTAGAATGTCACCACCTTTGCCGTGGGTATTTAGTGCCTGATCGTAACGTTCCGCATCACTGCTGTTCTGGGTGATCTGGTTAAGGTTTATCGACGGAAAGCCGGGACGGTCAATATCGTATCCGAGAGCCAGATAATCGGAAAACAGCTGGGCAAGTAACACCCCAGATTTTTCCCCAAGGGTGAAAATAGTATTTCCCGCCAGCAGGGCAGAGGCAACTTTTTCGGCAGCACCGGCCAAAGCTTCAGTATGAGCTTCACCGGTCACCATGGTGGCTTCGATCATCTTTTGAAAATGATTAAATATCTTCTCTTCCATCGCGTCCAATAGCCTGATTTCACTCTCTGTTATTACTGCAAAATATTTTTTATCCAGTTGATCTGCAAGTCGTCCCCAGATTGACGCGGGGCGGGGCTGATCGCTACAGCATCAAACCTTGCACACAACTTGTTTGTCAGGTGCCGGCTCTGCATATAAGCCAGCGCCGCAGCGGTTAAGCGTTGGCATTTTTGTGGCGTAATCGATTCTTCTGCCGATCCAAAATCACTGTTCTGGCGAAAGCGAACCTCAACAAAAACTAGATCGGCATTATCACGCATAATCAGATCGATTTCGCCCCTCGGCGTGCGAAAGTTTCGCGCCTGGTATTTTAAACCCTGCTGTTGAAGGTAATCCAACGCTAACTGTTCGGCATCTGCGCCGCTTAAAGTACTGTCTCTGTGCATTATCTATCCTTGAAATGCTATTTATTCGTCAATGTAATTATCTAAGGATGGGCTGGTACCGCGCGACCATTTTGAAATACAGCCCATTTCTCATGGCGCTTGATAACCCCATTGGTAAGAGTCAGCAGACCTGTGGAGCCGAACACTGGAATTGCATCCGGATTATCCATTTGTCCGAGTATGCCGTGCAGTAAGAACGCATCGTAGCCCAGTGCATAGAGCTGTCGGTATGAGGTAGGCAGACGCTGATCCGGTGTTAATGGGCGCGACATATGACCCTCAAGAGTCCAGTTCATGGCGCCAAATTGAATGCCGCTAAGGTCTCGGTTGAGCTCAATCTGCTGGGTTCCATTGTAGATATGCGATGAGGCATAAACCGGAATATCTCCAGCGTAGAGGAAATCTAGCGAGGGTTTGATCTGGCGTATTTTTTCCGAGTAGCCAAGAACCACAACCAGATCTATATCGTTGCGACGGCGTGCGGTATAACTCAGGCTGCTATTGATAAAGCGACGCATTTCAACACCACGGCTTTCACTTAAATCAATCTCCAGCGGTGCCTTGAGTAATTTGGTGAAATCATTAACCGTTGATGGGTAGGATATTGCATCTGTTACCACGCCGCCACGAGCATTCCAGTTATCGACAAAATATTCTCTGGCGCGCTGACCCCAGCCGCTGTCAGGTGCTATTAGCAACACATTGGTTTGACCTTCGAGCCAAGCGCGATCGGCAATCTGCTCGATTTCATCGAGAGCAGAGAGTCCAAATTGAATTAAATTTTGTGGTGGATTCTCAATGTTCTTGTCGACCCGGTTGAGGGTCATGGTCGGCACAGCTAACGAGCCTAATGACAATAACTCTTCCACCTGAGATTGACGCATAGGGCCAATTACCAACTGTGCACCGCTATTTACTGCACTGCTGTATACATCGGTTAGCGACGATCCTGAGGTGTCAAAGATAGTGATATTAGGCACAGCACTGTCTTGAGCTAGCTTCTGGTAATAACCACTCATAAAACCATTGAGCAGTGTATCGCTGGGAATTTCGTACTCATCTTGCAGTGGTAATAGCAGGGCTATATCTTTTGGCGGCTGACCGCTAACTCTTGCGCTGAGCGCCGAGGGTGGTTTTCTCGCCCCGGGGTGATTGCTCCAGCGCTGCTGCCAAATCTCAAAATGACTTTTTTGTGCATGAGCATCTCCCTGCTGGTCACGTACTTCCGCCGCTAGCGCATACCAGCCGGCCACAGTGTTGCGATCCTCGGGCTTATATTTTTGCAGAGTTTGAAAGGGCAGCTCATTGAGTCGATGCCAGATCTTGTCGTGAATAAGATTGATCGAGCTCTGACCGAGTAGCTTTCTATCGCTAAACAGTTCGCCGAGTTGAATAAGATTACTAATACTGGTCTCAAGATCGCCCATCGAATAATTGAGATCGCTCTCAAGACTGAGAATCCGCCGTGAAAAATTGATGCCAAGGCTAGGTCTGATCTCAATAAAGCGCGGCTGAATCAGCCACCGCTGTGCGTCATCATGTTTATAACTGGCAATATCCAGCTCCAACCCGATCAGGCTGTACTCAATAAAGAAAGAATCGCTGAGATTTACAGGGTCAATTAAATCCACCGTCTCACGACTGTTGGCAATATCGCCGGCCTGGGCAAACAGAATCGCCGCATCCAGTAGCAGAGAGGCTTCGAGCAGTGGTTCGGAAGATTGGGCACGCAGGACAGTCTGCTCGGCCTGAAAGACAATTGAACGGCTAGTGTCGTCGTCCTGAGCTGCTGAGGTAATTCTCGGCACCACCGGATCTTGCGGAGAGATTGGCGCACAGGCCCCGATAAAGGCTAAGATGCATCCTGCATAAAACATCGACAGAAAAAGCTTAATATTCATGAACTCAAATCAATCCGGTACGTTGTATATTGTCGCCACACCCATAGGTAATCTGGGTGATATGGTGCCTCGCGCAATCGAAACACTACAATCCGTGGCTGCTATAGCCTGTGAGGATACCCGTCACAGCAAAAAATTGTTGGATCATTTTCGCATAGATAAGCCACTGATGGCCTATCATGATCACAGCGACAAGAAGAGCAGCTATAAAATTCTCAAGCGACTAGCCTCAGGGGATGATATTGCATTAATTTCCGATGCTGGTACACCGCTGATTTCTGATCCTGGATATAGACTGGTACTCGCCGCCCGCGAAGAGGGTTATAAGGTGATACCCATCCCCGGCGCCAGTGCGGTTATCTCTGCCTTGAGTGTTGCAGGATTACCCACCGATAAATTCAGGTTTATTGGTTTTTTACCGGCCAAGAGCAGTCAGCGTAAAAAAGCTTTTACAGAACTCAAGTCGGTCAATGAAACCATGGTGTTTTACGAAGCACCTCACCGCATCCTTGAAAGCCTTAAAGATGCGCGAGAAATTTTTGGTGCGGAGCATATAGGCTTTATTGGCCGAGAAATCAGTAAAACCTTTGAAACCTATCTGCACGGCAGTCTAGATAAATTGGTGGCACTGGTCGAAGCCGACAGCAATCAGCAGCGTGGCGAAATTGTCTTAGTCTTAGGAGGCAGTACCAATGTCGGCAACAGCAGCACCGTGGACGGTGAAAAAGTGCTGCGTCTGTTACTGGCCGAACTGCCCGCCGCCAAGGCTGCAGCCCTGACGGCAAAAATCACCGGCGGTGATAAAAAGCAGTTTTATCAAATGGCCCTTGATTTCAAGAGCTAGGGATATCAAAAACTAAGGCTATCAAGAACTAGCTCTTTTTACTTTTCTGAATATCGGCAACGGTTAAGGCTGTCATATTGAAAATTCCCCGCGAGGTAACCGAGGGCAGAACAATATGCGCAGGCTTGGCCAGACCATTAATAAAGGGCCCGATCAACAGTCCATCCGTTAGTGAACGAATCAGCCCCATGGCAATATTTGCTGCATCCAGATTTGGCATCACCAATACATTGGCGCGACCACTCAGATTGGCCTGAGGATAGATAGTCTTGCGCAGAGCCGGGTTTAATGCGCTGAGTACGTGCATCTCACCATCAATCTGAATATCGTCGTGAGTCTTACGCAGTATTTCTGCGGCGGCGCGAACTTTTTTCGCCGAGGGAGCATTCGAGGTTCCAAAGTTTGAATGGGAGAGCAGAGCGACTTTTGGCTCAATACCAAATTGCCCCACCAGATCCATACAGGCTTCAGTAATGGTCGCCAACTGTTCAGCGCTAGGATCCACATTCATGGTGGTATCCGCCAAAAACAGCGGACCATCGTCGAGCAGTAGTACCGCAGAAGAAGAGACCAGCTGATCTTCTTGCTTTGGCCCAAGCAGCTGCATAATTTCCCGCAGATGGAAATCAAAGCGACCCACCTTACCGCAAATTAAACCCCCGGCCTCGCCGCGAGCCACCATAACCGCCGCAATAGCAGTCTGGTCGTCGCGCATAATTTTCCGCGCCGCATCCACCGAGACACCGTTGCGACCCGCTACAGCGTTATAGTAAGCCGCATATTCATCGTGGCGGTCATTATCGCTGGGGTCAAAGACCTCAACATCCTTATCCAGATCAATACGCAGGCCGAGACGTTCAATTTTTGCCTCCATGCCGGCGCGGCGACCAATCAGAATTGGCTGGGCAACCTGCTCATCGATAACTGCCTGAACCGCCATCAGCACATCGTCGTTTTCGCCTTCGGCATAAACAATTTTCGCCGGCGATTTTTTCGCCACTTCAATAATTGGCTGCATAAACAGCCCGGCTTGATTGATAAACTCATGCAGTGTCTGGCGATAAGCTTCAAAGTCCTCGATTGGGCGAGTAGCCACACCACTGGCCATCGCCGCTTTAACCACCGCCATTGGCACATCTTCAATTAGGCGTGGGTCAAAGGGTTTGGGAATTAGGTAGTCGGGGCCAAAGCGCAATTTCTCACCGCTGTAGGCAGCGGCAACCACATCCGAGGTCTCTTTAAGCGCTAGATCTGCAATCGCCTTAACCGCCGCCATTTTCATCTCTTCGTTAATCGTCGAAGCACCGCAGTCTAGTGCGCCGCGAAAGATAAAGGGGAAGCACAGAACATTGTTGACCTGATTGGGGTAGTCTGAGCGGCCGGTGGCGAGAATGGCATCCGGTCGAGCCTCCATCGCCTCTTCCGGCATAATTTCTGGCACTGGGTTAGACATAGCCAAAATAATTGGCCGGGGGCCCATCTTCTTAACCAGGTCGCCGTTTAAAACGCCGGGGCCGGACAGACCCATAAATAGATCGGCCCCTTCAATGGCATCTGCAATCGTGCGATCGCTGGTCTCCACCGCATAGTCCTGCTTCCACGGATTCATCCCCTCAGTTCGACCGGCATAGATAACCCCAGTGCGATCGATCATGCGAACATTTTTCTTCTGCAGGCCCATGCTCACCAGAAGATCGACGCAGGCAATGCTCGCGGCACCGGCACCGGAAACCACTAGCTTGACCTCTTCAAACTGCTTTTCAACAATCCTCAGACCGTTATAGATGGCCGCCGCCGCGACAATAGCGGTACCGTGTTGATCGTCGTGAAAGACTGGGATTTTCATCCGCTCACGAAGTTGTTGTTCGACCATAAAACATTCGGGCGCCTTGATATCCTCAAGGTTTATACCGCCAAAGGTCGGTTCTAGCGAAGCGATAATATCCACCAACTTATCGACATCGGTCTCATCGATCTCAATATCGAAGACATCGATATTGGCAAACTTTTTAAATAGAACCGCCTTGCCTTCCATCACTGGTTTGGATGCCAGTGGACCAATATTTCCCAGACCCAGTACCGCTGTACCATTGGTAATAACCGCAACCAGATTACCCCGTGAAGTCACCTCGGCGGCTGCGGTCGGACGTTCCTGAATCAATTCACAGGCATGGGCAACACCTGGTGAATAGGCTAGAGAGAGATCACGTTTATTCGCCAGTGGTTTGGTCGGACGTATTTCGAGCTTACCCGGTGTTGGATGGGTGTGGTACTTGAGGGCACTTTCTTTGAAAGAGTCGGTCATATCTTTTTTCGTTCCTGTCACTGTGCGGAGATCCTATAGAGCGTAAGTAGAGATTAATAATGTAGCTGATTAATTTCCGCTGTGCTTTTTAATAGCTTGTTTTAAGAGCTGCTTTTAATGGTCGCATTTTACCGTGCTTGATATGTAAATAACCATTGCGTTTATTGCGCTACTTGTAATGACGCAGATGTATTGAAAGAATAGGCCCACTATCTATTAAAAGAATAGTGCGCATTGAACAGGAGTTTCAGATTGGCGATAGATAAAATAACCAGGTTATCCCTAAAAGTTCTATTGGGATTTTTGCTCTGCTGGCATAGCAGCGGCTTTAGTCAAAACGAAAATGCGCGAACATTATTTGCTGAAAATAAAACCGCTATTTTGCAAATCAGAGTTATTGACGTTACCTCTGGTAGCAAAAGCGTTATCGGCTCAGGCTTTGTTATCAACGCTGAAGGCCTGATCGCGACCAATTACCATGTGATTCAAATGGCCGCCAGCAAGCCCGAGCAATACCGTATTGAATATCTGACCGCTGATGATGAAACTGGAGACCTGCAGTTGCTTGATGTGGATGTTATCAATGATTTGGCGCTGGTCAGTGCCACCGACTTGGATACACAGCAGCTGCCTTTGGCTATTACAGAACCGCCAATAGGGGTGCCAGTCTTTGCACTTGGCAATCCTCTCGACTTGGGTCTGACCGTTGTGCCCGGCACATACAATGGTATCAATCAATCCAGCTACCACCCGCGAGTACATTTTACCGGCTCGCTAAATTCCGGTATGAGCGGTGGGCCAACCCTCAGCGAATCCGGAAAGGTGATCGGTGTTAATGTCTCCACCGCCGGCAATCAAGTGAGCTTTTTGGTGCCGGTAACAGCCCTGCATAAGCTGATTGCAGAGTATCAGGGCAGAGCGGGTTCCGTCGGGGATATGACTCAGCGTATTGGTCAGCAACTGTTCGCCGATCAAGAACAAAAGTTTGCCCATATGCTAGCTCTCGACTGGCCGACCATGCCTCTGGGTCAAGCCGAGGTGATCGATGAACTCAAGCCCTTTGTAAAATGCTGGGGAGGCTCCAACAGCTCATCGGAAAAAGCGCAGTTCTTGAGTGCCGACCGTACCTGTCGCAGTGAAGATAATATTTACCTGAGTGGTGAATTTAATAGCGGTACGGTCGAGTATCAATTTTTCTGGCTCGAAGCCGACAAACTCAATGCCCTGCAGTTTTATGCCTACTACCAGCGCCTGTTTGCTGACTTTGTTCCGGGTAATACAGCCGACGAAAAAGATGTTGGCGATTTTAAATGCGACGATTGGTTTGTGATTGGCAGTAATAATAGCGCTGTCGAGAAACGAAAAACCAAAGCGGTATTCTGCGCCAGAGCTTACAAAGATTATCCGCAACTCTACGACGTTCTTTTTTTGCAGGGCACTGTGGATAATTCCCGCGCGGCATTTTTAAGTCACTTTACGCTCGCCGGAGTGAGCCGGGAAAATGCCAAAGCCTTTGCCCGTAAGTTTATGGGAGTGGCGAAATGGCAGTAATTATTGAAGTGCTGGGTTGGGGCGGAAAAAGTCAGCGTCACTATCGTGTCGAAGGGTCGTCGATCACCATTGGTCGTGGCTACCAAAATGATGTGGTATTAGGCGACAGCCATATCTCTGCCAATCACCTGCGACTGGATGCGGTTGAAGGTGGCTGGCAGCTTACCGATCTCGATAGCCTTAATGGCGTCGAGATTATCAAAAATCCATCCGCCGACAGCACAGCTTCTACAATGGCTCTAGCCGATGGTGCTGAACTCAAAATCGGTCGTACCAAATTGCGAATAATTGCCGATAGCTATCCAGTAGAGGCGGCCAAAGAACTACATCGACTGGAAAAAGATGTTGGTCAGCTAAATCGATTTTCCATCTGGTTACCGCTATTTATGTTAGTGCTGGCCATTGATGTCAGTACTCTCTATACCAACAGCTTTGTTGAATGGCAGTGGAAAAATAGCCTTTCTAGCATTTTGGTTACTCAGCTTTTCCTCTTGGTACTGGCGTTATTTTGGGCTGGGGTCGGGCGCTTCTTGCGCGAAGAGGGCAACTTTCTCGGGCATTACAATTTAATTCTGCTGGCCACTCTGGTCTACAGCCTCAGCGGTTGGTTTGTCGGGGTTATCGGCTATAACCTCAGTGCAGGATTTTTAATCGAGACAGTGTTGCCGCTGTTTACTCTGCTATTGGCGGCACTATTGCTGTCGGCCAATTTTGCTTTGGCAACCACCATGATGGCGCGCCAACGCTGGATTACCTCTGTAGGTTTTGTAGGGTTGATTCTGGTTGTCAGTATCGCCAGCCAGATGCAGCAGTGGGGCGAGTTTTCTCCCTACCCGGAATATTTCTCTGCGCTGGAACTACCGGCACTGCAGATTGGCAGGGGTGAATCTGTGGATACCTTTATTGAGGATCTCGACGGCCTTTTTGCCGATGCGGACAGGTTGGCAGAGAGTCAATAAATGATGGTTAACCGAATTTGATCAATCAGAGCTAAACTAAAGAGTTAAACTCAATGGCTAAAACTGACTGTACAAAAAAATAAAAAGAGGGGATCGGTCTTGGAAGCATTTATTGGTTATCTAAACGGCATAATCTGGAGTTTAGCACTTATCTATTTATGCCTTGGCACAGGCCTCTACTTTTCCCTGCGCACCAAATTTTTACAGGTGCGGCACTTCAGGCATATGATAAAAATCATGACCGAGGGACGCAGTTCAGATGCCGGAGTCTCCTCATTTCAGGCCCTGACCATGTCACTCTCAGGTCGAGTTGGTACAGGTAATATCGCCGGTGTCGCAACCGCCATCGCCATGGGTGGCCCGGGAGCCGTATTTTGGATGTGGACCGTTGCCTTCCTCGGCGCATCCACTGCCTATATCGAAGCCACTCTGGCACAGATATATAAAGAGAAAGATGACAACGGCAACTACCGTGGTGGTCCTGCCTACTACATTGAAAAATCCATGGGTCAAAAATGGTATGCCTGGACCTTTGCCGTGGCCACTATTGTCGCCATGGGTTTCTGTCTGCCGGGGATTCAGGCCAACAGTATTGCCGCCGCTATGGAAAATGCATGGGCTGTACCGGTTGAATACACCGCTGGTGCGCTGGCCTTTGGTCTGCTGTTAATTGTTGTCGGTGGTGTGAAGCGTATCGCTCACTTTGCTCAGGTGGCTGTGCCACTGATGGCGGCGGGTTATATTGCCATCTCCTTGTTTGTGGTATTCGCCAACCTGGAGTTGGTGCCAACTGTGGTTAAGCTGATTATCAATAGCGCCTTTGGCCTCGATGCCGGGTTTGGCGCGATTATCGGTATGGCCGTGCAGTGGGGCGTTAAGCGCGGCGTCTACTCCAATGAAGCTGGGCAGGGTAGTGGCCCACATCCGGCGGCTGCCGCGGAAGTTTCCCATCCGGCCAAACAGGGTCTGGTACAGGCATTTTCGGTTTATGTAGATACGTTGCTGATCTGTTCGGCCACCGCCTTTATGATTTTACTAACCGGTCTCTACAATGTTGAGAACGGCGACGGCGGTTATCTCTATCAGGGATTGGCGGGCGTTGAAGCAGGACCGGGCTATGTGCAGGCCGCCTTCGATACTATTTTGCCTGGTTTTGGTGGCAGCATTCTAGCCATCGCGCTGCTGTTTTTTGCCTTTACGACTATTGTTGCCTACTACTACATCGCTGAAACCAATGTTATGTATATCAACCGCAAAGTGCATCGCCCATGGCTAGCCAATCTGCTTAAACTGTTGGTAGTGACCTCGGTGATTTACGGCGGTGTTAAAAGTGCTGATATAGCCTGGGCGCTCGGTGATGTTGGCGTCGGCATTATGGCCTGGTTAAATATCGTAGCGATTATTATCTTGCAGCGTCCCGCTTTGCTAGCCCTAAAAGATTATGAAACGCAGATTAATTCTGGTGTGGATCCGGTATTTGATCCTCGGGAACTGGGGATAGAGAAGGCTGATTTTTGGGTGGATAAAATAGCTCTTAAAAAATAGCCCCTAACAAAAGCCCTTAAGCTATTTAAATAGTGCTTCCGGCGTGAAGCACTATTCTTCGAATACTTTCTAGACGCTCTCTAAGAGGTCCATCCGCCCAACTCTTTCCAGCGGTTAACAATCTTGCAGTAAAGCTCAGCCGTTTTAACGGTATCGTAGAGCGCACTGTGGGCATTGCGATTATCAAAATCCATCCCCGCCGCCTGACAGGCCTTAGCCAGTACCGTCTGGCCATAAGCCAGTCCAGCCAGAGAAGAAGTATCAAAGCAGGAGAACGGGTGGAACGGATTGCGTTTAATCTGATTGCGATTCACCGCGGCATTCACAAAGCCAAGATCAAAGTGGGCATTGTGGGCAACCATCACCGCACGGGTGCAGCCAGTGGCGCTGATCTCTTGACGGATAGGGCGGAAAATATCTCGTAACGCCTCACCTTCTTCCTCGGGCATACGCTCCGGGTCATAGAGATCAATGCCGGTAAACTCTAGCGCCGCCTGATCAACATTTGCACCGGGAAACGGATCAATGTTTTTATTGTAAGTCTCTTTAATTTGCAGATTGCCTTGAAAATCCATTTCCAAAATTACCGCAGCGATTTCTAAAAGTGCATCTCTGCGCGAATCAAAGCCGCCGGTTTCAACATCCACAACCACAGGTAAAAAACCGCGAAAACGGTCGGATATTTTAGACGGGGTTAGAAGTTCTTCAGGCATTTCCATTAGAGGCTCAATTTCCAGTTAAGAGAGGTGCCGGCACCCAGTGGAACCAGCTGGGTATCCTCAAAGGGGATAGTCGCTGGCAGTTCCCAGGTTTCGCGAACAAGAGTAATGGTATCGGTATTTCTCGGCAGGTCATAAAAGTCTGCACCATAAAAGCTGGCAAAGGCTTCGAGTTTATCCAGTGCGCCGGCCTCTTCAAAAGCCTGAGCGTAAAGCTCAATTCCCGCATGATGGCTAAAGCAACCGGCACAGCCACAGGCTGACTCTTTTTTATTTTTGGCATGGGGCGCCGAGTCGGTGCCGAGAAAGAATTTTTTACTGCCACTAATAGCCGCCTTGATCAGCGCATGCTGATGAATATCGCGCTTTAGTATCGGCAGGCAGAACAGGTGCGGGCGAATACCGCCAACTAACATATCGTTGCGGTTGTACAGCAAGTGTTGTGGGGTAATAGTCGCCGCAATATTGTCGCCGGCGCTGGCCACAAACTCCACCGCCTGTTTTGTGGTGATATGTTCGAGAATAATTTTCAGGCGCGGAAACTTCTCCGCTATAACCCGCAGATGACGGTCAATAAATACCGCCTCGCGATCAAAGATATCAATATCCGCCGTGGTCACCTCACCGTGCAACTGCAATATCATGCCAACTTCCTGCATGGTTTCGAGAACATCAGTGATATTGTTTAGATCTGTCACCCCAGAGTCGGAGTTGGTCGTCGCGCCGGCTGGGTAGTATTTACAGCCATGGATAAAACCACATTCCTTCGCCGCACGAATTTCATCCGGGGAAGTATTGTCTGTTAAATAGAGAACCATCAGCGGTTCCCAATTTGAGCCCTCAGGTCGCTGCGCCAGAATACGCTCGCGGTAGGCGGCAACCCGTTCAACAGTGGTCGCCGGTGGCAGCAGGTTTGGCATAATAATACCGCGCCCAAAACCTCGCGTCGCTGCAGGCACAGTGGATGCCAGAGTCTCCTTATCGCGAAGGTGCAGATGCCAGTCGTCAGGAAGGGTAAGCGTGATTTGATCCATTATATTTTGTCCGCAGAGTCTGTGCGATATTGCAGAGCGAATGCTACCGGAAACGGTGGTCTCATACGAGTTTTTATGGAACAGTGGGCAAAAGAAACAGCCTAAATAGCAGATTTAAATGAATATCAGCATCCTTACCAACCGCGATCTCGCCAGCCATATTGCCTTGAGCCGATTGGTCAAAGAGCTCGCCGGTCACCGGCTGGCAATTTTTCTTTCGGAAAAGGTTGGTGGTGATCAGCAGCTACCTCAGTCTCTGGTTGAACTGGCGGCCTTTGAAAAAAGCCTGCTTGAAGATGGACGTCCGAGTTTTGATGATCTAGCCGCCTCTGCTGGCTGTAGTATTCAACGCTTCGCCGACATAGGTAACCGGGTTAATAGTCCAGATGGACTGGCGCGGATTCAGGCCTCAGAGCCAGAGCTGATTATCTCTCTGCGCTTTGGGTTGATTATCCGCGACACTGTTATTGCCATTCCCCGTCATGGGGTAATTAATCTTCACTCTGGTCTATTGCCGGATTACCGTGGGGTGATGGCAACCTTTAGAGCTATGCTTAATGGCGAGTCTGAAATAGCTTCGACACTGCACTATATACAGGATAGCGGCGTCGACACTGGCGATATTATTTCGACAGCAGCTATCCCCTTAGCAACGGATAAATCCTACCTGTTAAATGTCCTTAATCTTTATGCTGGTGGCTGTAAGCAGATTGCTCAGGCAGTGGCGGCTATTGAGGCAGGGCAGCCACTAACTGCAGAGTCTCAGCAGGGGCCGGCAGGGTATTTCAGCTTTCCGACAGAGGCCGAACTGGCACAGTTTTTTAACCTCGGTCACAGGCTGTTTGAAAGTGCTGATATCAGTCGGGTCAATACTCTCAATAATACTTCCCATAATACTCTCCACAACCAATACTAAATCCCCCGCCATTAGGGTAAAATTCGCGCCTCGTTTTCTCCAGTTAAGGATTTTGCAACGTGTCAGACGTTAAAAAAGTAGTTTTAGCCTATTCAGGCGGTTTGGATACTTCAGTTATTGTTAAGTGGCTTCAAGAAGAATATAACTGCGAAGTAGTGACTTTTACGGCCGATATCGGTCAGGGTGAAGAAGTTGAACCCGCTCGCGCCAAAGCCGAAGCGCTGGGTGTAAAAGAAATCTATATCGACGATCTGCGTGAAGAGTACGCTCGGGATTTTGTTTTCCCAATGTTCCGGGCCAATACAATCTATGAAGGTGAATATCTGCTTGGCACCTCAATTGCCCGTCCGCTGATTGCCAAGCGTCTTATCGAGATCGCCAATGAAACCGGTGCTGACACCATCTCACACGGTGCCACTGGCAAGGGTAATGATCAGGTACGTTTCGAGCTGGGTGCCTATGCACTGAAGCCGGGTATCAAGGTTATTGCGCCATGGCGTGAGTGGGATTTAAACTCACGCGACAAGTTAATGGAATACTGTGAAACCCACAGTATTCCGGTAGAGATGAAGCGCGGCAAAAAGTCACCGTTCTCCATGGATGCCAACCTGCTGCATATCTCCTACGAAGGTGGCAATCTGGAAGATCCCTGGTCAGAAGCTGAAGATGATATGTGGCGTTGGACTGTTTCCCCTGAGGAAGCGCCAGACGAAGCGACCTATATGGATATCCGCTACGAGAAGGGCGATATCGTTGCTATCGACGGTGTGGCTATGTCAGCAGCGACAGTGATTGAACATTTAAACGAAGTTGCCGGCGCCAATGGTGTGGGTCGACTGGATATTGTTGAAAACCGCTATGTGGGCATGAAGTCGCGCGGCTGTTACGAGACACCAGCGGGCACAGTGATGATGAAAGCGCACCGCGCAATCGAGTCATTAACCCTGGATCGCGAAGTGGCACATATGAAAGATGAGCTGATGCCCAAGTATGCCAAGCTGATCTACAACGGTTACTGGTGGGCACCAGAGCGTTTGATGCTGCAGGCCGCAATTGACCAGACGCAGGACGTGGTTAATGGTGAAGTGCGCATTAAGCTATATAAAGGTAGTGTGAGTGTTGTGGGTCGCAAGTCTGACGACAGTTTGTTTGATGCCAATATTGCTACGTTTGATGATGATGGCGGTGCTTACAATCAGGCGGATGCTGAAGGCTTTATTAAGTTGAACGCGCTGCGTTTACGCATTGCTGCTAACTGTGGTCGCGATATGAAGTGAGCGTTTATTACAGCGCTAACAGACACAAAAAAGCCGCTCTTTCCGAGCGGCTTTTTTGTGTCTGTTCTAAATTTTGTGTCAATCCTATAATGTTTAAAAGAGGAGACACACATGTCAAAGGAATTCGACTATAACAATGCCCTAGCCCTCAATTCCAAACCTGTGGCACTCAAAACTCACCAGCCACAAACTTTCCCTCTCACCTCAGCCGCTTTCGGTTACTATTATCTGGCAGATAAATACCGGAGAGTAGAAGATGCCCGCTGAACCGAAAACCCATTACCGCGCCTGCAACCTCTGCGAGGCCATCTGTGGTCTTGAGATTAAAACTCAGGGCGATCAGATGTTATCCATCAAAGGCGATAAAAACGACCCTTTAAGCCGCGGTTATATCTGCCCCAAAGGTGTCGCGATGCAGGACATCTACAGCGACCCCAACCGACTGCGCAAACCGGTCAAAAAACACGGCGATAGTTGGGTTGAAATCAGCTGGGAAGAAGCCTTCGACAGCGTTGCCGAAAAGTTGGTGGCCGTACAAGAGCAGCACGGCCAAAGCGCCGTGGCCTTTTTTGCCGGCAACCCCAATGTGCACAACTATGGCAGCATGACCCATGCCGGAGTATTGCGCAAAGCGGTGCAGAGCAAAATTCATTTCTCCGCTACCAGTCTTGATCAGCTGCCCCATCATTTAACCTCCTACAGCCTCTATGGCCACCAGTCGTTAATTCCGGTTCCAGATATTGATCATAGCAACTATATGTTAATTATTGGCGGCAACCCGATGGCCTCCAATGGCAGCATTATGACCTCGCCGGATATTCCGAAGCGGCTAAAAGCGATTCAGCAGCGCGGTGGCCGTTTTATTGTGATTGACCCCAGACGCACTGAAACCGCAGAAATCGCCGATCAGCATCTATTTATTCGCCCGGGCACCGATGCCTGGTTGCTGATGGCCATGTTAAATACCTTGTTTGCCGAAGATCTGGTCAAGACCGGTCATCTCACCGATTTACTGGTCGGCATAGATCAGGTTCGCAGTGCCTGTGAATCTTTTACCCCTGAACTCGCCGAGCAATATAGCGGCGTGGCAGCAGAACAGATTCGTCAGTTGGCCAGAGATATGGCCAACACAGAAGGCGCAGTCTGCTATGGCCGTATGGGTGTCTCGGTGCAGGTTTACGGCACCCTGTGCCAGTGGGCGATCCAGATGATTAATATACTCACCCATTCGCTGGATGTGCGCGGTGGCATGATGGCCTCGTCCCCAGCCTTTGGTTATATCAAGCCCGGTGAATCCGGTGCCGGTCATTTTGCCGCCTTCCACAGCCGCGTCAGTGGCCTGCCGGAATTTTCCGGAGAATTGCCCGCCTCGGCGATGGCCGAAGAAATATTAACTGAGGGCGAAGGGCAGATTCGCAGCCTGATAACCATAGCTGGCAACCCAGTACTCTCCGCCCCGAATGGCAATCAGATGGACCGAGCCCTTGCCAGTCTCGAGTTTATGGTCTCGATTGATTTCTATATCAATGAAACCACCCAGCACGCAGATATTATTCTGCCGCCCACCAGCGCCCTTGAACACGATCACTATGATATTGCCTTTCATCGGTTTGCCGTTCACAACACCGCACGCTTTAACGAAGCGGTCTTTGAGCCGACTCAGGGTGCCAAGCATGACTGGGAGATATTTAATCAATTGGGACTGGCCATTGCCGCGCGCAAAGGTGTAGATGCCAAACCTCTGCCATCCCCGGATCAGATCGTTGATTACGGTATTCAGCGCGGACCCTACAGTGCCGCAGCTGGCCACGAATTAGGGCTAACTCTGGATAAGGTAAAGCAGCATATCCACGGTTTAGATATAGGCCCCTTAGAGCCAAGCCTGCCTCAGCGGCTCTGTACCGCTGATGGTAAAATCACCCTGATGGCCGACTATATTGAGCAGGATATAACTCGCTTGATTGCGGATCAGCCGTTGATAGAGAAAGATGAATTTCTATTAATTGGCCGCCGCCATATTCGCAGCAATAACTCCTGGATGCACAACTCCAAACGACTGGTTAAAGGTAAACCCCGCTGGCAGCTGTTAATGCATCCAGATGATTTGGCGGCTCACCAGTTACAGGATCAATCTCAGGTGCGTATTCAGTCGAGAGTGGGCGAAGTGCAAACCCAGGTGCTGGCCAGTGATGAAGTGATGCCGGGGGTGGTGAGTTTGCCCCATGGCTGGGGTCATAAGCGCGAGGGTGTGAATCTGGATGTTGCAGCAGAGCAGGACGGTGTTAGCTGCAATGATTTAACCGATGAGAAGCTGATTGATCAGGCCAGTGGTAACTCTGCGCTTAATGGGGTGCCGGTTAGGATATTTGCGGTTTAAACCTGCTTTTTATTAAAAGCTCTTAATAAAGGACTCTTAATAAAACGGCCCTTAATAAAGTGCTCTCAATAAGTGCTATGCCGTCCAACTACTCTCAGACCAGCGCCACTGGTTAGTGGCCTTATAGCCCTTGGTATAGGCAATACCACGAATAAGATCCCCAGCCCCTTCAATACTGCCGCCAGTCTTATCGTCCCACTCCAGCGTCAGCCGACGCAGGTCATGGCGCAACTTAACCTGCCCATAATGCACCCAGGCATCGCTGCCATAGTACTCATAGGTGACATACCAACCCTCGGACTTTAGGGTTTTAATCAGGTCTCTAAATTCGTAGGTGGGAATCCCTTTAATGGTTGCCAGACCCAGCAGCCGAAAGCGCAGTTTGTAAAAAGCTCGGCAGATAAAGTTCTTATTCATCCACAATCACTCCTTTGAACATCCTTTATTAACCTTAATAGTAGACGAAGATTTTTTCCTTGAGGGCTAAAGATTACAGATTGACAGCATTCCCTTTAAGGAATATTTTTCTGTCAGGAAGCTGTTTATGGCATGGGATCTTGTATGTACCGATGAATTTGGTGAAAAGAGGGATTAATCAAATGACCAGCAGAAATAAATTCTCAAAACTAACAGATAATTTCTTACCCGAGCGCCGCAAGCGAATCGAAGGCCGTAAGCTCGAGCTTCGAGAAGAGATGGCACTGAATGAACTACGGCAAGCCTTAGGGACATCGTAAGAAACAATGGCAAGCCAACTAGAGGTTCTTTAGCCTGCAATTGCCAAGATGGAGCGTCGCGCCGATATACGTATTAGCAGCCTGAGAAAAATGATTGAAGCCATGGGCGGGTCATTGGAAATTAAAGCCCACTTTCCACAGGGTGATGTAACCATTACAAACTATACGGATACGACGTGAGTAATTACCTTTATAGTTAAAGCGTTCGGCAAGACTATTGTTAACAAAATTGGAATTGGCCTAAGCTACAAATCTGTCCTTTTGTAGCCAATGCCCCTTATCTACAGGTTTGTAGCCATGGCTACGGGCAATTTTATGAACATGCACTTCAGCACCTTCAATACTGCCGCCCTGTTTATTATCCCATTCAAGAGATAGCTTGCTCGAATTGCGCGTAAGCTTAATATTCGAGTAATGATCCAGAACGCCGCCATTGTAATATTCATCGGCAATGCACCAGCCTTCTGACATGAGGGCTTTAATAAGATCGACAAATTCTGCGGTGGGGATATCTTTGATAGTAGCCATGCCTAAGGCACGTAAACGAAGTTTGGAAAGTTTACGTGAAATCCAGGTGCCTCTCTTGATCATCCTTAATTACTCCTTGTAGTTGCGCTGAAAAACTATTCACATATATATAATATACCGGAATACCTATTTTTGAAAGGAAATTTTGAAGAGTAAAACGATTTTCCCTGCCTGAGGTTTATCCAATGGTAATAAATGGCTCCAGAGTTAATTCGGCAGATAACGAATTGCTGATCAGGCAGATTTGTTCCGCTTTATGTAATAGCTTCTCGGCCTTGGCGCGATCTTCCTGAGATAGGATTACTAGCGAAACCTTTGAAAGGATTTTGGTAAACAGCATCTTGCCGTCCACCATGTTTAGCTCGCCTTCGGAGACGCATTCGATAGATTTCCACTCCAACTTTGATGTTGCGGCAATCGCGCGAAATGAGAGTACTAAACAGTTGGCGACAGCCGCCATTAGTAGGTCTTCCGGTGACCATTTATCGCCCGGACCACCAAACTCTAATGGTGGGGAGACTTCTAAATCGGGAAGATGATCAGCGGAGGCAATCAGATCGCCAGTGGGGTTGCCGTTTACTTTTATGCTGTAGTGGTGGGGGAGGCTAAGCATGGTCAAAATCCTTTTTTGAGATAGCATTTAAAGGGAGTGTCTACAGGTAAGTTTAGAATGAGTTTTTAGCGATGAGATTGAGGGAGGTCAGATTTAGCGCACATTTCAAACGTCGGGCTAGATTTTTTGGCTGCACATTAGTCAATGGCGCTGAGTCACAGGTTTGAAAATCACAAAATTGTCTCATGGCATCTACGAACGAATTTCGGTTGTACGCGCTAGCTGCGCATATGCACATCCATCTGAGGGAATGGAATTTCTATTCCCGACTCTCGCAAACGGTTGTAGATAGCTGTCAGGTACTGTGATTTAACCAACCCCGGACGCTTTACCCACTCGCCCTTAGCCCAGACAGTCAGGGTACACTCCACCCCTGAAGAACCCAGCTCGGTGATCAGTACATCGGGTTTTATATCATTGCGATGTAGAGTAATTATCACATCCTCAGCCGCTTTTAACCCGGCCTCGCGGACTGAGGCCAGATCACTGCCATAGGCAACGCTAAACTGAATTGAGAAACGACGAATATCATCGTTAAGCGTCCAGTTGTTAACCTGATTGCTAACAAAGTCTGCGTTGGGTACCAGGATATCCGCATTGTCCAAGGTGCGAATTAATGTACTGCGAATATTGATTTCGCGCACCTCGCCCAACAACCCATTGGGCAGCTCGACAAAGTCGCCGATCCGCAGAGACTTCTCAAACAGAATGATAATGCCGCAGACAAAATTGTTCACAATCGACTGCAAGCCAAAACCAATACCCACACCCAGCGCACCGGCAACCAACATCAGGTTATCAAAGCTGACCCCGAGCGTAGAAAAAGCCAACAGAATAGCAACGCTGTAAACAATATATTTCAGCACCCGCTGGACAATATAAATATTTTGATCATGCGCGCCGCTGCGCCTTGCAGCGGCGGAAGAGGCCTTGTTAACCACCCGCAGCAACAGTGCACCGAGCAATAAAATACCCAGTGCCGAAGCGATATCGGCAATTCGCAAACTGAAATCGCCTAGGGTTAGCAGGGTTATTGATAGCCAGTCTTGTAATTGTTCTATCACAGCTATGAGTCCTTTTGGTTGTAACTACGAGCGCTAAGGATATGTTAAATGATTGGCATTGAAAAAAAAATAACATTGATCAAATGACTATTGATTAGCGAATCTACAGCCATCGATTTATCGACTAGACTTTTTAAACAGGCACTTAAATTAGATCTGAAAATAAACTGCCTGAAAAAGCCCCTGCAAAACAATGGATTGATTATGGCGTTTAAGGACTACTACAAAATACTCGCCGTCGCCGAAGATGCTGACAGCAAAGCGATTAAAACCGCCTACCGTAAATTGGCCAGAAAATATCATCCGGATGTTAGTGAACATAAAGAGGCAGAAGAAAAGTTTAAAGAAGTCACCGAAGCCTATGAAGTGTTAAAAGACCCAGAAAAGCGCGCCCAGTACGACGAGTACCGCAAGTATGGAGGGCGATCATCGAGCCAGCAGGATGGCAGTTATAGTGATACTCAGTTCGAAGGTGATTTCTCTGATTTCTTCTCCTCAATATTTGGCGCTGATGCCGGAGGAGCAGGCCAGGGGCAAAGGCAGAGCTATGGATTTACCTCGCAACAATCCTTTAATCAGCGCGGCAATGATATTGAAACCGATATGCCGATCTTCCTTGAAGACACCTTGGCCGAATCCTCCAAAACGATTTCATATCAGCTGCCTCACACAGATGCCAATGGGCATATCAGTGAAATAAATCGCACCCTCAATGTAAAAATTCCCGCGGGCGTTGCCAATGGTGAACGTATCCGCCTTAAAGGCCAGGGTGGACAGGGCATAGGTGGCAGCGTCAACGGCGATCTCTACCTGCGTATACGGATGGTGCCCCACCCTCTATTTGATGTCGAAGCCCACAACCTGATTATCACCGTGTCACTGGCACCCTGGGAAGCTGCACTGGGTGCAACCATTCAGGTGCCAACCCTGTCAGGAAAAATTAAATTAACCATCCCAGCCAATAGCCAGACCGGTCAGCGGCTGCGCATAAAAGGCAAAGGGCTGGTGCGCAAGCAGGGGCATGGAGACCTATATGCAGTATTAAAAGTGGTGATGCCCGATACAACAGATGATCAGATCAAAGAGCAGTGGCAACAGCTGGCCAGCAGCGCAGCCTTTGATCCGAGAGAGGAATGGAGTAAATAAACATGGGAATTCAATATTTTAGTTTTCAAGAACTGTGCACGGTCACCGCACTGCCATCCCAGACCATTATAGAAATTGTCGATCACGGCATTATTGAACCCGAGGGAACCGACCCTGAAACCTGGTTGTTTAATACCCAGATGGTCGTTGTTACCAGGAAAGCCCTGAGATTACATAATGATCTGGAGATTGATTGGTCTGGTATAGCACTGGCGATCAGTTTGCTGGAAGAGTTGGAAGAAATTCGCCATGAAAATCAGCAGCTAAAGGCGCAGTTAAATCGGTTTGTTGTTGGTTGAAAGTTGATCTAGGCCGTTAGGCTATCCTCAGTCCAATGCCTGTGATCAACCGCTTTATAACCCTTGGTGTTGGCAATGCCACGGATAAGATCGCCGGCACCCTCAATACTACTTTCAGTCTTTTCATCCCATTCCAGAGTCAGGCGGAGAAACTTTCATCTGACCCCGGTTTTACCAGGCGGAGAAACTTTCATCTGACCCCGGTTTTACCGCCGGTTTTACCAAAACTTTCATCTGACCCCGGTTTTACCGAAACTTTCATCCGAAACTTTCATCTGACCCCGGTTTTACCGGTTTTAAAAAAATAGTCTCCATGAATCGCGATTTAAACGACGGTTAAAAACAAATGTTAATATGGGACTCACCCAACTAACCCAAAAATCATCATGAAAAATCCAGCCTACCCTCGCTTCCACCTAGCCTTCCCTGTCACCGACCTCGAGGCGGCACGCACTTTTTATTGCGATATATTGGATTGCCAAACAGGCCGTGAATCGGATCATTGGATCGATTTTGATTTCTTTGGGCATCAGCTAGTCGCGCATCTCGTTGCTCCCGAAGATCATCATATGGCGGCGACCAATCCTGTGGATGGTCATGCGGTGCCTGCGTCGCACTTTGGTGTGATTTTGGAGTGGCATAGCTACGAATTATTGGTGGCACGGCTTGAGGGCTTAGGGGTTGAATTTGTGATTGCCCCCTATATTCGTTTTGCCGGTCGTGCGGGTGAGCAGGCGACGTTATTTATTCGTGACCCGAGTAGTAATCATTTGGAGTTTAAGGCGTTTAGAAATATTGATATGTTATTTGATGTAGATCTTGCTACTTACTAATCAATGGTAGTTTTATTGATTAGAGCGATTTAACCCAATTCACGAATTTGTTTGCATACAGCCTGATCTCTAGTTGTGTTTATAGTGTTAAGTCGTCGAAAAAAATGGCCATCTAATACTTTTGTATCATTTACCCCAGTAACTTGAGGGGTAATACTACTCGTCGAAAAACCAATTTTAAGGAGGTAATAATCCAATAATAATTAAAAGCTTCGTTGTAGATACACTGCAAGTTGCTTAAAAAACAGAAAGCACTTTGACTGATCTAAAGGAGCTAGATAGTTATGTGTAACCTAATTCAAAATGTATTTAAATTGACCGGCCTGGCGTTACTCTTATTAACGGCCTGTGGTGCCTTCGCCGAAAAAAATGATCATCCACATTTTAGACTAACCCCGAATAAGCAACTGGACCTGATAAAACCCAGTTCAAAAGTCCAAACCAATTTATCCGATCCAGCGAGCAAACCCTCAATGGATGAGCTGCACTATGAAGAAAAGAACCCTAATGATTTTTCAACAGTTGTAGATACAGCTAGTTTTGATTTGTCTAAGCTGATGCCGTCAAAAGTCATTACTCTTGATCCTTCTGAACCTGATATTAATTTCCCAGATCCCAAGCTAAGTATTGATGGTAGAGAGTTCATTCTATCTGTTGTTGAGTCAGTGACGGACCATAAACAGCGTGTTCGTTATGTAACTGCAAAGATTGTCGGTCATAAAGGCCAGGCGTTTTTTATTATTGATGATGCCGCAGGTGAGGTAGTGGGAAATATTGAGATTGATGGTGATACTTATCGAGTATTACCCCGTGAGACCAATCATAAGCAGCAATTGATTTTTAAAACCAAAAAATTAGCATTTGATAAGCATACAGGCAGGTCGAAAAGTGTTCCTGTATCTAAACCCAGTCATACTTCGGTCAACAGGCTTGAGAAGGAACTGCTGAAAACGGAATTATTGCATGCAATTGAGCCAGCCCTTTTTCGTGAAACTTTAAGAGCGGAAGGGAAAAGTACAAATTTAATTAAAGGTAAAATTGGCCGTATTGATGTGGCTAAGACACTTAAAAAAGACTCGTCAGATGTTTTGAGACTTTTAGTTGACCTTGATGCAATTACTCTTGCTCGGGATGATCTTGAGTATCGAATAACGCAGATTAGGGGAAGCAAAAAACATGGCTATTCTGTACGTTTCCGGCAGGTGGTAAATGGCATTCCCCTTCGGTCAGGATCTCGTATCAAATTTGACTCGGAGGGAAATGTTACCCAGTTATCAACACAGGTAATAGATCCTCTTATAACTAACGTACGGTCTTCAAAATTTTCAAAGGCCGAAGTTATAGAAATGGCCGAAGAAGCAATTCATAAGCATCTGGGTAAGCCTGGCTTGAAATTTATTACGCTCGATAAGATACCCATTAAACTTGAGTATAAGGTCATAGACAACAACTATACATTGACGCCTTACTGGGAATTGGTTTTCTTTGAGGTTCAGTCCGGAGAGGGTTCTTATAGGGTCTTTATTGATGGGCATACTGGTGAAGTAAAAGTCTCTGAAGCGGAAGATAGGATAACAACCCAGTTTCAAACTGATGTCTGTGAGCATGAATCCGGTGTTTCTTTACCCCTGTGTGAAGATGTAAATATTTATTTTCCACCGATTAACATAGTTTCAACGGTAAGAGATGTAATTGAGGAATCATCCACCGGCCAGTTTATCTGTAAGCTCTCGGGTTTATGCCAAGACCCGCAAGCAAAAAATCCATGGGAGGTTATAAATAATATGGAAGATTGGCTATCTGAAAGCACTGGTGATATATGTTGCAGTGATGTTGGCGGGATTTCTGATTCAGTTGATGTAAAAATCAATACTCAAGAATCAGGAGGTCCTTCCTATAATCACGGCACCGGCACTATTTCTTTTCCTCACCCCAGCAGTCTCGATCCAGCAGTATGGAATCCAGTACAAACTCAAAAAATTGACGATATCGTCGTTCATGAAGCAACTCATGCTGTTATTAGAGGCGTTAATGAGGACTTATCTGATGCTATTAATGATGGTGATCCATGGGCACAAGCCATTAATGAGGGGTTTTCAGATGCAATGGCAGTACTTTATTCTGAGAAGTTTGATCCACCAGGCGATACAAAAATAGGTGAGGATGCTTTTAAGAATGCCAGTGATGTAAGAGATATTTCTGAAGTTAAAACATTTGATGATTTTGTTGATAGTACAGCGGTCGGGATGGCTCAAGAAAACGGAAAAATATTTGGAAATTTTATTTATCGTGTACGAGAAGCCGGTCTAACTATTGATCAAGCAGCCAAGGCGATTGTCTGGATAGCTGAGACGGTCAATAGAAATGATGGTTTGATTGATGACAAGTTAGACGAAAAAGACATCAGAGATGCCATCGATGATATTTCAGTTTTAGATCAAGTTATTGGGGCCATACTCGAGGCTGTTTGGGGGCAGATGAATGGCTATGAAGACCCTCCTTCTGGTGGAGGTGGTGGTTCAAATACGCCTTTTGCACCTTCTTTTGTCACGGGCTTTTTCACAAGCTGTAATGGAACTACCAGTTTGTACTCTAACTCATGGGGAGCATCTGCTGGAGCAGCTTTTTATAGTGTGTATTACAGCCCTTCAGGAGCGGGTTATATTTACTCGTTTAGTACTAGTTTTCCAGGATCGTTAACAGCTAACAATATAGATGCCTTTGTTAAAGTTAAGGCTTGCAATTCAAATGGTTGTTCTGGTCTGTCAAGCAGTACTTACTTCCAGCCTCATCTATGTGGAGGATAAAAACTACCTTCATGCAGCTTAGGTTTTAGAGGTAAAGATAAAGCGAAAGTGAGTAGCAGACTTTCGCTTTATTTAAAAGATTTTTCACCGTGGCATTACCTAACCCATAATCTTCCGCACTATAGCGCGACTCACCAATCTCAGCTTATCCCTTCCCGAAAGTTCCGACAGTGTGGCTATTTCAACGCCCTGTGCGAAGTTGCTTCGTCTTGAATAGTCTATGGCGACATCAATAAATACGGGCTGTCCGTGGGCGGCGGTTTCCAGTGCGCGGCGCAATGCGGTTTCGATTTCGTTGTTATTATTGATGGAAAAGTAGCCGCATTCGATGGCGTCGGCAAAGGCGCCCCAGTTGACGTTGCCGAGTTGGGTACAGGTTTTTTGGTTGTTGGTGATTTCTTGGCTATGGGATATTCGTGAGAGTTGCCCGTCGTTAAATATGCAATAGATTGTGCCGAGTTTTTCGCGCACGGCGGTGAGGGCTTCCATACCGCTCATTAGCATAGCGCCGTCGCCAACTATGCCTATTACTTGTTTGTTGGGGTTGACGATTTTTGCGGCATTAACCGCTGGGACGCAGTAGCCCATGGCGTTGAAATTTGAGGCTGTTATAAATCCTCGTGAATTGTTGATGGGCATTAATTCCGCGGCGAGAAAGCAGTGGTTGCCGTCGTCGGTGATGATGATGCTTTCTTCTTGGTTGGGGTCTGTATTAATCGCGCTATGCAGTTTGTCGAAAAACACGGCGGGGTTTACCC
>CAWUVN010000020.1:0-17913 GCA_963925995.1 uncultured Pseudomonadales bacterium | reverse complement strand
CCCAGCGTAGGCTCGCGATGAGACTTCGTAGGTGCCGATTTTAAGCATATCGTGGCCGCCGGAAATCGCTTCCCAGACATTGTGATTATCATCGAGGGAATCACGGCTCTGCTCTACATAGGCAACCTTGACCGTTTCGCCGAGAGTAATCGTGCCGCTATCTGGCTGCTCGGTGCCGGCAATCATCCGGAACAGTGTCGATTTACCCGCACCGTTACCGCCGATAATGCCCACCACTGCACCCTTGGGAATTGATACCGAGAAATCCTCAATCAATGCCTGCCCACCAAAGCCCTTGCAGACATTGTCTAGGACAATAACCTTATCACCGAGGCGTTCGCCCGGTGCGATATAGATCTCATTGGTTTCGTTGCGCGCCTGAAACTCCTGAGAGTTCAGCTCGTCGAAGCGTGCTAATCGAGCCTTGCTCTTGGCCTGACGACCCTTAGTGTTTTGACGCACCCACTCGAGTTCTTGCTTAAGGGCGCGCTGTCTCGTGGCCTCTTGCTTCGACTCGGTTCTGAGTCGTCGCTCTTTACCTTCAAGCCATGTGGAGTAGTTGCCTTCGTAGGGAATACCATGGCCTCTATCCAGCTCGAGAATCCAGCCGGCGACGTTATCAAGGAAATAACGATCGTGAGTGACGGCAACCACGGTACCGGAAAATTCTTCAAGGAATTTCTCCAGCCAAAAAACCGATTCTGCATCCAAGTGGTTAGTCGGCTCATCAAGCAGCAACATATCCGGGCGCGATAACAGCAATCTACAGAGTGCCACACGACGGCGTTCACCGCCGGACAATGAGGTGACATCTGCATCCCATGGGGGCAGGCGCAGGGCATCGGCGGCTACATCCAGAGCATGATCGAGATTATGGGCATCCCAGGCTTCAATAATCGCCTCTAGATCACCCTGGCGCTTGGCCAGCGCATCGAAATCGGCATCGGGTTCGGCATAGTCGAGATAAACCTGATCCAGTCCTTTTAGTGCGTCAACCGCTTCGCGAACGCCGTCCTCAACATTGCCGCGAACATCCTTATTCGGATCTAGCTGAGGTTCCTGTGCCAGATAGCCAACATTGAGATCTGGCATCGGACGGGCTTCGCCCTGAATATCGGTATCCAGGCCGGCCATAATTTTTAGCAGCGTAGACTTACCCGAACCATTGAGGCCGAGTACGCCAATTTTTGCGCCGGGGAAAAAAGACAGAGAGATATCTTTGAGGATTTCGCGTTTTGGGGGAACAATTTTGCTCACCCGATTCATTGTGTATACGTATTGTGCCATTGTTGGATATCGTCGACTGTGTGCAGTTATAGGAGCTGCGCAGTGTAGCGGAATAAGGCGCTAGTGAGAAATGCCAATCGATAAATAGCTGGATGAAAAAATCCCGGTCAGGGTTAACTGACCGGGTGGAATTACATGGGGTTAATGCGCAGCCAAGGCTTCATCAAAAATCCAAGTGGACTGGTCGGCACAATCGGTGCAGAGAGCGCAGACAGGCAGATACATTCGCCATTTTGTGCGCCCATCGGCTGGTGGACATCGCCGGGCTGGCGCATCAAAAAATCACCCTCACGGTACACCGCATTCTCATCGGAGAAACTGCCTTTCAAAACCACCGTGTACTCAAGACCCTGATGGCCATGTTTGGGGGTTTTGCCGCCGGCACAGATCTTGTGTAGCGCCACTTCAAAATTGTTTTGGCCGGTTTTAAAACGAGCCACATCCACTGATGAGGAGAGTCTCTTCCAGTTTTTTGAGATCAGTGAAGTGTTGATCAGCTTTTTAACGCTGTACGGAAAACCTTCATCTCTAGTGTTGTTTGCCGCTGCGGAAGTTGCAGATGAAGTCTCCGAAGGGGACAGATCAGCGCTATCTATTTTTTCCATCACCTGATTAAAAGCATTATCGGCAACTTCCACGGGCTCAGCTTGACTCATTATCTGCGATCCAACTTGATCCAAACGCAGCAGCTTGGTCCGGCAGCGTGAGCAGAAGTGAAGATGGGCAGAGACGCAGATAGAGGCTGCAGTTTCTAAGGTGCCGGCCGAAAACTCAATCAACATATTTTCGTCGGGATGATGGTTAGTGGTATTAATCATTCTTGCGCCTCTTTGGAGACAATTACTTGCATTTTTTGGAGCGCCAAACGGACTCGTGACTTGACTGTACCCAGAGGTAAACCCAACTCAGCAGATGCCTCGGCATGGGATTTACCCTCGAGGTAAACCTTGCGTAAAATTTGATCCTGCTCTTTTGGCAGCTGCGAAAGTGAAGCCTGAACCTTATCTTCACTGCGTTTCTGTTGCAGCAGAGATATAGGTGTCTCTTCATCCGGCTCATGCCAAAAGTCTTCGTTTTCGAGTGGTAGGTGCTGGGTATTGCTCTTGCGACGCAGCATATCTATTCGACAGTTACGTGCAACGGTGTAGATCCAGGTTGTAGCAGAAGCTTTCTCGGCGTTGTAGCCGGCAGCTTTGTTCCAGACTTTTATCATTACTTCCTGAACCAAGTCATCACCCAATCCTGGGAACCAACCCTCATTACGGCTGGCGTGGGCAAAACCTTTAAGCAGCGGACCGAAGTGTTCGAACAGCTGGGAAAAGGCTCTGCGATCGCGGCTTTCACCGACTGAAATAAGTAGCTTACTCCACTGGTCTGAGCGTTTCTCTGAGCTGTTCAAAATAGCCACACGGTTTTCCGTTGATCGATTTGGGATTGTATTGCTTATTTTAGAAGTAATCATAATCTACTGGGTCGGCTTATAGTACGTTTTTTACGTCTGCCAGTTATTTCTGGATCATTCAGTACAGGCTCGGGTAATCACTTCTAAAACCGTCTAAACTCCGTACAATGCAAAATCGATAGTTATCATAAGAATAAAGGTATTTCCCTTGAAAAAAATCCTCTTGCCGTTTGCCATTATCGCCGGTGCAGTTGTGCTCTCCTTGGCTATGGTCTCGCTTAAGCCTGCGCCTGCAAAACTGGAATCGCCAGAGACCGCGGTTGCTGTTGAAACGCTGGTGCTGAAAAAAACAGAGACCCAGTTGTTTGTTCAATCTCAGGGAACAGTGTTGCCACGTACTCGCACAGCGGTTATTTCAGAGGTCTCCGGCGCGGTATTAGAAGTCTCCCCGCAGTTTGTTGTCGGCGGGGTTTTCAAAGCAGGTGATATTTTGATGCAACTGGATCCCACGGATTACCAGGTGGCATTACAGCGCGCAGAGGCCAGGCTTATCAGTGTGAACGCACAGTTGAGCTTCGAGCAGGCGCGTTCTGCCCAGGCCGAAAAAGAGTGGGCAATGACCGGTCGCCCGGCTACAGAGGCGCCGTTGTTAGCGCTGCGCAAGCCCTACCTAGCCGAAGCTCAGGCCAATGTCTTGCAAGCGGAAGCCGAGGTAAAACAGGCACAGAAGAAATTGGACAAAACAACCATTCGCGCGCCCTATGCAGGCATGGTGTCCGAAAAGGGTGCCGATATAGGTCAATATGTTTCTTTGGGTTCTAGGTTGGGCGAAATTTTTGCTATCGATTATGCGGAAGTTCGGCTGCCAATGACCAAGAGAGATTTATCAAAGCTGGATATTACTGCCATGGCCGATGGCCAATCTAGGCCTACAGTAAGCCTCATGGCCTCTGTGGGTGGAGCTGAAGTAGAGTGGAATGCACTGCTGGTGCGTTCCGAAGGTGTTGTCGATCAGCGCAACCGTGCCCAGTACCTGGTGGCTCAGGTGGACGATCCCTACAATATCCAACAGCGCAGTGAAAACCCGCCACTACTGATGGGCAGCTTTGTACGTGCCTCAATCGCCGGTAAAAAACTCGACAAAATATTTGCTGTTCCCCGCCATGCGCTTCTCGAGGGAGACAATATAGCGGCGGTGGATGCCGACAATAGGCTGCGGCTGAAAAAGGTCGAAAAAGTCTTTGGTGATGACCAGTTTTACTATATTACCAACGGTCTTGAAGAGGGCGTTGAGATTATTGTCAGCGCCGTGGGGATTACTGTTGATGGTATGCGTGTTAAGCCTTTAGGTAACCAGTAATGCAAAGTAAGGGACTTATCAGCTGGTTTACCAACAATCCCGTGGCGGCCAACCTAGTTATGCTGCTGATTATTGTCGGCGGTATTATCTCGGCAATGAGTATCAGTAAGGAAATGTTTCCGCGCTCCGATATTGATCAAATACAGATCAATGCTCCCTATCCTGGCGCAGCGCCAGTGGAAGTTGAAAAAGGCGTTATCCTGCCGATCGAAGCTGCGCTCAAAGGGCTGAAGGGAATCAAGACAATCAATGCTACCGCCAGCCGCGATTCTGCCAGCCTCAGCCTTGAAATAGAGGCCAATGAAGATATCAATGAAGTGATGGCTCAGGTCGAGAATCGCATCGATAGTATTGTTAACTTTCCTCAGGATCTGGAAAAACCCAACGTCAGCAGAGCCGAAGGATTTAGCTTTGTGCTCAACGTCAATGTCTCTGGCGCTATGAATGAGCGGGTTAGAAAACAAATGGGCCAGGAGATTCGCGACGAGCTGCTGGATCTGCCAGAGGTCAAGAGAGCGATACTCTGGGGAACGGATGACTACGAAATCGCCATCGAGGTAAAGGAAGACAGACTCAGGGAGCTGAACCTGACCCTGGCTGAAGTTGCTCGGGTATTGAGAGACTCATCCATTGACCTGCCGGCGGGAATGATCAGAGCTGAGAATGGCAATGTGCTAGTGCGAACTCAGGGTAAGGCATACCGCGGTGAGGACTTTGCCAACCTTGTGCTGCGCAGCCATCCCGATGGCACCCAGCTGTTGGTCTCTGATATTGCCGATGTTAAAGATGGTTTTGCCGAGACTAATGCCACGGTGCGTTTTGATGGGAATAGATCTATCTCTGTGGGAATATTTTCCCTGAAGGGTCAAGATATTATTGCCATCAGCGATTCCGTCAAAGAATATATTGTCGAAAAGCGCAGCGAATTGCCCGATGGGCTGAAAATCAATTACGTCTTTGATACCTCTTATAACCTGCGCGGCAGGCTCGATATGATGCTTTCCAACCTGGCTATGGGTTCGGTGTTGGTGGCTATTGTGCTCGGCCTGTTCCTTAATCTGCAGGTTGCCCGATGGGTGATGGTGGGTATTCCTGTTAGTTTCCTCGGAGCGATCTGGTTGATGCCGGTAAATCCCTACCCAGTGACGGTTAATGTTCTGAGTCTGTTCGCCTTTATTATGGTGTTGGGTATTGTGGTAGACGATGCCATTGTTATCGGCGAGAGTATTTTCAGTGAGGCCAAAGGAGAGGCTAAAAAAGCTGAGGAGAAAGCCAAGCAGCTAAATGGCGGTGAAACTCCAGAAGGCTTTACCTATGTGGCGTCAGCCGATACTGTGGTTGCCGGTGCCAAAAGAGTGGCCACACCATCGACAATTGGCGTGCTGACAACCATGGCCGCCTTTTTACCCATACTATTTATTGGTGGTAATGTCGCTGGATTCCTAGAAGCAATTGCGGTAGTGGTGATTCTCTGTCTGATATTCTCCCTGATTGAGTCTAAGCTGATTTTGCCAGCACATTTGGTGGGCTTGAGATTTACCAAGCCCAAGCCGTCGAAGTGGGATTTTATCAAGCGCTGGCAAAAGGCTATTGACCAGACTATGACTCAATTTGTTGAGCAGAAATACCAGCCGTTTTTAGCCAGATGTATGCGACATCGCTACGTCACTCTGTCATCGTTTGTCGCTGTGCTTATCGTTGCTGGCGCTGCGCTGGGCAGTGGTATTGCCCGCTTTGAATTCTTCCCCAATGTGCCGACCGATGATATTCGAGCCACTATTATTATGCAGGACGGTGTGTCCAACGAGAGTCTAATCGGGGCGCTGGAAGCCGTCGAGGCCGCCGCTTTCAAAATCGATAATGATTATCGCCTCGCTAATCCTCAGACAAAGGGTCTGGTAGAACATGTGCTGTTCTACACTGAATCCGATATAAATGGGGTATTTATTGTCTCTCTAGTGCGTTCCGAGGAGAGAGCTATGAGTGCACTCGAATTTGAAAAGCTGTGGCGCAAAGAGGTCGGTAACCTGCCCAATGTACGCAAGCAAAATTACTATGCCAGCACCAATGCTGGCGGCGGGGCTAAGATCAATTTATCCCTTTATGGCGAAGATCCCGATCAACTCAGTCTGGCCAGTGTAGAGCTGCAGGAAAAGCTCGGCGAGTTCAATGGCGTATTTGATATCTACAATTCTCAGGGCGTTGGTGCTAGGGAGATATTGATAAGCCTTAAGCCCTATGCCAGCCAGCTGGATATAAAGTTGGGCGATGTGGCGCGTCAGGTTCGTCAGGCATTTTATGGTGAAGAGGTTCAGAGGCTGCAGCGTGGAGCAGATACCCTAAAGGTGATGGTCCGCTATCCCCTCGAGGAGCGCCGTTCAATTGCCACCCTGGAAGAGATGCATATCCGCACCGCCAATGGTCAGGTTGTCGCCATCGGTGAAGTGGCAAATATTCGCCTCGGTCTCGGGTTGACCAGTATCAAGCGCACTGACCGCAAGCGCACGATTACCGTTACTGCAGATGTTGATGCATCGAAGACCCAGAGCGGCACTGTGATAGCAGATGTTACCAAGAACTTTATTCCCCAGCTTTTGGAGCGCCATCCGGGAGTTGGCTTTGGCCTGGGTGGGGCCAGTGAGGAGCAGTCTGAATTGATTAGCCGTATGCTTGTGGGACTGATCGCGGCGCTGTTTTTAATTTACGGCCTGCTTGCCGTGCCACTGCGCTCTTATGTACAGCCGCTGGTGATTATGTCGGTTATTCCATTCGGTTTTATTGGTGCAGTCGTGGGGCATATTGTCTTTGATATGACCATGAGTATGTTATCGGTATTTGGACTGATTGCCCTGGCCGGGGTAGTGGTCAATGACAGTTTGATTCTCGTGGAATTTGCCAACCGCGCCCGAGCCGATGAAAAATCCGACGAGGATGCGCTTATGGTAGCTGGTGCGAGGCGTTTCAGAGCAATCTTTTTAACCACCACCACAACTTTTGTCGGGCTGCTGCCAATGCTGTTTGAAACCAGTATGCAGGCTCAGTTTGTTATTCCAATGGCGCTATCACTGAGTTTTGGTATTGTTTCAGCTACCGCCATTACCCTGATTTTGGTTCCCTGTTTATACCTTGTGGTCCACGATCTAAAGAAAACCAAAGAGTCTCTTATGGCACCTAAGGTAGAACAGGGCGCAGTAAATTAAAAAAACATGCGCCCTTAGGTAGGGTTTTTTTGCTGCCGAGAGTCATATAGAGGTCTGCAACGAAAGTCAGTCTCGATTATTCTTCACAGTGTCACCTGACAGGAAATAATGGGCAGAGTACTAGTACTTCTAAACGCCCAATTTATCCCAGTTATCCTATTTCTCTTTGAGAAGCAGTTTTCTTCGTTGCCAAATTACGCCTAATTTGTCCTCCGCCACAGGTGAAGGTGCACTTACAACTCGGAAGCAATATGTTGCGCGCAGTAAAGCGCCGCTGGCACAGCCCCAGCGGATACAAGGAAGTGTTAGTTTTAGCGATCCCGCTAGTTATCACCACAAGCTCTGGAAGCCTACAAAGTTTTATCGACAGAATGTTCCTGTCTTGGTTTGATTCCAATGCATTGGCCGCAACGGTGCCGGCGTTTTTGGTGTGTTTCACGCTGACCTCATTATTTCTCGGTATCGCCAGTTATGTGGGCGTATTTGTCGCTCAACATTATGGCGCCAGACAGTATCAGCAGATTGGCGCTGTGACTTGGCAGGGCTTTTATATTGTTGTTCTGTCGCTGTTGGTGGTGGTGCCAGTATTTATTTTTATGGAGTCGCTATTTCGTATGATCGGCCATGACCCGGCGATACAGGTTATGGAAGTCAGTTATGCGCGAATTTTTATACTGTCTATCCCGGTGATGATTGTGTCTGGTGCTCTATCTGGTTTTTTCTCTGGGATTGGCCGCACCTCTGTGGTGATGTGGAGCAATCTGTTGATTACTCTGGTTAATATAGCTCTTGATTACGCCTTAATATTTGGCAATTGGGGTATGCCCGAAATGGGCGTAGCTGGTGCCGCATTAGCTTCGGTGATCGCACTGGTGGTAGGAACGTTGCTTCAGCTGTGGATATTCTTTGCGCCTGAATATAGGCAGCGTTTTAAAACTCACCAGAACTGGTTATTTCATTCCAACCTCTTTAAGCGTTTGATGAAATTCGGTTTCCCTGTTGGTATTCAGTTTCAATTACAGAGCTTGGCATGGACAATGTTTGTCCTGTTAATCGGTAAAATTGGTTTGATCGAACTTACTGCCCACAGCATTGCCATGAATGTCTTTATTATGGCGGTAATGCCAATGACCGGAATGAGTATTGCAGTATCTGTGTTAGTAGGTCAGCGACTCGGTGGTTCAGACCCAGATTCGGCAGAGCGGGCAACATTATCTGCCGTGCATCTAGCGGCGGTATTTTTTGCATTTACCGGTTTGTTGATGGTTGTTCACCCCGATTGGTTTATTGAGCCATTTGCAAAGGGTATGGATTTGGCAATGTATCAGGCAGCGGTTCCCCTAGTCGAGAATCTGCTCAGGCTAGTCGCGCTGTTTTGCATTTTTGAGTCGGTGTCGATGATGATGGCAGGTGCCCTAAAAGGTGCCGGTGATACCCGCTTTGTGGCTTGGGTAGGTATCAGTTCTATGTGGTTGCTTCTGGTGTTGCCAACGGCGTTATTAGTTTACATCTGGGGAGGCAATTTAATCTGGTCTTGGGTTTTCTTTGTGCTAAATGGCATTACCATTTGTTTGCTGTACTGGTTAAGATTTAGAGCGGCTAGATGGAAGTTATTACAGGTTACTATGTAGGCTCTAATCTAGGTATTAAAAAGTTATAAAAGGGACATTTAAATAATGAACGAATATAAGATCATCAATGAAAGCAAACAGGCAGCGCTATATCGGCAGCACCTCAGCGAAAAGATGTGCAGATTTCAGGCTATCCTCGCTGAAACTGGATTTGATGAAATTATTATTGGCGCCGGTGACAGCATAAGCCAATTTCAAGACGACATGGCATACCCCTTCAAAGCCAATCCCTACTTTAAAGAATGGGCGCCGCTCAACAAACGCGCTGGATCATTTCTACAGATCAGTGCCGCAGCCAGCAGACCCAAACTTTTTCTTTTGTGCGTTGAAGATATCTGGCACACCGCACCGCAAAACCTGCCAGCCGGTTTTGAACAGGGGCTAGAAATTATTGAATACGCCAGCATAGAAGACATAAAACCGCACCTCAGTGGCCGCGAATCAGGCACCGCACTGATAAACCAGGCCAACAGCCTAGAGCTAACTGCCAATTGCTGGAACCCTCAAACAGTTATCAACCAAATTAACTACCAACGACGCAGCAAAACCGCCTACGAACAAGAGTGCGTCCGCGAAGCCAACCGGCAGGCCATCCCCGCCCATATTGCCGCCCGCGAAGCCTTTATGGCCGGCGCATCAGAACTAGAAATAGCTGCTGCCTACCTAGCCGCCTGCAACCAAAGCGAAAACGAAATGCCCTACAGCATTATTGCCGGCGTTAACGAGCACGCCGCCGTACTGCACCACTACAATCTCGACAAACAAAGACAGGCTTCGCGCTCATTCCTGCTCGATGCAGGCGTCGACGTCAACGGCTATGCCTCCGACATCACCCGCACCTACGCCTACGATTCCAGCAGCGACTTCGCCGCCATGATCCGTGCAATGGACAGTGCGCAACGTCAACTGGTCGCCGCCGGAGGAATCGGCAAAAGCCCCGTAGACCTACACGTACTCTCCCAGCATAAAATCGCCGAGCTATTAATCGACTTCGACATACTCCAGATGACCGCCGAAGAAGCCGTATCAACCGACATCACCGGCTCCTTTTATCCTCACGGTCTAGGTCATCATCTCGGCTGCAACGTCCATGACAAAGGCAGCAACCTTGCCAACCCGCAGGGCGACTTGCTACCCAAACCAGAAAAATACCCAAAACTGCGCAGCGGCGCAGACATGGTCGCCAACCAAATACACACTGTAGAGCCTGGGCTGTATTTTATCCCCGCCTATTTAGACAAACTCAAAGCCGGTGAACACAGCGCCAAAATCAACTGGGCGCGCATAGACGACTTTATCCCCTATGGTGGAATACGAATTGAAGACAACATAATCGTCCATCAAGACGGCAGTCTAGAAAACCTAACCCGAGACGCATTTGCAGCTGTAAAGTAACCGCCAAGCAAAAGACAAGAAAAAGACCGCTCCCGTTATGCTAGCGCGGATTCAGTCAGCTTTTTCTTAATTGTTAGTCAAATTAGTTTAGAATGCCGGCATTATTTCATTGTTTTCCAGCGACCCTCTTTTCATGCACAGCGACAACTCTTCAGCCTCAGGTTCTATCCATAGTTCGGGATTCGGTATTGGTATTGATTTTGGTACCAGCAACAGCGCAGCAGCAGTGTTTGATGGCCAGATGGTCACTCTTGTCCAGCTGTCCAAACAAAACTCGATTATGCCCTCGGCCAATTATGTTGATAAAGACTATACAACCACTATTGGCCAGAAGGCGATTGATGACTATATCAGTGGCAATCAGGGCCGAAAGGTAGAGCTCAGTGCCGAGCTTTTAGGTGAGGCGCGCACCAGCACCGGCAGCACCAGTGGCCCCGCCAGCGAGTCTGAAACCAGCAAAGTCTTTGGTCAGGCATTCACTGATGCAGGCTTGCCAGGGCGCTTATTTCGCGGCACTAAACGTTTATTGGGTAACGCCTCCGGTGGGCGCACGGTAATTTTTAATCGTCCCTTTAGGCTGGTTGCATTGGTTACACCTATTTTGGTGGGTATTCGCAAAGCACTGCAGCGCAATGTGGAAAATACCACTCATGCCTGTATTGGCCACCCGGTTAATTTCGAGGGCCTAGAGCAGGGTCGTAATAATGTTGCGCTGGAGCGACTCAGTGAATCCTATGGCCATGCCGGCATAATCGAGCAGACATTCTGCCCCGAGCCCACCGCGGCGGCGATTAGCTACTTACATAATCATCCGGGCAGTCATGATGAATTAATACTGACGGTAGATTTTGGCGGCGGAACATTGGACTTCAGCATACTGCGTCGTATGGGTTCGTCTTTTAAAGTAGAGGCAACCCACGGTATTGCGCTGGGTGGTGACAAGATCGACCAGACTATTTTCCGCGAATTGATTTTCCCTCTGCTCGGCAAGGGCGAGCGCTGGAGTCGTATGCTAGATGGTTCCGAAGTGGATACGCTATTTCCCTTTGGCGACTTCGAAGATCTGCTGATTAACTGGCCGATCAGCTATATGCTCAATCAGAATAAATACACCGCTTCGGTAATGCAGCGGATGGTTGAGGATGATGCAGGGGCGATTAAATTCAAGCGACTCTATGATCTGATTAAACAGAATTACAGCTATCAGGTTTTTGAAGCGATCAAGGTCTTTAAGGCTGAGCTGTCAGTGCATGATTCTGCAGTATTGGATATTCCTGAAATTGATATTGAAGTAACCCTTGAGCGCTGGGAGTTTGAATTGATGATTTCCGATCTGCTCTTTGAGCTTGAGCAGGCGATTACCCTGATACTGGATAAAGCCAATGTCAGAGCTTCGGATATAGATCTGGTGCTGCGCACCGGCGGCTCCTCTTTAATACCTGCAGTAAAGGATATTCTAGATAATCAGTTTGCCGGGAAAGTGGTTGAGCACGACCCTTTTACCAGCGTTGCAGCCGGTCTCGCGATTGCCGATTACTATGGTTATGGTGATCAACCCTCCCTATAGATTTATTACCGCAAGGCTCTGAGTCTCTCAATTGTCTTTAATCTGACCTTTCTGAAGATGCTTGCACAGAACAAGTAAGTTGGCTAAGCTAGGACTCAATGGAATGAAATCTGCCCAATGCTAACTCGTGCTAACAGAGTGCTAAGTAGTATTGGGCGTTCAATGGAGTCGATATGAGCACATCAGCCACTAAAACTGATCATCAAGTTTCAGCACCAGTTAAAACACCTGCTAGCACGCAGAGCAATTCTTCAACCGCTAGTTATCAGCAAAAACCCGCTATTCCCCTTAGGTTTGTCACCGCCGCGAGTCTATTTGATGGCCATGATGCGGCGATCAATATTATGCGCCGGATACTTCAGGGTGCCGGCGTTGAGGTTATTCATCTGGCCCATAATCGCTCGGTGGCAGAGGTAGTTGAAACCGCCTTGCAGGAAGATGCTCAGGGTATCGCCATCAGTTCCTATCAGGGCGGCCATGTGGAGTACTTTAAATATGCCGTGGACCTGCTTAAAGAGGCCGGTGCTGAACATATTCGACTGTTTGGCGGCGGCGGTGGGGTGATAGTTCCGGCTGAAATTAAGGAACTTGAAGCCTATGGTGTAGAGCGAATTTACTCCCCCTACGATGGTCAGGATCTGGGTCTGGTCGGCATGATCGACGATATGATCAAGCGCTGTTCGCTGGGGAGTTATCAGGATGTCACTGTTGACTTCAAGCAGTTGAGCGATACTGATAACCGCCCCAATTTATCCCGATTGATAACTGCTATTGAGCGCGGTGAGCTCTCGGAAGAGCAACAAAAATCACTTCGTGAACAGGCACAGTTTTTAAGCAAGTCGGTTCCAGTGCTAGGTATTACTGGCACCGGCGGTGCCGGAAAGTCATCACTGACCGATGAATTGATCCGCCGCTTTCGACAGGATGCCGACGATCAGTTAAAAATCGCGGTTTTAGCCATTGATCCCACCCGCCGAAAAACCGGTGGCGCACTGTTGGGTGACCGTATCCGAATGAATGCGATCTATCACCCCAATATCTTTATGCGCTCAATCGGAACTCGCGGTGCCAGTGGCGAAGTGCCGGAGTCACTGTCGGATATTATCAGCGCACTGCGGCTCGGTGGTTTTGATCTGGTAGTGGTTGAAACCCCAGGCATTGGTCAGGGTGATGCGGGCATTGTGCCCTATGTGGATATTCCGATGTACTTGATGACACCGGAATTTGGTGCTCAGAGTCAGTTAGAAAAGATCGATATGTTGGACTATGCCGAGCTGGCAATTATCAATAAGTTTGATCGCAAGGGCAGTGATGATGCTTACCGCGATGTGTGTAAACAGATTCAGCGCAACCGCGAGGCTTTTGATCAACTACCAGAACAGATGCCGGTGTTTGGCACTATTGCTTCGCGCTTTAATGATGACGGTGTAACGGCGGCTTATCAGGAATTGCTGGTGTTATTGCAGGCGCGGGGCTTGCGCAGCTTTGAGCAGCATCTAGCCAGAGTCAGCTGTAGAACACCTTCAGAAAAAACCCTGGTGGTGCCGGCAGATCGCCAGCGCTATCTGGCTGAGATTGCCACGGGGGTTCGCCGCTATCATAAGCATGTTTCGTTGCAGGCGAATTTGGCCCGTGAGCAACAGCAGTTGCTGGCGGCAAAGGATATGCTGGTTGCCAGTGGCAGTATTAAAAATAGGCAGTCGGTCAGTTCGACGATTGATCAGCTAGCCGCTGAGCGCCTGCAGGCGATGGATGGTCGTGCTAGCCAGCTGTTGGAGAATTGGCCGGATCAGGTTAAGGCGTATTCCGGTGATCAAAAAGTCGATATTTTGCCCAATGGTAAGCAGGTGACGACGCAGTTAAATACGCTGTCATTGTCGGGTAATAAGATTCCTCGGGTGTCACTGCCGCGCTATAAAGATCAGGGTGAATTACTTAAGTGGCTGATGCTGGAAAATCTGCCAGGTGAGTTTCCCTTTACTGCGGGGGTGTTTCCCTTTAAGCGCGAAGGCGAAGATCCTGCGCGGATGTTTGCCGGTGAGGGGGATGCGTTTAGAACCAATCAGCGTTTTAAGGTGCTCTCTGAACACTCTGAGGCCAAGCGACTATCTACGGCGTTTGATTCGGTTACCCTGTATGGCTGGGATCCCGATGAGCGTCCGGATATTTACGGCAAGGTGGGTAATGCGGGAGTTTCTATCTGTACGCTAGAGGATATGAAAGCCCTCTATGATGGTTTTGATCTGTGCAATCCAACCACTTCTGTGTCTATGACGATTAATGGCCCGGCGCCGACAATTTTAGCGATGTTTTTAAACACTGCGATTGATCAGCAGATGGATAAGTTTGTTGCTGAACACAAGCGCCAGCCCGATGATGCTGAGTGTCAGCAGTTGCGCACTGATACGTTAACGCGGGTGCGCGGCACGGTGCAGGCCGATATTTTAAAGGAAGATCAGGGGCAGAATACCTGCATTTTCTCTACCGAGTTTAGCCTGCGGATGATGGGCGATATGCAGCAGTACTTTATCGATCAGCAGATACGTAACTTCTATTCCGTCTCTATCTCTGGATACCATATCGCCGAAGCCGGAGCCAACCCGATCTCGCAGCTGGCCTTTACCCTGTCGAATGGGTTTACCTTTGTCGAAGCCTATCTGGCACGGGGTATGAATATCGATGATTTCGCTCCGAACCTGTCATTCTTCTTTTCCAATGGCATGGACCCGGAGTACACAGTGATGGGTCGAGTGGCGCGACGTATCTGGTCGACCTCAATGCGCGATCGCTATGGTGCCAATGCCCGCAGCCAGAAACTTAAATACCATATTCAAACCTCCGGTCGCTCACTGCACGCTCAGGAAATGAACTTCAATGATATTCGCACGACGCTACAAGCATTAATCGCTATCTACGATAACTGTAATAGTCTGCATACCAACGCTTATGATGAAGCGATTACCACGCCAACCGAAGAATCGGTGCGCAGAGCGCTGGCTATTCAGTTAATTATTAATCAGGAATGGGGACTGGCAAAAAATGAAAACCCCAGCCAAGGTGCCTTTATTATTGATGAGCTAACCGATCTGGTTGAAGAGGCAGTGCTGCAGGAGTTTGAAAAAATATCTGATCGCGGCGGTGTGTTGGGCGCCATGGAAACCGGTTATCAACGTGGTAAGATTCAGGAAGAGTCGCTCTGCTATGAACATAAAAAACACGATGGCTCAATGCCGATCGTCGGGGTTAACACCTTCATTAATGACTCCGATGAAGAGACCGTCGAAATTGAGCTGGCCCGTTCAACCGATGCAGAAAAGCTCAGCCAGATAAAGCGCCTACAAGAGTTTCAGAAATTGAACAGTACTGAGTCCGCGGCTATGCTGAAGAAGCTACAGGATACGGTCAGCCAGGGCGGTAATGGTTTTGAAGTGCTTATGGAGGCGGTGCGCTGCTGTTCATTGGGTCAAATCACTAACGCACTGTTCGATGTTGGTGGCCAGTATCGACGAAATATGTAATAAGAATTTACAGATTATTATCTAAGAGTTAAATATGCCCAAAGCCCTACGTCTAACGCAGATTGAACGCAAAGAAATCTCCGATGCAAAAATGCTCGAAGCGGCGGTAGATTTAATTGTTGAGCGCGGTGCAGGGCAGGCAACCTTAAAAGATGTCGGCGAGCGAGCTGGTTATTCAAGAGGCCTTGCCGGCTATAGGTTTGGCAATAAAGCCGGCCTATTTGATTTTGTGCTTAGATCTGTAGGCGATGAATGGCTGGCCGAACTGACTGATGTCACTGAGGGTAAGTGCGGTTATCAGGCAATAGCCGCTGCGTTGGATGCCCATATTCAATTTTGTGAAGATGCGCCCAAGCATGTGGAGGCCTTTTACCGTCTATGGTTTGAATCACCGGCCCCTGAATCACAGCTTAAAACCGTTATTTTGGGTATCCACAAACGTCGCCGTGCCGATGTGATTGGTTGGATAGAGCAGGGTATTGAAGAGGGATCGGTAGCCCCAAGTATTGATGTCGAACTTATTGCCGATCACTTTACCGCCTCAGTTAGCGGGATTGTCTACCACTGGATGAGTGATCCGGATAATCTCGATGAGATGCGCTCACTGCACACTGGCCTGAAACAGGTTATGGCTGCAATGCTGGCCTTTCAGATTTAATAAGTACGTAAAATCCCTCAAAGTCGATAAAGAACCGCTATCTTGCGACCAAATAGCCTGCCTTTAGCAAACACAGCTTGCATGGCTGGCGCAGCCCCACTAATCTTGGTGGTTAATAAAACAATTATAAATTAACACTAATTTTTGGGGGCAAACATGGCAGGTTCAACTGCAGGAACTTCAACAGCAACAGCGACCGGTGGTCAGGAACAGGGCACACAGAAATTTGCGTTTATCGCAATGACCTGTCTGTTTTTCTTCTGGGGCTTTATTACCGTTTTAAATGATATTTTAATCCCATTTTTAAGAGAGTCTTTTGATCTTAGCTACACGCAGGCGATGCTAGTGCAGTTCTGTTTCTTTGGCGCCTACTTTATTGTCTCGCCCTTTGCAGGCAAGTTAATTGATAAGGTTGGCTATCAGCAGGGTATTGTTCTCGGACTCTTAACCACTGCAGCGGGTTGCCTACTGTTTTACCCCTCTGCAGAATTACATGTTTATGCACTGTTCCTGTTTGCCTTCTTTGTGTTGGCCAGTGGTATCACTATTTTGCAGGTAGCGGCTAACCCTTATGTAGCAGCACTTGGGCCTGAAAAAACTGCAGCCAGTCGCCTAAATCTGGCTCAGGCAGCTAACTCTTTTGGTACAACCGTTGGCCCTCTTGTGGGCTCAGCGCTGATTCTGGGTGCGGTGGCTGCTGATGCCTCTGCAGTGCAGATGCCCTATGTGCTATTAGGTGCTCTTCTGGTGGCCGCTGCATTGGTATTCAGATTTATTAAACTACCTGTGCTTGCTCATGTTGAAGCGGCCGAAGAAACCGGCGAAAGTGTCTGGGGTCGTCGTTCGCTGGTATTAGGTGCTCTGGCGATCTTCCTCTATGTGGGTGGCGAAGTGGCTATTGGTAGCTTCCTGGTTGACTATTTTAAGGAAGAATCCATTGCCGGAATGAGTTCAGCAGATGCCGGTAAGATGGTTGCCTATTACTGGGGTGCGGCAATGATTGGCCGTTTAATTGGTGCAGTTTTAATGAACTACATTGCAGCGACCAAATATCTTGCTGTTAATGCTCTAATCGCTATCGCTATGATTGTTGTTAGCATGAACACTACAGGCAATGTTGCTATGTGGTCTATTCTGGCGGTTGGCTTCTTTAACTCAATTATGTTCCCCACTATCTTTACTCTGGCTGTTAAAGGCTTGGGGTCAATGACCAGTAAGGGTTCTGGCTTGGTCTGTCAGGCGATTGTTGGTGGCGCATTGATACCTCTTGTGCAGGGTGTAGCTGCAGATATGATCGGTATCCAGCTTAGCTTTGTAGTGCCAATGCTTTGTTATATCTATATCGGTTGGTATGCATTGAACGGTGCTAGCGAGAAGTAACTTGTTCAAAGCAGCTTATTGAATAGCCGCTAGTTAAAAAACCCGCCATGGTTATCCATGGCGGGTTTTTTTGATGCGGGAAAAAGTCGCAGGTTATTGAAGATTAACCTTGGTGTCAGAACCCGTTACATAGTCATTACCATCCGGAAACACCGAGAACGTTTCGCTGGCAATACCGCTGCCAGTCGCCCGAAAAAGACACGAAGCGCTAAGGGTCAGGTTGCTTTGCTGGGCGCCAAGGTTAAGCGTGCCGAAGCCGGTATTGACCAATACGCCGTTAGCATCAAACCCCTTTATCTCGTGCAGCACTTCCAGCGCCGCGCTGCTTGAGCCGCTGCGCGATAGGCTGTTATAGGCAGTTATGCGCAGGATGATGAAATAATTAGTTTTCCTGGGCTTAATTAATAAGTTGGTGCCTGTGTTATAGTGATCGATCACTTCTTCATAGCCAGCGGGATATTTTTCCCTTGGTACTCACTTAGCGGGACTTCTCGTTGACATTCGACCAATTCCGG
>CAWUVN010000019.1:0-57238 GCA_963925995.1 uncultured Pseudomonadales bacterium | reverse complement strand
GCGTTATATAGAGCGCACCGCCGGTGCACAAGCCGCTGCAGATGCCGAACCGCGGAAAATTAATTTTGATCCCGGCCATCGCACCGAGTTCTGGCATAAAAACTGTGTCGCCATCGGCATGTCCGCCGGATTTATTGAGCCCTTAGAAGCCTCAGCGCTGATTCTGGTCGAACTGTCATCGAATATGATTGCCGAGCAGCTGCCAGCTAACCGCGAGATGATGGACATAGTCGCCAAGCGCTTCAACGACAAGTTCTTATATCGTTGGGATCGTATTATCGATTTCCTTAAGCTTCATTATATTTTGAATCGTCGTCAGGATCAGTACTGGCGCGATCATCTCGATCCATCGACCATCCCCGACAGTCTGCAAGAGCTTATCGCCCTGTGGAAATATCAGGGCCCTTGGCATCGAGATACCAACCATATTGATGAGATGTTCCCCTCGGCCAGTTTTCAGTATGTGCTTTACGGTATGAACTTTGAAACTGAGCCGAGCACAACCACTCGTCGTTCCGATCAGGTGGGTCGAGAAGCGGCCACAGCGCTGTTCCAAAAAAACGCGAAACAGCGACAGGAACTACAGGCGGCGATGCCGACCAATCGCCAATTAATCGAAAAAATTAATACCTATGGGCTACAAAAAATATAGCCTAATAGCGACGAATAATAATTATTTAAAGTATATATATTAAGGGTTACAGCATGAGTAAATATTCACTTCTTAGTCAGTCGGAACACGCCAAACTAAGAGTTATCACCGAACGTGGCGCCGCCTATGGCGACAACCTAATGTACGCCATGACCTTCCCTTTGGAGTTTAGGAATATCGAATCTAGCTATCCGATTTTCTTTGCCAAAGACGGTGAATCCGGGCAATTTTATCCATTGGCGCTATTTGGTTTTCAGCGCGATGAAAATCTTTACCTGAATGGCAGTCATTGGGACGCCACTTATATGCCAATGATGGTTGAGAGAAATCCTTTTCTGATTGGCTTTCAGCAATCACCAGATGTTGAGAATGGTGAGAAGAGACCTGTGGTTTCTATCAATGTTGAAAGTCCTCGAGTCAGTGAAACAGAGGGTGAGGCATTGTTTACCGATAGCGGTGAGCCCAGCGAGTACCTGCAGAAATCGATGGAGAATTTACAGACTATCCATCGCGGTCACGAGCAGAACAAAACCTTTATTGCCGCGCTATTAGAAAACGATTTGCTCGAAGGCTTTAATCTGGATATTACCCTAAAAGATGGTTCCAACAATCGATTAGAGGGTTTCTACACCATCAATGAAGAGAAACTCGCCGGGCTGCAGGCCGAAACACTGGGTCAATTGCATGAACAGGGTTTCCTTCAAGCGATCTATATGGCCGTTGCCTCGTTCTCACGAGTTAGCGGTTTGATCGCCAAGAAAAATGGCAGTCTCGACTAAAACTTCAATATAAATTAATGACGAGTGATTGAATATTGCTAGAGATTAAGCGCCAGATTAGAGAAGTCACCGGCTGTCGACCAGACAACCTCAGCGACGATATTCTCAATTCAAAAGAGCCTTTGGTGCTTCGTGGCCTAACTGCCGACTGGCCGCTGGTTAAAGCCGCAGTGCAATCCTCTGAGCAGGCTGAGTCGTATATTTTACAGTTCGACAGCGGTCAGCAGTTGACGGCTTACCGAGGTGAGCCGGAAATTGATGGCCGAGTTTTCTACAACGAAGATTTAACCGGTTTTAATTTCGATAGAATTCGATTGCCGCTGCCGCAAGTATTTGAAAATCTTCGCCAGTACAGCAGCGAAGCACAGCCGCCGACTCTCTATGTGGGTTCGACTATGGTCGATAACTGGCTGCCGGGATTTCGAGATAACAACGATTTGGTTATAGAGGGTCATGATCCTCTGGTCAGTATCTGGATTGGCAACCGCAGTCGAATAGCCGCCCATTATGATTTTCCAACCAATATTGCCTGTACAGTGGCAGGGCGCAGACGCTTTACCCTGTTTCCCCCAGAGCAACTTGAAAATCTTTATGTGGGCCCGATCGACTTTACCCCAGCGGGGCAGTCTATTAGCCTGGTCGACTTTGCCAAGCCCGACTTCGATGCCTACCCGAAATTTCGTCAGGCACTGGAAGCGGCCCAGGTGGTCGAGCTGGAGCCCGGCGATGCCATCCTTATCCCCAGTATGTGGTGGCACCATGTAGAGTCGCTGGATGATATGAATATATTGATCAACTACTGGTGGCGCAATACGCCCGCTTATATGGGCTCACCGGTGAATGTTTTACAGCACGCAATTATGGGTATTCGTGATCTTCCCCCAGAGCAGCGCGATGCCTGGCGAGAGATTTTTGATCACTATGTATTTAATGCTGACGAAGAGAATTATCAGCATATGCCGGAACAGGCACGAGGGGTTTTAAACCCTTTGGATGAGGCCGTGGCCAGACAGATTCACAAGCTATTGTTAAGTAAATTTAAGCGTTAGCTTTTATTGAAAAGAATATTGAAGAAAATATCGGAGAGACTATTTTGACAGCTCAAAAAGTAAGAAAAGTGGTGATTGTCGGTGGCGGAACTGCCGGTTGGGTGGCAGCCGCGTCCGTGGCAAAACTACTGGGCAAAAATCTCGATATCTCCCTGATTGAATCCGATGAAATCGGCACCGTGGGTGTCGGCGAAGCCACCATTCCGACCCTAATCACCCTGCATCAATTGCTTAAAATTGATGAACGGGAATTTATGGCCGCCGTTCAGGGCACCTTTAAGTTAGGTATCTCCTTTGAAAACTGGAGAGATGTCGGTAAAGACTATATTCACTCCTTTGGCTTTACCGGCAAAGACTGCTGGGCAGCGGGCTTTGTGCATTTCTGGTTAAAGGCCAGAGCGCAGGGTAATACCGCCGATTTTGGCGAGTACTGCACCGAATTAATGGCCGCCAAAGCCAATAAATTCGCCGTATTTAAGCCCGATGGGCTTAATTACGCCTACCATATGGATGCCAGCCTATACGCCAAATTTATGCGCAAGATCGCCGAGCAACACGGCTGCAAGCGCATCGAAGGAAAGATTGTCGAGGTTGGTACCAACGCCGATACAGGCTTTATCGAACACGTGCAGTTAGCGTCCGGACAGAAAGTAGAAGGGGATCTATTTATCGACTGCAGCGGCTTCCGCGCCCTGTTAATCGGTGAAACTCTAAATACCGACTACGAAGACTGGTCAAAATGGTTGCCCTGCGACAGTGCGATCGCCGTGCAGACTCGCTCGGTGGCTGAGCCAATTCCCTATACTCGCTCAATCGCCAGAGATGCAGGCTGGCAGTGGCGTATCCCATTGCAGTCGCGAGTCGGCAATGGCCATGTGTTCTGCAGCAAATATATTTCTGACGAAGAAGCGACCCAAACCCTGCTGAATAATATTCAAGGGGAAGTCCTAACCGAACCCCGAGTAATTAAATTCCGCACCGGTCAGCGTACCCAGCACTGGAATAAAAACTGTATCGCACTGGGTCTGGCCGGTGGATTTGTCGAGCCACTCGAATCCACCAGTATTCACATGGTGCAGAGCGGCATACTGCGACTTTTAAGAATGTTCCCGTTTGAAGGGGTTAATGAGCCCTACGTTAAAGAGTTCAATAAACAGATGAGTGATGAGTTCCACTTTATCCGCGACTTTATTGTTCTTCACTACCATGTCACCGAACGGGAAGACACCGAGTTTTGGCGTCACTGCAAAACAATGGAAATTCCCGAATCACTGCAGCACCGCATCGATATGTTTAAACAGACCGGCAGTGTCTTCCACAAGATCGGTGACCTGTTTGCGGAAAACTCTTGGACTCAAGTGATGTTGGGGCAGGGTTTAGTGCCTGAACAGCACCACCCGATTGTCGATATGATGAGCGACGAAGAGCTAAAAGCCTTTATGCACAGCATAAAATCATCGGTGGATCATGTTGTTAATCAGCTGCCCAGTCATCAGCAATTTATCAGCAAATACTGCAAAGCAGGTGCTATGTAGCCTAAAAATTTGAGTAGGCACTTGTGTAAGTGCTTAAAGTAAGCGCTTACTCAAAAACATCTTTAGCGCTTTTTTCTGCTCTTCACTGAGATCAGTCACCAGATCATTAAGGCTTGCAGGTAAATGTTTCTGGGATTCATTGCCAGTTTGAAATACATAATAATTAAAGTATTGCCGCCATGCCTCGCGTTTCGCCGGGCTCAGTTTGGCGATACTCAGCATACTGTGCATCATGCTGTCATTAGCTGAAGGCGTTCCCTCAGTCTGTCCGCCCCACCAGTAATTGACCAGTATATTTAGCCCCTCCAACGACTCCACCCCATGCCACCACAGCGCTGGAATATAGACTGCATCTCCAGGTTCCAAAACCGCCTGCTGTGCAACGGCCTCAGCCTGTGCATAGTTGGGAAATTGCTCGAGATCCGGCTGGCGAATATCCACCATACTCACTGGCACGCCAGCGGGTGTACTCAGCGCCGGCCCCGGATAGAGATTATCAATTTGCTCTGGCGGGTACAGGGTAAAGCGTCTGCGACCGGCAACCACGGCGGCAATATTGTCGTGAATATCATAGTGGGGAGCCACCATCGCCCGATTGCCCAGCCACAGAGTTGGCGCAATGGAGCTATCTAATAAGGGCTGGGAATTTTGAATTTCAAAATCCTGTAGAACATCGCGAATAGAGATTGCCTGCAGCGCAATAGCGTGGGGATTGGGTTGATCAATTATTTTTAACAGTTGCTCAAGGGCAGAGCTCAGCGTCGTCGATGCACGGCTAAAGTTCATGGTCTGAAGATCATCGCCGTAAAAAAAGCGCCCGTTAATCTCTGGGTTGCCGACCACGGCTGAGACCTTTTTGTTACTGTCCATCGCCTTTAAATAATTGACCACTGCCTGAGGAGACTCTATTCCAGTCTTAACCGCCGACCAGTCGCCGACCACAGATTTGAGTAGCGCCGGTTTGTTTAGTGGAACAATTTCATTCTCAAATTGTTCTCTGGTGACCTGCTGCCAGACTGGAATTTCAAGCACAGATATCCCCTCAATGATTCTTATTTTAAATAGCCAGAGACTATAGCACTGGCCTATTATGGGATAAATAATAAAACTGGTGAATTCACCCATGCCCCCTCTTGAAAAGACACTAATGCTCCCCTGCGGAGCAGAAATCCCCAATCGTTTGGCGAAAGCGGCTATGACCGAGGGATTGGCTACCGCTAACGGGCTGCCTACGCCGGAACTGGAGAGGCTCTATGGGTTGTGGAGTGATGGCGGTGCTGGAATGCTGCTGTCGGGTAACATTCAGGTCGATCGTAATCATCTTGAAAGACCGGGCAATGTAATTGTCGATCGCCAACCCGATACGCAAATGCAAGCCGCCCTTGCACGTTGGGCCAAAGCTGCGACGCGCAATGGCAATCACTTTTGGGGCCAGATAAGTCATGCTGGGCGGCAGACGCAAAAGATAATTAATCCTCAGCCGAAAGCGCCCTCAGCGATCAAACTCAGGTTGCCCGGCGGACAGTTTGGCGAACCAGTTGCACTGACTATTTCAGAAATCGAAGAAATAGTACGACGCTTTGGTGTTTGTGCAGGGGCTTTAAAAGAGGCCGGATTTACTGGCGTTCAGGTGCATGCGGCGCACGGCTACCTACTCTCTGAATTTTTAAGTCCGCGCAGCAATCAACGCACCGATAAGTATGGCGGCTCGCTGGCCAATCGCGCCAGGGCATTGTTAGATTCTGTGGCCGCAGTTCGCACCGCAGTGGGTGAAACCTTTCCCGTGGCGGTAAAGCTTAATAGCGCAGACTTTCAAAAGGGTGGTTTTGCTTTTCACGAGAGCCTGCAAGTCGCCCAGTGGCTACAGGATGGCGGTGTTGATCTGATTGAAATATCTGGTGGTACCTACGAACAACCCAAACTGTTGGGGATCGCCGGACTTGAAGCGGAGGAGGTGCAGAATATTCCTCTGCCGGCACAGTCGACGCAGATACGCGAAGCCTACTTTGTCGATTTTGCGCTGGCGATGCGCGCTAAAATATCTATTCCATTAATGGTTACCGGCGGCTTTCGTCAGCGTGCAGTAATGTTGCAGGCGCTGGACAGTGGTAGTGCTGATCTGATTGGCATAGGTCGCCCAATGTGTGTGCTCACTGACGCGCCAAGACAGCTATTTAATGGCCTTAAAGAATTGCCGCGCTATGAAGATCAGCTCTCACTATTTCCCAGTTGGCTACGCTGGTTAACGAAAATAAAATTTTTCAAAGCGCTGGCAGGCTTTTCTGTTCAGTACTGGTACTTTGAACAGATAGATGCTCTTGGCCGCACGGGAAAGTCTGACCCTGGACTGTCGGTGTTAACGGCTACCAGACAGACAATGAAGCAAGCTTTTGCAAAGGTAAAAGAACTTAAAAGAACCTAAGGCCGCAGTAACCCGAGGTTCATTTTTAGTCGGCTATTTCACCTTTAAAATATCATCCCAATTGGTGGTGTAGGCCGGGGATAGATATTCACGTTTCATCATCCAGTTTTTGCCTGCCGAGCTTTTTGCTTTCGAGCTATTTATCTTCGGGCTATGTTTAACCCCCTGGCCAGCAAAGAAAAGCTTACTCTTGCCCTGCCGATTAATTTTGTCCAGTGTCGACATAAGCACCTGACTGTTTTTGCGTTGCGGGGACTGCTGATCAAACAGGTTTTTCTGATAGACACCAGGCTCGTAAAAGTCCGACAACATAACCCCCGCTTTTGCATAGGGATAACCATCGCGCCAGATACTCTCGAGAAGTTGTATGGCCAGATTGATCAGGTCACGGCTATCGTCACTGGGTAGTGACAGCTCGCCGCTGATCGAATTGGCATACTGCGCCTGATCGCTATTAAATGGACTGGTGCGAATAAACACGTTGATAATTTTGGCGTAACGTTTTTCCTTGCGCAGTTTTTCAGCAGCGCGGGCACTGTGCTGGCATATCGCTTCACGCATCTCCTGTAGGGTGGTTACCCGCTCGCCAAATGAGCGACTGCAGACAATCTGTTTCTTGGTGGGCGGTGCCTCTTCAAGTTCAATACAGGATTCACCATTCAGTTCACGGACTGTACGCTCGACCACTACAGAGAACTGCTGGCGAATATTTTTTGGGTTGGCATTGGCCAAATCCAGAGCGCTATTAATACCCATGCACTGTAAGCGCGCTGCAAGACGGCGACCAATACCCCAGACTTCATCTACTGGCAGTAGCGCCATCAGCCGCTGTTGTCGCTGTCGATTGCTAAGATCGACAACGCCCTGAGTGGCGGGATACTTTTTTGCCGCATGGTTGGCGAGTTTGGAGAGTGTTTTGGTTGGGGCAATTCCCACACAGACTGTAATACCAGTCCAATCGCCAATAATCTGCCTAACCTGCTGACCAAAAATATTATTGGAAAGCATAGCCTGGGTGCCGGTTAAATCGAGAAATGCTTCATCTATCGAATATATTTCGACCCGCTGTGCCAGCTCTTCAAGGGTGCGCATCACCCGCGCTGACATATCCGCATAGAGTGTGTAGTTGGATGAGAACAGCGCAATATTGTGCTGACGGATTTCATTGCGGATCTTAAATACCGGTACACCCATTTTAATGCCCAACGCTTTAGCCTCTTTAGAACGCGCCACCACACAACCATCGTTGTTTGAGAGCACAACTAGAGGTCGGTGTTTGAGGTCGGGCCTAAATAACTTTTCACAGCTAGCGTAAAAATTATTGCAGTCGACAAGGGCAAAGGTAGGCGGTGACACAAATAACCTATTATTTATGTCTAAGATTGCGAATTACATGGGTCACCACGCCGAAAATATCCAGCTCAGAACCCTCGGGAATATCAATTGGCGAATAGGCTTTGTTTTTCGGCATCAGGCAGGTGTGCGGTCGCAGCTGCAGCTCTTTAACGGTAAATTCCCCATGTAGTCCGGCGATCACAATGTCCCCGTGGGCAGCCGGGATAGAGCGATCGATCACTAGCATATCCTCAGCATAGATACCCGCATCAATCATTGAGTCGCCCTGCACGCGGACAAAGAAAGTCGCCGCAGGGCGCTTGATGCAGTGTTCATTCAGATCTAGGGACTGCTCAATATAGTCCTCTGCCGGCGATGGAAAGCCGGCAGAGACGGCCTCGCGAAACAGCGGTATCTTGGCGCAATCGTTTTTTATATGAACGGCCGTACCGCCATGTCTTACCAGCAAGACACTCATAGAAACTCCCCACAAAAATTATTATTACTGTTTATATATACAGTATCTAGTGAGGAGCGGATTTCTTCAAGGGAAATAAAAATTAAAATCTTAACTAAGAGTTAAATTAGCTATTCATGGGGCAGAAGGGGGCAGGGCACCAGTGGCCAGATCTTCAGATTGTGCATTTTCATCTTTTCGGCATCGACCAAAAAGCGCACCAAAATAAAGTAGATATCCAGGTCAAAGCGATCATCCGCAGGGGTCGGCGCGGATAGGGAGTCTGTATTGAGGTTGTTATACTGATTAGCCGATTGCCTATCAGCCAGCTGATAGCCCTGATCATAGAGATCCTCAATCAAGGTGAGTTTGGCAATATAGCGCCAGTTATACACCACATGAAAGGCGACATTGTCCGGCTCCTGCATATCCCGCTCTTCGATCATAATCGCACCGGGGTAGGGCCACATTTTCAACTGATAATTATTCAGCGCAGTACTGACTCGTTGATTATAAACAGCCGCCTCTTCAGCGCCATGGCAGGCACCAAAGCACTTTTTCAGCTGCGCGCGAAAACAGGGTTTTTGATTGGCCGCATTAGTGTCCGACTCCAGTCCCAGCAGTTTATGGCAGAGAAAATAATGGTCGGCGAGTTTTTCGATCTGCTTTGATGCCTGACGTGGTGAGCGAAATAGCCCAAAGCGTTCATCAACCCCCTCAGCATCCAACTCCACCGCTTCGATAGCAATCCGCTGATAGCCATTGCGATCTTCTTCGCAGCGATACTGATAGAGCTTTTTAGTTTTACGCAGGCGGCGGTTATACAGCGGAGCCAGCGCTTTAATCTGATTGCTCTCGCGAATCTGCGCACCGAAATCAGTTGGGGCCTTTTCAAAATCTATATGCGCCAGTTTGTTATTAATCTGCAGATCTTTGGGGTTTTTATGATCCTGGGAAAAGTGACTCATCACGCGGTTGCGAATATGCACACTTTTACCCACGTATAGCAGCGTGCCGCTTGCATCATAGAAATAGTAGACCCCAGCCGAAGCGGGCAGTTTTTTAATGTCGCTGGCTTTTAACAGTGGCGGCAGTGCCGGGTTTTTTAGCAGGCTGGCACAGGTAGCAGCGATTTCTTCATCGGAAAACAGTGCAGATGATTTAAGAAAAAAGCGCTGGATCATCTCTGCGTCATCGAGGGCGCGATGGCGGTTCTCAATCGGCAGTTGAAAGCGCTTAATAATCTGATCGAGACCGTGGCGTTTAAACTGTGGATACAGACTGCGACTAAATTTCACTGAACAGAGTGGCTTGGCGTTGTAACTAATACCGGCGCGCTGAAACTCATTCTTTAGAAAGCCGTAATCAAAGCGCGCATTGTGGGCCACCAAGGTGCGCCCATCTAGGTAACCGAGGAGTTTTTCAGCAATTTCGGCAAATAGCGGTGCGCCGTTCAACATACTTGGGGCAATGCCGGTGAGCTTTTGAATAAACGGTGGTAAGGATGTTTCAGGGTCGATAAAGGACTGCCATCGCTCAATCACCTCGCCCTGCTCAATGACCAGCAGGCCAATTTCGATCACCCGGTTATAGGTCGCTTTACCGCCAGTGGTCTCAAGATCGAGCAAGACCATTTTTTCAGGGAACCCTTTCGAGAGAAGCGCAGGTGTCGGAGTCTCGTTATCCAGCCAGTTTAATTGCATGATAATATTTTTATGATATTGAGCTTTTGTTTACGGCGGCTGCCTGACAGGCGATCAATTGGCTGTTATTTCACGACGAATTATACAATATCACCACAGGATTGATTGGCCGGCACTGCAATATCCATCATCTTTGGATTAGGCAAATCGAGGCTATTCATAAGCGCAATATACTCTTCACGGCTGGTTACCTGTAGGCGCGGATTGTGCCTTTTTTCCTCGCTTATGCTGCTGACCATCCAGCCCTTATAGTCATGAGCTGGATAAACCAGGGTATTGTCAGGCAGTTTTAAGAGTCGGTTAAACAGGCTGTTGTACTGATCCTCGGCACTGCCATTTTGAAAGTCGGTACGGCCGGTACCGCGAATTAACAATGTATCGCCGCTGAATAGCATTGGCTGGTGGTTGTCGGATTTAGACTCGGGCAGATAGAAACTATAGGAGTCCTCAGTGTGTCCGGGAGTATAAATAACCTCAATAAATAGATTTCCAACCCTTAGCCGTTGACCATCAATAAAGGTATCGGACAGGCAGTTGGCTAATGATTCACTGCCCATCATGGTTTTGCAGCCCGTGACATCGCGCAATGCGCCGAGGCCGGTAATATGGTCGGCGTGAGTGTGGGTATCAATGGCCAGAGTCAGATTTAGATTGAGTTGCTTAATTAATTGCAGTGTTTGCTCTGTGCGCTCTAATACCGAATCGATCAGCAATGCCTCGCCGCTGCTTTTATCGCCAATAAGATAGCTATAGGTGGATGACTCAGGGTCGAAGAGTTGTCGAAAAAGCATATTAAATCACTCCTTTGATAAGTTGGTCGCCTAGGGTTATAAAGGTTGTAACGATTAGGCTAATAGCAAAGATTTTCTGTAGTTGAGCCCCGGCAATTTTGTCTGCGATCAGGTGACCACCGAGCATCCCGATTAACCCACCCAAGCAGATTTTCGCCAGCAGCGGCCAGTCCACCATAGGACTGGAGGCGACAAAGCTAAAGAATCCAGTGGCGCTGATCAGGGTAATAATTAGCAGCGACGTTGCGACTGCCTGACGCATAGATACCTGAGTAATAAATAATAATGTCGGCACAATCAAAAAACCGCCACCAACACCAAACAGCCCGCTTAAAAGTCCGATAATTAATCCGGCGCTGAGCAGTGCGGCAAAACATTTTCTGGTGAGCTTAAAAGTCTCGGTATGATTAAAGCGACAGATAGGTTCAATATAGTCTGGCTCAGAGCCCAAGTTAGACCGCACCACTTCTGTACGTTCGGGTGACGTAATGGTTTGACGCCACATAATGATGGCAATGGTAAAAGCGAGAGTAGAAAAACCAGCCAGTAAAAATAAGTCGGGGATCTGATTACCGAGATATTTCCCCAGAGGTGCAAACAGTGCTCCGCCCAAGCCCAGTGACAGTGCTGGAATCCATAAAATATACTTTCCCTGCCAGTTGCTGATTGAGCCAATAAATGCGCTGACTGCAACTGCGCCCAACGCTATACCTATGGCCTCATTGATCGGCAGCCCCAACAACAGGATTAATAATGGAACCGCAAAGATAGAGCCGCCGGCACCGGTAAGTCCGAGCACGGTGCCTATAATTAAGCCAATAAGAACACTGACAATAATCATTATCGACCTTTAGTTGTGTCGGCTGGTTTTATTCCACGGCATATGTGCCAGTAACATGGCCATAGCGCAGCTGTTAGTCATTCCCGCGAAGGCCAATCCAGCACCGACAAAAGCCGGGAGGATAAAGAACCATGGGTTAAGAAATACGCCGAGGCTAACCCCAATGAAGACCAGACTGCCTGCCGCAATACGCACCTGTCGCTCCAGAGAGATAGTATTTCCGGGGCCCTGCTGAATAGATAATCCAGCGGCATTTAGCGCATTTAGACCGCCTTCGATAATAACCAACGGGCAGTCGAGATCGCTCTTTAACTTTTCGGCAGCGCGAGTGGCCCGCTGCCCGCTGGCACACAATAGATAGACTGGGTGCTCGGGATTCTGGCCCTGCTCGGCAAGGTAGGTTTTTACCTCGGCGCAATTAAGCTCCTGTAATGGAAAGTGAGCGCTGCCCTCAAGAGACAGGTTTTCCACCTCGGCGGCTGTGCGTACGTCGATAATTTGCGGTGTAGTCTCAGTCTGAATAATTCGTTTAAATTCAGCGGCTGAAACAGTTTTAGTTGAATGTTTCATTAGATCCCTCTTTTAAATTTCTCTACAGTAAATGGACTTTAATACAGTGATAATCTGTATCGATTCCGTGCCCAAGAGGCTGTAAAAAATAGTTTGTGCCTCTCGGCGTGTCTGTACTAACTGAGCTTTGCGCAGCGATGCAAGATGTTGCGATAGGGCGGATTGACTCAAATTAGTCATGTCGTGCAGTTCACCCACTGAGCGCTCGCCATTAAGCAGCGTGCAGAGAATCATCAGGCGATTAACATTGCCCAGCTGTTTAAGCATATTGGCGGCCTGTTGAGCATGCTTTTCCAGCTGTTTAATATCTGCGGGGCTGATGGCTTTTTTTTTACTTGCTTTGGTCACTACATAGACTCCTAAAAATTATAGGATTGGGTTTGCCGTTAAAGCAGGTGGCAAATCAACTTCCTTTAATATAAGAAAAGACTAATTTAGATAAATCTAATACAAAAGTTAAAGCTGCAGCTTTTATGCGTTACATCAAATAGCTGCGCTGCTGGACGGATAACCTCAAGCTAAGTATCCTGCGCGCTCTTTGTCGGGCACATTAGGTTCCTATGATCAGCGTATTTGAGCAGCATATTCGAGATTGGCTACAGACATTTATTGTCGAGCTTAATCTGTGTCCCTTTGCGCGCCCAGTGATCGCTGCGGATACCTTGCGCATTGCTGTCTGTGAATCCGAAGATCTCAATCAACTCACACAATCCTTTCTGACCGAGCTAGATTTAATCCAGCAGAGTTCAGAGCGGGAAATCGCCACAACCCTGCTGGTAATGCCCAATGCCCTAGCGAGTTTTGATGAGTATCTAATGTTTCTCGACAATGCCGAAGCCCTAATCGAAGAGCTGAGTCTCGATGGCACTATCCAGTTGGCCAGTTTCCATCCCGAGTATCTGTTTGATGGCGAATCCGAGAACAGCGCCAGCCATTTCAGTAATCGCTCGCCCTACCCAGTCATTCATTTTCTCCGTGAAGATATGCTCACCGATGCATTGGAGAGTTTTACCAATCCCGAGCAGATTCCACAGCGCAATATCAGCACGCTGGAAAAAATTGGCCGGGCCGAAATAGAATTGCGCTGGCAACAATTAAAGCGAGATTCCGCCGAGTGAAAAATCCTGATGTGATTGTTATTGGCGGCGGTGCTGCCGGGCTATTTTGTGCACTTACCGCAGGTCAGCGTGGGCTGTCGGTACTGGTGTTGGACAGCAGCAATAAAGTCGGTAAGAAAATCCTTATGTCTGGGGGTGGACGCTGCAACTTTACCAATCTGGATATCACCCCAGAAAATTACCTCTGCAATAACCCGCATTTTTGTATCTCTGCACTCAACCGTTACAACCAATGGCAGTTTATCGACATGGTTGAACAGCACGGTATTGCCTACCACGAGCGCAAGCATGGCGAATTGTTTTGTGATGAATCGGCAAAAGATATTCTCGCCATGTTGCTCGATGAATGTCAGCAGGCCGGCGTGGTTATTAAAACCAAATGCGAGATAAAGTCTGTGGCGGCTATGGATAAGGGTGATTCAGGTGAGGCTAGCTTTAAATTGCAAACGTCACTCGGACAGTATCAGTGCAAGTCTTTGGTTGTGGCCACCGGCGGTCTGTCTATTCCTACGCTGGGTGCCTCAGGTTTTGGTTATGAACTTGCCGAGCAGTTTGGATTAAGGCTATTGCCGCGCAGTGCTGGCCTAGTACCGTTTACCTTTAGCGATCATATTAAGCCGCTCTCAGAAAAGCTCTCAGGTCTGGCGGTGGATGTGGAAATGTCGGTCAACGATGTGAGTTTTCGCGAGAATATGCTGTTTACGCACCGCGGAATCAGCGGCCCAGCGGCGCTACAGCTATCCAGCTATTGGAAGTCGGGGCAAACCATCAGTATTAATTTACTCCCTGATCTGGATAGCCGAGAGCTGTTGCTCGATTATAAAAAGAACAGCGCAAAAAGCCTGTTGCGCAATTTGTTGGCGCAGCATTTATCCAAAGGTCTGGTGTTGGCGTTACAGGAAATGTATTGGCTGGCCTATGCAGAGACTGCGATGGCAGAAATTCCCGATGCAACCCTGTTGGCGGTCGCTGAGCAGCTTGGCAACTGGCAACTCAAACCCTCTGGAACCGAAGGTTATCGCACGGCTGAGGTTACTCTATGCGGTGTGGACACCGATCAGCTGTCATCAAAAACGATGGAGTGTAAAACTCAGTCGGGGCTGTTTTTTGTCGGTGAGGTGGTGGATGTTAGCGGACATTTGGGCGGTTATAACTTTCAGTGGGCCTGGGCTTCAGGCTATGCGGCGGGGCTTTTTGTTTAGAAGACGCTCAGGGCTGTTTATTCAGACAGGCTCAAGGCTGTTTATTTAGAAGAAGCTCAAGGCTTTTTATTTAGAAGACGCTCAAGGCTGCTTATTCAGAGACGCTTAGGGCTGTTTATTACGAGACGCTCAGGGCTGTTTATTTAGAAGATGCTCAGGGCTTTTTGTTTAGAAGACGCTCAGGGCTGTTTATTTAGAAGACGCTCAGGGCTGTTTTTCAGTAACTACTTTCTATTTGCCTTGGCCTTTCTGCGTCGCGCAGCGGTTTTTTCTAATCGCAGTTTCTCGCGCTCTTCCTTTTCAGCTCTCAAAACTTCAACCTGCTGCATTTCAAGATCAATAACATCTGGTGTTTCAAAACTGATATTACCCAGAGTGCCGGCGCGCAATTCATTGATAAAAATCGTTGAGACACGCTCCAAATCGACCTGACCACCACCGCGCAGACAGCCGCGCTGTGAGCCAATAATCTCTAATAATTCAATCTCACTTTGTGGCAGGGTTTGAAACTTAAATCGCTGTTGCAGCAGTTCAGGGTATTTCTGGAGTAAAAAATCCGCCGCGAAAAAAGCCACATCCTCATAACTTACCGCCGTATTTTTAATCGCACCGGTAGTCGCCAATCGGTAGCTACCGTTGGGATTTTCAATTTTGGGCCAAAGAATTCCGGGCGTGTCCAACAGCATAATACCGTTGCGTAAGTTAATCTTTTGCTGACCTTTGGTCACCGCTGGTTCATTGCCGGTTTTAGCGATATGGCGACCTGCTAGGCTGTTAATAAGTGAAGACTTACCAACGTTGGGGATACCGGTAACCATGACTAAAGTATTTCGACCCTCTTTTTGCGGAGAGAGCTTATTGATCAGATCGATCACCTGCTTACTGGGGTCAAAATGCTGTAAATCCAGCGCCATGGTCTTGGTGTTGTCCTGCTGCTCATAATAATCCTGCCAGACTTTGGTAATCTCCGGATCGGCAAGATCGCACTTGTTAAGAATTTTGATCGAAGGTTTCTCAGTGACCAAATCTTGAATAAACGGGTTAGAGCTACTGAAAGGAATTCTCGCATCCAGTACTTCAATAACCAGATTGACCAAGGGTAATGATTCGATCATCTCGTTGCTGGCCTTACGCATATGGCCGGGATACCAATGTATCGACATGGGGCTGGTTCTCTGATTATTGAATAATGTTGAACTGCGCCGATGGCGCGGGAGGGTGCATTTTCAGGGTGGCGGCGGATAAAAGCAAACTTGTTGGGCGTATAGGCTTGCATTCGCAGACAAATCTATTGATTATCAAAACTCGTCAAAACCAAAATAATAAATAATTTGACTACTATGCAGCCTAAGAGTCATAACAGCACGGTTCCGGATCGAGTTTTTTTATTCAGAGCTTTTCTAATCCCAGCTATGGCTGTCAGTAGCTGCGTTGTCCTCTATCTAAAATTTTTACTGCTGACCACGGCAGGACTTTTATACGAACTGCACCATTTAACAGGTGTCGAGTTTATCTATTGGTTTTACAGCGCCTTTAAAGTTGCTGCAGTCTATTTTGCCCAATGGCCGGCGCAGAATCTTTTTCTTGCCTTACTCTGGTTAGCATTAACTGGGCTGATTTATTGGCGCAAGCGTCGAAAAGTAAGAGAAAAAGCGGTGATGGAGCAACAGCAATGAACCGCCGTCAATTTATGCAACTCAGCTCTCTAGTACTGGCCGGTGGCGCAGTCTCAGGGTTAAGCCTGGGTGCTGAGCAACAACAGCTCTTCAGCCTCGGCAGAAACTTTATCGAACAGCCGGCAAATCTGTTTTCCGCCGCGCAGAGAAAATTACTGCAAGCCGTCGTTGAAACCATTATTCCGCGCACCGATACCCCGGGAGCACTGGATGCGAAGGTTGACCACTTTATTGAGCTGTGCGTAGCGGAGTTTATGACTCAGCAAGAGAGAGCAGTGTTTATGGCCGGATTGGATAGTTTGCAAGATGCTTTTAATAAACAGCAATCGGAATTACTAATGCTGTTAACTGAACTTGAAGAGCAGCACAGCGATGCTGCTTGGTATCAACTGGGCAACCGTGTCGGCAATGGCTTTGATAGCACAGCACCGTTTATCTGCCAACTTAAAGAGCTTAGCGTCGTCGGTTTCTTTATGTCTGAAGTGGGTGCCACTCAGGTGTTGCGTCACAACCACATGCCCGGACATTTTGATGGCGAAACCCTTCTAGCAACCGATCAGCCAAGCTGGGCGCGCAATCGACCGGGAGACCTATCATGATCGATAAATCTTACGACGCGATTGTGATCGGTTCCGGTATTACCGGCGGCTGGGCAGCCAAAGAGCTGACCGAAAAAGGTCTCAATGTATTAATGCTCGACCGCAGTCCAGATGTAAAACATGGCGTCGACTACAAAGGCGAACATGTACCATCCTGGAAGTTACCGTTTTATGGCAAAGACGAACGTCAGTTAAATAACCGCGACTATTTTATCAGTCAGCACTCCGGCGTAATGGATGCCTCCAATCGCCATCTATTTAACAATGATCGCCAAAACCCCTATCAATACGACACCACAAAGCCCTTTCAATGGATTCGTGGTGGCGGTGTAGGTGGGCGCTCACTTCTCTGGTATCGCCAGTGCTACCGTTTTAGCGAGGCCGATTTCAAAGCAAATAACGACGATGGCCACGGCAGTCACTGGCCGATTGGCTACAAAGATCTGGCACCCTGGTATGACTATGTTGAAGACTTTATTGGCATTAGTGGGCAGGCTGAAGGGCTAGAGCAGCTGCCAGATGGTAAGTTTTTACCGCCGATGAAAATGTACGGTATTGAAAAGACTGTTAAACAGCGTGTCGAGAAAAAGATTCCTGAAATCACCATGACCATTGGCCGCACCGCGGTACTCACCGAAAATCATCGCGGTCGCGCCGCCTGTCACTACTGCGGCCCCTGTGAGCGTGGTTGTTCCACCGGCAGTTATTTTAGTACCCAGAGCTCAACCCTGCCGGCGGCCAGGGCGACCAGTAGACTAACATTGCGCCCCGACTCAGTAGTCGAGCGCCTCGAATATAATCCTGAGACTAAACGAGTCTCTATCGTCCATGTTATTGACGCTAAAAGTGGCGAACGCCTGCAATATAGCAGTAAAATAGTCTTTTTATGCGCATCTACTATTGCCTCCACCCAGATACTACTTAATTCCAGCTCCGAGCACTTCCCCAATGGCATGGCCAATAGCAGTGGAGTGCTGGGTAAATACCTAATGGATCACACCACCGGTATTATTGGCTCAGCAGTGTTTTTGGATAATCTCGATAATTATTATTACGGCAACCGCCCCAATGGTTTTTATATTCCGCGGTTTAGAAATAATCAAAAGCAGGATAAAGATGCTGAATTTATTCGCGGCTATGGCTTTCAGGGTAATTCCACTCGTCCCCATTGGGCCGATTTGGCCAATCAAAAAGGCTTTGGCAAGGGCTACAAAGACGCCCTAACCAAGCCGGGTAACTATTGGGCTATAGGTCTGGCTGGCTTTGGCGAATGTCTGCCCCATGCAGATAATCGCGTGACATTGGATGCCAGCAAGCCAGATCGATTTGGTATTCCTCAGGTTCGTGTGGATATGGAATTTAGAGATAATGAACTTAAAGCTCGCGCCGATATGGCCGTGCAGGCTGAAAAAATCTTTCGTGCCGCCGGAGCCGTGTTCTACACCACAAACTCAGAGACCAATCCGCCCGGTGCTGGTATACATGAGATGGGTACAGCGCGAATGGGTGAAAACCCAAATGAGTCGGTGCTCAATAAGTGGAACCAAAGTCACGATATTCCCAACCTATTTGTTACCGATGGTAGCTGCATGGTGTCATCTTCCTGCGTGAATCCATCCCTGACCTATATGGCACTAACCGCAAGAGCCTGCGATTACGCAGTTTTACAACTTAAAAAAGGCCTCATTTGATGACCCTAAATAAAATCCCTTTCTGGCGTAAAGGCTGGTTTAAGGTACTGGCTCTATTAATCGTAATAGCCATTGGTGTACTGGCTGTTATGGCCTATAAATATCAGGCCAAACTTTTCCCCGAGCCAACCTATGATTTGGTAGCCCCAGAACTGCCGGCAATGGAGTTGGAAACAAAGATACTGATCTTTTCCAAGACCAACGGCTTCCGCCATCTTGAAGCCATCCCCGCCGCGCGAACACTATGTGAGAATATAGCGATTAAAAATGGTTGGAACAGTTTCTATACGGAAAATGCCGCCATTCATAACAGCGAAGATTTAGCCCAATTTGATTTGGTGATCTGGTCCAATGTTAGCGGTGATGTACTTACCACAGAGCAGCGTCAGGTGTTTAAAGCCTACCTCGAAAATGGCGGTTCGGTGTTAGCCATTCACGGCAGCGGTGGCGATCCAGAATACCGCTGGTCCTGGCACCCAGAACAACTGATTCGCGCGCAGTTTATTGGCCATCCGATGTTCCCGCAGATTCGAGAAGCAACCATTCATATTGAAGATCACCTGCACCCGGCGATGGCATTTCTGCCCGAGTATTGGCAGCGCGAGGAAGAGTGGTACAGCTTTGCCGAATCACCGCGCGGTCGTGTAACTGTGTTGGCGACGGTTGATGAGACGCAATATGAGGTTAAGGATGAGATTGCCATGGGCGAAGATCATCCATTGATTTGGCATCATAAAGTCGGCGAGGGCACAGTGTTTTATTCCGCGCTGGGGCATCAGGCCAGTGCTTATGATGAGCCCGAGCATCAGGCGATGTTGGAGGGGGCCATGATTTGGTTATTGAAATGACTCTTATCATTGACTAGGTAAAAATACTTGAACCAATGTAAGTATGACTTTATGGTGTAAATACTAAACGCCTAACGGAACTATATTCGCGTTACAGACCAAGGAATGGTGATGACGATCTTGCGAAACTTCTTTTTTAAAATACTGTTTAAAAAAATAGTATTTCAGTTTATTTCTACAAATCAACGATACCCTTCAAAAAAAGCACTGGTGATAAAGCCCTGTGCTTTGGTCTTAATTTTTTTCTATATTTAAATCAATTAATTAAAAAATATCAAAGATCCCCTGATGGTAGATTTCAATGGTGCCCCGGTAATTTAACCTGTTAAATTCAAATAAAAGTGGAGTATTTCACATGAAGAAAAATATTTTAGCATTACTTTTAGCCGGTGTTTTTATAGCGCCCGCCATAGCAGATAAACCTGAGTGGACTGGTAAAGGTAAACCAAGTGATGAGCAAAAGGCAGCGCATCAAGCCGCAGTGGAAGCGAAAGAAAATATTGAAGACAGTGAAGATCGAATAAAAGAAAAGGAAGAGAAAATAGAGAAGGAAGAGAAGGAAGAGAAGGAAGAGAAGTCTAGGGAATTAAAGGGCATTGAAAAGCAAAGCCTCAAAAAATTAGAGCAGCCTCAAAAAGAACTTGATAAAGGTTCCGATAAAGGACAAGAATCGAGAGAAGAAAATAGTAAAAAATGGTGGAAATTCTGGGGCGAAGAAAAATAATACGTTTAGGCAATCTACCCCTTAATTAAATTATGTAAAAAAAGACAACAACAGCCACAGCGAGAAAAAAAAGGGAAGTGAGTTGAATTTTAGCCATCGGTAAACGAAGGGTAAATTTCAACAGCAGGATTTCAGGGAAGTAAGCCCTGCAACCTGCGGTAGCCTGCCAGTCACAGAATTAAGCCGATCTTCCTGTGTCTTTTTAGTCATTAAAGTCGAGTATTCGCGGATAGACCCAAGGAATGGTGATGACGACATTGCGAAACTCCCTTTTCACATAACTGTATATAAAAACTGTATGCCAGTTTATTTCTAGAAATCAACGACACCCCACAAAAAGTGCCCCGATAATAGAGCAATGCACTTTAGTCCTGGTCATTCTTTATATATAAATCAATTAGTTACAAGATATAAAAATGCCCCTGATAACATATTAGAAGGGCGCCCCGATAATAATTATTATGAGGCCGACAGGCCTCATAATTAGACTGTTAGCAGTCAAAGAGTAAGTTCAAATATGGATATAAGTTGGGAAGATTTTAAAAAAGAAGCTACTTCGCAATTAGATAAAAGGCGAGCATACATCTTTCGTGGACAATCTAATTTTGAATGGACACTATCCACTACAATTCATAGAACTGGACAGCTCCCTACCCATAATGATTTCTTAACTTATTTTCAAACCATTCTTCCATTCGTACAAGAACCAGTTGAAGCTTGGGATGGCTCACGTAGAGATTTAAGCGACCCTAGCCAACTAGCAGAATTTTTGGCATTTTTACAGCACAACGGATTTCCAACTCCCCTTATTGATTGGACATTTTCTCCATATATTGCTGCATACTTCGCGTTTGAAGGTATTAATCATTTTTCGCCTCAGAACGAAAAAGTAGCAATTTACTCATTTCACCAGGAGGCATGGCTTAATACTTTTAAGCAAACTTATGATTGGGAAATTGAAGAACCACATGTAACTGTATTACAACCTAATTATCGTGGTAATCCCAAACAAATGCTTCAGCAGGGAACCTTCATATTTACTAACCAACCAAATGTGGAATCGCATATCAGACATAACGAGAATGATGAGCGCCTGTTTTTACATAAATATGAAATATCAGTCAAAGAGCGCGGGAAAGTGTTTAAAGAGTTAAATGCCATGAATATTTCTGCTATGCAACTGGCACCAAGTATGGAGTCTGTTTGTAAAAAAGCTTTTGAGGAAATTTGTACTGGTTTACAAATGGGTCTAAGCCCTAAGGAATTCAATGAATTAATAGAGAGTATGACTGCTAACAAGTCACTCAAGAATGACGCCGCAAGCGGCGCATCTTAGTGGAGCGTTATGAGTTTTCTACCAACCCAAAGACCAACAAGGAGTTTACATGTTAAAGAAAATCGTGATTTTGTGTTTTATATCTATGCTCATCGGGTGTGGCACAGCACAAACTATAGTAATGGAGCCAGTTAAGGGTCGGACTACCGTATCTGGAATCTCTGTTGTTTCAGATAGCCACAATGTAGAAGTACCAGATGAAATAGTTCAACAGCTTAAAGAAAAAATAGAGCGCGGATTGTATGAAAAGAATGGATATGATCGTAGCGATGAATTAAAGATTGTTTATAAGTTTCTTCAACAGGATAAAGGAAACCAATTTTCTCGTTGGTTTTGGGGAGGTATTGGCAATACTGGTGAAGCATCACTGACAGTATTAGTAAAATATCTAGATTCCGAAGGGAGCGAATTAGGTAAAACTCAAGTACAAGGGAAAATAGACAGTGGTTTCTTTGGGGGGTCATTCAGCGAGGCTATAACAAAAGCGGCAGAGCAAGTAGTTAGCTTTACAGTCGCTAACTTTCCAAGTTCCTCATAACAAGTCAATGGTGTGGGACTACCTGCACTTCGTTTCGGCAGCCCCATATTGAGGCGTTATGAGGCATAAATAATTGAACATTCGTTTGGTCGGAGAACAAGACATCGAGAGTTGTGCGAAGCTTTTCGCTCAGGTATTTTCGGGTGCGCCGTGGAGCGAACCATGGACAGAAGAAGATGCGTTCTTCAGGCTTAATCACTTCTATCAATCAAAAGGCTTCTTAGGTGTTTTAATAGAGCAAGATCTTACATTAGGCTTTGCATTGGGAAACTGGGAACCATTTTATTTTGGCAAAATTTTCTATCTAAGGGAAATGTGTACCGATACAGACCATCAGTCAAAAGGTATCGGCGGCAAGGTTTATTCCGCTTTAGAGGTGGAACTTAAGTCAATGTCTATCAACAGCATTTACCTAACCACAGAACGTGAAATTCCAGCTGCCAATTTTTATAAAAAGCATGGCTTTAATTACAGCGATAAGATGGGGTTTTATGCGAAACGTATCAACTCATAACAAGTCGGTGTTGTCGCCGCGCTGCGGCTGGGACCTCCGTTCCGTCGCTTCGCTCCTACACTACGGCCCCAAACCTCAGCGTTATACATATTGGAGAAATTATGACCCATCCGATAATTGAACAAATTAAAAAGGCTGACAACGCAATTGTCGCCGAGGATTTTGATACTTTAATTGGTATCTATACCGATGACGCTGTTTTGGTCATTGAACCTGGCAAAAATGCGGTAGACAAGGTGGCTATTCGTAAAGCATTTGAAGCTATCGCCGTTTATTTCAAAAATGGGTTACAAGTAGAGCAGCTGGGTTTAGAAGTTCTCGAGACTGGGGACACCGCTTTAGTTTTAGCAAACACAGTTGTATCAGCACCGAATTATCCAGCAGTAACTCGCAAAGCTACCTATGTTTTTACCAAAGATTCAAAAGGTGTTTGGCTATGCTCGATAGATAATTCCTATGGTCATGAAATCATAGGGAAATATGCATAACAAGTTGCTGCACGCGGACTCGATACAGTTGTCGCGGTTTTTGCTAAAAGAAAAGGCAGCAAAAACAGCACCAACTTACTCGCCGGTGAGCAAGGCGTTAATTTTAGGTAGTCCTGGGTTCGCGTTATTTTTTAAACGAGCGCTAAGCCAGCTTTCTCGGAGTAATTAATCATGGAACGCGTTGAATCCAACACGCCAAAAGTCGTGCTTTACACCTTCGCAGCCAGCCCATACGGCCTTAAAGTCCAAGCTTTTCTCGCTTATAAGAGAATCCCTTACGAAACTGTTTATGTATCTCCATTTAACATGAGCGAAACACTGCCCGTGGGAAATACCGTCCCCGTTTTGACTATCGACGGTGAGAGTAAAAATGATTCGCAAGCTATTGCGTATTGGTTGGATGAACGCTTCCCGAAGCGACCGTTGTACCCCGAGGACGCCCCTTCATGTGTTAGTGAGCTTGATGATTGGGTTCACCACTGCATGATCCCTGCAAACTTTCGATTTGCACGTCCGTCTTTGTCGTTTGCCCTTCCTGTACAACTGCTCAACGCGTGGCGCCTCGGCAGCGTGATGTATCGAACGGTCCCGAATAAAGCGATCGGTGCATGGCGTTTCGCTTGGCCTTTAGTCCTTCGCTGGATGCCTTTTGTCCGAAGGGAAGCAGAGAATGCTCCTGGTCGCAGTCTATTAGATGCGGCGCGCCATGTCGGTTCACGTGTTAACAAAGAGCTTAAAGAGGGGCCTTTCATGTGCGGCCGCAGTGAATTGAGCGTTGCAGACCTCTCGGCCTACGCACTTATTACCTTTGGCTATGAAGCTGGCCTTACCGGAGGAGATGGCCTATTACGTAAACGTAGGATTCAAGAATGGGCGTTGCGAGTGAAAGCCGAACTCGATCCTTCCCTGCCTTTGGTACCCGACAAGATTCGAGTTCGAAGTTTAGGAGACTGACCATTGAATCGCTATTGAAACTGGGGTCTGACCCCGGTTTCCGGTTTCCGAAACTCTCATCTGACCCCGGTTTCCCGGTTTCCGGACCCCGGTTTCCGACCCCGGTTTCCCCGGTTTCCTCCGCTTTCCCTCATCTGACCCCGGTTTCCACCCCGGTTTCCTAAAAAAGGAGGTTAAAAGGGCAAATACTTCTGTTTTTAACGCGGGGCTAAGTGTGACGATTGTTGGTTTAGTGATCTTGTTTAAGATCGAATTGAGTTAAAAAGTTAAGCCGATTTAAACAGCTGTTAAGTATTAGGGCCAGACTCGAATTCCCCAAGCCCAACCCTTAAATCCTCCCTAGCTATCATCACCCGCCTCAAACCACCGATAGACAACCCCCGCCAAAATAGCTCCCACGATAGGTGCAATCCAAAACAGCCACAGTTGCGATACCGCCCAGCCACCTTGGAACAGAGCAACACCAGTACTTCTTGCTGGATTAACGGAGGTATTAGTTATGGGGATACTAATAAGGTGAATAAGCGTGAGCGCCAAACCAATGGCGATTGGGGCAAAACCCTGTGGTGCGCGCTTATCGGTTGCACCCAAAATAATGATTAGAAACATAAAGGTCATGACTATTTCAGTGACCAGAGCGGCAACTAGGGTATAGCCTCCGGGTGAATGTTCGCCATAGCCATTCGACGCAAATCCAGCTGTAACATCAAAGCCTGCTTGTCCTGTCGCGATGATATATAACACGGCTGCTCCAGCTATGCCGCCTGCAACCTGTGCCCCTATATATGGGCCAACTTCAGAGATTGAAAATCGGCCACCGGACCAGAGACCAAGTGAAACTGCGGGGTTGAGATGACAGCCAGAGATATGTCCAATAGCGTAGGCCATGGTTAACACGGTAAGTCCAAACGCCAGAGAGACGCCTAGCAAACCAATGCCTACTTCAGGAAAAGCCGCAGCAAGAACTGCACTGCCACAACCCCCTAGTACTAGCCAAAATGTACCAATAAACTCTGCGCCTAATTTTTTTGATAATGTCATTGTTGTCTCCTAGTGAAAGTAGATTTTTCTTTTTGCTGTTAGAGTCTGACAGCCAGCTAATCAGGCCTTTTTACTTATGGCAATTATTCCGATAACCCACTGTTATCCCTAAAGATAGTCTTAATAGAAACCTTGCGACGATTATTTTTACGGTGCTCCTTATTACGGTGCTCTTTATTACGGTGCTCTTTTATTAGAGTGCTGTTTAAATACAGCGCACCTGAAAAGTTAAAAGTTTCAACAGCTACTTTTCTCTAAACGGTGATACTATTTACAAAAATATAAATCTTCTTATGACGCCTACAAATATCGTGGAACAAGACTCACGCCTATGAGCCAAAATACTTCTACTGCTAATAATTCAGCTACCGCAGATACCCCTATTCGCTGGGGCATTATTGGCGCAGGCCATATCGCTAGAACCTTTGCCGCGGATATCGACTATGCGCCCCATGCCACACTGGCCGCAGTTGCCTCGCGAGAGTTGAACCGTGCCCAAGCCTTTGCGGACGATTTCTCAATACCCACTGCCTACGGCAGTTACGACGATATTCTTGCCGACCCCACTATCGATGCAATCTATATAGCCACGCCCCACAGCCATCATAAACAGCAGTCGATTGACGCTCTGCGCGCGGGCAAACATGTGCTCTGCGAAAAGCCGGCGACGGTGACACCCGATGAACTGGAGGAGGTGATTGCGGTAGCCATGCAGGAGCAGCGCTATTTTATGGAGGGGATGTGGACTTACTTTATGCCGGTGATTCAAAAGGCGCGCGAGTGGGTTGATCAGGGACGTATTGGTAACCTGTGCCATGTTAAAGCCGACTTTGGTTTTCCAATGCCCTACGATCCGGATTCACGGGTATACAGTAATCGCCTTGGCGGCGGTTGCCTGCTGGATATGGGGATTTATCCGATTGCTATGGCTTGGCTGTTTCTCCAGCGGGATCCGGATACTCAGACTGTTTGGCACCATAAGGCGGATAATGGCGTTGAGGATGATGTGGTTATCCTGAGCACTTATGCTGATAGCGATGCTACGGCACAGCTAACTACATCCTTTCGCAGTAAGTTAAATAATTACCTGACCCTGATTGGTGATCGCGGCACGTTGACCATTGCCGATTATTGGGCGGCTCGCGAGGTAAAACTTTATCAGGGCGCTGAGTGCATTGATCGCTTTGCGGTAGAGCGGCCTCAGCAAGGTTTTAATCATCAAATCGAACAGGTAAGCTGTGACCTATTGGCTGGAAAGCTGCAGCCTGAGATAGTTAGCTGGGATGATAGTCGCGCTTTTCAGCGGCAGATGGCGGCGATAAAACAACAATTTTAGAAATAAATAATAATAATAAAACTCACTAATAATCACTACTGGAATTCTCATGGAACACCGTACCTATTACGCACTCTATTGCGCGGTTATCGTGTCGCTTGGCGGCTTTGTTTTTGGCTTTGATGCCGCTGTTATCTCTGGGGTGGTTGGCGCTGTTACTAGTGAGTTTGATCTAACACCCATACAGTCCGGGTTTGTGGTTGCCGCACCGACACTCTCGGGGGTGTTTGGGACTATGGTTATAGGCCCGTTAAGCGATGCCCTGGGGCGTAAAAAGGTTCTAATCCTGATTGCCTTTCTGTATCTTTTATCGGCGGTTGCCTCGGCCTTTGCCACCTCTTATATGATGCTGGTGGTTGCCCGCGCTATCGGTGGTCTGGCCTTTACATCACTGATGATTGCGCCGATGTATATTGCCGAAATTGCCCCGGCAAAACTGCGTGGCAAGCTGGTTTCAATTAACCAGCTTAATATCGTGATCGGTCTTTCTGCGGCTTATTTTGCTAACTACTTTATTATCAACGCGAGTACCTCTGGCGCTGAATGGGTAGCTGCTTGGGGTGTTGATGCGCACACTTGGCGCTGGATGCTCGGTGTTGAAATTGTTCCGGCGGTGATCTTTTTCCTCGCGCTGTTTATGGTTCCTGATAGCCCGCGCTGGTTGATGAATAATGGCCGTGAACAGGAAGCCCGCGATGTGTTGGCAAAGCTGATGCCTGGTGATCAGATTGATAGTGAAATCGAGGTCATTAAAAATAGCTATGACAGCGAAAATGGCGCTCTGTGGATGCGGATTAAGAGCGTCCTGGGCCCCAAGATGCGTCTGGCACTGATCGTCGGCATTATTGTTGGTGTGGTGCAGCAGATTACCGGTATCAATGCGATCTTCTTCTACGCCCCGACAATCTTTGAACAGAGCGGTATTGGCACTGATGCGGCCTTTGCTCAGGCGGTACTGGTGGGTCTGGTCAATGTGCTGTTTACTCTGGTGGCAATTGCTCTGATCGACCGCTGGGGGCGCCGACCGCTATTGCTGGTTGGCCTTAGTGGTATTGCCATTAGTATGGCGCTCTGCACCTATGGCTTCTCGCAGGCTACCTACGAGTTAAACGCTGAGGGTATTGTGCAGATTGAGCAGGTCGAGGGGATTCAGCAGACTGTTGATACCAGTGCCCTTAACAGTATGGTGGGTACGGTCTACCAGAGTGATGTTGAGTTTAAAGCGGCACTGAAAGAGACCATTGGTGCCGACGCGGCCCGTGACTATGAAAGCGAGTTTATTAAAACCGCTACCAATATCAATGCGATCCTCATTCTGGTGGGTATTTTAGGCTTTGTGGCTTCCTTTGCGATGTCTCTGGGGCCGGTGATGTGGGCTTTGTTTGCAGAGATATTCCCCAATCAATTGCGCGGTGTGGCGATCTCCTGTGTCGGCATGATCAACAGTATAGTGAGCTTCTTTGTACAGCTGCTGTTCCCTTGGGAGTTAGGTACTTTCGGCGCAGCGCTGACGTTTTTCTCCTACGGTGTCTTTGCGGTTATCGGTTTGGTGTTGGTGGCTTGGTTGCTGCCGGAAACCAAGGGTAAGTCTCTGGAAGAAATTGAGTTACTTTTTACTAAAAAGACAGCTTAAGTAAGTTATTAAAGCGAAGGAACGCCACCCCAGCACAGGAACGTCACCCCAGCGAAGGCTGGGGCTGGGATCTCCATCAGAAGGTACAGCCCGTCATACTGGCGCAGGCCAGTACTGGTCAAATTCACCACGTAAGACTTAGATTCCCGCCTTCGCAGGAATGACGGAAGAGAAGACGGGAATGACGGAAGCGGTATTAACAGTATGCTAAAAAAACAATTATTTCGCCGACCGTTTATCATCGGTTTGATTCTCGCTATTACCAGCCTGCAGGTGCAGAGCAGCCCTGAGTTTAGTAGCAGCCTTGAGCCTGTTAACAGCCCTGAACTGATCAAAGGTCCTGAGCTAGTTAACAGCCCTGAGCTGATCAAAGGCCTTGAGCTAGTTAACAGCCTTGAGCGCAATTACAGCCTTGAGCGCCATTACAGCCCCGAGTTCAATAGCGCCCCAAGAGATAATCAGGGGCGCTTTACCAATCAAGGGGGAGATATTTCCCATGGCTCACTTTCCGTAAGGCTGGGATTTTATCTGCGTCGTTTTGGCACCCTATTTCGCAGTGATGCCGGCGCCCCCAAAATAGTTGCCAATCAAGCTAACTTTTTACGCGATAACACCAGTACGCCCACCGTTACTTGGATTGGTCATTCCACTCTTTTAGTGCAGATGGATGGGCTGAATTTTTTAACCGACCCGATCTGGTCTCAGACACCCAGTCCGTTGCCTCCAGTTGGTCCTAGTCGTTGGGTTGATCCAGGAATGGCGCTTGAAAATTTGCCGGCTATCAACTTTGTGGTGATCTCGCACAACCACTTTGACCATTTAGATCTACCCACATTGCGCAAATTGGCGGCCCGCAATGCTGATACCGTCTTTTTTGTGCCTCTGGGAAATGCTGATCTGTTACTTAAGAACGGTATAACTCAGGTGCAGGAGCTGGATTGGGGAGAGACTGTTCACTACAAAAACATCCAAATTCACTGCCTGCCTACCCAGCACTGGAGCAAGCGCAAACTCTCAGATACCAGAAAATCTCTCTGGGCTTCCTGGGCAGTTATCGGAACTGAAAGACGTTTCTATTTTGCTGGGGACACTGGTTATTTTGCAGGGTTTAAACAGATTGGCGCCAAACTTGGGCCCTTTGATCTGGCGGCAGTGCCTATTGGCGCCTACGAGCCCCATGCGATGATGGCTGAAACCCATATGAATCCCGAAGAGGCGGTGCAGGCAGCCTTGGATGTGCAGGCGGAGTCTGCGGTGGCGATACACTTTGGTACCTTTGATCTATCGGATGAGCCGCTTGCTGAGCCGCCGCTGCGTTTTAAAGCTGCGGCCAAGGAGACAAGATTGGGTAATGATAATAGCTGGGTGTTGGATATTGGTGAGACCCGCCAGTTTTAAAGGCAGGTCTGCCAATAATTGATATAACTCGATCTACTTAACTTTTTTTCTGTAGCGCTTTTCCATACCATCGAGAAAGTTGCGCAGCACCTGATCCAGACACTCGCGGTAGTTCTTATGATCCGGGCGGCGAAATAGGGCGCTCAGTTCATGCTTACTTAAAACCAGATCATTGAGTTTAAGTATTTCGATAATATCGTCAGCCTGAAGGTTCAGGGCGATTTTCAGTTTGCGCAATACGCTGTTATTGCTGACTCGCTTTTCTGGCTCAGGAATGCCGTCTTCTCTGGGGCCTCGATTCTTGATAATCAGGCCATTGAGAAAGCGCGCAAGATTGATATCTTCACAGAGTACATAGTCGGGCTCGCCTTCACGTGCCAGCCAGGTTTTAAGCTCAGCTCTGCTACCTTCATAGCCGCCGAGTTTAAAGATAGAGAGCATTAGCGGATCACTAAAATCAAACACATAGCGCACACGGCGCAAGATATCGTTGTTGTCGATGATTAGTCCTCCTGTGAAGATTTTAAGGACTGCGTGGGCCATATTGGCTTTGCTGTCTGAGGAGCTGTCTGAGCGGTCATCGGAGCTTCCTGCTCTTCAGCTTCTGGCGAAGGCTCTACATTCTTTGGCGAAGGCTTTTGATTCTTTGGCGAAGGCTCTTCTGTCTCTGGCGACTCTTGTGGCGTCTCGACAGCCGGAGTTCCACCACCCTCAAGGGCTTTGGCCGTTATTTCCACATAGATAGTCATAATGTTCTTTTCTACCAGCGCGTCGATACTCTTTGTCAGCGATGGCAGTTGCACCTCAACGGCGGTCTCTTCAGATGCGCCAAGTTTGCAATCAAAACCCCAGTATTTAGCCCCAGCGGGCAGGGTATTTTTGCGTTCCTTTTTGAGGTATTTTTTAATGTCGTGCTTTACCGAGTCTACGACGCGGGGCACTTTAATTTTAGGATGCTCTAACTTAAAGGTCTTTTTCATTGGAATCCTGCTGGAGTGGAAAGCCACTGTCTGCGTGAGGGTTTCTGATGGCGTGCAGTGTAATGTTTATGGAGAAATTCTTCCATGCCTTAAAATTAAGCTTATGGGCTAAGAGTAAATGCACTGTTGGTGATACAATTTTCAATTATCTACACAAAGCCCTTATAGCCTATGAAAGACTGTAACCAATGCGGAAAATGCTGCATCAAATACGGCGATGGCGCGCTCTCTGCAACAGCGCAAGAGATCGAGCTATGGGAGCTATTCCAGCCGCATATCTATCAATATGTAAAAGATAATGAAATCTGGTTTTGCCCGGATACTGGCGTGCAGCTTAACCGCTGCCCTTTTCTTGAGATTGAACCCGGTCAGGGTAAAGAAAAATATACCTGTTCTATCTATCTCAGCAGGCCTGAAGACTGCAGGCATTACCCAAGCAATATTGCAGAGATGGTTCGCGATGAGTGCGAGATGATTGAGGTTAAAGATTTGGAGAATATTAAAAAAGCGCAGTCTGAATTGGATAAGTTAATGGCAGACAGTCGGCCAGGAAGGCAATAATTTTTTAGTAAAGCCCCTCTGGCATAAAGCTCAGATTTAACTCCCCACAGTTCCAAGTAATTTCCTCATCCTGAATACTCACCTGAATATCAAGGCTACGCTCCACCAGCCCCGCCATTGCCTGAGTGGTATCCGAATCTATATGCCGGATAGTCAAATTCTTAAATCGATTTACCAGCGACTGCATCTGTTTCCACCACATATCCGCACCGCCGGTGCCGTAGGTGTAAACGATCACCTGCTGGGATCGCCCGCAGGCCTTTTTTAAGCGTTTTTCGCTGGGCAGTCCCAACTCAATCCACATTTCGATATCGTCGCTAAGGCTTTTCTGCCAGAGATCCGGTTCATCGTCGGTGCTTAGGCCTTTGGTAAAGCTTAGTGATTCGCTGGCGTGCAGGGCAAAGGCCAGTAGTCGCACCATTAGACGCTCATCGGTTTCTGAGGGGTGCTGGGCCAGTGTCAGGCTATGCTGCTGATAATAATGGCGATCCATATCGATGACATTGAGTTCTGCTTTGCAGATAGTTGCACTTAGAGCCATTTGAGTTTGAGCCTTTTACGCTGGGCGAATTGGGATGAACAATTTTTATGCTGGCAATAGTACAGAATAAATTGGGGTCAGATGAATAAATTGGGGTCAGATGAGTAAATTGGGGTCAGATGAGAATAAATTGGGGTCTGAATAAATTGGGGTCAGATGAGAGTTTTAAGAGCTTTGTATTAAAAGCCGAGATCTTCTTGGGTGACTTCGACACTGACTTCATCATCATAGACTTCGGTTTGAATCAATATGGGCCGGCAGCAGACGGAGCAGTCTTCGGTATAGGTTTGCGATTCTGAGGGGTCGACCAAAATGGTGATGCTCTCCCAGCAAAATGGGCAGGTGATCTGTTTTTCGTGGAGATGCATATAGGCGGCCGCTATTGTAGGTTGTTATTTTAGACTGCTCAGAGGATGCTGGTTTTCAGGCCAGGGACTTTCAAAAAACGGAGCGACCATCTCTGGGGTAACCTCTTCAATACGCGAGGGGTTCCACTTCGGATTTTGGTCTTTATCTATGACGAGGGCGCGTATGCCTTCGACGGTTTCGCTGCTGCTGCCACTGCGGTTCAGGTGTTGGGTATTAAAGCAGTGTTGCACGAGGGTTCGTTCCATCCGCAGGTCATCGGCCATATTCAGGTTTCGTCCGCGGCGAATCTGCTCGAGAGTTACATGCAGCATTAGCGGCGAGCGTTGGCGCAGGTTTTTTAGGGTCTCTGTTGCCCAGTGGTTATTGGCATTTTCCAGTGCCTGAATAATGTCCCCTAAAGTTGGAAGGCTAAAAATAGAGTCGATCTGACTGTCCAGCCATTGGGGCTGTGGCGGGGTTTTGGTCAGTTGATTTTGCAGTTGTTCGAAACGCTGTGTGGGGCTGAGTTGAGTATTTTCGGTCAGGCTATTCCACAACTCGGGCAGGCTTTTAGTGGGTGCCAGTGCATCGGCAAGACCTACGGCCAGTGCTTCACCACCAATCAGCATCTGCCCGCTTAGGGCTAGATATTCGCCGCTGGCGCCGGGGCAGCGGCTTAGGAAGTAACCGCCGCCAACATCGGGGAAGAGGCCGATCTTGGTTTCCGGCATGGCCATCTTGGTTCTTGGGCTTACGATACGCAGGTCGGCGCCCTGTGCGAGGCCCATTCCGCCACCCATCACCACACCATCCATAAAGGCGATATAGGGTTTGGGGTAGTGGTAGATCAGGTGGTTTAAGCGATATTCGGCGGTAAAAAAGGCTTCGAGATTGGGGTCTTCGGCGATGGCGGCATCATGGAAGAAGCGGATATCGCCGCCGGCACAAAAAGCGCCAAAGGGGCCCTGTTTATTGTTGCCACGAATGGCGACTACTTCGATGTTGGGATCGTCTCGCCATGTGTTGAGTACTGCGCTGAGTCTATTAACCATCTGCAGGGTTAGAGCATTTAGGGCCTCGGGTCGGTTGAGGGTGATTAGGCCGACGCCGGCAATAGCCTCGGTTTGAATCTGGTTCTCAATCTGGCTCTGGTTCTGACTCACAGAGGGTTCTCCTTTTCTTTCTCTTGCGGTGTTGGTGAGAGCGATTAGTTTAAGCGGATTTTAGTTCTGTTGCAGGGGGGCACTTTGCAGCTTTTTAAGGTTTTTGCTGCCGGTTAGAAACATGGCCCAGCGCAACTGTTCGCGAAATATTTCAATTTGTTCAACAACTGCTTTGGTGGACTCTAGTGCCGGCTCTAAAAAAGGCTGGGCTATGGCGGTCATATTGGCACCGAGACGAACACTACGCGCTATATCCAGTCCGTTGCGCAGGCCGCCAGAGGCGATTAAGCCAAGCTGTTGGGATTGGCTGCGCAGTTGAGGAATAAGCTGTGCGCTGTCCATTCCCCAGTTGATAAAGGGTGCGGCTATCTGCTGCTCGCGGGTCTGGTCGATGCGCGCATTTTCAATGCTGGCCCAGCTGGTGCCTCCGCGTCCGGCGCTTTCAATCCACTGGACACCTACGTCGATTAGGCGCTGTGCTGCGGTTGGGCCAATACCGGCGCCAACTTCTTTAATAATCACTGGCACGTTGAGGGTGGCGCAGCATTTTTCGATGGCATCCAGAACCCCGCGCCAGTCGCGATCGCCATTGGGTTGCACCAGTTCTTGTAGTGGGTTGAGATGAATAATCATGGCGTTAGCCTGCACGCTGTCGACGGCGCGCTGTGCCAGCTGAACACCCTGCTGTTGCAGTTGGGTGCCACCAAGATTGCTTAGCAGTGTGGCTTTGGGTGCCCAGCGGCGGATATTTTGTGCTCTTTGTTCTTGAAGTGCGGCGCGCTGTGAACCCAGTGCCATGGGGATCTGTGTTTGCTCGGCGGCTTCTGCTAGGTGTCGGTTGATAGTTTCGCCACGTTCACAACCGCCGGTCATAGCACCGATAATCAGTGGCGCGGAGCAGTATTGGTTGAGGAAAACGGTTGAGCAGTCAATGTCTTCTGGTTGCAGTTCCGGCAGGCAGTTGTGCTCAAAGCGGATATGATCAAAGCCTGCAGAATCAGCGGCCTGATGTTCAGTTTGCAGGGCCAGATGAATATGGTCTGCTTTGCGCTTGCTGATATCAGTCATCTTGCTGCTTTTCCCGATGTCCGTGAATAAAATCAACCAATAACATATGTGGCACTGTCAGTGCGGCGAGGCCGATAAAGGTGAGTTGTATCAATGCTGGTGCCTGTTCGATGACTGTTCCGCTATTGGCTCGCAGGGCAAAGTATAGGGCTGCGGCAACATAGGCTAAGAGGCTGTAAATCAGTGCTTCAAGGGCACTGCGCCGACGTTGTTCTGCCGGGATACTGTGCCAGATTCGCTGCATATGACTGCGGCTGTGCCAGAGGCAGAAGTAGACTGCAAAGCTGATTAGTGGTGGCAGTAGATAGGCCAGTGCAACCAGTATGGCGAGGTTTAGCAGTGCGCCGCGCCAGCGCGGCTGGTAAATGCTGTAGATACCATAGGCAAACAGGCAGGCGACCCAGGGCAGTAGCAGTTGCTGAATCTGTTGCACTAGCCAGAGGCTATAGTCGGCGCCAACCAGTACGGCAAATAGTGCCTCTACGGCGCTGCTTTGAAATGCCGGTATGGCAATCACTACTAGACCGCCATGGGCTAGCAGTGGCAGCCACGCGTCTTTTGAGGTGGGTGCGCTGATAGGACGAATATCACTGCTGCCAAAGTGCAATGCGGAGATAAGCAGGAAAAAGATTAGGCTAGGTAGCGGGTATAGCCACCAGAGGCCGGCGACGCTGGCGGCTAGCAGTAGATAAGTCAGGTGGAATAATATCCATGGGCCAGTGCCACTCGGCCAGCCGACGCGCCGCGCCACTGCACCATCGAGGCCGCCGTGTGGTACGCCAATCAGTAAAATAGCGGCGATGGCTATTAGCGATGGGTTGGATAATAAGCCTGGATCAGACATTGGTTAACTGCTTTACAAATTGGTTTAAAAAAGCCCCTTTGGGCATGGCTGCGATAACTCGCAGCCAGTCGCTGGCGGTTGCTTTGCCGAGCATAAAGCGTGAAAACTGATCCCCGGTTAGGGCGTTTGCCATACGCATATATAGTGATACGGCAAGATCCGGACGGCTGATTAGTACGCCATTAAAAATTTTATCCATCATCGTCAGGCGACTTGAGATCGGGGTGGGTACGTTCATATTGCCCTGTTCAATACCCGCTGCCAGTTGACTGACCTGCTGTTGGATATACTGAAAGGCGTAGCCCGATGAGCGTCGCACCGCGCCGCCGGCGGCACCAATATTGGCGATTAGGGGCTGTTGCGCGGTTCTTGCCTGAGGTTCGGAAAGGAGGGTGTCCATCGGGATGACGCCGATTTCTTCGCTGATAATCTCGGCGTCCTGAATATTCTTATTCTGCAGCCAGCCTTCGATAGCATTGCGATACCAGTCTTTAGGTTCAACCGTGGCTGAAATTAATGTGGATTCGACGAGTAGATGATGATCGGAAAACGGCAGTGCATAGATAAAGTGCAGTCCCCGCGACTGATCGACACGAAAGTCCATCAGGGTGGCGATATCCGCGTCTTTAATTGGCTGCTTGGTATGAATATGCCAGCCGAGAAAATGTTGCCGCAAACCATTGTCGGCAATTTTAGGTGGACGACTATCGTAGACAGTTTTGGCGCGGTATTGGTTTTGATCGGTCACAATAATGGTTCGGTCTTGCTCGGTTTTTAGCGCGCTAACGGATTCTTGAATCAGACTTACCGGTTGGCGTAACTCGTTTGCGCGGTCGAGCAGATAGTCCGCTGAGCTAAGACTTAAATAGCTGTATTGGTTACTGTTGTGGATGACTCGACTGTCGTGGTCGATTAACTGCCAGCGTCGCCAGCAGCCTTTTGTCGAGTGGCTGAGTTGTTGCGCTTGCTGTGCCTGTGCCCAGAGCCCCCAACTGCAGTCGCGCTGGGCTGGGGTCTGCGGTTCAATCACTAGAGTGCTAGGTGGACACTTCTGAGCAGCTAGCTGTGCAGCCAGTGTCAGTCCGGCATTGCCACCACCAATAATGGCAATATCAACTTCCTTGGTCCCATTGCATTGGTTGGTTTTATTCGACACCGGCAAGCCCCTTTAAATGTCGGTGCAATGCGCTATTGTGCTCGGGGACTGGTTTCGGGCTAAGGCCCGCTAGTAGGTCGGCCAAACTGCTGATGCTGAGGCGCACTTTAGTGATTTTACTGACCACGGTGCGGCCTTGCCACCATATAAGTCCACCGCGTTTAAGCTGGCAGCCAATCTGCCGGTAGACGCGCAGAGCGACGATAATTGAAAATCGGCTGCGCCAGGGCAGCAGGTGAATACCCTGCAGGGCACTGGCGTAATAGCGATCAGCCAGCGCTAATAGTTGGTCAATGGCACCGGCGACCGGTAACAGTGCGTTATTGCCGGCGCGGGCAATCGCCTCCGGGCTAAGCGGTCTATTCAGCCATTTTGCGGGCAGGTAACGGCGATCCATTTTTGCGTCTTCGAGTACATCCCGGGCTATATTGGTGAGCTGCATGGCGATACCCAAATCAATCGCAAAACTATCGGCGCGGGGTTGTTGGCAGTTGAGTACTCGACACATCATCAGTCCGACAGTGCCGGCGACGGCGTGACAGTAGCGCAGAAGTTCTGCTTCGCTTTCGAGGGCAGTGGGATGTTGGTCGCGGAGCATACCGTCGAGAAGCTCAGCGGCGGCATTGAGTGGGAGGTTGGTTTCACTGGCGAGATTAATAAAGGCGTCGAGCTCGGGTATTTTAGTCACTGCGGGATGCTGTGGGTCTGTGAGTCCGGCGCGAATATCTTCAAGGGAGTCGAGCCGGTCGGGCAGGTCGCCATCGGCAAGGTCGTCGACAAAGCGGCAGAATTGATAGAGGCGTGCGGCGCGGTCGGCCAATATGGTGCCGAGGAACAGGCTTGCCCAATAAAACGATTTACCCTGTTGGGCGAGTACCTGTTTGGCCTGCGGATTGTTCATCAGTTATCCGCCCGAGCCGACCTCGACCCCGGTTAATAGCTCTTCAACCACTTTGGCTGAGCTGACTACGCCGGGCAGTCCTGCGCCGGGATGGGTGCCGGCTCCGACAAAGTAGAGGTTGGAGATGGCTCGGTCGCGGTTGTGAAAACGAAACCAAGCTGATTGGGTAAGCCGTGGTTCGATCGAAAAACCAGCGCCGTGCATCGAGCGGTAATCCTTGGCGAAATCTTCTGGGGTCATCCAGAACACCTCTTCAATAACGGAGGATAGTTCCGGGAGTATGGTTTCTTCTAAGGCTTCTACAATTCTGTCGCGCAACACTGGCCCTTCGGTTTCCCAGTTGACGTCGCCGAGCAGATTGGGCACAGGGCAGAGCACATAAAAAGATTCGCAGCCTTGCGGGGCGAAGCTTTTATCAGTAGCGGTTGGACGGTGCACGTAAAGTGAAAAGTCTTCACTCATCTTCTTGCTATCAAAGATCTCGGATAGTAGCTCTTGAAAGCGCGGACCCATCCAGATGCTGTGATGAGCGACATCCGGATAGAGTTTTCGGGTACCAAAATAGAGTACATAGAGGCCCATGGAATACTGTTTTTTAATGCTGGGCAGGCTGAAGGTCTTTTTCGCTGGCAGTAGATGCTTGTAGCAGGTTTCGGGATCGCCGCCAAAAACCACGAGATCGGCGTTTAATACTTCACCTGAGTTGAGGCGCACACCAGTGGCTCGCTTGCCATCGAGAACAATTTCATCGACATCGGCACCCAGCTGAATATTGATGCTCTGACGCTTCATTAGCGCGGCTAATTCTTCGACCAGTTTGCCAGTGCCCCCCATACAGAAGAACACACCCCAACGGCGCTCGAGATAGTGAATCAGGGTGTAGATGGCGGTAGTTTTAAATGGATTACCACCGACTAAAAGCGGATGAATCGAGAATGCCTGACGGATTAGCGGGTGCTTGAGATGGCTGTTGACCATTTGCGAGACACTGCGGTAGCACTTGAGCATCAGCAAGGCCGGTATCTGTTTGACCATATCCCAGACGCGGGTAAAAGGCCTGTGCACCAGCTGTTTAAAGCCAATGTCATAAACGCGCTTGGATTTTTCGAGCAACTTGAGATAGCCGTCGGCATCATCTGGATTAAAGCGACGTATTTCGGTCAGGGTATCTTCAATCGAGGCGCGGTAATCGAACTGGCTACCATCGGCGAAGTGAAAGCGGTAAAACGGGTCGAGAGGAACGAACTCTAAATGATCTTCGAGTTTTTCATCAAAGAGCTCAAATAGCTCATCAAACAGAAATGGGGCGGTAATCACTGTGGGACCGGCATCGTGTCGATAACCACCGCGCTCAAAGACTTGGGCACGGCCACCAACGCTCTGTAATCGTTCAAGTAAGGTAACTTCGTAGCCGAGCTTGCGCAATCTTAGTGCGGTGGCTATTCCGGCAAATCCTGCTCCAATAACAACTGCTTTTTCAGCGTCCTGCCCGGTAGTTTTTGTCAAGCGATCCGTCCTTGGTGTTTGATAATATTAGTGGTTTTGGTGCCTTTAACTGAGGTGACAATTCCCGCTGTAACTGCCTGTAATTGTGGCGGTACAGATAATATCAACACCTCTGCTTGAGCCAGCCAATAATCAACCGATTGGTTGGCCTGCAAAATAACATCACTGGTGGCAATGCGTTTCTGCCAGTGGCTGAGCTTACTGACATCATCGGACTGGTACCAAAGATTAAAGTCATTACTGACTTGACCCTGCTGGGCAAAAAGGCTGATCACCAAATTGGGTTTGCGGCCATCCAGATCACTGGAGCGATGGCTTGAGGGAATAATGTCATCAATATCATTGCGACCTTGATAGGCTAGACCACAGAACCCAACCAGCTTTTTAAGACTCTGGAATTCTGAATTCAACTCTACATCTAGGCCCGCAGCAATAGCGGCACCTTTGATGGGTGCAATTAAGAGTGGCGCGGTTTTACCTTTGGCTATGCGCTGCCAGTCTTCTAAGTTGGCGCATTCGCGCTGGGTAATATCTGAAATTTGGCCACTGCAAGTCTCTTGCATAGCCTGAGCTAACAGAGCTACCAGTTTGCCTCCGTAGAGGGCGTTTCTGGCGGCGAGTTCAAAGGCTTTGGCAACCATCCAGTCGCCGAGGCAGAGTGCCATATCTGCACCAAAGTGGTGGTGGATGCTTTCTTGACCGCGTCGGTGGGTGCTGGCATCGCTGATATCATCATGTATCAACGAGGCATTGTGCAGAAGCTCGCAAGCCGCTGCCCAATGAAGGTTATCCTGTTGGTTTAGACCGAGCGATAGGCCGCTGGTCAGCGCAAGTTGCGCACGAAACGATTTGCCTGGATTTTTAAAATGGTAGCGAGCAGCTGGTGCAAGTGAACTTTGAGAGTCTGGCATTTCGCGCTTATAGAGACGCTCTAGTTCTACTAAACCATTGAATCCGTTTGAATCATGTTTAAATCGTGTTGGGGACATTGTTAGTACCCTTATATTTTTATATGCAGTTACTTATGCTGTAACTTTTTAATGGTGTTTTTGCTAATAGTACTTTTGCTAATAGTACTTCTTTTCAAGAGTAGTAGCAGAGAGAAAGAGCCAGCACTGCTGGCCCTTTCACGTTTTCTACTAACTCAGATTACTCTGAATCAGCTACTGCTGCTGCCCAGATAACAACACCGAAGGCAATCTTGTTCCAGAAGTCAGCTACGTTATAAATAACGTTCAGCATCACTGCATCTTCGCTTCCCATGAAGTAACCAAAGAAGTAACCCAATGGGTAAATTGACCAGCCTAAGGTGACCAGAAGAGTCATTGTTTTATAGGCTTTTTGGACATGTGCATTGGCTAGACCAGCATTGATCTGACTTGCTTCACCTTTGAAGATTTCCCAGATGATGTAGAACCAAGCAGCCATTGATGGAATAAAGGCGAGTTTCGCATCCATCCAACCAGCTTCGCCAGCATAACCAAAGCCAAGCATAGTGATGGAGCCGATCAATAAGCGCCAGAAAACACCAGCTGGCACTTTAGTGACTGCAGACAGAATCAAGTAAAACTCGATCATCAGCAGTGGCACAGTGAGCAACCAGTCAATATAACGGAATACAGTTGGAGAAGTACCAGTTGATACCCATACATCGCGCATATAGAAATAGTGCACTGCAGCGATTAAGGTAACCAAACCAGAGACTGTCAGAGATGTCTTCCACTTGCCCGCGACACGGTCGCGCTCAATAAAGAAGAATGCTGTGGCAGCAACCAACGCCATAGATATTAGCCAAAAGGAAATGCCAACGGGATCGCTAGCGGATAAGTTGTTTGTCATGTGTAACCCCTACAGTTAGATATTGTTATATTATGAGCATCAGTGTGCTTCTTATTGTTAGAGACTAACTGTGCCCCAAATGCAGTTTTTCATTTTATTTTGAGTATCTAGAATAAACTGCTAAGGCTAAACTATCGTAAATAAAAAAAAAGTGCAAATAATAGAAATTGAAATATTTTTAGGTCAAAGTATTCCGGTCAACCTATACTTCGGAAACAATAAAAAAAACGTTGTTAAAACTAATTAGCTGGAATCTAAAAGAATAGGAGGGATTATGTTTAGAATTGTCACACTTGTATGCAATTTTAGTGCATTTATGTTTTTTCCAATTTTAAGCGCAGCCTCAAACTACAGTGACTTTGAGGCTTTTGATCTTGAGTATCCCGAGCAGCAGTGGCGCACCAAGTCGCCATCCGAATTTGGTATTAAAGAAGAGAAAATTGACCGCTTATTCGACTTGTCATTTTCTGATTCTGCGACTCAGTCGGTGGTATTGATCAAGAATGGTTTTCTTGTTGGTGAGCGCTATGCCAAAGGCTATGAAAAAAGTTCCTACGGTACATCTTGGTCGATGGCAAAAAGTTTTTATGCATCACTAATTGGTATTGCTATTGATCGCGGTGAAATTGCCAGCCTCGATGATAAGGTGGGGGTTTATCTCGATTATTTTAATGATCAAAGATCTGAGATCAGTATTCGCGATTTATTGAATATGAGCAGCGGTCTGGAGTTGCCTGACCACGAACATGAGAAGATGTTTTTCTCAAATGATCACCTTGCCTACGCGCGTGCAGTGGGTATTGAGAAACCCGCCAATCAAAAGTTTGAATATAATAATGTTAACTCGATGTTGTTGGCAGATATTCTCGAGAAAGTATCGGGAAAAAAAGCCGACTTACTTTTGAAAGAGCGCGTATTCGATAAGATTGGTCTCACCGATGTCACGCTGTGGCGCGATGCCGCAGGCAATCCGTTAACCTACTGTTGCGTTGATACAACGGCGCGACAGTATGCGCGGTTCGGTCTGCTATTTTCGCGCAGTGGAAAATGGAATAAGGAACAGATTATTTCTAAAGACTATGTTGATAAAACGTTCACAAAGGTTTGGGCTGAACTGGAAAGTTCAACGATTAACCAACAGCGGGGATATTCTCTGCACTGGTGGAATTCCCGTGATGACGAGAAGTCGGTAATCTTTAATGCCAGTGGTAAATTTGGCCAGTATATTTTTGTCGATCGCGAAAACGATTTGGTGTTTGTGCGTATTACAAAATACCATTCAACCGGTGGGGCGGTACAAAGTTGGGGGCCGCTGCGTTATATCAACTGGCTGGGTTCGGTGGATTTTCGCCGCCGTACCGCTGAGTTTCTTGACTCTCTAGGGATTATAAAAATTCGCGGCAATGTCACTACGCCGGTAACGTTTGAGGATGGAATTTCAAATGAATTCTTTAGTAGTTACCAGGCAGTAATGGATGCTTTAGTCGAGGTTGGCGAGCAGTAGTTTTTGACTTAAAGCGTCTCCAGATTGGACAGGCAGTACTCTGCTCGTTTCAGCAGTGACTGCTTGACCTCTGTATCCATTTTATCCCAGCTGCGATAGGCCATTGCAGTGCGCGGATTTCTTGAAAATTTGTCGCTATGGCGAGTCATAAAGTGCCAGTAGAGGCTGTTAAACGGACAGGCATTTTCTGTGAAGCGTTCTTTTACGCTGTAATGGCAGTCTTTGCAGTAATCACTCATCTTATTGATATAGCTGCCGCTGGCGGCATAGGGTTTGGTGGCGATTAATCCGCCATCGGCAAATTGGCTCATGCCACGGGTATTGGGCATCTCAACCCATTCGATGGCGTCGATATAGATACCCAGATACCACTCATCCATCTGTGCGGGGTCTATGCCCGCCAGCATGGCAAAGTTTCCGGTGACCATCAGGCGCTGAATATGATGGGCATAGGAGTACTCAAGGGACTGATCTATGGCCTGTTTCATACAGGACATTTTTGTTTTACCGGTCCAATAATACTCGGGTAGATTTTTATCTGCGCCGAGGGCATTAAGTTCTGCATAGTCGGGCATATTCGCCCAATACACTGCCCGCACATATTCTCGCCAACCGATAATCTGCCGAATAAAACCTTCTACCTGAGCGATATCCACAGGGCTGTCTTGAGTAGCGCCTTTTTGTTCAAAGCGCTTTAGTGCCGCCTCAACAACTTCCATTGGGTGAAGCATCTTGCTGTTCATAGCAAAAGAAATTCGCGAGTGGTAGAGACTCCAGCGTTTATCAGTCTGTGCGGTCATGGCGTCCTGAAAGCGGCCAAAATTTGGCAGGCAGTATTGACAGAAAAAGTCTAATAACTCGAGGGACTGTTGGCGATTGACTGGCCAGAGTAAAGACTCTGTAGCCGTTCCTAGAGTGTCAATATTGTGGGCTTCTATACGTTGTAAAATCTTTGCCACTGGATTGGCAAATAGCAGTGGTTCTGGCAGTTCTGCAATATCGGCGGGTTTGAGCTTTTGTCGGTTTTCACCATCGAAGTTCCAGCGTCCACCGCGGGGCTGATCACTGTCCATTAATACATTAAAACGCAGGCGCATTTTTCGATAGAAGGATTCCATGCGGTTGTGTTTTCCGGGATTTATATATTGACCGATCTCTTCGCTGGGCAGTAAAAAGTGTTCTGTATCAAAGCAGCTAATATCAACTGAAGGCAGGGGTAAATTTTGCAACTGTTGAGAAAGTCGGTACTCATCCGGTTGCTGGTAGTCGAAATTTTTAATCCCATGCTGCTGGCATAGCTGGGTAATCAAATCACAGAGGTCTTTGAATTCGGCGCTGTCATCGAGGGTTAAATGCTTTACTTGATGACCGGCTGATTGCAGTGCGCCGGCAAAATTTTCCATCGCCGCAAAAAACGCCGATATTTTTTGAATATGATGTTTAACGTAACCGGCTTCTTGATGCAGTTCAGCAATCACATAGAGCACACCGGGATCGACTTGCTGATACCAGGAGTGGCTGCTGTTAAGTTGATCACCGAGAATTAAGCGTAAACTGTGGAACTGCTGCATAGTTATTTTTATCGTTTATAAGTGAAGCTAAAATTTATATCGGCCAGTCTACAGTATCTCTTGAGTCGAGTTGTTCAAGGTGCTGGTCGCCGCCCCAATGTTTTATAAATAATCCATTGGGGTCATAGGTTTGGGTCTGCTTTTCTAGATCAAAGCGTCGGTGACCTCGAGGGTCTGCGCCGACACCAGCAAGATACTGCCAGTTGCCCCAGTTTGAGGCAACATCAAAATCGATAAGCTGCTGTTCCATATAGGTAGCACCATAACGCCAATCTAGATTTAGTTCATGAACAAAACAGCTGGCGACGAGCTGACGGCCGCGATTAGACATATAGCCGGTGGCATTTAATTGGTTCATGCAGGCGTTAACAATTGGGTAGGGAGTATTGCCCTGACACCATTTCTGAAAACGTTCCGGGTAAAAACTGGTGGTCGGATTGCTGTTTTTAATGCCGCTAAATTTAAACAGTTTTGCTTTGTGGCTGTGGGCATACCACTGGAAATATTCGCGCCACAATAGTTCAAAATAAATCCAGTAGGTTGAATCATTGGCTTCAATTTCCGACTCATATTTACCCAAATAAAAAATAACTTGGCGCGGTGAGATGCTGCCGTTACTTAACCAGGGCGAGAATTTAGTCGAGTAGTCCATGCCATCGAGACCATTTCGAGTCTCTTTATAGGTGCTGGCTTTATTGGTTTTGAAATAATCTCTTAAATATTCCTTACCCGCCTGTGCTCCGCCTTTAAATAGTTGATCGTCGCTGTTTTCGGGATAGGTAAAGTATTCGTTCCAATCGACTTGCCACTGGCTGTTAGTTTTTAATCCTCGGGGCATCGACGATGGGTTTGTTGACGATAGATCTTTTGTCGGCGCTTTAATTGCAATCTTAGAAACAAGTTGGCGAAACTTGGAAAAGCTTTTTGGGAGATCTTGCACATCAAAGGGCAGTTCTGATTGATCAAATAATGTGTGGCTATCTGTTTGATTAAACTCAATCATGGCGTAACGCTTGTTGAGTGTATTCCAGATTTTTCGCTCGTATTCCCCCGCGTTGTGACTGCAATAAATATGCGACACATTGTATTTGGTGATCAACTCGGGAATCGCATCTAAGGGAGACTTAAACTGTACTAGCAGTTGTTGACCATGAGCGCTCAAGCTCTGGTCTAAATCAGTAAGGCTTTCATGTAGAAACTGCTGACGTTTTTGGGAGAGCTTACTCGGGGCCTGTTTTGCTGAGACAGTAGCCTGTTGAGGTGCGCAGTAAATACAAATCAACTTGTCGACTTCGCTAGCGGCTTTAGAAAGGGCTGGGTTGTCGTCAATACGCAGATCATTGGTGAACCAAAACAGTCCAGTTTTATTGTTTGCGCCTAATTCCATGGTCAATAACCTAGTGTAATTATCCAATTTATACGCGGTACTTAATTGTTTGGATTTGCCAAGCTATTCATGTTTTGGTGTGCAGGCAAAGCGTGATAAGCAATCCAATCAAGGGCTGATGGCGTATCCTCGACACTAGTATCAATAAAGCATTTAATAAAAATATGAATAAACGCAGTTCGCAACAGTCCACTTCCGGGATACTTAAGGGGCTAGGCTTTGCCGGTCTAATCCCATTTTTAGTGCCTGCTCTACTGATGATTCAGGGGGCCTTGTCTACCAAAGGGTTCCAGAGTGCAGCCCTATTTGGTCTCTACGCCCCCTATGTCTTTGTTACCTACAGTGCAATTATTCTGAGTTTTCTCTGCGGTGCGCTCTGGGGCAAAAACGTCTCGGGCGAAAATCACCAAGCAGCTAATGTGGTATTGATATTTAGTAATCTGATTGCCCTCAGTGCATGGAGCTGCACGCTACTTATTTACATAGCACCGATTATGTCGATTTTTGCGGTGGCGCTACTACTGGCTGGATTTTTAGCAGTACTCATTTGTGAGCGTGAATTTGAGCGTTTAAACTTTCAATCGGACAGCGATAAAAAAATCGCTGTCTCAGGCTACTGGAAAATGCGCGTGCAACTGACTGTTATTGTATCGCTGCTCCATACAGTGGTTATTTATCTAATGATTCGGGAGTTGTGACTTATGGCTGAACTTATTATTTTTTATGACGCCGGCTGTCCGCTCTGTGTTTCAGAGATGCGCCATCTAATGAAACTGGATACAGCGGGTAAAATCAGCTTGGAAAATATTCATGCGGATGATTTCACCCTTAGATTTCCCCATATAGATCAGCAGCGCGCCGATCAAATACTCCATGGCCAACTTGTCAGTGGTGAGGTTATCTATGCACTTGATGTGACCTATACCGCTTGGACACTAGTGGGTAAACGTCACTGGGTGGCTATATTGCGCTGGCCGCTTATCAAGCAGGTCGCCGATTATAGTTATCTATTTTTTGCCAAATACCGCTCGACAATTTCCAAGCTGCTAACCGGTAGCGAGCGCTGTGAAATGTGCGCCATCACTCGAGATCAATCATCATGCAAGTAGATAAAAGTAACGCCCTAGTCCTCGGCGCTAGCGGTGGCCTAGCTCAGGCATTAATTACCCAATTTTTAGCGGATACGGCTATAGAGACGGTTATTGCGGTGAGCAGCAAACCGCTACCCGAGAATCTGCAGGCTGAAAAATCCCTGCTGTGGATTGAAACAAATTATATCGAGTCGGCAATGGTCGAGGTGGTTGACCAACTAAAAGTTTTTACTGGCAGTATAAGTAGGGTATGCATCTGTCATGGTCTGTTGCACACAGATACTTTGTGGCCTGAAAAGCGCCTTGAGGATATTAAGCCAGAGGCTCTGCACGAAATATTTCAAGCCAATGCGGTAGTGCCAACCCTGTGGTTAAAGCTTTTGCATCGAGTGTTAAAAGGTAAGCAGCCTGCGGTGGTGGCAGCGTTGAGCGCCAGAGTGGGCAGTATTGGCGATAATCGTCTCGGCGGTTGGTATGCCTATCGCAGCTCGAAATCTGCGCTTAATATGTTGTTGCAAAATATCGCTATCGAATATGCGCGGCGAGTAAAGAATGTAAAACTAATTTCTTTTCATCCAGGAACTACGGACACGGCTCTATCAAAACCTTTTCAGGCGACTGTTCCCGAGGGTAAGTTATTTACGCCGGAATTTGTTGCCGAACGTTTAACCGGAATTATGGATAATGCGGTGCTTGATGGGCAGCTGTCTTATTTAGACTGGGATAATAAGACGATTCCCTGGTAGATCTAGGGTTTGTGGATTAAGGGTTAAGCGCGACAATTTTAACTTCGAACTCCAATTTGTCCTCGACCTTAATCAGACCATTCATAATTGAGAAAGGCTGAATGCCAAAATCACTCTGCAGGACTGAGAATTCTCCGCTGAGTATAATTTTATCCTTACTAATCTCGTCTACATTAATGGCTATTTCCCGGCGTTGATTCACTCCGTGAATGGTTAAAACAACCTCGCTCTGTCCACCCTGCAGCGCTTTTTGGCAGTCACTACTGTGCAGTTGAGCAAAGGGAAAATCTAGCGCTTCGACGCTTTTCAGCATATTACCTTTGGTACCGGCGATATCGTTGGTTGAGGGAGTGGAGAGTAAACCCGCCTGTGTGCGCAATTCAGCATTATCTACCTCAAGATTGGCGATGGGTGCATAAAAGTCTGCCCGGCAACTGCGCTGCTGTAAAGAATCTTCGTCAATCAAGATAAACCCCTGAAGATTCTGGCTGGCGACAATATGATCATGGCCCAAGCTGGCCATCAATCCGCCGCGTCGAACGGTGATTAAAATTTGTGATGCACTGCTGTCGACTTTATAGGTAGAGCCGCTGGCTGCCTCAGTGTAAATAGTCTTATCAAAGCCCGCTGGCGCTTTTTGTTGAGGCGAAATTGCCTGTTGGGAGACACAGCCGCCGAGCAGTAAGCAACCGATCAATAACCGACTATTCCGCAACATGTTTCAACATCTGCACATCGAAACTAACACTGACATCAATACCGATCTGATCGCCGCTAGCCCACTCTTTATTGCCGATAGAAAAGTCACTGCGGCTGAGTATTAGCTTGCCACTCATATTGGCTGCGCGTGCGGGTTCTTTTGTCGAGATTGAAGATGTTGAGATTGAAGGCGTCCAACTAAACGGCACGCTGACGGGCTTTTTGATCCCTTTAAGCTGCAGTGTTCCCTCGGCCATAAATTCGCCCTCGCCAACAACATTGATGTTATCGCTGAAAAAAACAGCCTGACTATGCTGTTTAATATCAAACCAATCGGCATCGCGAATAGCGTCGTTAATATCCGAGTTGCCCATATCGACGCTGGAAATATCCACAACAACGCGCAGTTTTTCCCGAGGGGTGTAGTCCACGGCAAATTCTTTAAACTGACCATTGAGGGGCAGCTGTTCAAAACTCACCGCATAACTAAGCTGGCTCTGAGAGGCGTCGGACTGCCAGTCGGTGGCTGTACTCAGTGAGCAAAATACACTGAGTGTCAGTGCGAGATATTTGCTAGCTTTTCGGTGTACAGCTCTTTGATAAATAGCCTTTTGGTCAATAGTTCTTTCTAGCATAGTTTTAAAACCACATACGTTTAAGAATGCTATCGCGCAATATAAAGTGATGGCGCAGTGCGGCGCCAATATGTACAACAAGAATAACAATCAGCAAAATAACACAGATTTCATGTACTTCTGCGGCCAGTGATTTCAGGGCCTCGTCTGGCCCGGTAATGGCGGGCAGCTCGATCAGCCAAAACAATTTGGTGGGTATGTTGGCCGCCGAGGTGGTTATCCATCCGCTGATCGGCAGTGCAATCATCAGGCTGTAGAGTGTGGCATGGGCAAGTTTCGCCAGCCGTCGCTGCATTGTGCTGCTGTCTATAGCCACTGGAATTGTGCCAGTCATACGCCACAATAATCGTTCGATGGCGAGCAATAAAATGACCATGCCAATCGATTTATGCCAGACAAATAGATCCAGCTTTAGTGGAGATAGTTTGAGTTCTTCGGCATAAAATCCCAATGGGATTTGAATTAAAATCACTACAGCGGTCAGCCAGTGCAGAAGCTTGCTCGGCCATCCCCAGTGAGATTCTGTATTGCGCATTGCCATAATTCCCTCTTATCTATCCAGTGTTACGGTTAATTATCCTGCCTCGGACGGTGTGCGTAAAACAATCAAAAGCGCTGTCTCTGATCTGCTAAACTACGCGCCCTAAAATCACCAATAAAAGATGCTTCTATGTCTAATGATAGCCGCAATGATAGCCGATTAACCTGCGATATTGTCGACCTTATTCACGATGGTCGGGGTGTTGGTCGTCCGGATGGGAAAACCTGTTTTATTCAGGGCGCTCTTCCTGGAGAGGCTGTGGAGTTTCGCCGTCACAATCAAAAGCGCAACTATGATGAGGCTCATGTGGTGGAGATTATCTCCGCTTCGGAGAGTCGTGTTGAGCCCCAGTGCAAACACTTTCCACGCTGCGGCGGCTGTACCTTACAGCATCTTGGGCATGGGGCGCAGATTGCCTTTAAAGAACAGCAGCTGCTAGACAGTTTGCAGCGCAGCGGTATGCCGCCTAAAACTCTGCTGCCTGCACTGAGCGGCCCGGAGTGGGCTTATCGCCGCCGCGCTCGACTGGCGGTGCAGCGCGCTAAGGATGGCAATGTGTTGGTGGGTTTCCATAATCCCGGTAGTCGTCGTATTGAGCCGATTAGCGAATGTCATGTGTTGGCAGAGCCGCTGGCGGCTATTGCTGTGGGGCTGCCGAAATGGCTGACGGCCTTTCCTCCTGGTATCCGTCTGTTCGAGGTTGAGCTGTTGAGTGCTGATAATGGGTTGGCGATTGCTGTCGAGGCTAGCCGGGCGCCATCGGCCACTGAGCTAGAAAAGATGTTGGCGACCTTATCTGCGTGCATTGCCGATGCCGCTTCAGCCCAGCTATGGTGGAAGGCTTCCAATCAATCAACATTCTCCCGTCTTGACGCTGGCTCTGAGTCTCTTGAGATTGCCTTAACCGATGATGTGAAGCTGCAGGTTCAGCCCGGTCAGTTTGTTCAGGTTAATGGCGAGATTAATCGTCAGATGATTGATCAGGTTTTATCTCTGATACGTACAAAAAATTCTGACAGGAAAAGTCTTGCTGTTGACTTGTTTTGTGGCACCGGCAATTTTTCCCTGCCACTGGCAGCCCATTTTGATCGAGTGGTCGGTATTGAAGGCTTGGAGGGTTTGGTGCGTAGCGCCACAGAGAATGCCCAGCGCAATAATTTGAGCAATATTGAGTTTATGGTTTCCGATCTCAGTGATTGGGCGGGTATGCGTAAGCTCAAAGAGAAGATTGATCTGGTATTGCTCGATCCACCGCGAAATGGTGCCGCGGGTGTTATGCCGTGGATTGTAAAGGCTAAGCCCAAGCAGGTTATTTATATTTCCTGCCATCCGTCGACCATGGTCAGAGATGCGAAATTATTGACCGAGGCGGGCTACAGTTTAAGTGCTGCGGGGGTTATGGATATGTTTCCTCATACGGCTCATGTGGAAGCGATTGCGCTGTTCGAAAAATAGGCAATTTTTCGTCTATATTGCTGTCAGCAGAATACGCTTTCAGTTAAACTGCGCCTCTTCTTTTTATGTAACAACTTTTAAGTCTTAAAGCTTTGTAAGTAAAACAACTTTTCAGCAACACAACGTTTAGGAATACTCTAACTATGTTTGATAAAAACCAGACTATTGAGAATTTTGATGCCGAAGTATGGGAATCCATGCAGCTTGAAAGCCAGCGTCAAGAACAACATATTGAATTGATTGCCTCTGAAAATTACACCAGCCCGGCAGTAATGGCGGCGCAGGGCAGCAAGCTGACTAATAAGTACGCTGAAGGCTATCCCGGCAAGCGCTACTATGGTGGTTGTGAATATGTTGATGTCAGCGAACAGTTGGCTATTGACCGTCTTAAAAGCCTCTATGGTGCAAACTATGCCAATGTGCAGCCACATTCTGGTTCTCAGGCTAACAGTGCAGTATTCCTTGCTCTGATTAAGGGTGGTGACACTATTCTGGGTATGAGTCTCGCCGATGGCGGTCACCTGACTCACGGTGCCAAGCCAAATTTCTCCGGCAAGCTCTACAACCCAATTCAGTATGGCCTTAACGCCGAAACTGGTCTGGTCGATTACGATCAGGTTGAAGCTCTGGCCATTGAACATAAGCCGGCGATGATTATTGCTGGTTTCTCTGCTTATTCGGGCATTATGGACTGGGCCCGTTTCCGCGAAATCGCGGACAAAGTGGGCGCTTACTTAATGGTCGATATGGCCCACGTATCTGGCCTGGTTGCCGCTGGCGTCTATCCAAACCCGGTTCCCCATGCCCATGTTGTGACTTCAACGACGCACAAAACTCTGCGCGGTCCACGCGGCGGATTTATTATTACTAACGATGAAGTTGTGGCTAAAAAATGTAACTCGGCAGTTTTCCCCGGTGGTCAGGGTGGCCCGCTGTGTCACGTGATTGCAGCTAAGGCAATTGCCTTTAAAGAAGCGGCCAGCGATGAGTTTGTCAGCTACCAAAAGCAAGTGGTTGCCAATGCTAAGGCGATGGCAGCAGCGTTTATCGAGCGCGGTATTAATATTGTTTCCAACGGCACAGAGAACCATCTGATGCTGGTTAGCCTGATCGGTAAAGAGTACACAGGTACTGATGCTGATCGCGCGATGGGCGAAGCTTTTATCACCGTTAATAAGAATGCCGTTCCCAACGATCCACGCTCACCTTTTGTTACCTCTGGATTGCGGGTAGGTACGCCAGCGATTACAACTCGTGGTTTTGGTATCGACGAAACTGTTCAACTGACTCACTGGATGTGCGATATTCTCGATAGTCTTGAGAATGGTACCTCTGAGCAGGTGATTCCACAGATTAAAGCCAAGGTGCTGGATATCTGTGCACGTTTCCCTGTTTACGGCTAATTTGCCGGTCTGACAGTTCTAAAAGCCCTGTTTAAAACGGGGCTTTTTTTTGTCGACAACTTTTTCAAATAAACGTCTTCAAATCCACGATTTTGCCCAGTGGCTTGGGGATAATGTTGCAGTTCCATCAAGGAACGCCAAATTGTCTTAAAAGACCGTATCCTGTGTTAGAATGCCGTCCCATTTTTTTGATCTTTTGCTATGTACTGTCCATTTTGTAATGCCGATGACACCAAGGTTGTAGATTCCCGTCTAGTAGCTGATGGTGGGCAGGTCCGACGTCGTCGCGAATGCGCTGCCTGTAGCGAACGTTTTACTACCTATGAGATGGCCGAACTGGTTATGCCGCGGGTGATTAAAACCGATGGTACGCGAGAGGTTTTTGATGAAGAAAAGCTTCGTGCAGGACTTCAGCGAGCACTGGAAAAACGTCCGGTATCCATTGAGCAGATCGAAGTCGCTTTAACCCAAATCAGACATTTCCTCCAGGTAACCGGTGAGCGTGAAGTTTCGTCGCGCATTATCGGTGAAGAGGTAATGGCTAAGTTGCGTGAATTGGATGAGGTTGCTTATGTGCGCTTTGCCTCGGTCTATCGCAGTTTTCAGGATTTAAGTGAATTTCAGGATGAGCTAAATCGCCTGAATGCCCATAAACCCTCAGCGGAAAGCGAATAATGAGCTTCTCAATCACTGATCGCGAGATGATGTCGCGAGCACTGCAGTTGGCGGCCAAAGGTCGCTATACCAGCAGCCCTAATCCTGCTGTTGGCTGCGTTATTGCTGTCGATGGTGTGATTGTTGGTGAGGGTTATACCCGCCCCGCCGGAGGCAACCACGCTGAGATAGAAGCGCTGCAATTAGTTGCAGATGCCAAGGGCAGTTCCGCTTTTGTGACTCTGGAGCCCTGCAGTCACAGCGGCAAAACTGGTCCTTGTGCCAATGCACTTATCGATGCAGGTGTAGCTCGAGTTGTAATTGCCTGTGAAGACCCCAATCCTGAGGTGTCTGGTAAGGGTATTAAATTACTACAGGATGCAGGCATAGAAGTGGCCTGTGGTCTGTTTGAAGATCAAGCCCGAGATTTGAATAAAGGTTTTATTAAGCGCCACGAACAGGGGTTGCCCTGGGTGTTGGTGAAGATGGCTGCGAGTCTTGATGGCCGCACGGCTATGGCCAGTGGTCAGAGCCAGTGGATTACCACGCCGGCGGCGCGCAAAGATGTGCAGCGACTACGCGCGGCGAGCTGTGCAATTATTACTGGGATAGGCACACAATTAATGGACGATCCGTCCCTGACTGTGCGTATAACCAATGAAGATGTGGGGGTGGAGGATAGCCTCCGTCAGCCACTGCGTGTGGTTGTCGATAGCCAGTTGCAGATGAGCCCTGAGGCGCGGATGTTTGCCCAGCCGGGTAGCACGTTGGTGGCGACCATTGATGGCGACAAACAGCGCAAAAAAGCCGAGACTTTAATGTCGTCTGGAGCCGATCTGGTGTTTTTGCCGGAATGCGATGGCCATGTGGATTTACACGCGTTGTTGGTTGAATTAGCGCGCCGCGAATGCAATAACGTGATGGTTGAAGCCGGTGCGGGTTTAGCCGGTGCTTTTGTCGCTGAAGGGCTGCTTGATGAGCTGGTTTGCTACTGGGCACCAAAGTTATTTGGCAGTGATGCAAGACCGATGTTTGGCCTGCCGATTCGAACCATCGATGCCCATTTGGCACTCTCAGTTCAGGATATCCGCCAAATCGGAGAAGATATCAGAGTGACCTTGTATCCGGATAAAGATTACTAAAAACAGCGCTGCCGTCAAAAAGTGTCATCCTGAGCAAAAAAGCGTCGTCCTGAGCAAAAAAGTGTCATCCTGAGCACAGCCGAAGGACCCCGTCCAGCTCACCGTGAAGTTAATAGACGGAACAGCAGTAAGATAACTCACTAAATAGTAATTAATAAATAATTTAAGCAACAGGTAAAACCCTATGTTCACAGGAATTATCAGCGCCATTGGCGATATAGCCAACCTCGAACAGCGTGGCGGCGACATACGCCTAACCATTCGTACCGGCAACCTCGGCCTCGCCGATGTGCAGCTAGGTGATAGCATAGCCTGCAATGGCGCCTGCCTCACAGCGGTAGAACTTACCGGCGAAGGTTTTATTGCCGATGTCTCTGTTGAAACGCTCAACCTGACGACCATCGGCCATTGGAAAACCGGTATGCGTGTCAATCTGGAAAAAGCCATGCAGGCGACTGACCGCTTTGGCGGACACATTGTCTCTGGTCATGTTGATGGAATAGGTGAGGTTGTCTCTCTCCATGAAGATGCACGCTCTTGGCGTTTTCGCTTGCGAGCTCCCGCAGAGTTAGCAAAATATATTGCCCACAAAGGCTCGATCACTGTCGATGGCACCAGCCTGACAGTCAATATTGTCGACGGCGCTGAGTTTGAATTGAATATTGTTCCACACACCATGACGCACACGGTGATGGGTGATTATCAGGTGGGTACAAAGGTAAATCTTGAAGTCGACCTAGTGGCCCGTTACCTTGAGCGATTACTGCTCGGTGATAAAGCTGCCGAAAGCAAAAATTAAGCGCGTCAGAATAAACAACCTATAACCATTGATTGGAAGGGACGAAATGGTACTCAACACGATAGAAGAACTGATCGAAGATATTCGCCAGGGCAAGATGGTTATCCTCATGGATGACGAAGACCGCGAAAATGAAGGCGATCTGGTGATGGCCGCACCGATGGTGCGCGCTGAAGATATTAATTTTATGGCCACCAATGCCAGAGGATTGATCTGCCTAACCCTGCATGAAGATCGCTGCAAGCAGTTAGATCTAGCCATGATGGTTAGCGCCGACAGTAATAACTCCAGCCACAGCACACCTTTTACGCTGTCTATTGAAGCTGCAGAAGGTGTTACCACTGGTATCTCTGCCGCAGATCGCGCGCGCACAGTTCAGGCCGCGGTAGCCAGTAGCGCACGACCTACAGACATAGTTCAGCCCGGTCATATCTTTCCGCTTAAAGCACAACCCGGTGGCGTACTCAGCCGCGCAGGTCACACTGAAGCAGGCTGTGATCTGGCAAAAATGGCCGGCTTTGAACCGGCGGCAGTGATTGTTGAGATTATGAATGACGACGGCACCATGGCGCGTCGTGATGACCTGGAAATATTTGCTGAAAAACACGATCTTAAAATCGGCACCATCGCCGATTTAATTCACCATCGTCTGGTGACAGAAAAGACAGCGCAGTGTGTTAACGAGCGAGAAGTGAACACTAGCTTCGGTCAATTTACTCTAAAAACCTACTTCGACAGTATTCTCAACGAAAAGCATTTTGCTTTGGTTAAGGGTGATGTCAGTGGTGGTGAACCGCCGCTGGTGCGAGTTCATACCAACCGTTCAGCGCGCGATCTACTGGCTATTGAAGATTCCAGCGAATATAAGAGCTGGTCATTTCACAAGGCTCTAGAGCGCGTTGCCGCCGAAGGTCGTGGCGTAGTGGTGTTGCTTTACTACCCTGAATCTTCAGAAGATATTGATCGCAGTATTGAACAGATACTCAATCCAAATCAGGCGCGCACGCAGCTTGCCAGCGATGTGGTCTACCAGCAAGTTGGAACCGGATCGCAGATACTGCGCGATCTGGGAATCCACCAGATGCGCCTAATGAGCGCACCGTTTAAATTTACCGGCATCTCTGGCTTTGATCTCGAAGTTGTAGAACACGTCGACTGCGAATAAAACAGGAAAAAGCATGAGCGAATATAGACCCGAAGAGGGCAGTTTTAATGTTGGCAAAGTACGTATCGCAGTTATTGCGGCACGTTGGAATGCCGAAATCACCGATGGTTTGGTCGCTGGCGCGGTTCGCGCATTTGCCCGCCACGGCATAGAGGGCGGAGCGTTGGAAGTCTTTCGTGTCCCCGGGGCTTTTGAACTGCCTCTGGCCAGCCAGCGCGCAGCAATTTCCGGTCGCTTTGATGCGGTTGTTGCACTCGGCTGTGTGATTCGCGGTGATACCCCGCACTTTGATTATGTCTGTTCAGAGACCACCAGAGGTATTGGTGAAGTCGCGCTCAATGAAAACCTGCCCGTTGCCTTTGGTCTACTGACCACTGACAACCTTCAGCAGTCACTGGATCGCTCTGGCGACAACAGTGAAAATAAAGGCGAAGAAGCCGCCTTGACCATTATCGAATTACTCACCGTGTTTAAACAAATTCAGGGCGCCGAATAAATGTCAAAACCAAAAATGCGCCAAAAAGCGCGCAGATTACTGGCTCAAGCCCTTTACTCATGGGATGTTGGAGGCACTGATATTGTCGGTATCGAAGCCGAATTTCACACCGATAATAATATGGCCACCGTCGACACCGAGTTATTTCATGAAGTGCTTCACGGCGTACCCAAGAATCTTACTGAAATTGATGCCGCCTATCAGCCTCATTTAGATCGCAAGGAAGATCAGCTCGACCCAGTGTCGCGCGCCATCCTGCGTCTATCGACCTACGAGATGATTTTCCGCATCGATGTACCCTATAAAGTGGTTATCAACGAAGGCGTTAATCTGGCTAAAACCTTTGGTCCCACCGATGCATTTAAATATATCAACGGCATACTTGATCGCGTAGCCGTTGAAAAACGCGCCATCGAAGTGGCTGCCAATAAACGCCGCTAAGTCAGTCGCCTCTCGAGAGAGAGGCGACATTTAAAGTATAAGAGAGGATAACCCCCTGTCTGATCAAAAGCATCAACAGCCCGGCGAATTCGAACTGATCGCCAGCCACTTTGCCGGCCTGACGGGTCAGCGCGGAGTAGCCTTGGGTATTGGTGATGACGCCGCACTTATCAACCCCAGTGACAACCAACAACTCGTGGTCGCCAGCGACACCTTAGTGGAAGGCGTGCATTTCCCCGCCACCGCCACAGCAAAGCAAATTGGCACCAGAGCCCTCTGTGTCAACCTGAGTGATATGGCCGCAATGGGCGCGCAACCGCGCTGGTTTACTCTGGCATTAACTCTCCCGGAAGAAAAAGCCAACAGTGTTTGGCTGGCAGACTTTAGTGCAGGCATAGCCGAGATTGCCGGGCAGTTTGATATAGCGCTGGTGGGAGGAGATACCACCAGTGGCCCATTGACTGTTTCACTCACACTGCTCGGCGAAGTACCTCCGACAGAGAGTTTACAGCGCAGTGGTGCGCAGGTTGGAGATTCGGTCTTTGTAACTGGAAATTTAGCTGATGGCGCTGCAGGGCTAAAATGGATTTACAGCATTAATAATATTTGTAATGACAGTGATCGCTTACTTCAAAGATTCTATTCACCACAGCCACAGATCAAAACAGGCATTCAACTGCGCGGAATCGCCAGTGCATGCATAGATATTTCCGATGGGTTGGTTGCTGATTTAGGCCATATTTGCCAGTCAAGCGCCGTTGCTGCAACTATCTATATAGAGCAGTTACCTATAGCTGCAGATGTTAGAGAACTGGATGCGGATAACTGCATTAACTGGGCGCTGTTTGGTGGAGATGAATACCAGCTGTGTTTTACGGTCAGTGCCGACAACCTTTCTACGCTTGAACAGTGGATTGATTCTGGTGAGCTGCATGCCAGTAAAATTGGCACTATTGATAAAGCTGCCAAAGCCGTAAATAGCTCGACCAATTTGGTCACTGTTCTAGACTGTAACAACAACCCAATTGCCGTTAATAAACAGGGGTATGATCACTTTGGATAAGCAAACAGTTAACCCAACTTTTAAGCAGTTACTGCGCTCGCCGACCCTGATGTTGGCCTTTGGTTTTGGTAGCGGGCTCTCACCAAAAGCGCCGGGCACCATGGGTACCTTGGCGGCCATACCGCTGTGGTGGCTGTTGGCTCAACTACCTCTGGCGAGCTATTTAATGGTTGTATTAGTCAGCGCCATTATTGGTATATATATCTGTGGAGCTGCGGCGAAAACCCTCGGCGTCCATGACCACGGTGGCATTGTCTGGGACGAGTTTGTCGGCTTTTGGATTGCTATGGCAGCGTTGCCGGTAGCCTG